>UCCS01000039.1 GCA_900470965.1 Hyphomicrobiales bacterium
ATCGACGGCCTGCAGGCCGGGGACGATTTCGCCAGCTGCGAAAGGCTGGATCGTGAAATTACCATCAGTGGAAGCCGAAACATGCTTGGCAATATCTTCGGCGCCGCCATAGATCGTGTCCAGGCTCTTCGGAAACGACGAGGTCATACGCCAGGCAATCTTCGGGTTTTCCTGCGCAATTGCAGGTGCTGCCAAAGCAGTCGCGGCAACGGCACCGGCGCCGGCTGTTCCCGCCTTCTTCATAAATGAACGACGATCCATCAAAAACCTCCCGTATAGATGGCACTGCGTGGTCAATCCTCACCCCTACCCGCAGTAATGGCAAAGCTAAGCATGGCGGAAGAAGCGTTTCAAGCTTTAGTCTATTAGTCTTTGGGATCACGACGCTTCTGTGGCACACGCCACACATCCATCGGAATCAGCAGCTTAGCTGCATCGTGGCGGCCGCTTCCGCGATGAAGCGACCGGGCTTGCCTTCGGGATCAATGATGATCGTCGTCCTCGTCGTCATGCTCATGTTTCAGCCAGGTGCAGAGTTCGGCCGGAAGCAGTTTTTCGTAGGCATCGTCGCTGCCGACGAACTTTCCGAGATCCCTGACGCTGACGAAACCGACATTCGGGAAATGCTCCGCGGCGCTACGCAGGAATTCAAACTTCTCGTCGCCGATACCGACCATGACATAGTAAATCTGCGATTCAGCCTGTTCGGCCTTCTGCAGCAAGTCCCAGGCCGCGTCCCGGTCGGAATTCTCCCCGTCTGTCAGGAAATAATTGATTGCCGGAATGCCCGACGGCGTTTCTTCACCGAAGGCATCGCGCCGCATGCCGAAGATCATGCCGAGCAGGCCACCTGCCCCTTCTTCCTCCATAAGCCCGTAAGTCATGAGGTTCGAGCGGATGACCGGACCGTAATCAGTGCCACCCCACAGGATTGGCTGGACATCCTTGTTGCCGACAATCTCGCGCTGAATGTAGCCCTCGTAATTCTTGGCCGTGGCAGGTGTCAGCGACGCCATATTCTGCTTGTTGGAAAAAGCCCAGGTATCGATATGGCCATCATCGTCGAAATAGAGAGCGACGGGAAGGATGCGCTCCAGCGCTGCCTGCACAGCGCCGGATTTGAAAAGGTCGCCCATGGACCCCGAGACATCGATATTGATGCCGACCTGCGCCGGAATGCGCTCGTGAATGCCCTGCTTCTGCAAAACGAAGCCGACGCGGCGAACTTCTTCCTCCGGCTTCTGTAGCTTGAATGTCGTCACGGCCTATTCCTCTCCAGTTTGAGTTTTCCAAGAATGCGGGTGTGAAGGTCGCGAAGCGGCACCCTTGTACTTGCCTGCTCCGCCGATTGAGCGGTTCGCGCTGCCGTTAAGGCTGCGGAATATGCCGCATGCCAGGCAGGCAGGTCTTCCTGCAGCAGGCCCTCGGCCAAGCGGGCGAGCGCTTCGATTTCCTGCGAGACGGCCGCAACGGTCCAGATGCTCATCTCGACGGTCGCCTTCGTTGCCGAAAGGCTTGATGTCCGTGTTTCCAGCGCTTCAGACTGCGAGGCATAATGAGCCTGCCGCTCGCGGTCGGGCAGTTGAAGGCTGTCGATGTGGTGGACGAGGAATCGACCGGCAAGAATATGCCCGGCAAGGTTATTCGAGAGCGACTTATAGGCCTTGCCGACAGCGCGTACCTGCTTGGCAACGGCGACAATCTCGGGCGCAAGCGCATTAAGTTCAGTCGCCAAAGCCCGCACCTCCGGATAGAGGCGAGAAAAAAGGCCGGCTGGATCACGGGGCGCGGCGAGAGCCTTGACGGTATTGAGAAAACCGCCGCGGACAGCAAACACCCTTTCCGGATCGAGGTCCATCAGGCACTGCAGCAATTCGGCCGCAAACCGTCTCCCCTCTGCCACAACTTCACTGCCGACGATCTTGAGTTCGCTTTCCGCCAGTCTGCCGTGCTCGGTCTGCAGAGGAGCACCAAAGCGGACCACATCATCGAAATAATGATCATCGAGATTGGTGCTGTCGACGATCCGCAAGGCCGCTTTTGCGACAGCCTCGGTCGCGTTCGCATCCATGCCCCGGAGGTCGGCGACGCCGCAGGAGATGCGTTGCCTCACCTCCCCAGCGGCTAGAACCCGCGGGCGATCGCCCTTGGGCGTGGGAGCACGGGGCGCACCGAAGAGTATCTTCGGCTGATTTCCGTCCTTCGGAGCGGCGACAGCCTGAGGCGCGGCACTTTCCGGGAAAAGCACCCTGGGTGATCCGCCCGGCTTTTTCTCCGGCGGTTCATCTGCCTTGCCGCTGGTCAAGCAGAGCCTCCGCTCAGCCGAGATAGGCCTGGATGACATCGCCGAGCCCGGCATTCGATCCCGCGCCGACGGCATAGAATTTCCAGGATCCGTCCGCCTGCTTCAGGAAGGACGCAACCTGGATCGTCGTCTTGCCGGCAAATTCGGCCGTCAGCTGATAACGGCAGAGCTCGTCGTCCATGGCATCGCAGACTTCGATATAGGCGTTCTTGACCTTGCCGAAATCCTGCTTCTTGCGAGCAGCGTCGTGGATCGTTGCCCAGACGGCGAGCTCGGAAATCTCGTGCGGCAGCTTCGCCAGCACGATCTTGAACTCCTCGCGAAATCCCTCGTCGTGATGACCGCCGCCATGATGATCGTCATCACCATCGTCATCGGGGTCTGGCTTTGTGAGAGCGCCACGTCCGGTGCGGTCGTCGCGCTCATGCCACATGGAGCCGTCATCAGTCTGGAAGGATCCATCGGCGTTCTTGGACAGTGATCCCTCGGGATTGCTGGAGCTGCGCACGAATGCGTAACACAGTGCATGCGAACCGTCATTGTAGAGCCGCGCCCGGTTTGAATCGCCACCGGGATGAACCAGCGCAAAACAATGGACATCGAGGTCGAAGGCCAGGCCGGAGCCTTCCGGCGGATCCCAGACCAGTCCGGAATGAACGAGCTGGATCTCTTTCTGGATCTGGAACGACTGACCCTTGTTGAGATTGAAGGTTGCCATGCGCTGTCTTCTCCTGAGGTCTCAGATCGGGCGGGCAATCACGATCTGGCGTGCTTGTTCAAGCTTGGTACGGGCGGCGGCATAGCGCTCCTTGTTGCGCTCGCCTTCGGCAACGACCTTGTCGGCGATCGCCCGCAGCCGCTGGGCGGTATCGAGCACAAGATCGGCATCCGCAAGGCGGGTTTCGCCGGCGGCCTTGACCGCGTTGACCGAAACATCTTCAAGCACCTGCGAGCCATATTGCTGCAGCGAGGCCCGCAGCTCACGCCGCATGGCATTGATCTGCTGGATCGACTGCATCTGGAAGAGCGCATGCAGCCTGATCAGGATCGACTTGATGTCGTTGAATTCGGCATTGGCAGAGGAGACGGTATCAGCGAGCGTCGCAAGAGCCGCACCCCGCGCAATGCCGATCGAGTCGAGATCCGTCGGCGCCTTGGCGTAAGCCGTTTCAAGAACGAGCACGCGGTTCTGGAAGATATCCAGCTTCTGCGAGAAGTCGCGAGCCTCCTGAACCTTGAGCGGATCGCCCGAGACCGCTTCTTGCTTTAGCCGTTCGAGATCCCTGCTTGCGTCAGCGATGATGCGACGGCCGGCCTCGACGAAAACCCCAAGCGAAACGATCGTATCGCGATATCCCTCCGCCAGGGTGCTCATGCGCGAGACTTCGAGAATGAGCTTGCCGCTTTCCTCATCAATCTGGGCTTCCATCGGCTTGATGAGATCGCTGAGCGACTTCGCCTTGCTCTGTAGCATGCCGCGCACTTCATCCGTCACGGCCTTCAACCGTTTGGCAGGGTCGCCAAGACCGACCGCCATCAGCAGACGTTCGAGAAAGCTTCCCTTCAGCTTCTCTCGGATGCTTGCCTCCAGCTCTTTCAGATCCGCATCGTTCACACCCTCGCGAATCGTGCGGAAAAGCTCGAAAAGCACCGGCGACTGGGCGTTGGTAATCTGCGAGAGAATAGTATCCAGCTTGGCACCGAAACTGCTGATAGCTTCCTGGCCGAAGGTAACAAGCGTATGCGGCTCTGCCGTCGCCAACCGATACCGCTCTGCCAGATCGCTGATATCGCCAGCCTTTTCCGGCGGAAGCACGACGGTGACGACGGCGGGCGGGCCGCCGGCCGCGATCGAGGGCATGAAGTCAGGTTTCGTCTCGAGTGCCGTCGTCTTCGGTTCCGACATGCCGTCAATCCTCTTGGTCCGTCCTCTTAACGATACGGTCAAGCCGTACGAAAATTACGAACACAGGTTGCAGAAATCGGCTGGAATGTAATTCAAGGGATGACACTCGGCAACACGATCCCCAACAATATTGGATGTATTTACCGACATTCCAATATCGTCGCGTTTGAAACTTGAAAGAGCTGGAAAACTTTAAAATCAATTATTTAGCCAACTTCCAGTAAACACCGGACTTTTGAACCGCCGCAATTTGGCCACCGCGTGCATCCAAGCGTTGACTTCACGGCCGATCTGGCCGCACAAACGTCCGATATTGTTTTCTTCGGGGCAAAAATGACGAAACCGATCGTTGCGATTCCCGCCGATATCCGCAGCCTTGATGGCGCAACCTGGCATGCCGTGCAGCATCAATATGTGCGCGCGGCGCTGAATGCCGCCGGCGTAATGGCCTTCATCGTTCCCGCCTTTGAGGAGGGCTATGACACAGATGCCATTCTCGATCGTGTGGACGGCGTGCTGGTTTCCGGCTCGGCAAGCAATGTGCATCCCTCGCTCTATGGCATCGAAGCCACCGAAGCCGATGGCCCCTTTGACCCGGCCCGCGACGCCACCAGCCTGCCGCTCATCCGCCGCGCCATCGATCGGGCCATCCCGCTTCTTGCCATCTGCCGCGGCATTCAGGAATTGAATGTTGCGCTTGGCGGCTCGCTTGCGAGCGAAATCCAGGAACAGCCCGGCATCTGGGACCACCGGAAACCCGATGTGAAAGATCGCGACGGCATGTATGCGATCCGCCAGAGCGTCTTCGTCAAGGAAGGCTCCTGCATCGCCGGTATCATCGGCGCCGGTGAAATTCGCGTCAACTCGCTGCATCGTCAGGCAATCGGCAAGACCGCCCCGCGCCTGCAGGTCGAAGCCACAGCAGAGGACGGCACGATCGAAGCCGTCTCCGTCATCGACGCCAAGGCCTTCGCAGTCGGCGTGCAGTGGCACCCGGAATACTGGGCCGAGACCGACAAGCCCTCGAACAAGCTCTTTGCCGCTTTCGGCGATGCCGTCAGAGATTACGCCGCCAGCAAGTTGCCGCTGCTTCAGGCACAGGCAATCGCCTGAAAACGGAAAGGCCGCCGGATCGCTCCGACGGCCTCCTTCATCTCCAACTCAATGGCTCAGCGGCCGCCTTCGATCTTGCGGTGACGCTGGTTGGTGCCATTCGCACCATACGGATATTGCCCCGGCGTCGGCGCGCTGACTTCGTTGAGCTTTGCCGTCTCTTCGGCCGAAAGCACGAATTCCGCCGCAGCGAGATTGTCGGCGAGCTGTTCGGATGTGCGTGCGCCGAGAATGACCGAGGTCACTGCCGGACGCGCGGCCACCCAGGAAAGCGCCACCTGCGCCATGCTGACGCCGCGTGCCTTGGCAATCTCCTCGACAGTGCTGATGATATCCCAGGTCCGCTCCTGCGCGTTACGGGCAGCATAGGCCTCGCCGCCGCGATTGGGATTTTCGCCGAGGCGCGTCGCACCTGTCGGCGTCTCGTCGCGCTTGTACTTGCCAGTTAGCCAGCCACCGCCGAGCGGCGACCAGGGCAGCAGGCCCATGCCTGCATCCTGGCAGGCATCGACGATCTCGAGCTCGATGTCGCGCATCAGCAGGTTATACTGCGGCTGCAGCGTCACCGGGCGCGTATAGCCCTGTGCCTTGGCGATCTCGGAAGCCTTGGCAATGTGCCAGCCGACATAGTTGGAGAAGCCGTAGTAACCGATCTTGCCCGCGCGAACGGCATCATCGAGGAATCGCAGCGTCTCCTCGATCGGCGTCAGCGCATCCCAGGCATGCATCTGGTAGAGATCGATATGCTCGACGCCGAGGCGGCGCAGCGAGTCGTTCAGCGCCTGATTGAGGTGGCGGCGGGAAAGACCGATATCGTTCGGTCCGTCACCCATTGGGAAGCGACCCTTGGTAGCGATGACGGCCTGCTTTGACTGCGTCGGACGCGCCTTCAGCCAGCGACCGATAATCTCCTCCGATACACCGTTGCTGTAGACGTCTGCCGTGTCGATGAAATTGCCGCCCCAGGCGAAGTAGTCGTCGAGCATCTTGAAGGAAGCCGCCTCATCGGACTCCTTCCCGAAGGTCATGGTACCCAGGCAATATGCGGTAACGATGGCCCCGCTGGGACCGAGCTTGCGATAATCCATTTCTGCCTCCTTCCAGAGGCGCCGGCTGCCCGCGCGAAAAGTCGCCGGGCGGAGCAGACGCTCCCCGATCAAATCGCTATGTGTAAGCTTGAGACGGCGAAATGCCGCCGATGAAATCACGGCCGCTGGGAATGGACGCGGCCGGAACCAATCATAGCCAATCCTTCCCGGTCGACCAAGTAGGAAACGGGAAAAAGACTAAGGGCAAAATAGGAACAAGCGAAATACTCCCTCCGCCTTCACGGAAGGAGTGGGGAACGGCCTATTGCTTGACCGGGGTTTCCGCCACGGGTGTCACCGGCTTGCCCTGCTCGAACCAGGAGATGAGGTTTTCCGCCACCAGATCCGCCATCGCATTGCGCGTCGGGATGGAGGCCGAGCCGACATGCGGCACCAGCACCGTATTCGGTGCGGAAAGCAGACCGGCCGGCACGTTCGGCTCGTCATAGAAGACATCGAGGCCGGCGCCACCGATGGTGCCTGTATTGAGCGCAGCAATCAACGCATCCTCATCCATCGTCCAGCCGCGGCCGACATTGACGACGATGCCATCAGGGCCGAGCGCTGAAAGAACATCCGCGTTGATCGTACGGTGCGTCTGCGGCGTTTTCGGCACGATCGCAATCAGCGTGTCGACGGCCTCGGCAAGACCCTTCAGCGTCGGATGATAATCATAGGGCGCATCGGCATGGCGGGAGCGGGTGTGATAGCTGATCTTCACCTTGAAGGGTTCCAGGCGCTTGGCGATCTCAAGACCGATGCGGCCAAGGCCATAGAGGCCGACATGGCGGCCTTTCAGGGAAAAGCGCGTCAGCGGATAGGCAGAACCCGGTTTCCAGTTGCCGCCCCGCAGCCAGGCCTCGGCCTTCGGCAGCTCGCGAATGGCGTTTAGCAGAAGCGCAATGGCTGTGTCGGCCACCTCGTCGTTCAGCACGTCGGGCGTATTGGTGACGATGATGCCCTTCGAACCTGCAAGCTTCGCATCGATTCCGTCGTAACCCACCCCGAAACTGGCGACGATCTCCACATTCGGCAATTGTTCGAACCAGGCAGCCGGGAAAACTCCGCTGAGCGCCACTCCACGAATACGTTTCGCCGTCTCGGCATCGAGCTTCAGCGTCTCGTCGCGATCGACGGTTACTACCTCGAAACGATCCTTCAGTTGGGCGAGAACGCGATCATGTATCTTCCCGGGAACGAGAACAGCAATGCGGGACATGGCTTTTCCTCTTGGCTTCGGCGGTCAGGAACGCGGCCGATAAGGGCTTGTGGACTGGCGGATACGCATTTCCGGCTTGATGAGATGGATGCCATCAGGCTCATGACTGCCGGCAAGTCGATCAAGTAGGGCGCGGGCGGCAAGACGTCCAACCTCCGTCTGGCCGTTCCAGACGGTGGTCAGTGCCGGCGTGGCGATCGAAGCTTCCTCCAGATCGTCATAGCCGGTCACCGAGATATCGCTGCCGGGCACAAGGCCCGCGCGGGCGATACCGTTCATAAGGCCGATCGCGACCAGATCGTTCCAGCAGACGGCCGCCGTAGGCTTCTGCGGCAGGGAAAGGAAATGTACCGCTGCCTCGAAACCGCCCTGCTTCGAGCGCGGGCCGGGAATGCGCAGGTTCGGATCGACCTCGATGCCGGCCTTGCGCAGCGCATTGACATAGCCCTGATAGCGGTCGCGCCCGGTCGAGGTCTGGTCCGTACCGCCGATCATCGCGATCGTGCGATGGCCGAGGCCGATCAGGTGGTTGGTGGCAAGCGAAATGCCGTAGCTGTCGTCGCCGCGATAAGTCGGCACATCCTGGCTGTCCATGGAACGGGCGACGAGGATCGCCGGCATGCCGTTTTCTTCCGCGAGCTGGATATCCTCCGGCGGCGTACCGATCGCCGGCGACATGATGACCCCGTCACCACCGAGCTGCAGCAGGGTTTCGATGAAGGTGCGTTGCTTCTCGACGGAATCGTAGTGATTGGAGAGAATGAAGGTGTGGCGGCTGCGATCGAGTTCGCTTTCGATCGCCTTCAGGATTTCCCCGTAGAACGGGTTCATGATGTCGTGAACGACAACGCCGATAATGCCGGAGCGTGACGTGCGCAGGCTGGCGGCGCGGCGATTGTAGATGTAACCGAGCGCGCGGGCCTGTTCCTTGATCTTTTCGCGAGTATTGCCGGCAACCAGCGGACTGTCGCGTAAGGCAAGGGAAACGGTCGCCGTTGATATGCCGAGTGTTTCGGCAATCGTCGAAAGCTTGATCTTCTGAACCACGTCTCCTCCTCCAGGCAACGCGTGAAGCTGGTCGACGGCTGCCGCAGTGCAACGCCAGCCTTAAAAAGTTTAATTAAAAGATTTAAGCGGCGCAGGCAATTCGCCTTTTGAGGAAATTTTCAGTCTTCCTCATCTTCGTCGACATGCATTGCCTCCGCCTGCAGATTGGCGTCGATCGCCTTGAGCAGACGCACCAGATTGCGGATCTCCTTTTCGGAGAAGTCGAGCGTCGCCAGCTTGTCGCAGGAGGAAGCCGCAAGCTCGATTGCCTGCACGCTGCCACGACCGAGTTCAGTGAGGTATACCTTGGTGAGGCGGGCGTCTTCGGCGTCAGGCTTGCGTTCCAGGAAGCCCTGAGCCTCCATGCGGCCGATGGTGCGGGTCATGGTGGGCGCCTTGACACCGAGCTTCTGGGCAAGCCCGCCGGCTGTCATACCATCGCTTTCGGCAAGGGAAGTGATGACCCCGTCCTGGCCGGCATAGAGACCACTTTCAAGAAGGTTGCGCGACAGGACCGTGCGCATGGAGCGAGCAGCCTGCGTCAGAGCCGGCGAAAGATCGACAAGCGTATACTCGGTCTGGTCCTTCTTTTTCTTGTGCTTCTTGCCGTCCTTATGCTTCTTGCCCATTGCCATCCCTTTGATCTTTAAGCACTGCCCAGGCTGGGTTATGACATTGCCCATCATCTCGTCATAAACAAGAGGCAAGGCCGATGTTGGTTCCGTCGTTCCGTTTCGAGGACAATGATCCGGCACTCGCTCCGGAGGCACGCCGCCGGTGGATAGCGGTCCTGCCACTCGGCGCACATGAACAGCACGGCCCCCATCTGCCCTTCGAAACCGACACATTGATCGCGCAGGGCATCGTCAACAGGCTGAAAACCGCCCTGCCGGCCGGTTTGCCCGTCACCGTACTCCCCATCGAATCGGTCGGCTACTCCTTAGAGCACATGGATGTTGAAGGAACGAAGACGCTCCCTTTTGATACAGCCGTAAAGCGCTGGCTCGAGATCGCTGAAAACCTCTCGAAGCTCGGTATCCGCAAATTCGTGATGCTGAATGCCCATGGCGGCAACTCGCCGCTGATGACCATCGTCGCCACGGAAGCGCGTGTGCGCTTCAGCATGCTGGCCGTCGCCACGAGCTGGACCCGCTTCGGCCTGCCGGAGGGTGTGATCTTGCCGGATGAAAAGGCTGTAGACATTCATGGCGGAGATATCGAAACATCCGTCATGCTGGCGCTCTATCCGAGCAGGGTGGATATGGAGAAAGCTGCCGACTTCCCTTCCAACCAGACAGAGTTCGCCCGGTGCTTCAAGCACCTGCGCGCCTATGGCCCGCATGCCTTCGGCTGGAAGATGTCCGATCTCAACCCGCAAGGCGCTGCAGGCAATGCGAAAAAGGCGACTGCAGAAAAGGGTGAGGCGCTGATAGCCCATGCGGTCAGCGGATTGGTGGAGCTGTTGCAGGATGTCGATGCTTTCGACGCAGAAACGCTGCGATGAAGGCGCGGCTTTGCATAGAAAGCAATGTGATCTTATAACATACAAAACCCTTTGAACTGCCGCTTCCAAGCGCCTATATGAAACCGACCCATTCAGGCCCCGCACTTTGCCCTCGGGGTCAATATCCTACTTTCGAGGTTCTCATGACCGACGCGATCCAGACACAGCAGAAGCCCATCCCCGTCACCGTGCTCACCGGTTATCTCGGTGCCGGCAAGACGACGCTGCTCAACCGCATCCTTTCCGAAAACCACGGCAAGAAATATGCAGTCATCGTCAACGAGTTCGGCGAGATCGGCATCGACAACGACCTGATCGTCGAATCCGACGAAGAAATCTACGAAATGAACAATGGCTGTGTGTGCTGCACGGTCCGAGGCGACCTGATCCGCGTCGTCGAGGGCTTGATGCGCCGTCCCGGCCGCTTTGACGGCATCATCGTCGAAACAACCGGCCTTGCCGATCCGGTTCCAGTCGCTCAGACCTTCTTCATGGATGATGACGTCCGCGCCAAGACCGAACTCGACGCCGTCGTTGCCCTCGTCGATGCCAAGCATCTGCCGCTGCGCCTGAAGGACAGCCGCGAGGCCGAGGACCAGATCGCCTTCGCCGACGTCGTCATCATCAACAAGACCGATCTCGTCACGCCAGAAGAACTGGCGCAGATCGAAGACATCGTGAACGCCATCAACCCCGCTGCTCGCGTCTACAAGACAAGCCGTTCCGGCGTTGATCTTGCCCGCGTTCTGGACCAGGGCGCCTTCAACCTCGAGCGCGCGCTGGAAAACGATCCGCATTTCCTCGAGCACGGCCATGACGATCATGTCTGCGGCCCGGACTGCGATCATGATCACCATGGTCATGACCACCATCATCACGATCACGATCACGATCATGACCACGACCATCACCACCATCATCATGGTGAGATGTCGGCCATCCATGACATAACGGTGCAGTCCGTTTCGCTGCGCGGCGGCGAGATGAACCCGGAGCGCTTCTTCCCCTGGATCCAGAAGATCACCCAGACGCAGGGCCCGAACATTCTGCGCCTCAAGGGCATCATCGCCTTCAAGGAGGACGCCGAGCGTTATGTCGTCCAGGGCGTGCATATGATCATCGAGGGCGATCACCAGCGTCCGTGGAAGGATGGCGAAAAGCACGAAAGCCGTCTCGTCTTCATCGGCCGCGACCTTGATCGCGCAAAGCTCGAAGAATCCTTCAAGGCGTGCGAGGCGACCGCCTGATGCCAACAGTTGCACCGCTTGATCTCGACGGCCACGTTCTGGCCGTCGAATTTTTAGGTGATGTCCCCTTTTTCGCGAATGCCGACGGTACCTTTCACCGGCTCGATGGCGGCGACAAGGTCATCGAAGCCCATCAGGGCATGCTGACAGCGATCCGCGACCCTTACAGCGAAAGCCTGATTTCGGGCGGCGAGGATGGCAAGGTGCTGCGCATTACCGCTGACGGCGGCGTCAGCGAAATTGCATTAGCACCGCGCAAATGGATTTCGCAAGTCGCCGCCGGCGCGCAGGGTGCAATCGCTTATTCCTATGGCAAGAGCACGCTCGTGCGCCTCACCGATGGCACGACGAAGGAATTTCCCGAAGAGCGCACGGTCGAAGGCATCGCCTTCGCACCCAAGGGCCTGCGCATCGCAGCCGCTCGTTATAACGGCGTATCGCTGCATTGGGTCGGCACAAGCGCCAAGCCTGTTGATCTCGAATGGAAGGGCGCCCATACCGGCGTCACCTTCTCGCCCGACGGCAATTTCCTGGTAACATCAATGCAGGAAAATGCGCTTCACGGCTGGAAGCTCGACGTCAAGTCGGGCACCGAAGCCCGCCACATGCGTATGACCGGCTATCCGGCCAAGGTGAAGTCGCTCTCCTGGTCCGCCAAGGGCAAGTGGCTTGCCTCCTCCGGTGCGCCTGCCGCCATCGTCTGGCCCTTCCAGGGCAAGGACGGTCCGATGGGCAAGGCGCCGCTGGAGCTCGGCACCCGCTCCAACATCATGGCAACTGCGGTGAAATTCCACCCGGTTGAGGATATACTCGCCATTGGCTTCATCGACGGCATGATCCTTGCCGTTCGCCTCGCCGACAGCAAGGAAGCGCTACTGCGCCGCCCCGGCAAGGGCGCTATCACCGGTATGAGTTGGAGCAAGGACGGTAAGTTGCTCGCATTTGCTTCCGAGACCGGCGATTGCGGTGTAGTGGATATTGCGGCTTGAGGAAAAGCGGATGCCAATGACAAAGATAGCAGCACCAGAAGAGCGGGCGGGAGGTAGCATCGGTTCTCCGTGGCCCACCATCCGTGCCGAAGCTATCGATCTGGCAAATCGCGAGCCCACTCTTCGTAAACTGCTTTCGACACAGATCATCCGCGCGGAGAATGACGCTGACATCATCGCGCATGTGATCTCGGCGCGCCTCTCGGTCGCGAAGGTCGATGCCGAAGACCTGTTCCAGCTGTTCTACGGCACACTACAGGACCACCCCGATATCGGCGTCGCCATCGAGGCCGATCTTCTGGCCGTGCGCGAGCGCGATCCGGCCTGCACCACCTATCTGCACGCATTGTTGAACCTCAAAGGCTTTCACGCCCTGCAGACCCATCGCATTGCCCATGCCCTGTGGATGGCTGGCCGTGTCGAGATTGCGAGCTGGCTTTCAAACCTCGCCTCGCTGGTCTTCGGCCCGGATATCCATCCGGCTGCACGGATCGGTTCCTCGATCATGCTCGACCATGGGTCGGGCATCGTCATCGGCGAGACGGCCGTCATCGAAGATGAAGTCTCTATCCTGCAGAACGTTACGCTTGGTGGTACGGGCAAGGAGACAGGTGATCGCCACCCGAAAATCCGCCACGGCGTGATGATCGGCGCCGGTGCAAAGATCCTCGGCAATATCGAGATCGGCGCTTTCAGCAAGATCGCGGCCGGCAGTGTCGTACTGAAAGCGGTCCCAGCTCATTGCACGGTTGCCGGTGTTCCGGCGGCTGTCGTGCGTATTCATCGCAATGATGAAATTCCGGCCGAGACAATGGATCAGAATATCTAAGCGGCTTGCTGCTTTTCCCCTGCCGCCTCGACGCGGTTGCGGCCTTCGCGCTTCGAACGGTAGAGCGCCTCATCCGCCTTCTGCACGAGCCGCTCAAAATCCCCGCCCTCTTCCATGCGTGTGGAAACGCCGATGCTCAACGTTGGGAAGATCGCCAGGTCCGGCATCTGCATGACGGTTGCCGCAAAGGAAAGACGGATGCGGTTTGCGATCTCTACCGCTTCTTCCCGATCGACATTGCGGAGCACCGCCAGGAATTCGTCCCCGCCTTGCCGGGCGAGCAGATCTCCGGAGCGCATGATGCCCTTCGACACTTTAGAGAAAAGTCGCAGGACCTCGTCGCCGGCGGCATGACCGTGCTGGTCGTTCAACTGCTTGAAATTGTCGATATCGATGACGAGGAGCGATACCGGCTGGCCGGTAAGCGACGGCACATGCTGGGCAAGGCCGCTACGGTTGAGCGTTCCGGTCAGGGGATCGTGATGCGCAAGCTCGATGAGCTGGTTCCGGCTCCTTTCGGCCGCCATCAGCACCATTGCCATGCTGCGAAGCATGATGAAGGCCACGGCCGATACCGCCATCCAGCTATGGATGACGCTGCCGCCGAAGGGATCCGGCCCGCCGATGTCTCCGGTTGCAGCGAGAAGGCTGCGAACTGCGAAGATCGCCGCGGTGACGACGTAAAGCCCCAGAAGAAGAGCCGCCGAATAAAGTTTCTCGCGGCGGAGAATGCCGGCTGCTTCCCTGGCGATCGTGATATCGCAGAGGCAGCAGATCACCGAGACATAGAGGAGACGCTCAGATATCGCTGCGGGATCGCTGATGAAAAGCGCCACGGGCATGCTGCCGCAGATTATCACGAGCCAGGAATAGCGCCGGTCGATGGGATGTCCCGCAAAGGCGCGGACGGCAAAGAACATCAGCATGTAGCCGACGATGGTCAGCACATTACCCGCATCGATGGAGATATAGTAGGGAACGAGATTGCGCAGCGCGACGAGGAAGGAACCGATACCGACGAGCAGGTTGCTGGCGCCCCACCAGAGCGGCCAGCGTTCGAAGCGGCCCGTCGCATAGGCAGCGAACTGGAGAGCGCTCAGAACGACGCAGCTCACCGCAACGATGAAATAAATTGTCCGCAGATCCAGCAGCATCGAGCCTATCCCGAAGTCCCACACCGCGGACCCTACAGGAAGCGATTTGCAGTTTGATTGGATGCTTCGCTAAAAATTTAGCGACATTTGGTTTTTCAGCGTCAGGCGGCCCGTACCGCGCCGATGATGTCAGCCAGCAGGCCGTGCAGCGAATCCCGATAGCCGTTGCGCGCGGAAGGGCCGCTCTCCTCCGAGGTCATGACGACCGTGAGATTGAGCGACGGCACGATATAGAGCATCTGGCCTCCATAGCCCCAGGCGAAATGCACCTGCTCTCCGCCGATCTGCCGCGTAAACCAGCCGTAACCATATTCATCACCGGAGAAGCGCGAATTGGTGCGGCGCTGCCAGGATTGGGCAACCCAGTCCGCCGGAACCACCTGTTTGCCTTCGTCCGTGCGCCCGCCGTTGCGGTAAAGCTCACCGAAAGCAAGCAAGGATCGGGCGCTCATCGCCATCTGGTTGCCGCCGAGATAGATGCCTTGCGGATCGCGCTCCCAAGCACCGATGCGAAAGCCCTCGACGGGACCGAGCCACTCTCGCGCCAGCGCCAGCGTCGACTTGCCGCCGACCTTGGTCAAAATAGCGGAGAGAAGATGCGTCGAGGCCGTGGAATAGAGCATCTCCCCGCCCGGCTGATCGACGAAAGGCTGCGAGAGCGCAAAACGCACCCAGTTGCGTGAGGAGACCCAGCGGCCGTAATTCGGCCCGGACATGCGATCCAACCCCGCCTGCATGGAGAGCAGATTGCCGATCGTGATATCGTTGAGGCGAGCATCCGGAGAAGCAGGCAGATCCGCCTTCAGGATCGGCGCGATCTTCTGATCCGGCCCTTCCAGCAGGCCTTTGCCGATAGCAATGCCGACCAGCGCCGAAATAATCGATTTCGAAGCGGATTTGATGTTACTCGGCTCCGACGGCGTATGACCGCGATAGCCATGCTCTGCCACCGCGCGCCCATTACGGGCGACAATGATGGTTTTCAGTGGTTTCAGCTCATCCCGACTTCCGAGACTGTCCAGGAGATTCGAAACGGAGCTTCCCTGCTGCTGGGCGAGAGCGGCAATGGGGGCGAGCAGCAGAAGGCAGAAAGCAAGGCGCTTGATCATGGAGCGATGAGCTAGCGCAGCTACGCGGTGAAATCAGCAGCGGAGGTTAGCGATTCACGCGGACGTGAAACTTTATGATCCGCGCACTGGCCACTTGCAGTTCCGCGAAGCGGCACGACATACTGCGCATGACCAGCCCATATGCGCATCTGGAGGAGACTGCATGGCCCGCGTGATCGTCATCGGAGCAACAGGACATGTCGGCACCTATCTCGTACCCCGCCTCGTCGAGGCCGGCCATGAGGTGGTGGCGATCAGCCGCGGCACGGCCGCGCCCTATAAGGCGCATGAAGCATGGAGTCGCGCCGATATCAGGCATATGGACCGCGCAGCGCTCGAAGCCGAAGGCCGCTTCGGCGATGCGATCCGTGCGCTGGAGGGCGAGATCGTCATCGACATGATCTGCTTCACGCCCGAAAGCAACGAACAGCTCGCAACCGCGCTTGAGGGTCATGTCCGCCATTTTCTTCATACTGGCACGATCTGGACGCATGGTTTCTCAACGGTGGTCCCGACACCGGAGGAGGCACCGAAGAAGCCCTTCGGTGACTACGGCGTGAAGAAAGCGGCGATCGAATTCGACCTGCTGCGGAGGGCGCGAGAGAAAAGCTTTCCCGTAACGCTGATCCATCCCGGCCACATCGTCGGTCCCGGCTGGAACCCGTTGAACCCCGCCGGCCATTTCAACCCCGCTGTCTTCACGACGCTGGCACGCGGCGAAACGCTTGCGCTGCCGAATTTCGGCATGGAAACGGTGCATCATGTCCATGCCGACGACATTGCTGAGCTCTTCATGGCCGCCATCGCAAAGCCCGGGGCGGCGATTGGCGAGGCCTTCCACGCGGTATCGGAAAAGGCTGTCACGCTGCGAGGCTACGCCGAGGCGATGGCGGCCTGGTTCGGCCAGGAAGCGAAGCTGGAATTCCTTCCCTATGAGGCCTGGGCAAAAAAACAGAACCCGGAAGAGGCCAGAGCCACCTGGGAGCATATCGCCCGCAGCCCCAACTGTTCGATGGAAAAAGCCCGCCGGCTGCTCGGATTCGCGCCGCGGCACACCTCACTACAAGCCGTGCAGGAAGCCGTCCGCTGGCTGATCGACAATGGCCGCGTCGAGGCAAAGGCTCCCTGAGCTGTCAGTGATAGCCCTTAAACAAAAAGCCCCTCCCGGAGAATGGGAGGGGCTTTGCCGGTCAGGCCGCCTTCCGGACCGGCGCGCCGGCCAGCATGCGTCCCGAAGGGACGATCATGCCGGCCGCGCCGCCAAGCCAGCCCTCGACGAGCTCCAGCGCCAGAAAGCGCGAGCGTTCGAAGGGGCCGGGCATGACAAGGTGACGAGCCTTCTCGGCAAAAAAGCCGAAACGTTCGTAATAGTCCGCATCGCCGACGAGCAGGATCGCGCCGTGGCCGCGGTTTTTTGCTTCGAGGATCGCCGCGCGCATCAGCGCCGAGCCGATGCCCTTGCCGCCATGCTTACCATCGACGGCGAGCGGGCCGAGCAGCAGCGCGTCGAGCGGCGTACCCTCGTAGTTGATGCCGGCTTCGACATTCCAGAGGCGCACCGTGCCGATCACATGGCCGTCGCGGTCGCGCGCGACCAGCGCCAGGCCTTCGGCCGGTACACGGTTGCGGCGGATCATTTCCGACGACTTCTTGCGGCGATCCGAGCCCATGACGCGGTCAAGCAGGGTTTCGCGAGCGACGACATCGGACGGATTTTCCGCGTCGATGGTGAAAGTAACAGGCGCAAAGAATGCGCGGACAGAATCAAGAACAGCGGCCATCTTGGCCTCCCGTACCCAATACCGTTATCAGCGGTGATGACTGGAAATTGTGAAGTTGCCGCCCCGGCTGGTTACGGGGCTGGCAGAAACAAGACCTTAGATGACGTAGGCCTTCAGCGGCTCGAAGCCATTGAAAGCGACTGCCGAGTAGGTCGTCGTGTAGGCGCCTGTACCTTCGATCAGAACCTCGTCGCCGATCGTCAGAGACATCGGCAGCGGATAGAGGTTCTTTTCGTACAGCACGTCGGCCGAGTCGCAGGTCGGGCCGGCGATCACGCAGGGCTCCATCTCGTCGCCGTCGCGTTCGGTGCGGATCGGGTAGCGAATGGCTTCGTCCATCGTCTCGGCGAGACCGCCGAACTTGCCGATGTCGAGGAAGACCCAGCGGGCGTCGTCATTGTCCGACTTCTTGGAAATCAGCACGACTTCAGCCTTGATGACACCTGCATTGCCAACCATGCCGCGGCCCGGCTCGATGATCGTCTGCGGGATCTGGTTGCCGAAATGCGTACGCAGCGCCTGGTAGATCGACTTGCCGTAAGCTTCTGCGGACGGGACATCGCGCAGATACTTGGTCGGGAAGCCGCCGCCCATGTTGACCATCTGCAGGTGGATGCCCTGCTTGGCAAGCTGGACGAAGACGCGCTTGGCATCTGCAAGAGCCGAATCCCAGGCATCGACCTTGGTCATCTGCGAGCCGACATGGAACGAGACGCCATAGGACTGCAGGCCGAGCTGATGAGCATAGACGAGAACGTCGACGGCCATCTGCGGAACGCAGCCGAACTTGCGCGACAGCGGCCATTCGGCACCCTCGCCGTCCGTTAGGACGCGGCAGAATACACGAGCACCCGGAGCTGCACGGGAAATCTTCTCGACTTCTTCGTGGCTGTCGACTGCAAAGAGGCTGACGCCGAGCGCATGCGCACGGGCGACGTCGCGTTCCTTCTTGATCGTGTTGCCGTAGGAGATACGGGCTGCGGTCGCACCGGCTTCCAGCGCCATTTCGATTTCTGCGACGGACGCGCAATCGAAGTTGGAACCGAGGCTGGCGAGCAGCTTCAGGACTTCCGGAGCCGGGTTGGCCTTGACGGCGTAATAGATCGCGCTGTCCGGCATCGCGTGACGGAAGGCGTGGAAATTGTCTCTGATGACATCGAGGTCAACCACGAGGCAGGGACCGTCGGGACGTCGGGTTGCGAGAAAGTCGCGGATGCGCTGGGTGGTCATATCGATTCCCTCTTCCAATTCCAGAGCTCCGGCACGAACCGGAGGACAAAGGGCATACAAGAACCGCTCAGGAACCAGCCGGTGGAGACCCCGGATCCTTGACGGCGCTTGATGCGCGAATAGTGAACCAACGCCGCGAATGCGGTATGGGTTCGGCTTTGTCTGCCATGGATTGGAGGGAGTATCCCTGCCGCACTTCCGGCAATGAAGGTGTGCCTCTTCAGTAACCCCCGCTGATGGAAAGCAGGGAGAGAACAAAAAGGCCCGCACCGTCGTTGCTTCAGGCGTCCTCGCATTTTCCGGTTGGCCGGAATAGCGACTGGAGGGGTTAATTCCAGGTACCTTACCGATTTCCTCACCAATTCGAGGGTTCGGCGGACACCCATGGGCACGTGCGACTTTGGGCTGAGTGGGAAATAAGAATATTCGCCGACATAATCAAGAGAATTTTTGATCGCGCCCAAAAAAATAAATTGAACAAAGCAGCCAGATTTGTTCAATATTCTGAAACAGATCGGAGGAATCATGGACACGCTGACCCGCATACGCGCCTTCATCGATGTGGTCGAAGCGGAAGGTTTTTCTGCTGCTGCGCGGCGCACCGGCCGCTCCAAGGCCCTGCTCTCGAAATACGTGCGCGAACTGGAGGACGAACTCGGCGCCTTGCTGCTCAATCGCACCACCCGTCAGTTCTCGATGACCGAGGCCGGACACACCTATTATCGCACGGCATCCGACATCCTGAAGGAGATCGATAACCTTGCCGACCTCGTGCGGGAGAACAATGCGCAACTGAAGGGCCGCCTGAAGGTTTCTGTGCCGCGCACCTTCGTCGATGCCGATGTCGGCCAGTCGTTGATCGACTTCGCCAAGGAAAATCCAAACCTGCAGCTGGAGATCGCCGCCGACGACCGATTCGTCGACCTGATCGAGGAAGGCTTCGACGTCGCGGTCCGCGTCACCAAACTCGAAGATTCCGGTATGATCGCCCGCAAGATCTCCGATTTCCGCGTCCATATCTGCGCCACGCCGGAATTCCTCGAACGCTACCCCAACATCGAGCACCCGAGCGATATCTCCAACGTGCCCTTCATCGTCGATACCAATTCCCGCAACCAGGCGAGCATCCGCTTCTACAATCCCGACAGCACCTCCTTTGCGGTCGCCGTTTCCGGCCCGATGGAAGTCAACAGCCCGCACGCGACACTGCGCGCCGCGCTCTCAGGGATCGGGATTGCGCTGATTCCAGACTTCATCGCTCGCAAACCGATCGAAGACGGCCGGCTGGTGACGTTGTTCAACGACTATATTCCGACTGACCGCGGCATCTATGCCGTCTATCCGCACCGCCGCTATCTGCCGGCAAAGGTCAGGATCTTCGTGGACTACCTTTACAACTGGTTTAAGAAACATCCCTGAAGCGAGCGGGATGCGCGCCCAAGCGTCGCAGGGGCGGTCCCAATTCCGTCCCATTTTCTGGTGAGAAATCACCCCAACCGAACAGGGCAGCGGGTAAGCATGAAAAGATCGACACTTCTGACGGCTGGGCTTCTTTCGCTCGCCCCCGCCACCGCCTTCGCCCATCCGCATATCTTCGTGGAAGCGCGGCTGGAAGTTGTCGCAGCACCCGACGGCAGCATTCAGGAACTGCGCAATGTCTGGCGCTTCGACGAGGTCTTCTCCTCTTCGGTCGTCATGGATTTCGACAAGAACACCGATCTGAAGCTGGAGCCGAACGAACTTGCAGAGGTCGGCAAGACGGTCCGGGATTCGCTTGCCGACTACGACTACTACATGAACCTGACGATCAACGGGAAGAACATCACCGTCCAGAAGCCCGACATCATCCACGTCGACTACAAGGAAGGTCAGCTTCTGATGTTTTTTGCGGTCAAACCGGTCGAAAAGATGCCGCTGAAGGGCAAGCTGACCTTCGGCGTCTATGATCCGACGCTCTACACCTCGATCGACTTCCCGACCGACAACGAACTCGCCACGGTCGGCGACGGCTTCAAGGCTTGCAAGCACGCAGTCGTGCGCCCGGACGCAGACGAGGTAATCTCGGAAAACAAGCAGTCGCTGACCGACGCTTTCTTCAACGATCCGACCGGCACCAATATGTCGAAGCTCTTTGCCACGCGGCTGGAGGTCACATGCTGATAAAGCGCCTGCCCCTCGCCCTGGTTGCGATCGCTGTCATGACCGTCGCTGCCCATGCGCAATCGCCGCTCGGCATCGGTACGGCCGAGCCGAGCTTCCAGCCGACGGGCGGGCCGCTGGCGCCACTCTTTCTCTACGTGAATTACGAGCAGCAGGCCTTCTATCGTGCGCTGAGTGGCGCGCTGAAGGAGATGCGCCAGGATCCCTGGCAGCTTTCCTCGCTGATCGGCCTTTCCTTTGCCTATGGCGTCTTTCATGCCGCCGGCCCCGGCCACGGTAAGGCCGTCATCTCGTCCTACATGATCGCCAACGAAGTCGAGCTTCGACGTGGCATCGTCATCTCCTTCATCTCAGCCTTCGTCCAGGGCGTTATGGCCGTCGTACTTGTCGGCGGCGCGTGGCTGGTGCTGCGCGGCACCGGTATCACGCTGACCATGGCAACACAGGCCATGGAAATCGCAAGCTTCGTGATGGTCATCCTCTTCGGTGGCTGGCTGCTCTTCCGAAAGCTGCGCTCGATGGCCGGCAGCCTGCCACGCCGTCGGCTTATGGCAACGCCGGCCGGGCCTGTCAGCATGATGCTGGACTGGAAGGACAATGCCGCCGAACGCCAGAGCGCCAATTTCAGCTTCAACGGCAAGGCGCAGGCCGTGGATCCCGGCCATACCTATGTGCCCGGCATGGTCTGCGAGACCTGCGGCAATTCACACCTACCCGATCCCTCGCTGGTCAGCGGCGACAAGTTTAGCGCGCGTGAGGCGTGGTCTGCGGTGATTGCCGTGGGCTTGCGCCCCTGCTCCGGCGCATTGCTGGTCATGACCTTCTCACTGCTGAACGGGCTTTATCTCGGCGGCGTGCTCTCGGTCGTCGCCATGTCGCTCGGCACCGCCATTACCGTTGCAATTCTTGCCACGCTCGCCGTCACTGCCAAGAGCACCGCGGTGCGCCTCTCCGGCCGCGGTTCGTCCGCCTCCGTCTGGATCGGCAATGCGATCGAGATATCAGGTGCAATTCTTGTAATCTTGATGGGTGTATTGCTGCTCGGAGCCTCCCTGCAGGGATAGTCTTCAGGGCTTTCTGCTGCGCTGATAGCGCGCCCGCAGCCAGAATATGCCGAAGAAACACATCAGCAGGCAGACGCCGACGATGACCGCCAATGTCGGCGAGAAACTGCCGATCCACAGCACGATGGTCGGCAGGAAGTAGATCACCAGCCCGGCAGAAAACAGGATGATAGCGGCGGCGATCGCCTGCGAACGGCTTTCCGGGCTCATGGACATGCTCACTCCTCTTGTCCGGGAGTGGATAGGCCAGCCGCTTCGCAAAGGCAACTGGCCCCAGGATCACTGTACCGCTGACATCACTGAGAGAGGGTGATCTTGGCGGAGGAAACCGTCGCCTCGATATGGTCGACGAGCTGATCGGGAAGACCGAGCCTGCCCGCAAGCAGATCGAGATAGCCGCGTTCGGCACGCGAATCCGGCTCGATCGTCAGGCGCGAGGCTGTGTAGAGCTCGACCTTCTGTTCCTCGGTCACGGCTGCGGCGATAAGTGCATCGATATCCGTCGGCTCCGAAAGCTCGCGTTCGATGAAGCTCGCTGCCTCGCCGCTGACATCGGCAGCCTTGACCTTGTCCATGATGAGCGCGCGCTCTGCATCGTCGATATGACCGTCGGCCTTGGCGGCAGCGATCATGGCACGGATGAGGATGAGCACGAATTCATTGCTGGTCGCCGGCGAGGCCGGACCGAAGCCGGATTCCGTGGGCGGAGGCAGGAGAACGGGATTGTTCGCCGTCGGCGCATCAGAGGGTGCCGCAGGCGCTTGCCCGGCCTGATAATTCTTCCAGGCCTGATAGCCGAGACCTGCGATTGCTGCGAGACCGCCGATGGCGACGGCATTGCCGGCAATGTCGCGGCCGGTCTTGGTGCCGAGAAGGACGGCGGCAAGACCGGCGGTCTTCAACGGATTGTCCTTCGCCATCTGGATCGCGTCGCCCGCCCGGTCGCGCACGCTGCCGCCCACGCCCGGCACTTGTGATCCCAGAAACTGGTCGAGTAGCTTCTTTGCGTCGAACATGTCCTCATCTTCTCCCTGTTCTAGAGGCTGGAGGAGAACATAGGTTTGCGACTGCCGAAATACAAACGAGGGCGGCGCGGCCACCCTCGTTCAAAATCCATCTGCTCTAAAAACCGACAAGCTTTGAGAGCTCAGCCCTTCAGCGCGAACGCTTCGGAGGCAAGCTTGGTGATACCTGCCCAATCGCCCGCAGCAACCAGTTCCTTCGGTGCGACCCACGAACCACCGACGCAGATGACGTTCGGCAGCGACAGATAGTCATTGGCATTCTTCAGCGAGATGCCGCCGGTCGGGCAAAAGAACGTGCCAGCAAGTGGCGAGGAAAGCGCCTTGAGATAGGCGGCACCACCAGCCTGTTCGGCCGGGAAGAACTTCAGCACCTGATAGCCTTCTTCGCGCAAGGCCATGACTTCACTTGCGGTGGCAGCGCCAGGAAGCAGCGGCACCGGAGAATCGGCTGCGGCATCCAGAAGCTCCTGGGTCGTGCCGGGGCTGACGATGAACTTGGAGCCTGCCTGCACGGCGGCTTCCCAGTGAGCGGCGTTGAGGATTGTGCCGGCGCCGACTTCAGCACCCTCTACTTCAGCAGCAACCGCGCGCACGGCCTCGAGAGCGGCCGGGGTGCGCATCGTGATCTCGATGGCCTTCAGACCGCCGGCAACGAGGGCTCGGGCGAGAGACACGGCCGACTTCGCGTCCTCGACGATCAAGACCGGAACGACGGGCTGGAGTTTCAGGATGGAAAGGAGTTTTTCTGTCTTCTCGCCCATGACCACAGTTCCCTTAAACGATTGAAATCGGTTTTCGAATAGCGCCCTCACAGAGGCTTGTCGAGATAAAACCGGCCCCTACGACAAGCCGGGTATTAAATCATTATAAATTGGGTTACCGTGCGACGATCGTCACAAAAGGTTCATTCGTATGGCGAAAGAGATCGAACGGAAGTTCCTCGTACGCGGCGAAGCATGGCGCTCTGCCGTAGAGTCCAAGTCGGTCCTGAAACAAGGCTATGTCGCCTCGATGGATGATCGCTCTGTGCGGATTCGCATCCTTGATGAGAAGACCGCGCGGCTGACGATGAAAATCGGCCGCGGCACCCTCACCCGCGATGAATTCGAATACGAGATCCCTGTCTCCGACGCCGAGGAACTGTTGGAAAACGCCATCGGTATCGTCATCGAAAAGACGCGTTACCGCGTCCCCTATGAAGGTTTCGTCTGGGAAGTCGATGTCTTTGCCGGCGCCCATCGCGGCCTCGTCATCGCTGAAGTCGAGATGCAAGCCGAAACTGACAATCCTCCCCTACCCGCCTGGCTCGGCCGCGAGGTCACGGGCGATTTCCGTTATTCCAATCAGGCGCTGGCCACAGAATTTGAGCACGACAGGCATGGGCTATCGCATACGGCCTGAGGCCGACTTTACCGACGAGTTCCGAAGCACCGCTGAGGAGCAGCTGAAGCGTGCCATCACCGTTCTCGACAAGCGGCCGGAAGGCGCCCATGAGGCGATCCACGCCTTCCGCAAGAACATCAAGCGGCTGCGTTCACTTTATCGTCTTGTGTCCCGCGAAGTGCCGGAATTCCAGAAGCGGGAAAATGCCCGGCTGAGAGAAACGGCACGGTCGCTGTCGGCCATCCGCGATGCCGCGGCAATCGTTGGTACCGCCCGCTACCTGCAGGACAATGCTCGCAATCTGGAAGAGGCCGAGGCGCTCGGCCGTATCGTTTCCATTCTGGAAGCCCGGCGCGACTGGATGGCGGAGGCCGAAAGCGGCCTTGAGGAAAGGCTGCATGATGCTGCCGGCAAGTTGCGGGAAGCGATCGCGGCACTCGACGATGTCGCCTTCGACAAAAGCCACCGCAAGAATGCCCGTATGCTGGCAAAAAGCTGGCGCAGGACGGCATCGCGCGCCAGGGAGGCGCTCGATGCCTGCCAAGAGGACACAGCGGCCGGTGATTTCCACGAGCTGCGCAAGCGCTCCTACGATTATCGCCTCTATCACGCGCTTCTGCGCGATCTCTGGCCAAGCGCCATGAAGGCCAAGCGCGGCTTCGCCAAGGACCTTGTTGAACGTCTCGGCCATATCAACGATCTCGCCGTGCTTTCAGGCCTCGTGGAGGCAGAACCGCAGCTCTTCACCCGCAACGACGATCTCGCCCATCTGCTGGATGCCATCATCTTCCGCCAGCAGGAGGATCGGCGCGAAGCGTTAAGCGACGCCGAAACACTCTATGGCGATGATCCTGACGATGAGGCCCAGCGTCTGGAACTGCTCTGGGTGTCTATCGGCAATTGACGCATTTGATCTGTTGACCTCAACTTTACTTGAGGTCTTAGCCTCGACCCGGTCAATGAACCGATCGAGGAAAATATGTTTGCAGACAATGCCGCGACGCCCCAGATCCAGGGCATCTATGAAACCCATCTCACCGTCGCCGATCTGAAGACCTCCATTCCTTTCTACCGCGATATTCTCGGCTTGGAGCTCGCCGCCGAATTTCCCGAGCGCCGCAGTGCCTTCTTCTGGGTGAACGGCAAGAAGAACGCCATGCTCGGCCTTTGGGAAACCGGCACCGGCCCCTTGAAGATGCGCCTGCACATGGCCTTCCGCCTGTCGCGGGAAGAAATGATGCGGGCGCCGGCGCTGCTGATCCACAAGGGCCTGAAGCTGCATGGCTTTCACGGCGAGCCGATCACCGAACCGATCGTCATCGGCTGGGTGCCGGCACTGTCGCTCTATTTCAACGATCCCGACGGACATTCGATCGAATTCCTGAGCGTGCTCGACGAAGAGCCGGATGCTGCGTTTGGCATGCGGTCCTACGCCGAATGGAAGGCGCGCGGATAGGCACAATCCCACAATGCCGTCCTTGCGTAATGTCATTGCGCAGGGACGACATATTCTGTATTTCCACGCGCATGACCGACAATGCGACCCAAACAAGCCCCTTCCTGGTGGCAGCGCTCTATCATTTCGTATCCCTGCCACGCTTCGAGAGCCTGCAGGCGCCATTGCAGGCGCTCTGCGAGGAGAATGGCGTGAAGGGTACGCTTCTGCTTGCCCATGAAGGCATCAATGGCACGATTGCAGGACCGGATGCCGGCATCCATGCCGTCCTCTCCTTCCTGCGTGCACAGCCGGAATTTGCTGCCCTGGAGCACAAGGAAAGCCGCGCATCCAAAATGCCTTTCCTGCGCATGAAGGCAAAGCTGAAGAAAGAAATTGTCACCATGGGCGTCGAGAATATCGACCCCAACAAGGTGGTTGGGACCTATATCGATCCAAGCAACTGGAATGCCCTGATCTCCGATCCCGATACGATCGTCATCGACACCCGCAACGACTACGAGACGGCAATCGGCATCTTCCGCGGCGCGGTTGACCCCAAGACCAAGACCTTCCGTGAGTTTCCGGATTGGGTGCGCAACAATCCCGGCCTGCACAACAAGCCGAAGATCGCCATGTACTGCACCGGCGGCATCCGCTGCGAGAAGGCGACGGCCTTCATGAAGGAACAGGGCTTCGAAGAGGTTTATCACCTCAAGGGCGGCATCCTGAAATATCTGGAGGAAGTGCCGCAGGAGGAAAGTCTTTGGGACGGGGCATGCTTCGTCTTCGACGAGCGCGTTTCAGTGGAGCATGGTCTGAAGGAAGGCGAGCACAAGCTCTGCCACGCCTGCCGCAACCCGATCACGGCAGAAGAGGTCACCTCGCCCTATTACGAGGAAGGCGTTTCCTGCAGCAACTGCTACGATACGCGCAGTGAAGAAGACCGCCTGCGCTATCGTCAGCGCCAGCACCAGATCGCGCTCGCCAAGAAGCGCGGCCAGAAGCATATCGGCACGTAGAGCAATTCCAGCAAAACTGCGTAGCGGTTTTGCGTCCGGAATTGCATGAAAACAAAGAGATAGAGCGACGTTTTAGCCTGCGATCCGGCGCAGGACCCGGGCTTCGCGGCGCTCCTGCAACAGGCCATTGATCTGGTCGGCGGGCATGGGCTTGCCGAAGAAATAGCCCTGCATACTGTCGCAGCCGAAGAGGCGGAGCGCAACCGCCTGCTCTTCGGTCTCGATGCCCTCCGCGGTGACGGGGATATCCAGCGCGCGCGCAAGTGCGACCGTCGCCTGCAGCATTTCCCGCTGCCGGCTGTCGCCGGTAATATCGGTCACGAGCGAGCGGTCGATCTTGATGCGGTCGAAGCCGAACTGCCGCAGGTAGCCGATCGAAGAAAAGCCGGAGCCGAAGTCGTCGAGCGCCACCTTGACGCCGAGCGACTTCAGTCGCTCGATCGATTGGCGCGTGCGCTGCGGATTTTGGATCATGTAGCCTTCGGTGATTTCCAGCGTGACGCGGCTCGCCTCGATCTCGGTCTGCTTCAGCACATAACGAACGTAATCGGTGAAGGCCGGATTGCGGAACTGGCCCGGTGAAACGTTGACCGAGATCTTCAGCTCCGGCCACTGCTTTGCCGTTTCGCAGGCCTTGCGCAATACGAAAAGGCCGAGGGATTCGATGAGCCCGCTGGTCTCTGCGATCGGAATGAAAACCTCAGGCGAAACAGGACCGTGGCCCGGCCGGTTCCAGCGCACCAGCGCCTCCACGCCATTCATCTCATGCGTCGCGGCATCGACGAGCGGCTGATAGGCAAGCGTGAGATCGCCGCTTTCGATCGCCATGCGCAGATCGAGCTCCAGCGCGTTGCGCTGCGCGCGATCGGTATCCATGGCCGGATCGTAAAGCGTCATGCGGGCGCGACCGGCTTCCTTGGCCTTATACATGGCAAGGTCGGCGCGGCGTACCAATTCCTCCCGGCCGATCGAACCGAGCGACGACATGGCGATGCCGATGCTGGCGCCGACCACGACGATACGCCGGCCGACTTCGAGCGGTTCGGCAAGGAAATCGAGGATCTGCTCCGCAAGCTGCAGCGCGGCCGCATTCTCCGCATCCGAAAGGAAAGCGATCGCGAATTCATCACCGCCGATGCGCGCGAGCACGGCATCCTCGGGGATCAGCACGTCCAGTCCCGCCGCAACAGCGCGGATCAACTGGTCGCCGGTGCCATGACCATAACTGTCGTTGACTTCCTTGAAGCCGTCGAGATCGAGATAGAGCAGCAGGACGTTCCGCTTCGTCTGCCGTGCTTCTGCAACGAAGCTGTCGACGGCAAGCCCCAGGCCATCGCGATTGGAAAGGCCGCTCAGGCGATCACGAAGTGTTTCTTCCCGCGCACTGTTTTCCTCCGCCTTCAGCCGCCGCCCGGCCAGCCAGCCGATGATGAGCAGGACGACGAAGAACAGGCCGACCAGACCAAGCGCCTGGATGACCATGGGCCTTACCTGCGCATAGCCGATATCGCCGGGCGAACGCGACACCCAGACAAGTTTGCCAAGAACCGCTCGAGCAGGATCTGCAATTTCCACCGAATAGGCCGAGGCAAAGTCCGCAGGCACCAGCCGCAATCCATTCAGCACATAAGTGGTGCCGAGAGCAGATATTTTTGCATCATCAAGATGCCGGGCAAAAATCAGATAGCGATGCTGACGGGCAGGCATATCAAGCTCACCTGACTTCTCTCGCACCAGCGCGATACCAACGGCGGCAATGCCTCTTGCGGTCTTGATGAAACCGATGGCTTCCGGCTTCTCGCCGGCATCAGGTGCACGAACCTTGTCCAGAAGCCGCCAAAGCGAGGGGGAGAAGAAATCACTGACCAACATCTGCATTGGCAAACCGTCCTGATAGGCCATGACGGTTTTCTTCTGGTCGTCAATGACGATGGCCATATCGAAGAGAGGGCTATTGAGGGACATCTCGCCGTAGTTGCTGATCGTCCACGCCATGCCCTCCGGCTCATAGACATTAGCAGCCGCATCATCCCAGGCGGCATAGTCGTCAAGCGTGGCCGCAAGCTGATCCTCGAAGGTCTTGAGCGCCCCGACGGTCGTTTCACGCGAGCGCTCGTCATCGAGCACATTGGCATTTTCCGAGACGCGCTCCAGCGCTGTCAGAACCATGATGGTGACAACTGCGACAATGACCGCAAAGGAAAAAAGCACGCCAGTAACCGTGGTATGGCGGCCTAAACCCGATCCGCTGCTTTTAGACCTCAAGACTGCCGGCAATTCATACAACTCCCCGTTCGAGAAATCTTCGCAGTCAAGGGTCAAGAAACGCTTAAGATCATGGGAACTATCGAGAATCCGGCTCAGGATTTACCTGAATACCGCATGTTTTCGCAGGTTGACAACTAGTTTCCAATAATGGTAACTAGTTTTCATTATTGAAAACGGAGAATTGCGAATTTTGAAGCGCACAATCGAAGCCGATCTGCTGACGGACATCATGCTGATGGTCTTCCGCATCAACGGACGACTGCTGGATGGCGGCGACCGGCTGGGCGCATCGCTGAACCTCACAAGTGCCCGCTGGCAGGTACTCGGAGCAATTTCGCTGTCCCCAGGTCATATCACGGTGCCGGGAATTGCAGAGATGATGGGCATGACCCGGCAGGGCGCCCAAAAGCAGGTGAACAAGCTCGAGGAAGATGGCTTTATCGAAAAGCGGCCCAACCCGCGCCATCAGCGCTCGCCCTTCTATGTGCTGACACCGCAAGGCACTGAGAGCTATGCGCGGATATCAGCGCTTCATACCGGCTGGGCCAATGCGCTGGCCGGCGGACTAAATGCACCGGAATTGCGGGCGGCGCTCGATCTCCTGAACAGGTTCGACCAACGGCTGGCGCTGGACGCCACGGAAAGCGAGGAGCAGAGATGAAAACGATCGTTCATGCCGGCGCAGGCACTCTTGCCATGGTCCTGATTGCGGGTTTTCTGACCGCAACGCTGATCTCCGAATTTCTTCTGGATACGACTGCTATTTTTACCGTCAAGAAAGCGATCCTTGCCGGTCTCTGTCTGCTGATCCCGATGCTCGCAATCACTGGCGGCAGCGGATTTTCGCTGGCCAGAGGCCGTCATTCGCCGGCTATCGAAAGGAAACGCGGACGCATGAAGATCATCGCGGCAAACGGGCTGCTGATCCTGCTGCCCCTGGCAATCCTGCTTTACCTTCGCGCGGCGGCAGGCCTGTTTGACGGTGTCTTCTACGCCATGCAGACGCTCGAAGTTCTGGCTGGCTGCGTGCAGCTGACGCTACTTGCCCTCAATTTCCGCGACGGGCGGAAAATGACGAGAGGAAAACGTCTCGCCGCGGCGAAGACGTTGAACGCGATCTGAATCGGCAGGGCATTGATGCCCTGCCGAAAATACCTGGCGTTAGACGGCCTTGTGGTTGCCCTTCGGGAATTGGCTGGCAAGTTCCCGATACCACTTGCCGCTCTTCTTGACCGTGCGAACCTGCGTTTTGTAATCGACGTGAACGAGGCCGAAGCGCATGCGATAGCCTTCCGCCCATTCGAAATTGTCCATCAGGCTCCAGGCGAAGTAGCCGCGCATCGGATAACCATCCTTGATGAGGTCGGCGACGACATTGAGATGGTCGCTGACATAATCGAGGCGCATCACGTCATCCACCGCGCCGTTGACCACATCGGTATTGTCGCAGGCGCCGTTCTCGGTGATGTAGCATTCCGGCAGCTCGTAGCGGCGATAGAGATCTTCGACGAGCAGCTTGAGGCCCGGCGAATAGACTTCCCAGCCGATATCCGTCTTCACGTCGCTTGCCGGAGGCGCTTCCACCGTCCAGGGGAAATCGCCCTTCCGGCTCGCATCATCCGCAACGCGCTCCGGCTTGTAATAGTTCAGACCCCACCAATCGAGCTTCTGGTTGATAGTCTTGAGATCGCCGTCTTCGATGATGGGCATACGATCGCCGAGCGCTTCGACGAATTCCTTGGGATACTCGCCCTTGAAGACGGGATCGAAGAAAGCGCCGTTATGGAACTGGTGCGCGCGTTCGCCGGCAGCAAGATCAGCCGCGCTATCAGAGCCCGGAATGATCGAGGAGGCATTGAGCACCAGACCAACAGGCACGTTCGGCGCTTCCGAACGGATCGCCTCGACGCCAAGGCCATGCGCCAGGTTCATGTAGTGCATGGCGTGAAGGGCTGCCTGCATGTTGCGCTCGCCCGGTGCATGAATGCCATAGAGGTGGCTGAGCCAGACGATGCACCACGGCTCGTTGAAGGTCGCGACGCTGTCGAGGCGATCTCCGAGGCGGTTCATGACCGTCTTGGCGTAGCGCTGATAGGCGTAGGCTGTCGAACGTGCCGTCCAGCCGCCGTCGCCGGCAAGCAGCAGCGGCAGATCCCAGTGATAGAGCGTCGCGAAGGTCTTGATGCCGCGCGCCTTGCAGCCATCGACGAGACGATCGTAGAAATCGAGGCCGGCCTCGTTTACCGGGCCTGTGCCGTCGGGGATGATGCGCGGCCAGGCGATCGAGAAGCGATAGGCCTCGACACCCATGTCCTTGATGAGATCGAGATCCTGTTCCAGCCGGTTGTAGTGGTCGCAGGCAACATCGCCGTTGTCGCGATTATAGACGCGACCGGGCATGTTGCAGAAGGCGTCCCAGATGGACGGCTTGCGGCCATCTGCCTTGCTGGCGCCTTCGATCTGGAAGGCAGCGGTGGCAACACCGAAGGTGAAATCACCGGGGAAGCGGTCTGCAAGCTTTTTCGGATCGATCATCTGTGAATCCCATCTCTCAGTTGTGGACAGACCGTCTGCGCGGGGTTTAGCCAAGCCTGATGGCAAAGTACAGGCCGGCGGAAAGAAAACTGCAACGTTGCAGGAAGAAAAACAAGACAGCTGCAAGCCCGCCAGACGCCCTCTTCCCAATCTCATAACGCCAATGTCAGCAGTCGTGATTTGCTGTTGCGACCGCGATCCTTACACGGAAAGAGCATCACAATACGAAAGGAAACGAATGTTCTCTTCGATCCATTTGCTCCAGCCGCATCTCCTGAGCCTGCTGCGCATCATCTCGTCCCTCGTACTTTTCAGCTACGGAACGCAGAAGATCCTGCTTTTCCCGGCCGCAGCAAGCGTGCCGCCCGTCGGCTCGCTGTCCTGGGTTGCCGGCCTTATCGAACTCACGCTCGGCTTCCTGGTACTCATCGGTTTCCAGACCCGCATCGCAGCCTTCGTGCTTTCCGGCCTGATGGCCTTTGCCTATTTCATCGGCCACGCATCGAAGAGCTTCTTCCCGGCGCAGAACGGCGGCGTCGCGGCAATCCTGTTCTGCTTCGTTTTCCTTTATCTGGTCGCAGCCGGCGCAGGTCCGCTCAGCGTCGATAACCTGCTAAAGCGCGGCCGCACTGCGATTGCAGCCTGATCATCGCAAAAGGAAAAGCCGGGGCGATATCGAACCGCCCCGGCTTTTTTAATGACATGCGCCTTATCGGCTCAGAAGCTCAGACCTTGACCCACGCGCCATTGCGCTTGGACGACGCCACGCAGGCTTCCACGAAGGCGACACCCTTCACGCCGTCATCGACGGTCGGATAGACCACAGCCTTGTCGACAGCTTTGCCCTTCTTGTGGGCGTTGATGGCGTGCGCAGCTTCCGTATAGATCGTCGCAAAGGCTTCGAGATAACCTTCCGGATGACCGGAGGGAACACGGGAAACGCGGGCGGCGGCAGCGCCGGAACCGGCGCCGTTGCGGGTGATCAGCCGCTTGGATTCGCCGAACGGCGTGTACCAGAGATAGTTCGGATCGGCCTGAACCCATTCGATCCCGCCCTTGGTGCCGTAAACGCGCACCTTGAGGCCGTTCTCATGACCCGGCGCCACCTGGCTGCACCAGAGCATGCCCTTCGCCGGCTTTTCCGAACCCTTGGCCTTGAAGCGCAACATCACATGGGCGTTGTCGTCGAGACGGCGGCCAGGCACGAAGCTGTCGAGATCGGCAGCAAGGCTGTCGAGCTCCAGCCCGGTGATGAACGAAGCGAGGTTGTAGGCATGCGTGCCGATATCACCTGTCGAACCGCCGACGCCTGATTGTGCCGGGTCGGTGCGCCATGCAGCCTGCTTCTGGCCGGACTGCTCGATCGCTTCCGTCAGCCAGTCCTGCGGATATTCGGCCTGGACGATACGGATATCACCAAGCTCGCCATTGGCGACCATTTCGCGCGCCTGACGAACCATCGGATAACCGGTATAATTATGCGTCAGGATGAACAGCGCACCGCTCTCGTCGGCAACCTTCTTCAGCTTCTTGGCATCGGCAAGGTTGGAGGTCAGCGGCTTGTCGCAGATGACATGGATGCCCCGGCGCAGGAATTCCTTGGCGGCGTCATAATGGACATGGTTCGGCGTGACGATGGAGACGGCTTCGATGCCGTTCTTCAGCTTCGCTTCGCGGATCGCCATTTCCCGGTAGCTGGAATAGGTGCGCGACGGATCGAGACCGAGATCGCGACCGGACTGTGCAGCCTTTTCCGGCGTCGACGACAGTGCGCCGGCGATCAGGTCATACTGATCGTCGATACGCGCTGCGATACGGTGGACGGCCCCGATGAAAGCCCCTGCGCCGCCGCCGACCATGCCGAGCCGGATGCGTGGCTCGCGGGTCTGTTCGGATGATGCTTCGATTGCCATAGTATTCTCCTCGAAATCCTGATCCGGTTACGACAAGCCCAGCATGCGTCGGTTGGCCGCCTGATCGGTGCCGCCGGCAGCGAAGTCGTCGAAGGCCTTTTCGGTGACACGGATGATATGTGCCGCAACGAATTCAGCGCCTTCACGCGCACCGTCTTCCGGATGCTTCAGAGCGCATTCCCACTCGACCACGGCCCAGCCATCGAAATTGTTGGCGGTCATCTTCGAGAAGACGGCGCCAAAATCGACCTGGCCATCGCCCAGCGAACGGAAGCGGCCGGCACGCTCGACCCAGCCCTGATAGCCGCCGTAGACGCCCTGGCGTCCGGTCGGATTGAACTCGGCATCCTTGACGTGGAACATCTTGATCCGGTCTTTGTAGATGTCGATGTTGTCGAGGTAATCGAGGCACTGCAGAACATAGTGCGACGGGTCGTAGAGCATGTTGGCGCGCGGATGATTGCCGACGCGCTCCAGGAACATCTCGTAGGTGATGCCGTCATGCAGGTCTTCGCCCGGATGGATTTCGTAGCAGACGTCGATGCCGTTTTCGTCTGCATGATCGAGGATTGGCTTCCAGCGGCGGGCAAGCTCGTCGAAAGCGGTCTCGACGAGACCGGCGGGGCGCTGCGGCCACGGATAGATGAAGGGCCAGGCAAGCGCGCCGGAGAAGGTCGCATGCGCCTTGAGGCCGAGATGCTTGGAAGCCGTCAGCGCGTACTTGACCTGCTGGACGGCCCATTCCTGACGCGCCTTCGGATTGCCGCGCACTTCCGGCGCCGCAAAGCCGTCGAAGGCTTCGTCATAGGCCGGATGGACGGCAACGAGCTGGCCCTGCAAATGGGTGGAGAGCTCGGTGACTTCGACGCCGTTTTCACGCGCCTTGCCAGCGAATTCATCGCAGTAGTCCTTGGAGGTCGCCGCCTTCTTGAGGTCGATGAGCTGGCTTGCCCAGGTCGGAACCTGCACGCCCTTGTAGCCGATATCGGCCGCCCATTTGGTGATCGCGTCCCAGGAATTGAAAGGAGCGGTATCACCCGCGAACTGTCCGAGGAACAGGCCCGGTCCCTTGATCGTCTTCATGTCAGATTCCTCCCTGAATATCGATCGTAAACGTTTCCGATAAATCTTAGTGCGCCGTTCGACAAAGAAAAGGCGCCTCCCCGCCAGTGCGAAAGATTTAGCGGGTGGGCCAAAATCAACGCGGTCTGGACCTAATCACGCTCACTGCGGATCGGCAAGAGGTACGTGCCGCATTTTGACTTCAACTTGTCTGAAGGCATGAAAAATGCGCCCATCCTTTCGAATGGGCGCATGCATGAAAGTATTATCAGAACGGAGAATCCGGGAAGTAGAAGTTCTTGGCATTCTCCTTGGTGACGAGCGTTGCGTCGAGGATGTAGTTGCCGTGAACCGGAACCTGATCGTAGAGCGCAGCAGCCGTCAGTTCCATGGCCGTACCGACCATTGCCGGCGGATAGAGAACGTCAACCGGGATCAGCTTGTCGCCATCCATGACCTTCTTGACCATGTCCTTGGAGCCGGCGCCAGCAACGACATACTGGATGTCGGTGCGCTTGGCCTGCTCGATGGCCTGGAGGACGCCGACTGCCATGTCGTCATCCTGGCACCATACAACATCGATCTTCGGATACTTCGTCAGATAGTCCTGCATGACCTTGAAGGCATCGTCGCGGTTCCAGTTGCCGTACTGGCGGTCGAGAACCTTGACCTTGGAGCCGGCAATACCCTTGTCGAAACCGTCCTGGCGCTGCTGGTCGATCGGGATCGGCAAGCCGCGGATGATGACGACCTCAGCTTCCGGGGTCTTTTCGGCAATATACTTGCCGGCGACTTCGCCGAGTGCCGGATTGTTGCCGGCGACGTAGAGGTCACGCACGGAATTGTCGTTATTCGACGGCGCGCGGTCAACGAGCGCGACGAACTTGCCCTTGCCCTTGACTTCCTTGATGGCGTTGACGAGCGGATCCGGATCCGACGGCAGGATAACGAGTGCGTCGATGCCCTGCGTGTCGAGGTCCTGCACGGCGTTTGCCTGCGTTGCGGCATCCGGCGAGGTCTTGACGATGACGTTCAGGCCCGGATGTTCGGCCATCAGCTTCTTGGCAACGCGCTCGGCATGGAACACGACGCCCGACGTCCAGCCATGGTCAGCGGCCGGAATGGACACGCCGATCGTGTAATTCTTGTCCTGGGCGTAGGCTGCGCCGGCAAAAGCCACCCCCGCAACCGCCAGACCCAACATGAGCTTGCGCATGCTATTTCCTCCCAAAAATATCAGGGACTTATTCAATCCGGGCCGGGTGCCCTGGATAGCCCGGCCAATCCGAGAAGCACTTGTCTTACGATTTGCGCACCAGCGACCGCTGCACCAGCATCGCGATGATGATGATCGCACCCTGGATTGCGCCGATCAGGTATTCGCTGATGAAATTCGAAAGCAGCATGATGTTTCCAACGAGCTCGAGAATGAAGGCGCCGCAGATCGTGCCCCATACCCGGCCGGCACCACCCTTCAGCGCCGTACCACCCACGACGACAGCCGTGATGGCCTGCAGTTCCCACAGGATGCCGGTCGTTGCCGAGGTCGAGCCTAGGCGCGGCACATAGAGCAGCACGGCGATCGCCACGCAGAAGCCCTGGATGACGAAGGCAATTGTGCGCACGCGGTTGACCGCAATGCCGGAATAGCGGGCAACATCGCTGTTCGAACCGACAGCCACGACATGCCGGCCGTAGCGCGTGCGGTAGAGAATGAAGGCCGCAACGGCGGTAACAGCCAGGATGACGACGATCGGCACCGGAATGCCGAAAATGCTGCCGAAATAAGCCGGACGATAGAGCGTCTGGATATCTGCCGAGCGCAGCGTGATCGCGCCACCCTGCGAGAGCCATGTCGTCAGGCCGCGATAGATGCCCATCGTACCGAGCGTCGCGATAAAGGGCTCGATTTTGCCGACTGTCGTGATGAGGCCGTTTGCGAGACCGCAGAGCGCACCGGCGACCACGGCGAAGACGACAGCAGCCGCCAGCATCAGCACCGGATCGGCAATGACACCGGAATTGATAAGCAGGATCATCAGGCTGGCGACGAAGGCCACCATCGAGCCGACGGAAAGATCGAGGTCGCCGGCCGAGATCACGAAGGTCGCACCGACAGCGATGATGGCAATGAAGGCACAGCGCGTCGCGACATTCGTAAGGTTGGTGATGCCGATGAAATTCGGATTGACCAGTGCGCCCACGATGAGGAGCAGGGCCAGTGCGGCAAAGGGCGCAACCGCGCGCAGATCGACGTCACGCCAGGATCTGCGCCGGATTTCCCTGGTCTCCTCGTTAACACTCATGTCCAAAACCAACCTCCCGTCCCATGACTGCTGGGCACTTTGTTTGTCCCGCGCGCAGCACGCCCGTGCCGCGCCGTGCCGGCTCAGGCAGCCGCCTGACGCTTCAGCCCCGCGGCGTAACGCATGATTTCCTGTTCGGAAATTTCATCCCCCTCGAGCATGCCGACGATCCGGCCTTCACGCATGACAGCCACGCGTGTGCACAGACCGATAATCTCGGGCATTTCCGAGGACACGACGATGATCGACCGCCCGTCGCGGGCAAGCGCCGAGATGAAATGGTAGATCTGCTGCTTGGTACCGACATCGATGCCGCGCGTCGGCTCGTCGATGATGATGATCTGCGGCTCTGTTTCCATGACCTTGGCGAGCAGCAGCTTCTGCTGGTTACCACCAGACATGCGGCCGGCAACGATATTGCCGTCGCGTACGCGGATGTCGAAGCGCCGCTTGGCCTTTGCAAGCGCTGCCGCTTCGCTGTTCGGGCTCAGATAACCATGGCTGACATGGCGTTCGAGCGATTGCAGTGTCAGGTTGGCGATCATGCCCGAACCGAGCAGCAGCCCCTTCGACTTGCGATCCTTGGTCATATAGGCAAGGCCGGCGCGATTGGCGGCGCGCGCATCACCCGAAGACGCGCTTTCGCCGTGGATGACGACCTCGCCCGACAGGCGCGAGCGCAGGCCGGCAATCGCTTCCATCAGCTCGGTACGACCCGAACCGATAAGTCCGGAAAACCCGATCACCTCGCCCTTGCGCACTTCGAAGCTCGCATCCTGCACGTAGCCGGTCGAAACCGAACTGACGCGAAGCACAACTTCCTCGTCGACATTGGGCTCGACTTTGGCGGGATAGAGGCTGGAAAGCTCGCGGCCGACCATGAGCTGCGCGATGGATTCGCCGTCCAGCATGGAGGTCGGCGCCGTCTTCACCCATTGGCCGTCCCGCAGGACCGTGACCCTGTCGGTCAGTTCCATGACTTCGTCGAGCTTGTGGGAAACGAAGACGAAACTGGTGCCCTTATCGCGAAGCTTGCGCACCTGCTTGAAGAGCATATTGATCTCCTCGCGCGACAGAACCGCCGTCGGCTCGTCCATGAAGACCACGCGCGCATCGCGGCTGATCGCCTTGGCAATCTCGACCATCTGCTTGTCGGCGATGGAAAGCGAGCTGATAATCGCATTCTCGTCGACATGCGAACCGAGCATGTCGAGCACCCGGCGCGTCTCACCGCGCATATACTTGCGATCGAGCACGCCGAAATGCGTGACCTCGCGGCCGAGAAACAGGCTCTCCGTCACGGTCAAATGTTCAGCGAGATTGAATTCCTGATGGATGATGACGATGCCCAGCGCCTCGGCAGCACCATTCGGCGGCAGCACTATGGGTTTGCCATCGAGCAGGATCTCACCCGATGTTGGCTGCTCGAAGCCGGAGAGAATCTTGACAAGGGTGGATTTTCCGGCGCCGTTTTCACCCATCAGCGCATGGATTTCACCGGCGCGAAGATCGAAGTTGACGCTGAAAAGAACCTGCACGCCGCTGAAAGACTTGCAAATGCGCCTGGCGGACAACACCACCGGTGCAGCCTCTGCGGTTTCCACGGTCATGATTTCCTCCTGCGGCTCCCATCCGCTTATGTTGGGCATATGTAAACCTTTACATCAGGCATGTAAAGGTTTACATCGTGTATTTACACAGACTTGTTGGCAGTCACCTTTGACCTCCCGACAAGTCTGTGTAGTGTGCGGCGAAGACAGCCCAAGGCAGAGCCCCCGTGTCGAATTCCACGCCCGCAACAATCGAAGACGTCGCCCGGATCGCCGAGGTTTCCATCGCGACGGTTTCGCGGGCAATTCACATGCCCGAAAAGGTGGCCAATTCCACGCGCCTGAAGGTCAACCAGGCGATCGCCATCACCGGCTATACGACCAATGCCATGGCGCGCAGCCTGAGGCTTGGACGCTCCAACATGATCCTGGTCGTGGCGCCCGATATCGGCGACCCCAACTTTTCCAATATCTTGATCGGCCTGGAAAACGAGGCACGGGCCCATGGCTACGGCGTGCTGATCGGCCACACGCAGAATGATGCGCAGCGCGGCCTGGAATATCTGAAATTCTTCAATTCCAACCAGGCGGCCGGCTTGATCCTTTTTACCGGCATCCTGCCCTTCGGCCATCAGATGGTGACGGCGCAGTTGCCGCCGAGCGTCGGCGTCTTTGAACCCGTCTTCAATGGCGGCATTCCCTATGTTGGCGTCGACGATATGGAAGGCGCGAGGAAGGCTGTCGACCTGCTTCTGGCCGAGGGACACCGCAAGATCGCCTTTATCGGCGATTCCCGCACCCGCCTCGCCTATAGCCGCCGCCGGCAGGGTTATGACGCCGGCCTCGACGCAGCCGGTGTCCCCAAGGACATGCGTATCGTGCTGGAGGGCGACGGCACAATCGAGAGCGGCCGCCATGCTGTGGAGCAGCTCTTCATGCGCGACACGCTGCCCACCGCCTTCATGTGCGTCAACGACCAGACTGCAATCGGCGTCATGATCGGCCTCAACGCCCGCGGCTACAACATCCCGCAGGATTTCTCCGTCACCGGCTTCGATGACGTGCCGCAAGCCGTCTTCATGAGCCCGTCGCTGACGACCATTCGCCAGCCGCGCACGGCAATCGGCAAGCAGGCCATGGCGCTGCTTCTGGAGCTCCTCTCCGATGGCCGTCCTGCCGAGACGGAAATCCTGCTGCGGCCGGATCTTGTGGTGCGCAATTCGGTCTCCGCACCGCCGCGTAACTGGCAGAAGCGGTAGCCTCGAAACCTCGACCAACCATCTGCCATTGCCTGATCTCCGCCCCGTTCTAGTTTGCCGACAGACTCCTTTGCGAAGACGAGGCAACCGAAATGACACAGGTGGCCGATAGATACCGAGGCTACATCGCTTGCTTGAACGAACAGGACTGGGCAAACCTGGGAAATTTCGTCCACGAAGAGGTTCGCTACAATGGCAAGCACATCGGCCTGTCCGGCTATCGGGAAATGCTGGAAGGTGATTTTCGCGCCATCCCCGATCTCTTCTTCGACATCCAGCTCCTGATCTGCGAGCCGCCACGTGTAGCGAGCCGTTTGCAGTTCGACTGCATACCGAAGGGCGAACTTTTCGGTCTTCCCGTCAACGGCAGGAGAGTGCAGTTCGCCGAAAACGTCTTCTACGAGTTTCTGGATGGAAAGATCGAGAGCGTCTGGTCGGTCATAGACAGGGCAGCCATCGAAGCCCAGCTTTGAAACGCGGAGCTTCCCCTCCGATTACGCGATTAGCTTGAACGTACTGAACTGAAACCTCTGCACGCTGCCCCAGGGTGTCGAATGATCGTGGCGGCGGCTGTCGATCAGCTCGAAACCTGGTCCGATTAGCTCTCCCAGACTGTCGGAACTATGACGCGCCACAGGCATGCCGCTGCACATTTCCGGCCCATCGAGGGCAAAAGTCCCCATGACTAGATGTCCGCCCATTTTCAACGCGCGTTTCAGCCGCTCGATATAGGCTGCTTGCTGGGCCGCATCGGTCAAGAAATGAAAGGCTGCTCGGTCGTGCCAGATATCATAGGTCCGCGGCGGCTTCCAAAGGGTCGCGTCAGCGGCAATCCACATCACCTCGTTGCCTTTGGCACCAAGGCGCTTTCGCACCGTATCGAGGGCTGCCGCCGAAAGATCGAGCACCGTCACATCGCCGAACCCGTCGGCAAGAAGGCTGTCGACCAGCCTTGAAGCTCCGCCGCCCACATCGACGATGGCGTCCGATTGTTTTGCCTGCACCAGATGGATCAGCTCGAGGGAGGGTGCTGGATTTTCCTGAAACCAGTCATTCTCGCCCTTGGTCGAATAGACATTTTCCCAGTGCAGCTTGCGATCGTCAGTCATGAAACGCTCCAAACGTTTTCTCCACCGCCACTGATGGCATGCCAGATTTCCGTCTGCCCGACCAGCACAACTGGCCATCTCCCGTCTCCGTAAACGAAAAAGCCGGGAAGCTTCGCTCCCCGGCTCTTCCAGTAAAATCAAACCGGCAATCAAACGTAGCGGTTGACGATGTTTTCGAGCAGTTCCTGCTTACCGGATTTCGGCTGCGGGTTGACGTCCTTGCTTTCGACCCACTGCGTAATCTCTTCGAGCGAATATTCGCCACGGAAAAGCTTCTGTCCTTCAGCCGAGTTCCAGCCGGCATAGCGGTCTGCGAGCGGCTGGGAGAGCGCCTTGTCCTCGATCATCTTGGCAGCGGCCTTCAGGCCGCGGGCACAGCAATCCATGCCGCCGATATGGCCGATCAGCAGGTCTGCCGGGTCGAGCGACTGACGACGCAGCTTCGAATCGAAATTGGTGCCGCCGGTCTTGAAGCCGCCGCCTGCCAGAACGTGGTAATAGGCAAGCGCCATTTCCGGAACATTGTTCGGGAACTGGTCGGTATCCCAGCCGGACTGGTAGTCGTTGCGGTTCATGTCGATCGAGCCGAAGATGCCGAGAGCGTTGGCGAGTGCCAACTCATGCTCGAAGGAGTGGCCGGCGAGAATCGCGTGGCCCTGCTCGATGTTGAGCTTCACTTCGTTTTCGAGGCCATGCTTCTTCAGGAAGCCATAGACGGTCGCAACGTCGTAGTCGTACTGGTGCTTGGTCGGCTCCTGCGGCTTCGGCTCGATGAGGATCGTGCCCTTGAAGCCGATCTTGTGCTTGTACTCGACAACAAGGTTCAGGAAGCGGCCGAGCTGGTCGAGCTCGCGGCCGATATCGGTGTTGAGCAGGGTTTCATAGCCTTCGCGGCCGCCCCAGAGAACATAGTTTTCTCCGCCGAGCTTCTGCGTGGCGTCTATGCAGGTCTTGACCGTCGCAGCGGCGAAAGCGAAAACATCCGGATCCGGGTTGGTCGCAGCACCCGACATGTAGCGGCGGCTCGAGAAAAGGTTCGCCGTGCCCCAGAGCAGTTTCGTGCCGGAGGCAGCCTGCTTTTCGGCGAAGTAGTCGACGATCTCGTTCAGGTTTTTGGTGTTTTCGACAAAGTTCTTGCCTTCCGGGCGCACGTCGGCGTCGTGGAAGCAGTAATAGGGCGCGCCGAGCAGCGAGAAGAATTCGAAGGCTACGTCAGCCTTGAGCTTGGCAGCCTTCATCGTGTCTTCAAACCACGGACGCAGGAAGGTCTGACCGCCGAAGGGGTCGCCGCCAGGCCAGGTAAACGTGTGCCAGTAGGCGACTGCGAAGCGCAGATGATCTTCCATCCGCTTGCCGAGAACGATTTCGTCCGGCTGGTAGTAACGGAAGGCCAGCGGGTTGGTGCTGTCAGGGCCTTCGTACTTCACTTTCTGGATGTCGCCGAAAAATCCGGTGCTCATTTGGGTTCTCCTTGGGTTCAGTTCGTATGGATGGATCAATGGGCCAGCGACTTAATCGCCGGGTAGACGGAGCGGTAGCGCTTGTAGGCATCTTCATAGGCGCCGCTGAGCGCGGCGACCGGCTCGATCGTGCCGGCCGTGACCGGCGGTGTGCAGACGGCAACCGGATCGGCGCCCGTTGCCGCAATCAGGCCGAGGCGGGCAGCACCGAAGGCAGCACCGAAATCGCCGTCCGCAGGCAAGTCGACGGGAACGCCGAGCGCGGTGGCGATAGAGGCCAGCCAGTAGCGTGAACGCGAGCCACCGCCGATCGCCGTGACACGGGAAATATCCGTGCTGGCAGAACGCAACGCTTCCAGATTGTCTCGGATCGCGAAGGAGACGCCTTCGAGCACTGCCTGCGTCAGCACGACACGGCTGCTTTCATGCTCGAGGCCGATGAAGGCGCCGCGGATGACCGCATCATTATGCGGCGTGCGCTCGCCCGAGAGATAAGGAAGGAAGGTGACGCCGGTCGGCGCCTTCAGGCTTTCGCCGAGTTCGCCGGTGAGATCAGCGGCCGACTTGCCGGTAACCGACGAATGCCAGTTCAGGGCATCGGTCGCCGAGAGGATGACGCCCATCTGGTGCCAGGTATTCGGCAGCGCATGGCAGAAGGCATGAACAGCACTTTCGGGCTTCGGCAGATAGGCAGCGTTGGCGGCAAAGAGAACGCCCGACGTGCCGAGCGAAACGAAAGCAGCCCCATCGCTGACCGTACCCATGCCGCAGGCCGAAGCCGCATTGTCCCCTGCTCCGCCGGCAACGACGACGTCGCCGGAAATGCCCCAGGCCGAAGCGAGCTCGGCGCGCAGCTTGCCGCCTTGCTCGGTGCCTTCGACAAGCGTCGGCATCTGCTTCTCGTCGAGATTGGTCGCAGCCAGCAGTTCGGGCGACCAGGCGCGCTTGCCGGTATCGAGCCAGGACGTACCGGCCGAGTCGGACATCTCAGAGATATGTTCACCCGTCAGCCAGAGGCGCAGATAGTCCTTCGGCAACAGAACCTTAGCGACCTTGGCGAAGATCTCAGGCTCGTTCTTGGCGACCCAGGCAAGCTTCGGTGCGGTGAAGCCCGGAAAAACGATATTGCCGGTCAGCTTGCGGAAGCGCGGATCGGCGTCGAGGGCCGCAGCCTCAATATAGGAACGCGTATCGTTCCAGAGGATGCAGGGACGCAGGACCTTATCGGAGGCGTCGAGCAGAGTGGCGCCGTGCATCTGACCGGAGAGGCCGATACCCTTGACGGCTGCAAGCTCCTTCGAATGTTTGGCCTTGAGGCCGGCAACAGCCTCTTCCGTGGCGCGTACCCAATGGGCCGGCTCCTGTTCGGACCAGCCGGAATGCGGACGCGAGACGTCGAGCGAACCATTGGCGGAGCCGATGATCTTCTGATCGCCGTCGATCAGCATCGCCTTGACGCCCGAAGTTCCGAGATCGAGACCCAGATACATGTGGTATTTCTCCCTTTGCCGTTACGGCAGATTGTCTTTCAGGAATATGTCGAGGCGAATGCGCTCCTGTGCGTCGATGACCGAAAGCCCGTCCGCCTTTGCCTTGAGAACACGGATCGCGCTGCGCACTTCATGGCCGGCATCCTGATTGAGGATTGCGTCGATAGTGCCGTCGAGAAGCGCAGCGCGCGTATGCGCCGTCAATTCATGGGCAATCACCGTCAGCGACCTGTCTGCCGCCTTTTCCTTGAGCGCCCGGATCAGACCGCGGTTACCGGCACCGAGGCTGTAAATGCCGATGATGCCGTCGTTCTTTCCAAGCGCATCGGCAATCAGCATGTGTGCAACTTCAGGGTCGTCCCGGCCTTCGAGAACCGATAGTAGATGCAGCGCCGGAAACTCCTGAGCCATGACGGCGGCGAAGCCCTCCAGGCGTTCGCGATGGTCGCGTACCAGCATGGAGCCGGCGAGAATGGCAATCTCACCCTTGGCGCCGCCGAGGAAACGTCCGAGCAGACGCGCAGCGGTGCGCCCTGCCGCAATATTGTCGACGCCGGCATAGTGGTGGCGCAGCGAACCCGTCAGATCGGAAACGAGCGTGACGACCGGAATGCCATCTTTCACCAACCGGTCGACGGCGGAGCGCACATCGGGCGCATCGGTCGCGACAAGTGCGACACCGGAGGGCTTTTCAGCCGCGAGCGTTTCCAGCTCACGCACCAGCGCCTGCGGATCGAAGGCGGGCACCTCGACGATGCGGATATCCGTACGCTCGGCGACCGAGCGCGCGATCGCTGTGCGGATTTCGGCATTCAGGCCATGCATGAAGGAGTTGTCGCTGGCGGGCAGGATGAAGGTCAGCGGATAGACGCGACTTTTGGCGAGGTTTGCAGCGGCCACGTCGCGCACATAGCCGAGATCGCGGATCGCGGTTTCGACCTTCTCCCGCGTCACATGGCGCACACCCGGCCGTTGGTTCAGAACCCGGTCTACGGTCGCAAGACTGACGCCCGCCGCAGCGGCGATATCATGAACGGTTGGCCTCATCACTCCTCCTGGACGAGACCATTAGCGCCAAATTTGATGTACGTAAATCAAAAAATGCGCGACCCAGAAAACACCCTGTTCAACGGAACTGAAACCACCTGTGGAGAAAAACAAAAAGGCCCTCCGAAGAGGGCCTTTCTCGCAATGACGGCCGGAGGTCAGTGGCCGCCACCGCCTCCCCCGCCGCCTTGCGGCGCGGGTTTCTTGATCATGAAGACGCCAAGGACCATCGCCAGGAAAAGCACAGTCAGCATCAGGAAAATGTCGCCGAACGAAAGGATCATCGCCTGTTTGGTGGCCAAGCCGACCATCTGCTTGACTGCAACATTCGCACCATCCAGACCCCAATTATTGAAGTTGTTGGTCATGTTGTTCATCTGGTCGATCGCAGCCGTGTTGCCCCAGTGCACGTTTTCACGCAGGCGTTCGTAGTGCACGTCCTGTCGGGTGGTCAGCACCGTGTTGATAACAGCAAGGCCAACGGCGCCGCCGAGGTTACGCGTCAGGTTGAAGAGGCCGGATGCGCCACGGATACGCTGCGGCGGCAGGGTGCCGAGCGCAATGTTGTTGATCGGCACCATGCACATCATCAGGCCGAAACCGCGCAGGATCTGCGGGATGAAGAGTTCGTAGAAGTCCCAGTCCTGCGTCAGATGCGTCATGATGTAGGTGCCGGCGGCAAAGCTCACGAAACCGATCGCCATCATGAAACGTAGGTCGAGTTTCGTCGACAGCCGGCCAGCAATCGGCGCGGTGAAGAACATCGCAAGGCCCGACACGAACATCGTCTCGCCGATCATCTGCGAATCGTAACCGCGGATGCGGCCGAGATAGACCGGATAGATATAAGTGAGCCCGTAAAGGCCGATGCCCATGACGAAGGAGAACACCGAACCAAAGGAGAAATTGCGGTTGGCAAAGGCCGTGAGATCGACGACCGGAAATTCCACCGTGAAGGCCCGGTAGAAAAAGACGACACAGGCGACGGCGGAGGCAACGGCGCCGATGACGATGTAGCTGTCATTGAACCAGTCGTTCGAATTGCCTTCTTCCAGCACATATTCCAGTGCGCCAAGGAAAACACCCATAGACAGCAGGCCGTACCAGTCGAACTTCTTGAAGAGCGACAGTTCCGGCTTGTCGAAATCGATGAAATTCCAGGTGACGATCGTGACGATGATACCGGGCACGATATTGACCAGGAACAGCCAGTGCCAGGAGAAGGCATGGCTCAGGTAACCGCCGACCGTCGGGCCTATGGTCGGCGCCAGCGTCGCGATGAGGCCAATGATCGGCGAGACGATCGCACGCTTCGACGGCGGGAAGATCGTGAAGGCGGCCGCGAAGACCGAGGGGATCATGCCGCCGCCGATGAAGCCCTGAATGACACGGTAGACGATCATCTGGTCGATATTCGTCGCCGTTGCGGCCAGGGCGCTCGCCATGGTGAAACCGGCAGCCGAGATTGCGAAGAGATACCGTGTCGAGATGATACGAGCCAGCGTGCCCGACAGCGGGATCATGATGACTTCGGCGATCAGATAAGCAGTTTGCACCCAGCCGATTTCGTCCGTGCCGGCAGATAGGCCTGCCTGGATTTCGGCGAGCGAAGCGGAGACGATCTGAATGTCGAGGATCGACATGAACATGCCAAGCACCATCGCGAAGAAAGCGATGAGCCTTTTGGGATCCATGCGATCGGCGGCATGCGCAGGCGCTGCCGGGATCGAACCTGCCGTTGCTGTCGCGCTCCCGGCCATGGGATTACCTCCGCCCTGGCGCTTACTTCACCGGCGCCGTGCGGGTATCGACGTCGACGACGACGCTGAGACCGGCGCGCAGGCGGCCGCTATCAAGCGCATCCTGCGGCAAGGCGATGCGAACCGGCACGCGCTGGATGATCTTGGTGAAATTACCAGTCGCATTTTCCGGCGGTAGCATCGAGAAGACCGAGCCGGAGGCCGGCGCGATCGATTCAACGGTGCCGACAACAGGATAATCGCTATAGGCATCGACATGCACGTTCACCTTCGAGCCGGCAACGAGATGTTGGATCTGCGTTTCCTTGAAGTTGGCGTCGATATAGAGCTGGCGGGTCGGCACGAGCGCCATCAGCCGCTGGCCGGGCGAGACGAGATCGCCTTCCTGAACCGCACGATTGCCGACGACGCCATCATAGGGTGCCTTCAGCACCGTGAAGGAAAGGTCGCGGGCGGCTTTGTCGCGCTGGATTTCCAGCGTACGGACGGAACCCTCAGCTTCCTTGCGCTGGGCTTCGAGGATGGCAATATTGGCCTGGGCAGCAACGATATTGGCATCGCCGCCGGCAAGATTTGCCTTCGCCTGATCAAGAGCCGTATTCGCATCATCGAGATCTGCGGTGGTGCCGACCGACTTCGCCTGCAGGTCGCTCTGACGCTTCTGCTTGATCTCCGCGCCGCGCACGGTGGCCTCGAGGGCAGTCTTCTGGGCCTGGGCTTGCACGAGGCTCGCCTTGGCGCCTTCGATCTGCGCATCGATGCGGCTGAGCGACAGCTGCTCGGTTTCGATCTGAGCGTTGGCCTGGTCGAGGGCGTTCTGGTAGTCGCCGTTATCAAGGGTAGCGAGAACGTCGCCTGCCTTGACTTCCTGGTTGGCGACAACATTCACCTTCGCGACATAGCCGGTGACCTTCGGCGATATCGTCGCGATATCGCCCTCGATGTATGCGTCGTCGGTCGACACCATGAAGCGGCCATTGGTCCACCAGTCGTAGCCATACCAGCCGGCACCGGCGAGAAAAGCGAGCACGATGACGGGCAGTACGAGGCTACGGCGCTTCTTCGGGGCAGACGGAGCCGGTGCGACAGCAGGCGCGGACTGCGCGGGAGCCGTCTGCGGTGCCTCGGCCTTCGGGGCTTCAACGGGAACTGCGGTTTCCGCTTTTGCCTCTTCGGCGTCGGCATTTTCGCTGACGATGCGCGCGACGTTGCTTTTCTGGTTTGTCGACATAGACAGGCTACCGATCTGGAGTAAAATAATCGAACTGAACGGTTCGGTTCAGTTGACATAAATGGTTTTTGACTTCATATCAAGATGCATAGAACCAATCGGTTCGATTTCTTTAAAAGAAAACACGAATTCGCCAAGACGGTTAAGGAGACATGACACTGAAGCCCGAGGAGACCGCCGTATTCAGCCCACCCGTTCCGGGAGGCCGCTTTGCTGCGGGTGAGGATCCTGCCAAGCGCCAGCAGATCCTTGATGGTGCCAGGCGCGTATTCCTGAAGATGGGCTTCGACGCGGCCAGCATGAATGACGTGACCCGCGAGGCCGGCGTTTCCAAAGGAACGCTTTATGTCTACTTCGCCAACAAGGAAGAACTCTTCCACGCCATGGTCGAGACCGAGCGCGCCGCCTTCGTCGCAGCCGTGCGCATGGTCCTTGCGGAGCACGACGATGTCGAGGCCGGCCTATACGAATTCGGGATAACCTTCGTCACCCATATGACCGAAGACAAGGTCATCGACGCCATGCGCACCGTGCTCGGTGTGCGTGAGCGCATGCCCCTTCTCTGTCAGCGCTTCTTCAAGGGGCCGCAGAACCTGCGCACCATCATGCACGACTTCCTGGAGCGGCATGTGCAAGCCGGCACCCTGAAGATCGACGATATCGATCTCGCCGCCGGCCAGTTTCTCGACCTTGCAAGCGGCAGCTTCTTCAAGCTGCGCCTCTTCGGCAACATGGAAGGCCCGCCGCCGCGCAACGAGATTGAGCGCGTCATCCGCGGCGCGATCTTTGTCTTCATGGCCGCCTATGGCGTGCGCAAACACGCGCCCGCCTGATCCCCATCCCGACCCTGATTGGTTTTCTGCCGGATTTGCGCAATAGCGATCAAATCCGGCCGCCGCATTTCATCTAGGAATGAAGCGGCAACCAGGGGAGAAGAGATGAGCGCCATCGGACGGGCGATATGGTTCATCGAGAGCCATTTCGAAACCGATATAAGCCTCGATGAGATCGCAGAAGCCGCCGGATTGTCGCGCTACCATCTTTCGCGCGTCTTTGGTCTGGTAACCGGCCATTCGATCAGCGGCTATATCCGCGCACGGCGTCTGAGCGGCGCCGCGCTGTCTCTCATCTCAGGCTCATCCAGCATTCTCGAGGTTGCCCTCGACGCAGGCTACGGCTCGCACGAGGCTTTCACCCGTGCCTTCCGCGACCAATTCGGCATGACACCGGAAGCGGTGCGCCGACAGGGGCACATTCGCAATCTCGCTTTGATGGAGCCTATCAGGATGAAAACCGCAAGCCTTACCGATCTCGAACCGCCGCGTTTCGAAACCCTTCAGCCGATGCTTTTTGCCGGCCTGCAGGAAACCTACGCCTATGGCGGTAATGCCGCGATCCCCTCGCTCTGGCAGAAGTTCAACCAGCATTTCGGCCATATCCCCAACCAGAAGGGTAATGTCGCCTACGGGATCTGCACCCATATCGATGGAGAAGTAGAGAAATTCCGTTACATGGCGGCCGTCGAGGTATCCGATGCGGACGATCTGCCGGATGGCTTTGCCACACTGAAGCTGCCGACCCAGCGCTACGCCGTCTTCTCTCACCGCGGTCATGTTTCCGGTATACCGGGCACGATGGACCTGATCTTCGGCAACTGGTGGCCGACTTCAGGCCTCGAACACGGCAGCATGCCCGACATGTTCGAACGCTACGATGAGCGCTTCGATCCCCACACGGGGATGGGCGGAACGGAAATCTGGCTGCCGATCAAGGAATAAAAGCCTGACCGTTTTCGTATACCCCCTTACGGCGCTTGCCCGGCAGGGCCGCAACGATACATTGTCCGCGTCCATATGCGACGCAAGGGGGAAATACGCCGATGCAGGATATCATGACGCTCATTCAGGACCCGGCTGCCTGGGTGGCGCTTGTCACGCTCGTGGTGATGGAAGTGGTTCTCGGGATCGACAACCTCATCTTCATCTCCATCCTCACCAACAAACTGCCGCCCGAGCATCGGGAAAGAGCCCGCAAGACCGGGATCGCCCTTGCTCTCGTCATGCGTCTTGCCCTGCTCGGCACCATCGCCTGGATCGTCCAGCTCACCGAACCTCTTTTCGAGCTTTTCGGCCACGGCTTCTCCTGGAAGGATCTCATTCTGATCGCCGGCGGTCTCTTCCTCGTCTGGAAGGCCACCAAGGAAATTCACCACAATGTCGATCCGGAGGATCAGCACGAGAATTTCATTGCAGGCGCAACAGGTACAAGCTTCGCCTCGGCGATCGGCCAGATCCTGCTGCTCGATCTCGTCTTCTCGGTGGACAGCATCATCACCGCCGTCGGCATGACCCCGCATCTGCCGATCATGATCATCGCCGTTATCGCTGCCGTCACGGTCATGCTTGTCGCCGCAACGCCGCTGGCCAATTTCATCGAGCGCAATCCGACGATCGTCATGCTGGCGCTCGCCTTCCTGCTGATGATCGGCACGACGCTGATTGCCGATGGCATGGGCTTCCACGTGCCGAAGGGCTACGTCTACGCCGCCATGGCCTTCTCGGCCCTCGTGGAGATGCTGAACATGCTGGCGAGGAACGCGCGCCGGCGAAAGCGTGAGGGCGGCCACTAAGGCGGTCCATCCATCTGAGACCCAATTGTTGCCTCCGCCTTACTCGGTAAGGCGGAGGTTCCTCTGTGCATGGTGGCCGTGGTGAAAAGCACAGCATCGCCTGTTTCATGTCGTCGCCGGGCTTCACCTCGAAGAACAGATCATTCGAAACGGTCGCCCGGAGGGGCCGGAAGAGGCCCGCTGGAAGCGGTTTTTCTTGACGCGCCCTTTTGAATATGGCCTAAGCGCAGCCACACGGATAATCGGCGGATTATGCGGGCAGACGCCCTGCTCCAGCCGATTTCTGGTTGATATCTGCATTCTCCAGGCCGGACGTCGCTTTCATTGAAAAGCCGCTCGGCATTCATTGACGGGCACATAAAATGACAGCTTCCGGCGTCCGCGTCCGCATCGCTCCCTCGCCGACCGGCGAGCCGCATGTCGGCACCGCTTACATCGCTCTCTTCAACTATCTCTTTGCCAAGAAGCACGGCGGCGAGTTCATCTTGCGCATCGAGGATACCGATGCGACGCGCTCGACCCCGGAATTCGAGACCAAAGTGCTGGATGCGCTGAGATGGTGCGGGCTGGAATGGAAGGAAGGCCCCGATATCGGCGGCCCCTACGGCCCCTATCGCCAGTCCGACCGCAAGGACATGTATCAGCCCTACGCCCAGGAACTGCTCGACAAGGGCCATGCCTTCCGCTGTTTCTGCACGCCCGAGCGGCTGGAGCAGATGCGCGAAAGCCAGCGCGCCGCCGGCAAGCCGCCGAAATATGATGGTCTCTGCCTGACGCTCAAGGCCGAGGAAGTCACCTCGCGCATGGCAGCCGGTGAAACCACCGTCATCCGCATGAAGATCCCGACCGAAGGCTCGTGCGACTTCACCGACGGCGTCTATGGCGATGTGTCGATCCCGTGGGATTCCGTCGACATGCAGGTGTTGATCAAGGCCGACGGCATGCCGACCTATCATATGGCAAACGTCATCGACGACCATCTGATGAAGATCACCCACGTCGCGCGTGGCGAAGAGTGGCTGGCATCCGTGCCAAAGCACATTCTGCTCTATCGCTATTTCGGCTGGGACCAGCCAGTGTTCATGCATCTGTCGTTGATGCGCAACGCCGACAAGTCGAAGCTGTCGAAGCGCAAGAACCCGACCTCGATCTCCTATTATTCCGCCCTCGGCTACATCCCCGAAGCGCTGATGAACTTCCTCGGCCTGTTCTTCATCCAGATTTCCGAAGGCGAAGAACTTCTGACCATGGAAGAGCTGTCCGAAAAGTTCGATCCGGAAAACCTCTCCAAGGCCGGCGCGATCTTCGACATCCAGAAGCTCGACTGGCTGAATGGACGCTGGATCCGCGAAAAGCTGTCCGAAGAGGACTTCCGCGACCGCGTGCTCAACTGGGCGATGGAAAACGATCGCCTGATGGCGGGCCTGCGCCTGTCGCAGACGCGCATCTCCAAGCTCGGCGAACTGCCCGATCTCGCAGGCTTTCTGCTGAAGTCCGATCTCAGCCTGCAGCCGTCCGACTTCGCCAAGATCAAGTCGCCGCCGGAAGAGGTCCTGGAAATCCTCAACACCGTCCAGCCCGATCTCGAAAAGATCCTGGAATGGAATGTCGAGACGATCGAAGCCGAACTGCGCGCCATCGCCGACCGTATGGGCAAGAAGCTGAAGGTTGTGGTGGCCCCGCTCTTCGTTGCCGTTTCCGGCTCGTCGCGCTCGCTGCCGCTCTTCGATTCCATGGCGATCCTCGGCCGCTCGGTCGTTCGCCAGCGCCTCAAGCTCGCCTCGCAGGCCGTCGCCGCCCTCGTCGGCGCGAAGTAAGAACAGTCAGAGGATTTCGACAATGGCTGACAACAAGACCGAAAACACCCTTTCTTCCGACGCAACGGAAGTGCGCGCCCAGAAGCTGAAGCTGCTGCGCGAGCAGATCGGCGACGTCTATCCGGCGCATTTCCACCGCACGCTGACCAATGCCGAATTGGCCGCGAAATACGAGGGCCTGGAACCTGACGTCGAGACACAGGATGTCGTGACCGTCGCCGGCCGCGTTTACTCGTCGCGCAACTCCGGCATGTTCATGGATATCCACGATGCCGGCGGCAAGATCCAGATTTTCAGTCACAAGGACACGACCCCGGAAGAAGCTCGTGCGCTTCTGCCGATGATCGACATCGGCGACATCATCGGCGTCACCGGTGTCGTGCGCCGCACCAAGCGCGGCGAGCTGACGATCAATGCCCAGAAGATCGAGATGCTGACGAAGTCGCTGCTGCCGATGCCTGAAAAGTGGCACGGCCTCTCCGACATCGAACTGCGCTACCGTAAGCGCCACCTCGACATCATGACCAATGAGGAATCGAAGCTGCGCTTCCAGCAGCGCTCGAAGATCCTCTCGGGCATCCGCCGCTTCATGGAAAATGACGGCTTCATGGAAGTCGAAACGCCGATGCTGCATTCGGTCTATGGCGGAGCCACCGCCGAGCCGTTCAAGACGCATCACAACACGCTGAAGCTCGACATGTATCTGCGCATCGCGCCGGAACTGTTCCTGAAGCGCACGCTGGTCTCGGGCCTGACCGACAAGGTCTTCGAAATCAACCGCAACTTCCGCAACGAAGGCGTCTCTACCCGGCACAATCCGGAATTCACGATGATGGAGTGCTACTGGGCTTACGCCGATTACGAGGACATCATGGACCTCGTCGAGCGGCTGTTCGAGAGCCTGGCGCTGTCGATCCACGGCACGACCGAATTCCCCTTCGGCGACAAGACCATGTCCTTCAAGGGACCGTTCAAGCGCGTCCCGATGCCTGATGCCGTCAAGGAAGCGACCGGCATCGACTTCCTGGCGATCAAGACCGACGAGGAAGCCCGCGCTGCCGCCAAGGCAGCCGGCTTCGAGGTTGAGAAGGACTGGACCTGGGGCGAATGCCTCGCCTTCATCTTCGAAGAGAAGGTCGAGCAGACGCTGATCCAGCCTTCGCACGTTACCCATTTCCCGAAGGACATATCACCCTTCGCCAAGGAAGTGCCGGGCGAACCGCGCCTCGTCGAACGTTTCGAGACCTATTGCAATGCCTGGGAACTCGGCAACGCCTTCTCCGAACTCAACGATCCGGAAGAGCAGCGCCGCCGCATGGTCGAGCAGCTCGAACAGGCCCATGCCCGCGGTGAAAAGGAAAAGCAGCTCGACGAGGAATTCCTCGATGCGATCGACCAGGGCATGCCGCCCGCCGGCGGTCTCGGCATCGGCGTCGACCGCCTGATCATGCTGCTCACCAACGCACCGTCGATCCGCGATGTCATCCTCTTCCCGGCCCGCCGCAACAAGGCCGACTGAATAACACGCTGTTTGAATGAAGAAACGGAGCGCCCGTAAGGACGCTCCGTTTTGCGATTCCTATTGATGATGGAAAACATAAGGCCCGCGGCCTGACGATTTTTGGGTTAGTGCCCGCTCTTGGCCGGCGGTGCCTCTGCGGGGGCGGCTTCTCCCGGAGCAGCGGCATCTTTGGCAGCCTGCTCTTCAGCAGACGTTTCCTCGGGCTCCTTGGCCTCCGGCTTGCTCTCTTTCTTGGTGGAAGCAACGGCAACCGGATCAATGCAATCGGCAGGATCCTTGAGGCTCGCATTCAGCGCCGCGATCCGATCGTCCGGCAATTCGATGCGTTCGCCATAAAAGAGGCCCTGCTCGCTCGCCTTGCCGTCATAATAACGGGCCGTATAGGGCTTGTCGTCGAGACCTTCGACCATCTTGTCGGGATGCGCAATATAAACCACATCGGCACCGATCGCCCGGCCGCGAATATCCGAACGCAAGGTCGGACCATTCTCGTCGAGGACGACGACCTGCACCAGATCGGGCTTCTGTGCTTCATAGACGGCCTGGGCGACACGCAACGCCGTCTTGATGCGCGTCATGCCGTCAACAGGTTCGGTCTTGATGTATTTGCGGACCCAGACGTGATCCTGCTTCTTGATCGTCACCAGATTGACGTCGGTGCAGGCCACGCCATCGGCGGATTCCTCATCACCGAGCAGCCTGTCTTTACCGACATAAACCGCAGCACCGCCGGAAACGCCCGCTAACAGGGCGCTACCACCGATGATCAAAGCCAATTTCCGGGAAGGCCGGAATATGCGCAGTAAGGCCTTCACGCCAACTGCTCCGCCATCTGAAAACTCCAACGCAATACAAGTGACTGTGAAGCTAGGGAAATGACGTTTCCGAATCTTTAAGTGGACCGTCCAACTTTGTCTCGAATTGAATAAATACCAAAAAAGGTCCAGCCATTCGCAAGCTTGCCAGATCACTCAAGCACATGCTCTAAAATGCCATGGCCTTCACGCTTCGCCAGATTCAATATTTCGTCGCCGTTGCCGAACAGGGTTCGGTCACGCGCGCCGCGCAGAACCTGTCGATCTCCCAATCCTCGATAACGGAGGCGCTGAAGGAACTGGAAAACGACCTTGGCGTCGTGCTGTTCGAGCGTCACCCGCGTGGGCTGTCAGTCACCCACAACGGCCATCAGTTCCTGCGGCACGCCACGAAAATCCTGGCAACCGTCTCCGACGCCCGCACCAGCTTTTCCGGCCAGGAGAACATACCCTCCGGCACGCTCAATATCGGCGTCACCTCGCTCGTTGCGGGCTATGTGCTCTCGGACCTGTTGGCACGCTATCGCCGCGCCTGTCCAGGTGTGGAGGTCAGCGCCATTGAGGACAATGGCAGTTACGTTGAGCATCTGCTGGTCGGCGGCGAGCTTGATGTCGCCGTCATGGTGATTTCAAATCTGCGTGATCGCATGGCCCTGCAGGCCGAAATTCTGGAAACCTCACCCTATCGCCTCTGGCTGCCGATGGGCCATCCGCTGGTTTCGGCGGATATCATCTCCATCGCCGATATCGCCCGCGAGCCTCTGATCATGCTGACGGTGGATGAAATCGAGGAGAATACCGGCAAGCTGCTGACCGCACTCGGCGCCCGCCCGCATGTCGCCTTCCGCACCCGCTCGGTTGAAGCCGTGCGCAGCCTGGTTGCGACCGGCGCCGGCGTCGCGCTGCTGCCCGATCTCGTCTATCGCCCCTGGTCGCTGGAAGGCGACCGTATCGAGAGCCGTGATGTTTCGGGCGCCCTGCCCGTCGTGCAGGTCGGCATGGTCTGGCGCAGGGGCTCCAGCCTGCCGCAGGCGGCACGCGATTTCGTGGCCATCGCCGAGAACATGCGATCGGGAAGATCCCGCTAGATATCGGAATTTCCGATATCGCCTTTCTGATAAATGAATTTGCGAAACCGGCCTTTCCGCGTCACCCTTTCTTCCGGGAACAAAACGCCGCAAAGCGGCATCGAACCGGGAGACAGACGATGAAGCATCTTCTGAAATCGTGCACTGCTGCGCTCGCGAGTCTGAGCTTCGCCACACAGGTTGTTGCTGCCGAACCCCTGAAGACACTGGGCAAGGGGGAAGGCGCCGTCAGCATCGTCGCCTGGGCCGGTTATATCGAGCGCGGCGAGACCGACAAGAATTACGACTGGGTCACCGACTTCGAGAAGGAAACCGGCTGCAAGGTTTCCGTCAAGACCGCCGCCACCTCGGATGAGATGGTGGCGCTGATGAACGAAGGCGGTTTCGACCTCGTCACCGCCTCAGGCGACGCCTCCCTCCGCCTCGTTGCCGGTAAACGCGTCCAGCCGATCAACACCGATCTCATCCCGAGCTTCAAGACTGTCGACGAGCGCCTGCAGAATGCGCCGTGGAATACGGTGAACGGCGTCCATTACGGGGTGCCCTATCTCTGGGGGCCGAACGTGCTGATGTACAATACCGACGCCTTCAAGGATAAGGCGCCGACGAGCTGGAACATCGTCTTCGACGAACAGAACCTGCCGGACGGCAAGTCCAACAAGGGCCGCGTGCAGGCCTATGACGGCCCGATCTACATCGCCGATGCCGCTCTGTATCTGATGGCGCACAAGCCCGATCTCGGCATCAAGGACCCCTATGAGCTCAACGAGGACCAGTACAAGGCCGCTCTCGACCTGCTGCGCGGCCAGCGCAAGATCGTCTCGCGCTACTGGCACGATGCGATGATCCAGGTCGACGACTTCAAGAACGAAGGTGTCGTCGCCTCCGGTTCCTGGCCGTTCCAGGTCAACCTGCTGCAGGCCGACAAACAGAAGATCGCCTCCACCTTCCCCGAGGAAGGCGTCACCGGTTGGGCCGATACGACTATGCTGCACGCCGACAGCGAACATCCGAACTGCGCCTATATGTGGATGGAACATTCGCTGAAGGCCAAGGTCCAGGGTGATGCTGCCGCCTGGTTCGGCGCCGTGCCATCCGTTCCGGCTGCCTGCAAGGGCAATGAACTTCTGACCGATGCAGGCTGCAATACCAACGGCTATGATCACTTCGACAAGATCAAGTTCTGGAAAACGCCGGTCGCCAAATGCGCAAGCGAGAGCGAATGCGTACCCTATCATCGCTGGGTATCGGATTATATCGGCGTGATCGGCGGGCGGTAACGCCAAGCCGGTTCACGTAAACGAAGTCCCCTCCACAACCCCTCCCCACAAGGGGAGGGGTTAGAGTGGCGCCGCCGCATTCCTGCCGAAACGCCGAAAGGTTTGAGCGTGGGCGCGGCAGATTAAGCCCCTCCCCCTTGTGGGGAGGGGTTGGGGAGGGGTTTTCACCGTACCGTCAACCCTCGCCCCATGCCCCCGCGAAAATTCCCGCGCCGCCATCAGCACCGGCATCAGCGCCCTGCCCGCCTCCGTCAGCTGATATTCCACACGCGGCGGCTGCTCGCCGAAATCCCGCCGTTCGACAAGCCCGTCCTGTTCCAGTTCCCGCAGATGCTGGGTCAGCATCTTCTGCGAAATGCCCGGCATGTCCCGTTTCAATTGCAGGGTGCGCATCGAAGGCTCGGCAAAGAGCCGGAACAGGATCGGCAGCTTCCAGCGCCCGCTGATCATTTTGAGCATCCGCGTCACATGCGCGACGGAGCCGTCAGGCCCGAGGCAGACGGAGCGTTCTTCCTGTCCTACAGGCACTTTTAAGTGCGTAATTGTGTCGAGCATCGTCCTGTTCTTCTGTGCTTTCCTCCACTCCAAGATAGGAACACCGCAATGGATTTGAAACTCGACGGCAAGGCGGCGCTCGTCACCGGCAGCAGCAAGGGCATAGGCGAAGCGATCGCCAGAGGGCTCGCCCGCGAGAAGGCCACCGTCATCGTCCACGGCCGCAACAGGGCCGAAACGGAGCGCGTGGCCCATGAGATCATTGCCGAAGGCGGCCGCGCCCATGCGGTGACCGGCGACCTCACCATCGATGACGAGGTGGAGCGCCTGATCGACGAAGCGCATGCGCTTGCCGGCCGGATCGACATCCTCGTCAACAATGCCGGCGGCTCGGGCGAGCCGGAGGACTGGGCAAACAGCCGCCCCGCCTCCTGGGCCGCGGCCTATGACCGCAACGTCCTGGCCGCAGTCCGGGTAACCACACGGCTGCTGCCTGACATGCGCAAGGCAGGCTTCGGCCGCGTCATCAATATTTCCAGCCTCGCCGGCCTGATGCCGCCTGCCGGCAGGCCTGATTACTCCGCCTGCAAGGCCGCCATGAACGCCATGACCTCTTCCATGGCCAAGGCGGTGGCGGCCGAAGGCGTGACCGTCAATACGATTTCGCCGGGCACGATCCGCAGCGCCCGCCTGGACGCCCGCTTCCGCGAGGTGGCGGGTGAGCGCGGCGTGGCTGCGGATGCCGCATGGGAGACGATCGAACAGGCGGTGCTGCCCCTCTTCGCCGAGGTGCCGCTTGGCCGGGTGGGAACGCTGGACGAAATCGCCGACGCCGTCTCCTTCCTCGTCAGCCCGCGGGCCGGTTATATCACGGGTGTGAATCTCAGGGTGGATGGCGGGATGCTGCCGGCCATTTAGCGTGTTACGGCTGGAGACCGGAATTCGACAGCAGCGCCACCGGCCGAAGGGAATTCATGGCCGCTTCGCGCCAATTGTGCTCATATTGTTTTCATGATCTTTTCGCGCCAACTGCGCCGGCCCGGGGAGAACCATGTGTCCAATCCAGCAAGAACAACTTCAGCGGATATTGATCTTCGGGAATGGCGGGACCGGTAAAAGCCGGCTCGCTCGTCAGATTGGTATCTTGATCGGCCGTCCAGCGATCCATCTCGATGATTTGCGTTGGGTTCCCGGTCAGTATGGCGTAGCGCGAAACAATCGACTCGTGTTCGACGAGGTCGTTGAAGCTGCGAAAGCAGAGACCTGGTTGATGGAAGGGGTCTATGGCTGGCTCGCCGAGGGTGTGCTGGGACGAGTGACGACGTTAGTGTGGATCGACCTTCCCGAGGATGAATGCGTAGCGAATGCAACAGCTAGGGGCACCCAAGGTGGTGGCAGCGAGGAAAGTTTCAAAGAACTGATCGAGTGGATAAAAGAATATCGCCAGCGCGAGAACTCTTCGACCTCCTATTCAGCGCATCAGAAGCTATTCGATGCATGTACAGGTTCCAAAATAATTCTCAGGAACAGGGCTGAGATCGGCGCATATGTAGAAAGTGTCCGTGCGATGACCGCGTAGGGCTGAGGTCATTGCGCGACTTCTACTTCGCGCCAGAAGCGGACGAGTCACGCAGTGACCAGGAGCGGCGAAACGATACAATCAGGAAATATAGGTGGCATGGTTTGCCTACCGACAAAAGCTGCGCAAGCGCACCGACGGACAAAGGGGCCTTCATGTCTCAGCAGATCAGGACCAACGAGCGCGACGACGCCTTTGCGGTGCGGCGCACAGTCTTTATGGACGAGCAGGGCTATGAGAATGAGTTCGACGGCATCGACGACAACTCTGCCTGCGTGCACGTGACTCTCTATATCGATGGCGAGCTCGCGGGGTGCTCCCGCTTGTTCCCCGAGCCACTGGAGCGCGCGCTGTCGCCCGAGAGCCCGCAATCGCCGACATGCGCGTTCGACGAGGGCGTGACGGCAGGGGAAACGTACCTGCTGGGCCGTGTCGCCGTAATGCCGTCGTTTCGCCGCCGGGGTTTGGCGAGTGGGATCATCGCCGCGAGCGACGAGGCCGCGCGCGAGGCCGGCGCCAAACTGGTGAAGCTGCATGCCCAGGAATACGCGCACGATCTCTATGCCAAGCAGGGCTATACGCAGATCAGCGATGTCGATTACGAGGACGAGGGCAAGCCGCACCTTTGGATGGCCAAGCGGCTGTGATCGCGGACAGGTCCCTGCCTCAGCGACCTTCGTCCGCAGGGTCACGCGCCTGTTGGAAACAGTCGATCAGCATGTCGGTCAGCACACGCACCTTCCGCGCGGGATACTGACCCGGCGGGCGAATGACATAAACGCCTGCCGGAGGGGGCGGATGGCGTGTCATGACCGGAACCAGCGCGCCGGAGGCGACATGATCATCGATGACCCCATCGGGAATCCAGGCGATGCCTAGCCCTTTCAAAGCCGCCGCAAGCAGAGCCATGGCGTTGTCGGCTTTGAAGCGTCCCCGCGGGTAAACCGTGACAATCTCCTCGCCATCCATGAATTGCCAGGCTTCCGTTCCCTGCATCAGGGCCTCGTGGTTGGCGAAATCCTCCGGCTTTTCGGGAGACCCATGCGTCCTGATATAATCGGGGCTTGCGACCAGCTTCCCATAGATCGGTCCGACGCGCCTTGCGATCAGGTTGGAATCCTGCAGATAGCCGACGCGGATCGCGCAATCGAAGCCCTCGGCGATGAGATCGACGAAACGATCGCTATAGACGGTTTGGAGCTGGAGCTGCGGGTGGCGCTGCGCCATGTCCGCGAGCACGGGCGCGAAGTGGGTCGGGCCGAAGGACAGCGGAACGGCCACTCTCAGGCGGCCACGAAGATCGCCGGTGGGCAGGATCGTTTCCCTGGCGATGTCGATCTCGGCACAGACCCTCGCCGCATGATCCCGAAACGTTATCCCAGCCTCAGTCAGGGCCGCGCCACGGGTCGTACGTGCCAGAAGCTGGACGCCGAGGTCCGCTTCGAGCCGGGCGAGCCGCCGGCTGACGATCGACTTGGTGACGCCAAGCCGGCGCGCGGCGGGCGAAACGCCTCCGGCATCGGCGACCTCGACGAATGTCCTGAGCTCTTCGATATCCATTTTAGCGTTCCCCGTTGCGCGACACAGCATGGCAGAAGCGAGCACTACCGTATCGCAAAGGGGAATGACAATGTCCGGCGCGGAGGCGGCGCGGCTGTCAGCGCAAGTCTTTCGTCGAACCAAACTCAAACAGACGGCAGCAGAGGATCCCTTCATGACCTTTCGTAATGGCCTTGCTTCGCTTCTTCGTCCCGAAGATTCGGTACTCGTGCTGATCGACCACCAGCCTTACCAGCTTGCGAACCTGAACAGTCACGAACCTCAGATGGTCGTCAACAATGCGACGGCTCTGGCGAAGGCCGCCAAGGCTTTCGGCGTCCCCACCATCCTGACCAGCGTGGTCGCTGCGCGTGGCGGTCTCATCTTCCCGCAGATCACCGATGTGTTTCCCGACCAGGAGGTGATCGACCGAACGTTCATCAACACCTGGGAGGACCAGAAGGTTGTGGATGCGGTCAAGGCGACGGGCCGCAAACAGCTGATCATCGCCGGTCTATGGACCGAGATCTGCGTCGCGATGCCGGTAATTCAGGCCCTCGGTGAAGGCTGGGATGTAACTGTCATCACCGATGCATCGGGCGCCGTTTCGGTCGAAGCCCACGCGGTCGCCATCCAGCGCATGATCGCGGCCAGCGCCAGCCACGTCATCATGTTGGCGCCGGCCGCGATCATGCGCTGG
>UCCS01000004.1 GCA_900470965.1 Hyphomicrobiales bacterium
ACACCAGAAGGCCGTCTACACCGACCACGACTTCGACATTGCCGTCGGTCCACCGGTCTTCCGCGGCGATCCGGCCATCTCCACCACCATCCTCGTCCAGTCCGGAACACCTGACGGCGTGCCCTTCTCCAACCAGGGCGGTTATGTCAGCGCCGAGCTCGACAAGATCATCAAGCAGGCGTCCGAAACCGTTGATACGGCCGCACGCACCGACCTCTATTACAAGTTCCAGCAGCTTGTGGTGGCAGAGCTGCCGTTGATCAACGTCGCCGAATGGGGCTTCATCACGGTCGCCCGCGATACCGTGCTGAACGTGTCCGACAATCCGCGCTGGGCAGTTTCGAACTGGGGCGATACCGCGCTGCAATCGTGATAGGGTCGAAGGCAATTGCTGCAGGGGCCTCGTCCGGCGTGAAACGTGCACTTCTCCTCCTGAGACGCAGGGTCATCAGCAGCATTCCGGTGCTGCTGATCGTCGTGATCTTCAGTTTCTTCCTGCTGGAATCCGCCTCCGGCGATGCGGTCGATGCCTATCTTGGTTCGATCGGCGGTGGTGACGCCGCCCTTATAAAGTCGCTGCGGCAGAGCTACGGCCTCGATCAATCGGTCTTTGCCCGCCTCTGGCTCTATCTGTCGTCGCTTGCCCGCCTCGATCTCGGCTGGTCGGTGGCCTTCAACCGGCCGGTGCGGGATCTGATTGTCGAGCGGCTGCCGAACACGCTGCTTTTGATGGGAAGTGCCACGGCACTTTCCTTCGGGCTTGGTTCGACACTCGGCATTCTGGCTGGCGCAAGGCCCGGCAGCCTGCGGGATCGCTTCCTCTCGATCGGCTCGCTCGTCATCTACGCCATTCCGAGCTTCTGGCTGGGATTGGTGCTCAGCATCTTCTTTTCGGTCAAGCTACGCTGGCTGCCAATTGCTGGCATCGAAACCATTGCCTCGGGCAAGACAGGCCTCGCGCGTGCGCTCGATATCGCGGAGCACCTGGCCCTCCCGGTTGGCGCACTTGCCTTCATCTATCTCGCGCTGTTCCTGCGCGTCATGCGCTCGGGTATGGAAGAAGCTTGGAAGCTCGATTTCGTGCTCTTTGCCCGGGCCAAAGGCCTGTCGCGCAGCCGTATCGTGCTTCGCCATGTGGCACGCAATGCGCTTCTGCCGCTTGTTACCATGCTCGGCCTGCAATCCGCGGCTATGCTCGGCGGCAGTGTGGTGATCGAGAGCGTTTTTGCCATTCCGGGCTTCGGCCGACTGGCCCAGGAAGCCGTCAACGGTCGTGACGCGCCATTGCTTATGGGCATTATCCTTTCCAGCGCTGTTCTCGTCATCTGCGTTAATTTCATTGTCGATCTGGTCTATGCGACGCTCGACCCGCGCATCGGCGCATCTGGGGGCCAGGCATGACACTGCTGCGTCGTCTCCCTCAAACTCCGGAAGGTGCGATCGGGCTTGCAATCCTTTCAGCTTTGCTCGTCGCCGGCCTGTTGGCGCCGGTCATCTCGCCAGGAGATCCACTACGAATTGCCGGCCGAGCGCTCCTTACGCCGTTCACCGATCCGAGCCTGCCGCTCGGCACCGATAGGCTGGGGCGCGACGTGCTCGCCGGCCTGCTCTACGGTGCGCGCACCTCGCTCGCCGTCGGTATCGCCGCTGCCCTGTCCGCCATGGTGCTTGGGCTCTTTGTCGGCATGGCTGCCGGATTTGCCGGTGGTGTCATCGATGAAGCACTGATGCGCGTCGTCGATGCTTTCCAGATCGTTCCGGGCTTCCTGCTGGCGCTCGCCTTTGTCAGCATCATCGGCGTCTCGACGCCGGTCATCGTCTTCGCCATTGCGCTCGGAACCTGGGCCGATCCTGCACGGCTGACGCGGGCGCAAGTGCTGTCCATCCGCGAACGGGATTATGTGGCTGCCGCACACGTGATCGGCATGCACCCGGCTGAGATCGCCTTCAAGGAAATCCTGCCGAATGCGCTGCCTCCGGTTCTGGCCCTGTCCGCCACTATTGTCGCAGGCGCGATCCTCACTGAAGCCGCCCTTTCCTTCCTCGGTCTCGGCAATCCCAATCTCGCCACCTGGGGATCAATGATCGCTGAGGGCCGCAGCGTGTTGCGCTCGGCCACCTACCTTTCCGTGCTGCCCGGCCTCGCGCTGGCAATAACGGTGCTCGGCGTGCATCTCTTTAGCGAGGGGCTGAGCAAGGCGCTTGGCAATGAGGAGGGATTGCGATGAGTGATCTCTTCTGCAGCGTGAGAGGGCTTTCCGTCCATTACGAACGCGATGCGGCTCTGGAAACCATCGACCTCGATGTCCTCAGAGGTGAAAGGCTGGCCCTCATCGGCGAAAGCGGCTCCGGCAAAAGCACATTTGCCCGAGCGCTTGCCGGACTTCTGCCGAAGAGCGCCAGGATCAGAGGCGACATAACATGGCCGGCGCTTGGTCATGCGCCGCTTCCCGGTCGCGATTTCGGTTTCGTCTTTCAAGACCCCGGCACCAGCCTCAATCCGGTGCTGACCATCGGCGAGCAGGTTGCCGAAGCGGCCCGACGGCACCTGGGGTTAGACTGGCGGCGAGCCTATGCCCGTGCCGAAGAGCTTCTCGAGCGGGTGCGCATACCACAGTCCGCGAGCGCCATGCGCGCCTTTCCGCATCAGCTTTCCGGCGGCCAAAGGCAGCGTGTGGCAATTGCGGCTGCGATTGCGGCCAAGCCAACCTTGCTGATCGCCGATGAGGCGACCAGCGCGCTCGACGTCGTTGTTCAGGCCGAGATCGTCAGCCTTCTCGACGGGCTGGTGCGCGAAGAAGGTATGACCCTGCTCTTCATCACCCATGATATCGCACTTGCCTCCGGTTTCGCCGATCGCATCGCCGTCTTCCGGAATGGAGAACTGGTCGAGGACGGCCCTATCAGATCGGTCCTGTCGTCGCCGGCCGATAGCTATACCGCGGCCCTCATCGCAAGCCATCGCGATCTGTCCACGCCACCCTTGATTGCGGAGGCAACGTCATGAGCGGGCTTCTGACTGTTGAGGCTCTATCCAAGGCCTATTCCTCCACCGGCCGACAGGTTGCCGCTCTCGACAATGTTTCACTGACGATTGCAGCCGGCGAAACCCTGGGCTTGGTTGGAGCGTCGGGCAGTGGAAAATCGACGTTGTCGCGCGTCCTTCTGCGTCTGCTGGAGCCCGATTCCGGCTTCATCCGCTTCGAAGGGCAAGATTGGCGCGCGCTTCGAGGCGCCGAACTGCGGCGCCGGCGCGCGCATATGCAGATGGTGTTTCAGGACCCACTCGGCGCCTTCAATCCGCTGTCCTCCGTCGCCTCAGTTCTCGACGACCCGCTGCGGATCCACGCCATCGCGAGCAGGAAACAGCGGCCGGCCGAAATCGCTACCCTGCTGGAGCGCGTTGGTCTGCCCTCGGCCTTTGCCTCCCGCCCTGTTCGCACACTCTCGGGCGGACAGCGCCAACGCGTCGCCATCGCCCGTGCCATCGCGACGCGGCCGTCTCTGCTGGTGCTCGATGAAGCCGTTTCCGCGCTCGACGTGACTGTCCGCGGCCGCATCCTCGAATTGCTCGTCGAGTTGCAGCAAGAGCGCGGCCTTGCCTATCTCTTCATATCCCATGACCTCGCGGTGGTGCGCGCGATTTCGCATCGCATCGCGGTCATGGATGCCGGCGGCATCGTCGAGGAGGGACCGGCAGCAGATGTCGTCAATGCCCCACGATCCGATGCGGCACGCCGGCTCGTCGCGGCCGTGCCGCACCTTGTAACCGAACCCGTTTGAAGGAGTTGCCCATGACCGAAGTCGCCTGGAACCCGTTCTATGGTGCGCCGGTCTATCCGGCCGAACGTTACACCGCCCTTGCCGGTCGTATCGGCACGATCCTGAAGACGGACAACGACGTTCTGCTGGTGCAGGCCGAGGCGGTGGTTGCCCTCGAAGCCGTTGCGACCAGCCTTGCCAGACCTGGCTTTTCCGCGCTGAACGTCGTCACCAGCGCCTACGGCGGCTGGTTTGGACAATGGCTGCGGCGCGGCGGTACTCACGTCGTCGACGTCATCGCTCAGCCCGGCCTGCCTATCGAGGCCAGAGCAATCGCCGCCGCGCTGGATGCCAATCCCAATGTCAACGTACTGGCGCTCGTCCACGCGGAATCGGCAAGCGGTATCCTCAATCCATTGCCCGAGATCGCTGCTCTCGCAAAGGCGCGAGGCATTGTGACGGTAGTCGATGCCGTTGCCTCCGTCGGCGGCCATGCGCTCGATGTCGACGCGTTGGGCATCGATATCGCCGTGATCGGCCCACAGAAAGCACTCGGCGGGCCGGCCGGCGTTTCCGCGCTGTCAGTCAGCCAGCATGCCTGGGAACTGGCCCTCCATGACGGTGCGCCGCGTGATTCCATCCTGTCGCTGGCCGACCTGAAGGCTTGGGTGGATGCCGGCCGCGGCGCGTTGCCGGGAACGCCGGCACCGCTGGAATTCTTTGCACTGGAAGCGGCCCTCGACCGGGTCGAGGCGGAAGGCCTCGTGCAGGTCGTCGCCCGCCATGAAAGAGCAGCTTCGGCGAGCCGGGCCGGACTTGCAGCGCTGGGCGCCAACCTTTGGGTGCCGGCCGAACAGGCATCGAACCTTGTGACAACGGTCTCCTTACCGTCAGGAATTAAACCCACCTCTGTGGTTGGTTTTGCGGCGGGGTTGGGCGTCGAACTGACGCCGGGTGTTGGGACAGGCTCGTCGCACCTCATGCGTATCAACCACACAGGGGCACGGGCAACCTTCCAGACCGTGCTTGCAAATGTCGTGGCCTATGGTGCCGCGCTTCGGCAGGCCGGCTTCCCGGCGAATATCGGCGCCGCATCGGAAGCTGCCGCGAAGATCTATAGCAGCTGATCGCTCAGTACCAGGAATTCGGCATCGGCTGCCAGAAGAAGAGTTCTTCCTCCCGCAGGCTACGCAGACGGCTTTCGGAATCCTCTTCCGTCGCGCGGGCAGATATTTCGAACACCGATTGGTCACGGTCTCGGAAAAGCTTCGCAAAGAAAGTTTTGAATGCCGCAAACATACGTCACCTCCCGGAAAACCGAGCCACGATTTTCGCACGGATCGCTGAGCCAGGAAACATTGTCTACAAAAATAGTATTCTAATTTGCGCAATTGTGCCGCATGCCGATGCCGCCGGAAGACTGGCTCACGAAAAAGGCTTTGTTCGGCAAAAGAGGAGCGCGGCGGGGAGGTCGAGTCCAATCTGCCACCGCCCCTTGAGAATCGGGCCTTTCCGATGCACGAAGAAGCCGAGACGAATAGGTCGAGGATGATGGAATGACCGATACAGGCGGACTTCGGATAGAGTTTGAAGGCCATTCGCCCCTGCTGAAGTGGCACCGGCTGCGCCGGCGTATGGCCGACCCACTGTTTTCGGCCGAGGTGATGACCGAAGGCTTCAAGGCCGGCGCTTCGATGGAGCTCGACCTGCGGGTGCGCGCCGATGGTGGTTTCGTCGTGCTGCATGATAAGGAGCTGGAAGGCGAGACGACCGGGCGCGGTCTCATTGCCCAAGAGGGCCTTGCGGATCTGCGCGACCTGCGCATGAAGGACGGCAATCGTCCCCTCCTCTACAGCGAGGATCTGGCAGCCATGCTGCAATCGGCCCATCCGGACGCGCTGCTGCAGTTCGATATGAAGGACGATTACGAGGCGATCGGCGAAAAGGGCATCGCCCATCTTGCAGAACACCTGCAGCAGATTTCCGCCTCCGTCATCGTCAGCGCTGGAAGTCCGGAGCTAATCCTGGCCGTCAAGGACAAGCTGCCGCATCTGCGCCGCGGCATCGACCCCACCAACAAACTCGGCGATATCGCCAAAGCCGAAGGCTGGAAAGCGGTCGAAAAGGAACTGCTTGCAGATCTGCGCGGCCCGACGGAGCCGGAAACAATCTACCTTTACTGGCCGATGTTGCTCGATGCGGCAAAGGCCGGCCTCGACATGATCGCGCTCTGCCACAGCGAGGCCAAGCTGGTCGACGCCTGGACCTTCACGCTGAAAGATCCCGACGGCGGCTTCAGCGATGCGGAGTGGACGAACTTCTCGGCACTGGTCGCTTTGAAGCCGGATCAGATCACCACGGACGAAGCCCTGGCGACCGAGCTGGCGTGGCTGAAGCGCATGGCGGGCTGATCAGCCCGCCAGACCTTCGAACTCGACGAGGAAGGCGAATTCTTCTGCCAGTCCAGGCGAATGGGCGATAACAGGACCGCCATCCTCCAGCAGCGTATCGACAGGTGGAATGGCGACCTTCGCACCGGCCTCCGAGGCGATCAGCGCGCCAGCCAGCATATCCCAGGCATTCAGGTGCCGTTCGTAGAAGAGGTCTGAAACACCTTCCGCCACGCGCACGAGATCGACTGCGGCTGCACCCATGCGGCGATAATCCATGCCGCGCTCGTAGAGCCGCTTGGAGAGCGCCGCATAGTCGTCAAAGCTCGTCTTGCGCGAATGGCCAAGCACGACGATCGCATTGGCAGGATCGGTCGTCGGAGCAGCGTGGATCGGCTGGCTCTCCTTGAAGGCGCCACGGCCGCGGATCGCGGAGAAAACCTGGTCGTTGGCCGCATCATAGACCACGCCGATCTCCACCTTGCCACCAACGACGAAGGCGATGGAGACGCCCCAGTGACGAAAGCCTCTGATATAATTTGTCGTGCCGTCGATCGGATCGACGACCCAGGTGCCGGCAGAGCCGGACTCGCCGCCGGTTTCCTCACCCATGAATGTGTCGTCTGGAAAGCGCACCAGCAGCCCTTCGCGGATCGACTGTTCTGCCTGCCTGTCTGCGACGGTAACGAAATCCTGCAATCCCTTGTTTTCGACATGCAGCGTGCCTGGGTGTCCTTCACGCCTGAAGCGCGCAGCCTCGCGTCCAACCTTGCGGGCCACGTCGATTGCGACCTCCGCCCGCGCGGTTAGAGCAGAGGCATCGAATGCGGAATTCATCAAGCAGTCCTTCTTTTAATCAGCGTCACGGGGGTAAATTCGACGCGGGCGGTCATATCCGGTTCGGACATGCGGGTCATCAGCAGATCGACCGTTTGTTCGGCCTGGAAATCGCAGGGCTGGCGGATGGTCGTAAGGTCATAGGCCGACCAGCTGGCCTGCGGAATGTCATCATGGCCGATGATGCGTAGCGGCGGCTCATCGTCGCGGCCAAGCCCCTTCATGATGCAGTCGATCACGCCGCAGGCCATGTAGTCGTTGGCGCAGAACAGACCGTCGATACCGAGCGAAACAAGATCGGCGGCCGCGTCGTGGCCGCTCTTATAGTCGTTGATTTTCAATTCGATCATGCGCGGCTCGAGGCCGAGTTGCCGACAGGCCGTCATGAAGGCTTCACCGCGCCGCCTTGCCGTATAGGAGATAGCGGGCGCCGCCATGACCGCCGGCGCCCTGACGCCGCTTTCGATCAGATGCGTGGCAGCGAGATGGCCTGCCATGCGATCATCGGAAATGATGCGGTCGACGAAGGGAATATCGTCGCCCTTGTTGATCAGCACGATCGGCACACCTTCGGCTGCGCATTGCTCGCAGATCTCCGTCGGCGGCGCGTCCGATGTGACGATGACGCCGGAGACGGCATAGTGCAGAAGCTGGCCGATGACGGTCGAGGTGTCCGCCTCCTTCGAGGTCGGCAACAGGATCGGGCGAAAATTGCGGGCGATCAGCACCCGCGCCAGATGCTCGATCTGCAGCGTGCGGAACGGGTTATCGAGGCCGGCGGCGACAAGGCCGACGAGATCGGAACGCTTGTTGGTGAGGCTGCGAGCCAGATAGTTCACCCGGTAGCCGAGATCCTTGGCCGCCTGATAGACCTTCTCGCGCGTCTTCGGCGAAACACTGGCATCCGGGGTGAAAGCGCGCGAAACGGCAGCGCGCGAGACGCCCGCCACACGTGCCACGTCGAAGGACGTGACCTTCCTCGGTCCCTTGTTATCCTTGTCTGCCATGCTTCTCATCCCTGGCGGCCGGGCGCATCAGATCGGGCAGGTCCGTACAGATGCCGAGTACCGGAAGCTTCATGATGTCGGACAAAATGGCCGGCCGTTCCTCGTGCCACAGCACGATCTCACGGCTTTCGCCGAAGGCTCGCCGCATCAGCTCTTCTGTGACCAGATCCTGCGGGCGCTCGCCGGCCCTTTCCCAGCAAAGGTGCAGGATATCGGCGCCGGCTTCATCGCCAGCTGCGTGTGGATCGTGGCCAACACGGACCAGTACCGAGAGCGGGTAATCGCAGCCCGCATCACGAAGCTCACGCACTTGCGCGGTATCGAAAGAGCCGAGGCAGGCAAAGCGCTGGTTTTTCTCAATAAGATGCTTCCAGCACCGAAGCCCCGTGCCCGGCGCCTTGAGCTCGATATAGAGGCCTGTATTGGTCCGCCGTCCAAGGGCTGCGACCGCCTCGAAGGTCGGAACGTTGACGCCTTCGAGAGCAGCAAGCTCGGCCGCCGTCATCTCAGAAATTCGGCGGTCGATACCGAAGACGCGTTCGAGATGATCGTCGTGGGAAACGACAACCACACCATCTTTGGTGAGTTGCGTGTCGAGCTCCCACATTTCCGCGCCGAGTTCGGCAGCGCGCTGGAAGGCTTCGACGGTATTCTCCCGCTCATGACCACTTGCACCGCGATGGCCGATGCAGAAAGGTAGATATCCCTTGTTCGAGGGCCAATCATAACGTTCGAAGAAAGACGAGAAGTCACGCATCGCTCAGAGCCTCCGGCCTTCTTCATCGAAGACGAACACGCCTCGGCTGTCGATCGCCCACTTCACCTCGTCGCCGACGGTGATGTCATTGCGGACCGGCTGAATGGACCGCAGCAGCGAGCCGCCGGCAAGCTGCACGTCGTAAAGGTTCTCGCGGCCCTGCGTTTCGGCAAAGGTGACCTTGCCGGGAACGGCGATGTCGCCGGCCGGATTGAAATGTTCGGGGCGCACGCCGAGCGTCAGCTTGGTGCCCTCGGCGGCCTGGACCGATACCGGCACGCGGATCTCGCTTTCCGGCATGGCGAAAGCGCCATCCTTCATCACGCCACGCAGGAAGGTGATCGGCGGATTGCCAAGGAAGCCGGCGACGAAGGCAGTGCGCGGGTCGCTATACATCTCGGCCGGCGTCGCGATCTGCACGATCTCGCCTTCCTTCATGATGGCAATGCGGTCGCACATGCTCATCGCTTCCACCTGATCATGGGTGACGAGGACGGCGGTGATGCCCGTCTCGCGCTGGATGCGGCGAATTTCCGAACGCATTTCGAGGCGAAGCTTGGCATCGAGATTGGCAAGCGGCTCGTCGAGCAGCAGGACGTCCGGCTTGCGGATCAGCGCACGGGCAAGGGCTACGCGCTGCTGCTGGCCGCCGGAAAGCTGGGCTGGCCGGCGCTCCATCAGATTGCCGATCTGCACGAGGCCGGAAATGCGCTCGACCTCCTTGCGGATATCGGCCGCATTGACGCCCTTCACCTTCAGCGGAAAGCCGATGTTCTCTGCAACCGTCATATGCGGATAGAGCGCATAGGACTGAAAGACGACGCCGACATTGCGCATCTGGCTCGGCAGGTCGGTGACGTCCCGGTCGCCAAAGAGAATACGGCCACCGGTCGGGCGATGGATGCCGCAGATGGCAAACAGCGTTGTGGACTTGCCGCAGCCCGAGGGCCCGAGAAGCGCCAGCATCTCGCCGCTGCCGACTTCGAGATTCATGTTCTCGATGACCTTGGTGGAGCCGAAGCTCTTCGAAAAATTGTCGAGGAGGATACGCATCAGCCTTTGCTCCCGCCGCCATAGATGTTCATGAGATATTTGTGGAAGAGTGCGTAGGCGATCAGAACCGGGATGACGTAGAAGAGGCCTACCGCCTTGAACATGTTGAAATCATAATTGTTATCGTCGGCGAGGAAGCCGGCGAGATAGACCGAGAGCACCTGCACCTGATTGCCGGGCGCTAGCACCTGCGGCAGGATGAATTCGCCCCAGCCGGACAGGAACGAGAAGAGGCCAAGCGCCATGATGCCCGGACCTACCTGCGGCAGAACGAGGCTGCGCCAGACCCGGAACCGCGAAGCGCCATCGACGACGCCCGCCATCTCGATTTCCCACGGCACCGTGTCGTAGAAGCCCTTCATCAACCAGATGCCGAGCGGCAGATCAATCGCCGCCTTGACCAGGATGACGCCGATCAGGGAATTGTAGAGGCCGATCATCTGCAGCACGATGAAGATGGCGATGATCAGCGTTACCGACGGGAAGGCGTGGAGCACCATGACACCGGCAAGGAAGAAGCCGCGCGCAGGTACATTGAGCCGCGACAGCACATAGCCTGCCATCGACGAGACGATGACGACCACGCTCGTCGTGGAGCTGGCGAAAAGCAGCGTATTGAGCGTCACGATCCAGATGTTCGGCTTGCCTTCGGTCGTCTGCCACAGGAAGCGCCAGTGCTGGAGGGTGAAGCTGGAGGGTATGAGCGAGCCGGCCGCCTTCACCGTTACCGTGTCGATGAAAAAATAGGCATACATCAAAAGCAGTGGCAGGCTGACGACGGCGAGCGCGGCAATGACCGGCCAACTGCTGAAATTCGCGGAAGGTTGCGCTTTTTCGGCCATGGGTCAGTCCTCGATCAGCGGCTTGGAGACAAGCGTGCCGTAGTTGAAGATGCGCAGATAGATCAGAGACAGTGTCACGCCGATGACCACAAGCACGAGGGCCATGGCGGCGCCGAGACCGTATTCCAGGTTGCCGGCGTAGTTGTTGAGCGCCGTATGGTAGGCGGCGAGCGCCCAGATTTCGGTCGCCCTGCCGGGTCCGCCGTTCGTCGAAAGCAGGATTTCGTTGAAGGAGGCGAGCAGCGAGAGCGTCTGGTAGCAGGTGACGAAGAGGATCGGCCAGCGCATCTGCGGCAGGATGATGTAGCGGATCTGCTGCCAGCGCGACGCGCCGTCAACCTCGCTCGCATAGAACTGGCTCTTCGGAATAGCCTTCATCGCAGACGAGAAAACCAGCATGCCCATGGAGGCGCCGATGAAGCCATTGATCATGACAACGAAGACCCAGGCATTATAGGCATTGTCGAGTAGGTAATTCTTCGGCGGATAACCGAAATTGCCCATCAGCGTGGAAATGAAGCCGGTATCCCAGGCAAGCCATTTCCAGAGCATGACATAGATGACGACGGGCGTGATGCGCGGCAGCAGCCAGACACCCCGGAAAAAGGAAGCCGGTGCCGCCGGCATGTAATGCGTCCAGATGGCAAGCAGCAGCGCATAGCCGACATTGAAGATGATCAGCACCAGCGCGACGTAGAGCACTGTATTCAGCAGCACGCGGGCCATATCCGGCGAGGAGGCCATGCGCGAGAAATTGTCAGATGTCCAAACCCAACCGGTATAGGTGGCCTTGGCGACCTGTTCCTTCTGGTCGGGCGTCAGCTTGAAGCCGAGCGTATCGAGGGCGGAGAAAAGCTCTTCCTTGCTGTCGAAGCGGGCGTTGACGACCGAGCGGTTGAACTGGTCGGAAATTTGTTTGACCTCGCGCGTCGAGGGGCGCTCGTTCAGGTCCTTGATCATGCGCTCGATTTCGCGGCGTGATGGGAAGACCTCGTTCATATGCTTTTCGCGCAGTTCCGAGACGATGGCTGACGAGAGGCTCAGGTCTTCGACGGCCTTCAGGCCAGCTTCGTCGATCGTGTAGCGCGGCTCGCCCAGCTGATCGGCGATATCGGGCATGGTCGATTTGAGCGTGATCAGCGAATTCGGCGCGACCTGGTAGACGCCGCCGGAAATGCCGGTCGCCGTCGTCATGTTCGTCATCGAGAAGACGGCGGTCAGAACGACCGGTAACAGGAAGAACAGAAGGATCATGATCGCTGCAGGTGTGATCATCACCAGCCCAAGCGTTCTGGACGATTTCATGGAAGTCCCCTCATGGACGACGCTCCGGAAGGCGGTGTTTAGCCACCGCCTTCCGGCAGAGTGCGTCGATCTTAGCGGATGACGATCTTGTCGCCGAGCGTGGTCTTCAGCTCGCTCTCGGCATCATTGACGGCGGCGTCGACAGTCTTGGCGCCCGTCCAGGATGCTTCAAGGTTCTTCCACATGATGTTCCAGTAGGTGCCGAAATCGGAATTGTTCGGCATCGCGTTGGCGTGGGGCAGCAGTCGCTCCGTCGCCTCGCGGGCCCAGCGATTGGCGGCGTAGAAATCAACGGCTGATTCGGACTTGGAGACACCGAGATGCGCCGACTTGATAGCGTGCAGCGCATTGGTGCGCGGCTCCGAAGCGATCGTGATCAGCTGGGCTGCGATCTGCGTGTCCTCGTCGCTATGACCCGATGTCAGCAGGTAAACGAGAGGGTGCGTCAGCGTGTTGGCCTTGCCGCCTTCGCCAGCCGGAATCAGCGTGAAGGCGATGTTGCCGAAGAAGTCTTTCAGGCCTTCCTGGTTGACCATGCGGGCATAGTGCCAGGTGCCGGCGTCCCAGATGCCGGCCTTGCCGCTGGAGACTTCCTTCCACCACTGGTCGCCCGGCATGCCGATGTGGTTCTTCTTGGTGACGCCGGAAGCAACGGCATCAGCAAAGAACTGGTACGTGCGCTTCATCGCAGCCTTGTCGAAAACGAGCTTGCCGTTCTCTTCCATGGCTCCGCCGAAGGAGGTGTAAAACTGCCAGTAATCAGGACCGTTGCTGGTGCGCGGATAGAAGCCGTAGCCGGGCTGCACGAGGCCCTTGTCCTGCATCTTCTTGGCGTCTTCGAGCAAGTTCTTCATCGTGTACTTGCCGTCCTGGACGTTCTGCGGCAGCGCGTCGAGGTCAGCATCGCTGTAGCCGATCGCCTTCATGTGCGGCTTCCAGAACAGCATCGGGCGGGATTCTGCATCCTGCGGGATGCCGTAGACCGAGCCATTGTAGGAGGCGATCTGCATCAGGTTTTCGTAGATGTCGTTAAGCGGCCAGGAGTCGAGGTCGACATAATCCTCCACAGGAACGATGAGGCCGGCCTGCGACCAGGGAGCGATGTCTTCATGGCCGCTGACGACGATATTCGGAGCCTTTTTGGCTTCGGCGGCAAGCGTCAGCGCCTGCTTGAAATCATCCCAACCGGAGTAAGGGGTCTTTTCAACAATGATCTTCAGATCTTCGCCCTTCAAAGCAGCTTCGCGCTGAAGCTGCTGAGCGGCGATCTCAATGGCATCGAGGCGATAAACGTCGTTCGGGCCGGTACCACCAGCCCAGACGCTGATGTGAACATCCTTGGCAAGCGCAAATGCAGAGGTCGAGGCCAGGATTGCGGCCGCAACGGTAAGGGATTTCAGTGTCGGCAAAATGGTCATCTTCTTCGTCTCCCTAGAAGAGCAGTGTGAGGCCTCTTGACGGGTCATCACTGGTGTTGATGGCCGTTCCGATAGCCCCACGAAAACGTGGCGTATCCCGCTCTAGGGGGCGAACGTAACGGCCGAATGACAAAATTGAGCACGTGTGCAAAATTATTATGACGATGTTCTCGACGTGGTCAATCGCTGATGGAAAGGCCAGTTCAGCTGCCGGCGGAAATTGATATCAAAGGACGCAACGACGCCGGTCATCGACCGCGACACGGACCCTGCGTCCACATTCAAGCTCTTGCCTACCTTTTCTCAATCGGCTAGTAATCTCGCCGGAGCTGTTCAACAACGGAGGCGTGCAATGACAGATATTTCTTCGTCCCACGCCTCTTTGGCATAGCCTTCGAAGCTCCCAACCCTTGCCCCTATCCGGGGTCTTTCAAGCTTCACCATCCAAAGATGGCACCCGTTTCGCACGCAGCGCCTGGCAGCGATAACGACTGCGCCTGATCTTGCTGCGCACATTCAGCTTGAAAGAAGGGCGGTCCAGAATTCTGGCCGCATTTGATCATGAACAATCAACACGCCGGCGAGAGCCTGGCGACATCCGTGAGCGAGCTCTGCTCGCGCTTCAGCTTTAGAGAAATTCTCGTCGCAACCATCATTGCCCGGTGGAGACGTCGTCGCGTCGTGAACAGCGTCGAAGCTTTCCCACCATGGCTGCGCCGTGATCTTGCTCTGTTCGATGAGTAAGTCCCACACTTTGCAAACCTTACCGGCGATCAGCTGGCGGGTGATCCTCTTTCAGATCATCCCGCCGGCTTGCGGCCGGCAATCCGGGTGGCCTTTCGAAGCACCCGAAATCGTCTCTGTAAACCAAGCGATTGAATTTTCTGAAATTGAGATATTAAGTTGAACGCGTGAATCCCCATGCCGCTTCGCGGTCCCTTGTCGGCTGTTCATCCAGAAGTATCCATCCCATGAGCCTCGAATCCGTCCGCGCCTTCTTCACCGCCAACGCCCCCGACATTGCCATCATCGAAACGGCCGGCAGCTCTTCGACGGTCACTCTCGCCGCAGAAGCGCATGGCGTCGAGCCGGCGCAGATCGCCAAGACGATCTGCCTGCGCGTCGGTGATCGCATCATGCTGATCGTGGCGAGCGGCATGGCACGTCTTGATAACAGAAAGTTCAAGGACACCTTCGGCGGCAAGGGGCGCATGCTCGACGCAGAGGAAGTGCTGGCGGTGACCAGCCACCCGGTCGGCGGCGTCTGCCCCTTCGGCCTGCCTGAACCCTTGCCGATCTATTGCGACATGTCGCTAAGGCAGTTCGATGAGGTCGTTCCGGCCGCCGGCTCGACCAATTCCGCGGTGCGCATCCCCACCGAAAGACTGGCGGAAATCACCCGGGCCGAATGGGTCGACGTCTGCCAGTAGTAGCGCACAACTTCACAGCGCAGAAAGAATACCTATATTAGGTCCCGACATGCCATTCAGCGCATGATAGGAGATGAAAGAATGCCCACTGCCGTTTCGCGTTTTGCCAGGATCGCGGCGATTGCCGTTCTTGCGAGCGCTACCGTCTTTGCTTCGATCGGTGATGCCGATGCGCGCCGCGCCGGTGGATTCGGCGGATTCGGAAGCCGCGGCACGCGTACCTTCAGCGCGCCTCCGGTCACGCAGACTGCTCCTGCCCCGGTTGCGCCCATTGAGCGCTCGATGACGCCGCGCCCGCAGACAACTACGCCCTATAACACACAACAACCCGGCTACGCCCAGCAGCGCCCCGGCTTCTTTGGCGGCTTCGGCCGTTCGATGATCGGCGGCCTGATTGCTGGCGGTCTGCTCGGTATGCTGCTCGGCCACGGTTTCGGCGGCGGCTTCGGTTTCCTCGGCATGCTCCTGCAGATCGCGCTGATCTTCGGAGCGATCACCCTTGCCATGCGCTTCTTCGCCAATCGCCGCCAGCCGTCCTACAGCGCAGGCGGCCAGAGCTATGGCGGACCGCAGTCCTATGGCATGTCGCCGGCCAATGGCGGTTCGTCCTTCCATATTCCGGCAATCGGTTCGGGCTCCAGCGGCCAACAGCAGCACAACGCACGGCCGAGCGATGAGATCGGCCTTGCCCAGGCCGACCTCGATCAGTTCGAGGAATTGCTGACCAAGATTCAGACCGCTTATGGTGCGGAGGATTACGGTGCGCTGCGCCGCCTGACGACGCCGGAAGCCATGTCCTACCTTGCTGAAGAACTCGGCGAGAACGCGACCAACGGCGTCCGCAACCAGGTTACCGACGTCAAGCTGCTACAGGGCGATATCGCCGAAGCCTGGCGCGACGACGGGCTGGAATATGCGACGCTTGCGATGCGCTACTCCTCGATCGACGCCATGGTCGAGCGTAACAGCGGTCGCCTCGTCTCGGGCGACGACCGCCGCCCGAGCGAAAGCACTGAGGTCTGGACCTTCGTGCGCAAGTCCGGCGCCGACTGGAAGCTTGCCGCCATCCAGGGCACCGGCCAGCGCGCTGCTTAATTAACCGAAACGGGTTTGGAGCGCATGCGGGACACCGTTTCGCGCTCCGCCCGCTTGCAGCGCATCGGCGGCAGGCCGCGGTCCATCAGATCCATATCCTCAAGCACCATGTCGCCCATCCTCTTGAAGGCGATATCGAGTGCACCGGCCCGATGGGCCGAGCGGATGAAGCCCTTGAGGTTCCGCACCGGATGGTCTGACGGCAACGGCTCCTGCGGATAGACATCGCTTGCCGCAACGATGTGGCCTGACGCGACGGCGGCCATCAGCGCGTCGAAATCCACGACATCGGCACGACTGAGCAGGATGAAGGCGGCACCCTTGCGCATGCTGGCAAACGCATCCGCACCAAGGAAGCCCCTGTTCTCGCTGGTGACCGATGCTACGACGAAAACGAAATCACTCTGTGTCAGCACTTCGTTCAGGCTCGCGGGCTGGACGCCATTTTCCTCCAGGATCGAGCGTGGCATCCAGGGATCGAAAACCCTGATCCTGGCGCGAAAGCCCGACAGAACCCGCCGCAGCGCCTTGCCGAGATCGCCGAAACCGACAATGCCGATCTCGGAACCGGATATTAGCCGGGCGCTTGTATTGCCCTCACCGCCCCAGAGTTCATTGCCTTCCCGGAAAGCCACATCGGCATCGACGATGCCGCGGGCGAGGCTGAGCGCAAAGCCAAGGCCGATCTCCGCCACCGGCTCGGCAAAGACCTGTCCGGTCGTCACCACATGAATGCCGCGCTGGAAGAGGATCTCGTAGGGCATGTTGTTGAGGAGATTACTCTCGACATTGAGGATCGAGCGGAGCTGCGGCATACGACCAAGCGTTTCCGCAGAAAGCGGTGGCTGGCCGATGATGTAGCGCGCCTTGCCGATGACATCATCGTCGAGGACAGCGATGTTTTCGGGATCGGCCTCGACGATCTCATATTTGGCGTTGAGTTCGGCGCGCGCCTTATCGCTGAAGATCAGGTCGAGCGTACGCGGCTCCGGCGCGCTGATCGCCAGCGGCCTTTTGGTATTCGTCATGGGGTCCTCCTCGAGACGCGGCGGCACACCTCCGCAAGATGATTGATAATCCGGTTGAGCGCCCCTTGTGAAGCCGCCCTTCAAAAAGGCAATTGCCTATGATATAAGCAATTGAAATTCCTATTTATTTTCATGCTTTTCGTTGACGATAAAATCTCGCTGGACTAGCTTGGCGACGCGACTTGAAACCGTGCCTGAGGGGTCGGCGGCCGCAGGATCTAAAAGCTCGGAGGGAATTCCACAATGAAATCAATCTTCAAGAGCGGCGTCCTTACGCTCGCCACCGCAGCGCTCCCGGCAGTCGCCTATGCCCATACCGGCGTCGGTGAGACGGCCGGCCTTGTCCATGGTTTCAGCCATCCTATCTCCGGCCTCGATCACATCCTTGCCATGGTCATGGTCGGCGTTCTCGCCTTCCAGCTTGGCGGCCGCGCTCTCTGGGCCGTGCCCGCGACCTTCGTGCTCGTCATGGCCTTCGGTGGCGCGCTCGGCATTGCCGGTATCAATGTGCCTTTCGTCGAGACCGGCATTGCGCTTTCCGTCATCGTGCTCGGCGCTGTCGTCGCGCTGAACATCCGTGCCTCGACAGCAGTCGCGATGGCGATTGTCGGCCTGTTTGCAATCTTCCACGGCCACGCGCATGGCGTCGAGATGCCTGAAAATGCCGGCGGCGCTGCCTATGCCGTAGGTTTCATGATCGCAACCGCTCTGCTGCATGCAGTCGGGCTCGGCATCGGCTTCCTCATCGCCCGCTTCGGCGAGCGTCAGGGCGCCTTTGTCGTGCGTTCCGCAGGCGGCCTTGCGGCAGTTGCCGGCGTCGGCATCCTGACCGGCCTGATCTGAGGCTCACGCCTCTCCGATAAATTTATATGGCATTTGGCGCCCGGCAGACACTTGTCTGTCGGGCGTTTTATATTTGCGCGATTTGACTCAAGTCAATTTCAGGCGCGCGACGCCGGTCTATCCGGTCTATGAAGAAACAGACCACCGAAGCATGTATCCAAATTGACGCAGGTCAAGCTGGGCAATTGCGGCATAAACGCGAAAGTCTGTATAGTGATTTCAGAAATTTCTGAAATAACAGATATAACGGAAACGACAATGAACCTTCCGCCTCTCGTTCAGTCCTTTGTCCTGCACTTCGGTGAAATGGGTTCCCGCTGGGGCATCAATCGCACGGTCGGCCAGATCTATGCCCTGCTCTACGTCTCGCCTTCGCCGCTTTGCGCCGAGGAGATCGTCGATGCGCTCGGCATATCGCGCTCGAACGTCTCCATGAGCCTTCGCGAATTGCAGGCCTGGAACCTAGTGATTCTGCGCCACAAGCCGGATGACCGGCGCGACTTCTTCACCACACCCGACGATGTCTGGCTGATTCTCAGAACGCTTGCCGAAGAGCGCAAGAAGCGCGAGGTCGATCCCACATTATCTGTGCTGCGCGAGATCCTCATGCAGCGCCCGGCGAGCGAGGCCGAACGCCATGCGCAGGAGCGTATGAGCGAGATGCACACGCTGATCGAACAGCTGACGCATTGGTATGAAGACGTAAAACAACTTGAAACAGAAAGGCTTGCGACGTTACTCTCACTAGGTGCGAAAGTGACCAAATTGCTGGAGGCCAAGGACAGAGTCGTTTCGCTTGGCCGCCGTCGTCCCAATCCTGCGAACAAGAGTTAGCGCCATGGGTAGTGCTTTCTTCGACGCGAGAAACCAGCAAGTGTCCGGGATACCGGATCGTAAGGCCGCGGCACGCAAGCCGTCCAAGACCAAAAGCCGCCTACGCGGCGCAGCGATGCTGCAAGCGTTTGCGGCTGCCCTCTGGATTCCCCAGGCAGGCCTGCTCGCCTGGTCCGTCGGCCGGCTCGCCGATGGTGGAAGCCCTGCCGATATCCTCTGGCCGGCACTCTTCATCCTGTTGCTCGGCGTCGTCAAAAGCTGTCTCGATGCGGCCGGCGGCCGCCTTGCTTTTCGTGCGGCACGCGCTGAACTCAGCGAAAAACGCGCCACTGCCATCCGCCTGCTTGCCCGTCTTTCGCCTGTTGATGCCGGGCGCCCTGCGTCGGGTGAGGCCGCCAGCGTTCTCGGCGAACAAGCTGAGCTGATCGTGCCCTATCTCTCCCGTTTCCAGCCGGCGCGAATGAAGGCAAGCCTTGTGCCGCTCATCATCCTTAGCTGCATCTTTCCGATCTCCTGGATCGCCGCGCTCGTGCTGCTGTTTGCGGCGCCGCTCATTCCGATCTTCATGGCGCTGATTGGTTGGCGCGCGCAGACTGCGAGCGAAAAGCAACTCGTCGCAACGGGCGGCCTCAACGCTTTCCTGCTCGACCGGCTGCGCGGTCTTGCGACGATCCGCTCTCTGAACGCGGTCGATGCCACGGCGCGCAGGCTTCGCGCGGAAGCAGAATCGCTTCGCACGCGCACCATGACAGTGCTGAAGATCGCTTTCCTGTCTTCGGCTGTGCTCGAACTCTTTTCGGCACTCGGCGTCGCGATGACCGCCGTCTATGTCGGCTTCAGCCTGCTCGGCGAAATCCGCTTTGGCGCCTGGTCGGGCGGCCTTGACCTTTCGCAAGGCCTGTTCGTCCTGCTGCTGGCACCGGCCTTTTTCGAGCCGCTGCGTGAACTCTCCGCCGTCTGGCATGACCGTGCCTCGGGCGAGGCCGCGCTGAAGGCGCTGGATGGGCTCGCTGCCGAAGGCATGACGCTTCCCGATCGCGAAGAGGCGGGAGCCTTTGCCGCGAACGAGGCCCTCAATATCAACCTGGAAAATATCAGCTTTCGCTATCAGCCGGATCATGCGCCGGTCCTTGATGGCTTCAGTCTCGATATTGCCGCCGGCGAACACGTAGCGCTGCTTGGCGCCAGCGGTACCGGCAAATCAACATTGTTGTCGCTGATCGCCGGTCTGGCGCCCTGCTATGAGGGCCAGGTTCTGGTTGGCGGCACAGCGACAGATCGCGGCAAAATGGCCTGGATCGGCCAGAAGCCGCATATTTTCGCAGGCACCGTTGCCGGCAATATTGCGCTGGGACGGCCCGGCATCGCCAAGGCAGAAGTCTCCAAGGCGCTCGATCTCGCAAGGCTTGGCGGTATCGCGAATGCCTATGGACATCGCCCGCTCGGTGAAAGCGGCATCGGTCTTTCTGGCGGCGAGGCGCTGCGCCTTGCGATCGCGCGGGCTGCCTGCGACCCCGATATCCACATCATCCTCGCTGACGAGCCGACCGCGCATCTCGATGCCGAGACGGCTGCCGAGATCACCGAGAGCCTGCTTGCTCTTGCGGAGGGCCGCACGCTGATCGTGGCAACGCACGACCCGCTGCTGGCCGCACGCATGCACCACGCCATCCGCCTTGATACGGAGCGTCTTCAGGAGGCTGCCGAATGACCAACTTCCTTAGAGATATCAGGCCGGTCCTGCGCCTGTTCATACAGACGCGTCGCAAGGAACTCCTGCTCGGCGCCGCACTGTCGGCGGCGACCGTTACGGCTGGTATCGCCCTGCTCGGCCTATCCGGCTGGTTCATTACCGCAACCGCGCTTGCAGGTCTCTCGGTAACCGTTGCCGCGACCTTTGACGTCTTTGCGCCATCGGCCAGCATCCGTTTCCTTGCCATCCTGCGCACCGCTGCACGCTATGGCGAAAGACTGACGACCCACAACGCGACGCTCGCCGTGCTCGCCGCCCTTCGCGAGCGCCTGTTTCGCGGCTGGGCCTCCGCCGGTGCGGCGCGCGCCCTTCTCAACCGTCCGGCCCGGCTGCTCTTCCGGCTGACCGCCGATATCGATGCGTTGGATTCGCTCTATCTTCGCATCCTGGTGCCGGCAGCCGTGGCAGTCGGCACGGCACTTGTTGCCAGCGTGACACTCGGCCTGATGCATCCGCTGTTCGGCCTGCTCTTCGGATCTTGCCTCGTTCTGGTGGGGCTTGGCCTGCCACTCGCCGCCGGCCGGCTGGCACTGAAGCACGCTCGCCGCCGCGCCTACGGCATCGAAACCATCCGGTCGCGGACCATCGATCTCGTCGCTGGGCAGACCGATCTTCTCATGGCAAACCGCCTTGCCGCACAGCAGCAGGCAATCGCCGCCGCGGACGCCTATACTGCAAAGGCCGACGACCGCCTGAACAGGATCGAGACCGGCGTGAGTTTCGGTTTCGGGCTCGTCTCGACCGCCCTGCTGGTCGGGGCATTGCTGACATCAGCGACGCTAATGCAGACGGGCAGGATCACCGCACCCGTTGCGGCACTCGGCGTGCTCGTCGCCTTTGCTGCAACAGAACCCTTTGCCGCATTGCGCCGCGGCGCGATGGAATTCGGCAGGACCATGCTAGCGGCGAAGCGGATCGCGCCACGCCTTTCGGCCATTCAAGCGGATTTCACGCCCAAGGCTCCGGCCCATGAGCTCGCCTTCGCGCTGCAGAATGTGACCGTCGCCAATGATGGGGCGGCACTGCCGGCCTTGCGGGAGGTGACGTTCGAACTTCGCCGCGGTGAGCACATGGCCGTGGTCGGCAGCAGCGGCGCCGGCAAATCGACCCTGCTGTCGCTACTATCAGGCGAACTGCCGCCAAGTGCCGGCATGGCCGCAGCGCTCGACGCAACGCTGCTCACCCAGCGCACCGAGCTTTTCCAGGACACGCTGCGCGGCAACCTGCTGCTCGCGGCGCCCGATGCTGAAGATGACCGACTGCGAGACGCGCTCAGAGCCGCAGGCCTGCTTGCCGATGTCGATGCGCTGCCATCAGGCCTCGATACCCCGCTCGGCGAAGGCGGCATGGGGCTTTCCGGCGGCCAGTCGCGCCGGCTGGCGCTCGCCCGCCTCTTCCTGCGCGACACGCCGCTCTGGCTGCTCGACGAGCCGACCGAGGGGCTCGACGGCCGCACCGCCCGCGATGTGCTGCATCGCCTCGCGCTGAGAGCGGAAGGCCGCGCGCTTGTCATTGCCACACATATTCGCCGCGAAGCGGCGCTTGCAGACTTGATCGCCGTCATCGAGGACGGCCGCATCTCAGAAGTTTCGCGCCGTGGAGAGGCGGCGTTCGAAAAGGCGCTCAACCGGCTTCGGCCGGATTGAGCGAACAGGCATGCTCCGCACGGCCAGCCGGCCATGCGGAAACTTCTTGATACCCCGTGGGACCGTGGGAGTAAGACAATGGAACTAGACATCGTAGCGCTATCGCGCTTCCAATTTGCGCTGACTGCGCTTTATCACTTTCTGTTCGTGCCCTTGACGCTCGGCCTTTCCGTGCTGCTTGCCATCATGGAGACGACCTATGTCATGACTGGCCGCCAGATCTGGCGGCAGATGACGAAATTCTGGGGCACGCTCTTCGGCATCAATTTCGTGCTGGGCGTCGCAACCGGTATCGTCATGGAATTCCAGTTCGGCATGAACTGGAGCTACTACAGCTATTATGTCGGCGACATCTTCGGTGCGCCACTTGCAATCGAGGGCCTGATGGCCTTCTTCCTCGAAGCGACCTTTGTGGGCCTTTTCTTCTTCGGCTGGGACAAGCTGTCCAAGGTCGGCCATCTGGTCGCTACCTGGGCAGTGGCGCTCGGCTCGAATTTCTCCGCGCTCTGGATCCTCATCGCCAATGGCTGGATGCAGAACCCGGTCGGTTCCGCGCTCAATCCCCAGACGATGCGCATGGAGATCGTCAGCTTCTTCGACGTGGTCTTCAACCCTGTCGCCCAGGCGAAATTCGTCCACACGGTTTCAGCCGGCTACGTCTGCGCCTCGATCTTCGTGCTCGGCGTTTCGGCCTGGTACATGCTGAAGGGCCGGCATATCGAGCTTGCCAAGCGCTCGATGACGGTCGCCGCCTCCTTCGGCCTCGCTTCGGCGCTGTCGGTGGTCGTTCTCGGTGACGAAAGCGGCTATCTCGCCACCGAAAACCAGAAGATGAAACTCGCTGCGATCGAAGCCATGTGGAAGACGGAGCCGGCTCCGGCCGCCTTCACCGCCTTCGGCTTCCCGGACCAGGAAGCACGCGAGACACATTTCGCCGTCCATATCCCCTGGGTCATGGGCCTGATCGGCACGCGCTCGCTGACGACGGAAATTCCCGGTATCGACAAGCTGGAACAGCAGGCCGAGATCCGTATCCGTGACGGCATCAAGGCCTACGATGCGCTGATGCAGATCCGTTCCGCCCCGGCCCAGGATCAGGTCGCCCAGGAAGTCCGGAGCTCCTTCGAAGATCTGGGCCACGACCTTGGCTATGGCTTGCTCCTGAAGCGCTATGTCGACGATCCGCGTCAGGCGACCGACGAACAGATTGCCCAGGCGGCACGCGATACCATCCCGCATGTGCCGACGCTCTTCTGGTCGTTCCGCATCATGGTCGGCCTCGGCATGTTCTTCATCGTTCTGACGGCAACCTTCTTCTGGCTGTCGGCCCGCCGACATCTGGACAAATATCCGCTGTTGCTGCGCACCGCGGTCTTTGCCATCCCTCTGCCCTGGATCGCTATCGAAGCCGGATGGGTGGTTGCCGAAATCGGCCGTCAGCCCTGGGTGATCGAAGGCGTGCTGCCGACGGCGGTTGCCGTCTCCAATCACGGCGCCTGGGCAGTGCTGCTCACCATCATCGGGTTTGCCGCACTCTACACGACCCTGATCATCATCGAAATGAGCCTGATGCTCAGGGCGATCCGCCAGGGCCCGGAACCGGACCACGAACCGGAAGCCAAGCTCATTTCCGAAACCCTCGTTCCCGCGGAGTGACCTGTCATGATCCTTCATGAACTCATCGATTATGGAACCCTGCGCCTCATCTGGTGGGTGCTGCTCGGCGTGCTGCTAATCGCCTTCGCCGTCACCGACGGCTTCGACCTCGGCGTCGGGACGCTCCTGCCCTTCGTCGCCAAGACCGATGCGGAACGCCGTGTCGCCATCAACACGATCGGCGCCACCTGGGAAGGTAATCAGGTCTGGCTCATCCTCGCAGGCGGCGCGATCTTCGCCGCCTGGCCGCCGCTCTACGCGGTCTCCTTCTCGGGCTTCTACCTGGCGATGTTTGCGATCCTCTTCGCGCTCATCCTGCGTCCGGTCGGCTTCAAGTATCGCTCCAAGCGCGACAGCGCGCGCTGGCGAAACGGCTGGGACTGGGCGCTCTTCATCGGCGGTTTCGTGCCGTCGCTGATCTTCGGCGTTGCCGTCGGCAACGTGTTGCAAGGCATTCCCTTCCGCTTCGCGGACGATATGCGGATCTTCTACGAGGGCTCGTTCTTCGCGCTTCTGAACCCCTATGCCCTTCTCTGCGGCCTGCTTTCCGTCGCCATGCTGGTAATGCATGGCAGCGCATGGCTGGTGCTGAAGGCAACAGGGCCGGTTGCCGATCGCGCCCGGCGCTTCGGCAGCATCGCAGCGCTTGTGGTCATCGTGCTCTTTGCGCTCGGCGGCCTATGGCTCTGGGCCGGTGTCAGCGGTTATCGCATCACCAGCGATATCAGTCCGGTCGGCCCGTCGAACCCGCTTCTGAAGACGGTGGCGCTGGAAAGCGGTGCATGGCTTGCCAATTACGTCACCCATCCCTGGATGATCGCCGCTCCGGTACTCGGCTTCCTGGGTGCGGCGGCCGCCTTCCTTGCCATGCGAGCACGGCTGGAAGTCATGACCCTGCTCTTCAGCGACCTCTCGATAACAGGCATCATCTCGACGGTCGGTCTGTCGATGTTCCCCTTCATCCTGCCCTCTTCGCTCGATCCGAGGTCGAGCCTGACGGTCTGGGATGCGTCGTCGAGCCACCAGACGCTCTTCATCATGCTGGTGGTTACGGTCATCTTCCTGCCGATAATCTTTGCCTACACCGCCTGGGTCTACAAGGTGCTGTGGGGCAAGGTCGACGAGAAGAGCATCACCGACAAAAACAGCCACGCTTACTGAGGAGACGAAACGATGTGGTATTTCGCATGGATACTCGGCCTGCCGCTGGCAGCCGCCTTCGCCGTCCTCAACGCCATATGGTACGAGCTGGTGGATGACGAAGCCAAGAAAAAGGCATCGGGCGAACGCCGATAAAGAATTGAAGGGCGCGGCCCAAACCGCGCCCTTTTTCTTTCAGCTCATCGCCGCACAGCTGTCAGCCAAGCCGGTTCTGCGACCGCTCCGCAAGCTCGACAATGATGCCATCGGGATCGCGGACAAAGGCGATCCTGTTCAGCATCTCCGAATGGACGGCAAAGCGCGGCCGTTCCTTGATTTCGACGCCTGCCGCTTCCAGCTGCGCGAAGGTTTCTTCGACATTCTCGAAATGGAAGGTGATGTGCTTGACGCCTGCCGTTCCTTCGGGAAGATCGACCGCGCGAGCGGCCCCGCCAGGCGGGGCGAAAACTTCCAGCATGCCGCCGCCAGCGTCGAGGAAGGCAACCTGCATGCCATCAGGCATCTGCTTGCGCAGCTGCAACTTTAGCCCGAGCAGACCGCAATAGAACTCGATGGCACGATCCATATTGCTGACGGTCATACCGATATGTTCGAATGATTTCAGCATCTTCACTACCTCAGACGCCAGCCGCAACGCGCCGATCTTCTTCCGGCAGCCAGGAACGATAGAGCGGATGATCGGCCGTGATCGGCATCGGCGTCGGCTGGCCGGTACGCTGCGAATAATAGGCGGCTGTTACGAGCTCCAGCGAATTGCGCGCGTCCTGCAGGGTGACTGGCGGATCGTTGCTCTCCATAAGTGCCTGATGGAACAGCTCGAACTGCCGTGTATAACCGTCTTCCTTGGCTTCGTAGCCGGCAAGCGCTGCGTCGATGCGGGCCTGATGTTCCTCGGTCCCAGCGATGAAGGTCCAGGGATCGCGACCCATCGTGTAGGGTTCCAGAATGCTTTCGGCGACGAGATCGCTGAAGCAGAAGCGCAGTCTGGAGATCTCCTTGCGTGAGCCGAGCGTCATGGAGAGCGTGGCGAGGGAGCCGTTCTGCATCTTCACCGATAGCGCGGCGGTATCTTCCACCTCGATCGGATTGACCAGCGTCGCGCCATAGGAAAACACCTCGGCGCATGGGCCGTGTACATAGTTCAGCATGTCATGGGCATGGATCGCATGGCCGAGCAGGCCGCCGCCGAGTTCCGTCGCCCACTTGCCGCGCCACGGCACGGCATAATAGTCCGGCCCGCGCCACCAATGCGTTTCGATGGTGGTGAGGAACGGCTTGCCGGCCAGGCCGCGCTCGATCAACAGCTTCAGCTTCTGCAGGCCGCTGCCGTAACGATACTGGAAGATCGGCATCAGCTTGCGGCCGTTCGAACGCGCCAGGATGCGCGCCATCTCGTCCACTTCGGCGATGGAACCGAAGAGCGGCTTTTCGCATATCACGTGCTTGCCGCTTTCGATTGCCTTTTTGCAAAGCTCGAAATGTGAGCTCGGCGGCGTGGCGATATCGATGATATCGAGATCGTCGCGTGTGAAGAGCGAATCCGTATCCTGGGTATATTCAGGAATTTTGTGCTCCTCACAGAGCGGCTGGCCGCGATCCGCGTCGAGAGAGCAGAGAACGGGAACCTCGAAAAGATCGCGGTTCCAGCCGAAGCCTGTCAGATGCCGTTCTGCAATGCCCGCGCCGATGACGCCCACGCGCAGTTTCCGTGTCATGATGTTTTCCTCAGCGGGTGCCGATGCGGGCGGCCTTGGTCTGTGCTTCGATTGAAAGGCGGCAGACCTCATAAACGTGGTTCTGCGTCATCGCCGTTTCGGTGCGGTCGCTTACATCGGCGGCAAAGGCATCAAAATAATCGAGCTTCTCGCCGCTGCAATCGATATGCGTCATCTCCTTGCCGTTGACGAGGAAGAGATGATCCTTGCCGGGCCGGCCGGCGATATCGATATATTTGCGCAGCTCGATATAACCTTCGGTGCCGAGAATGGTCAGGCGTCCGTCGCCCCAGGTGGGCAGCGCCTCCGGCGTGAACCAGTCGACGCGGACATAACCGCTTGCCTTGTCGGAACGCAGCAGCACTTCGCCGAAATCCTGGAAATCAGGTTTTTCCGGCATGCCGAAATTACCAACGGAGCTTGCGACCACCTCACCCGTCGTCGAGCCGGTGTAGAACAGGAACTGATCAACCTGATGCGAAGCGATATCGACGATGATGCCGCCGAAGGCTTCCGGATCGAAGAACCAGTCCGGCCGTGTCGGCAGCTGCAAGCGGTGCGGCCCCATGCCGAGCGTCTGGATGACCTTGCCGATCGCCCCTTCCTTCACCAGCTTGCCGGCCTTGACGGCGGAGCGCACGCAATGGCGCTCGGAAAAGCAGATGGAGAAGATCTTGCCGGTCTCGGCAACAGTACGTTTGACCTCTTCCAGCTGGGCAAAGGTCGTGACACCCGGCTTGTCGGTCATCACATCCTTGCCAGCCTTCATGGCGCGGATGGCAAGGCCAGCGCGGTCGCGCGGAATGGCGGCAATGCAGATGACGTCGATCGAGGGATCGGCGAAGATCTTCTCGCGATCGATCTGAGGCGCATCCGGATAGGTCTTCTCGAACATTTCGCGGATTGCAGGCACAGTCGTTTGCGGGCAATAGCCGACGAATTCGGCACCCGCGGCCAGCAGTCCCTTCACATGATCGAACGTGTGCCCATGGTCGATCCCGACGACGGCAAATCTCAGCATCGCAGTATTTCCTCCCGCGAAATTTCCGGAATCGGCAGCCGCCGACCCTTCTCAATAGTGCAAAACAGACAGCGAAAGCGAGGCCCTGTCAAGGCAAGATCAGCGGCAAAACTCTTTTGCCGCATTGGTAAATATATGAAATAGAACGGTTATTTTGTATCTAAATAGTTATAAGTTATGATGAAATGCCGCTTGGGTGCTCCATTGCGTTGCGGGCGCAAGCCGCCGATGCGAACCGCTTTTCGCCCGCTGAGACTTGCTCTTGCCCGATGAATATGCTCGATTTTCGCAAGCCGTCGGGTAGGAGGACGGCAGCTATCCCTTTCTGCAGGAGCGCTCCCCGCTCCGCCCTGTGACGGAAGATCACCATGTCCCATTCTCCCCTCGATGCGACCGCTTCGGGCGGCCTGTTTGTCGGCCGCGCCTGGAATCCTAATGTTGTCGGACCGAGCGTCGTGACGCTTCGCGACGGCGCACTTGTCGATATCACCTCCCCCGAAGCGCCGACGCTGAGCGCGCTGCTGGAACGAGCCGATGCCGCAGAGTTCGTCCGGGCCGCCGCCGGTAAAACGCTCGGCACGCTGGAAGCGATCGCCGCCAACAGCACCGGCAAGCCGGATGCGAGCAAGGCTTATCTTCTGGCGCCGGCCGACCTGCAGGCGATCAAGGCCTGCGGCGTAACATTCGCACAGTCGATGATCGAACGCGTCATCGAGGAGAAGGCGGCCGGTAACCCGGATCGCGCCGCCTCGATCCGCGAGCGCGTCAGCACGCTGATCGGCGGCAGCCTGACCAACATCAAGGCCGGCTCGCCCGAAGCTGCCAAGGTGAAGCAGGCGCTGATCGAGGAAGGCATCTGGTCGCAATATCTCGAAGTCGGCATCGGCCCGGATGCCGAAGTCTTCACCAAGTCTCCGGTGCTCTCTTCCGTCGGCTGGGGTTCCGACGTCGGTCTTCATCCGATCTCGACCTGGAACAATCCGGAGCCGGAAATCGTGCTGGCGGTCAATAGCCGCGGCGAGATAAAGGGTGCGACACTCGGCAATGACGTGAACCTGCGTGACGTCGAAGGCCGCTCCGCGCTGCTGCTCGGCAAGGCGAAAGATAACAACGCCTCTTGCTCGATCGGACCTTTCATTCGACTGTTTGACGCGAGCTACAGTCTCGACGACGTGCGCAAGGCCGAGCTCGACCTCAAGGTCACCGGCCAGGACGGTTTCGTGCTGCACGGCAAGAGCTCCATGTCACAGATCAGCCGCGACCCGACCGATCTCGTCAAGCAGACAGTCGGCGCCCACCATCAATACCCTGACGGATTCATGCTGTTCCTCGGCACGCTCTTTGCACCGACACAGGACCGCGATACGAAGAACCAGGGCTTCACCCACAAGATCGGCGACGTCGTGGAAATCTCGTCCGCCGGTCTCGGCGCATTGGTCAATACGGTCAGGCTGTCGACCGAATGCCCCCCCTGGACCTTCGGCATCTCGGCGCTGATGAGCAACCTCGCAAAGCGTGGATTGCTCTGAACTACTGGTTTCGCCTGATACCCTGCAAGAGGTCGAGAACGGAGTTCGCGGCCTCAAGCACATTGGTACCCGGACCGAACACGGCGGCAACGCCGTGTTCGTGCAGGAATTCATAATCCTGCCGGGGAATGACGCCGCCGCAGACAACGATGATATCGCCGCCGCCCTGCTCCTTCAGCCGGTCGATAAGCTGCGGCAGCAGCGTTCGGTGACCGGCCGCCAGCGACGAGACGCCGATGACATTGACCTTCTCGCCGATCGCCATGCCGGCCGCCTCCTCCGGCGTCTGGAACAGCGGGCCTGCGAGAACGTCGAAACCAACATCGCCGAAAGCCGAGGCGATGACCTTGGCGCCGCGGTCATGCCCATCCTGTCCGAGCTTGGCGACCATGATCTTCGGCTTGCGGCCCATCGCCTCGGTCACTTCAGCCATGCGGGCTTTCAGAACATCCAGCTCCGGCTCATCGCGATAGGCGGTTCCATAGACGCCGCGGATGACCTTGGGTGTCGCGAAATGATCGCCAAAAACGTCGCGCATCGCATCCGAGATTTCGCCAACGGTGGCACGCGCCCGCGCTGCTTCGACGGCGGCTGCAAGCAGATTGCCGTTGCCGCTGCGGGCAATCTCCAGAAGTGCTGTTAGCGCCTCCTTGACCTTCACGCTATCACGACGGCGCTTGGTCTCCTCGATGCGGCGGATCTGCGCGGCACGCACCGCGCTGTTGTCGATTTCGAGAATGTCGATCGGCTGTTCGGCCTCCAGCCGGTATTTGTTGACGCCGACAATGACCTCATCGCCCTTGTCGACGGCGGCCTGACGGCGGGCGGCGGCTTCCTCGATCAGCCGTTTCGGCAAGCCTTCATTGACGGCCTTCGTCATGCCGCCGAGCGCCTCGACCTCTTCGATCAGCGCCCAGGCCTTGTCAGCCAGTTCCTTCGTCAGGCTCTCGACATAATAGGAGCCGGCGAGCGGGTCGACGACGTTGGTAACGCCGGTCTCGTGCTGCAGAATGAGCTGCGTGTTGCGGGCAATGCGAGCGGAAAACTCCGTCGGCAGCGCGATCGCCTCATCGAAGGAATTGGTGTGCAGCGACTGCGTACCGCCGAGCACGGCCGACATGGCTTCGAAGGCGGTGCGGATGATGTTGTTATAAGGATCCTGCTCCTGCAGCGAGACCCCCGATGTCTGGCAGTGGGTGCGCAGCATCAGCGAAGACGCTTTCTTCGGCTGGAACTCCTCCATGATGCGGGTCCAGAGCAGGCGGGCGGCGCGAAGCTTGGCCGCCTCCATGAAAAAGTTCATGCCGATCGCGAAGAAGAAGGAGAGCCGGCCGGCGAAATCATCAACATTCAGCCCCTTGGCGATCGCCGCGCGCACATATTCGCGCCCGTCGGCGAGGGTGAAGGCAAGCTCCTGCACCAACGTCGCGCCGGCCTCCTGCATGTGATAGCCGGAGATCGAGATGGAATTGAATTTCGGCATCTCCTTCGCCGTATATTCGATGATATCGGCGACGATGCGCATCGAGGGTTCCGGTGGGTAGATATAGGTGTTGCGGACCATGAACTCCTTGAGAATGTCGTTCTGGATGGTCCCGGAAAGCTCCGCCTTCGAAACACCCTGCTCCTCGCCGGCGACGATGAAATTCGCCAGAATCGGTATGACCGCGCCATTCATGGTCATGGAAACGGACATGTCCTGCAGCGGAATGCCGTCGAAGAGGATCTTCATGTCCTCGACACTGTCGATCGCCACGCCCGCCTTGCCGACATCGCCGACGACGCGGGGATGATCGCTGTCATAGCCGCGATGAGTGGCAAGATCGAAGGCGACGGAGAGACCCTTCTGGCCCGCAGCAAGGTTACGACGATAGAAGGCGTTGGATTCCTCGGCGGTCGAAAAGCCGGCATATTGCCGGATCGTCCAGGGCCGGCCGGCATACATGGTGGCGCGCGGACCGCGCGTGAAAGGCGCAAAGCCCGGCAGGCTGTCCGCATCCGTGCCGTTCAGATCGGCAGCCGTGTAGAGCGGTTTGACGTCGATGCCTTCGGGCGTGTGCCAGGTCAGCGTGTCCGGTGCTGCGCCCAACTCCTTTTCCGCCAGCGCCTCCCAGTCCGACAGCGTCTTCTTCGTCATATCATCCTCCGCATCGTCTGCGCGCCACGCTACCACCATGCGGTGACGCCGCGCGATACAGCCTTAGGATAATTTCATCGGCAAGGCGATGATAGACGTTCAGCGATGCGCGGCCCAGGGCACAAACAACCGTTCGATCAACCGCGCCAGGATATCCAGCAGGAAGGCAATCGCGGCAATGACGATGATCCCGCCAATGACGATATCGGTCACGAGGAACTGCGCCGCAGACTGGATCATAAAGCCGAGGCCTTGGCTTGCCGCAACGAGCTCGGCCGCGACCAGCGTCGACCAGCCGGCGCCGAGCGCAATGCGCGTCCCCGTCAGGATCGACGGAATGGCGCCTGGAAGAATGACATGCAGCAGCACCTGCAGCCGGCTCGCCCCGAAGGAGCGGGCAGCGTTGACGAAATCGCCCGGCGCGGATTTGACGCCTGACGCCGTCGACAGGATGATCGGTGGCAGCATCGCGAGCGAGATGACGGTGACCTTCGACGCCTCGCCGATGCCGACCCAGATGATGATCAGCGGTAGATAGGCCAGCGGCGGCAGGGGCCGCAGGAATTCGACGATCGGATCAAGGATGCCCTTGCCGATACGGCTCGTGGCGATCGCTAGGCCTGCCGGCACACCGATGATGAGCGAGACGGCGAGCGCTGCAAAGATGCGCAGCAGGCTTGCGAGCGTATGTTCGGCAAGCGTGGAATCGACGAAGCCGTTGACCGCGACATTGGCAAGCGATTTCGCTATGACGAGCGGCGACGGGAGGAAGACCGGCGAGACGGCACCATAGGCCGAAGCAAGGCTCCAGCCGGCAATAATGACCGCTATTGTTACAAGCGAGATCGGCAGCGTGCCGCGGCGTTTCGGCCGCGCCTCTACCGGTCGATCCGACACTGCTGTCGTAAGTGCTTCCGCCTCGACGCTCATGCGGCAATCTCCTCTTCATCCGCGTGGATGAGTGCGGTCAGTTCGTCATGCAGATGTTTGAACGCAGTAAGCGCCTTGATCTCCTTGACGCTTCTGCCTTCGAGCAACGCCTTGCCAAACTCGGTCTTGATGTCGGCGACGATACGGCCGGAATTGGGCGCCAGCACGATGATGCGTGTTGCAAGCAACAGAGCCTCGTCAATGCTGTGGGTGATCAGCAGGGCACCCGTTTTGCTTTCTGCCCAGACATCCAGCAGGAATTTCTGCATGCGGCTGCGTGTCAGCGCGTCGAGCGCACCGAGTGGTTCATCAAGCAACAGGAAGCGAGGGCCGGAGGCGAGCGCGCGAGCGATGCCGACGCGTTGGCGCATGCCGCCTGAGAGTTCCCAGATATTCTTGTGACCCGCGCCATCGAGCCCGACTTTCACCAGCAGTTCCTCCGCGCGGCGCTGTCTCTCGCCTTTCGGGATGCCCTGAAGCTTCAGCGGAAAGGCCACATTGCCGGCTGCGGTCAGCCAGGGATAGAGCGCGTCGTCCTGAAACACCACGGCCCGGTCTACGCCTGGCCCGTCGATCTCTTTGCCGTCGACCAGCACGCGCCCCTCGCTCGGCTCAGTGAAACCTGCAGCAATATTGAGAAGACTGGTCTTGCCGGAACCGGAACGGCCAATGACAACCACGAATTCGTCCGAAGTGATATGCAGGTTGACGCCATCGAGCACACGTCTCTTCCGACGACTGCCTGCCTCGGCATAATCGAGCGACAGGGACTGTAGTGAAAGTATGCTCATATGGGCATCACCTGTTTGAGAAAAAACCGGCGCAGCCGAAGCCACGCCGGGGACCCTTGGGAGGATCAAAGACCTGCCTTGGCTGCTTCCTTGACCCAGCGGTCGGAAACATAGGGGCTGTAGTCCTTCAGAACGCCGGGGATCTTGCCCTGCTCCAGAAGGAAGGCCGAGGTTTCAGCGACGGCCTTCGTCGTACCGCCACCGAGGAGATCGGCGCTCGCCTGTTCCTTCAGGCTCGGGAAAATGTAGCCCTTGAGAAGAGCCGGCACTTCATCGGTCTTGGCACCGGTAAGCTTGGCAATCTTTTCGGCCTCCGGTGATTTCGCATTCCAGCTATCCGGATTGGCGAGGTAAGAGGCATAAGCCGCACCCGTGACCTTCACGAAGCCCGTGACCACTTCAGGATGGGCCTCGGCAAATTTCTTGCTGACGATCCAGGCGTCAAAGGTCGGGCCGCCCCACTTGGCAACATCGGCCGAAGTGGCGAGCACGCTGCCGCTCTTCTTCAGCTGCGCCAGCACCGGGTCCCAGACATAGGCGCCGTCGATATCACCGCGCTCCCAGGCAGCAGCGATTTCCGGCGGACGCAGGTTGAGGATCTGCACCGACTTCGGATCGACCTTCCAATGCTTCAGCGCCGTCAGCAGGCTGTAATGCGCGGTCGAAACGAAGGGCGTGGCGATCTTCTTACCCTTCAAATCTTCTGGCTTGGTGATGTTCTTGACGGCGAGCGCTTCGGCGTCGCTTATGAGACCGACGACATAGATCGTCTCGATCGGCAGTTCGCGACTGGCAGCAGCGGCAAGCGGCGATGAGCCGACATAACCGATATCGATGGAACCGGAAGCGATGGCGGTGATGACATCGGCGCCGCTATCGAATTTCTGCCAGTTGATCTTGGCCTTGGTCTCCTTTTCATAGGTACCGTCGGCCTGCGGCACGCGCGACGGCTCGACGATCGGCTGGTAGCCGATATTCAGCGTGACGTCGGCAGCGTGGGCCGCATAGGTGGTCAAGGTGAGGACAGCGGCAGCGGCCGTACCCAGAAGGTTGCGTCGGTTGATTTTCATATCCCTCTCCAGCAATGTTCAAAATCACTCCACCCTGGAATGTGGTTAGATCATTGTAAAATTCATAGATTTTATAGAGATAGAAAATTCCCGGAATCGGGCATGCGAGATAATTTGCTTCTAAATAACGAGAGAGAACCGGTGGTTTCCCGATCTGCCCGAAATTCCACCAAATGACCGACTGACATTTCAGGACAGTATTGATGAAGAAAATGCAGATCTACGCCTTCGACATGAACTGCGTCGGACACATAAATCACGGCATGTGGACGCATCCGCGGGATCGTTCGGTCAACTATACCGATCTCGATTACTGGGCAGATTTTGCGCGAACGGCCGAACGCGGCAAGCTGGACGGCATTTTTCTCGCCGATATTGTCGGCGTCTATGATGTCTATAAGAACAGTCCAGGCCCGGTCATCGAGACGGGCGCGCAAATCCCGGTCAACGATCCGCTAATGCCGATTTCGGCAATGGCCTACGTCACGAAGCACCTCGGCTTCGGCGTCACCGTCAATACGACCTATGAGCCGCCCTTCCTGCTGGCACGACGCATGTCGACGCTCGATCACCTGACCAAGGGCCGCATCGGCTGGAATATCGTCACCGGCTATCTCGATAGCGCTGCCCGCAGCATGGGTTTCGACAAGCTGCCGGAGCATGATGCGCGTTACGACGCCGCCGAGGAATATCTCGAAATCCTTTACAAGCTCTGGGAGGGAAGCTGGGACGATGGTGCGGTGCTGCGCGACAGGGCACGCGGCGTCTTTGCGGATGCCGCTAAAGTGCGGGCGGTCAGCCATCAGGGCCAGTATTACAAGATGGAGGGCATCCATCTCTCGGAGCCCTCGCCGCAGCGCACTCCGCTGCTCTTCCTGGCCGGCGCATCCGCACGCGGACAGGATTTCGCCGCCCGCCATGCCGAATGCGTCTTCATCGCCGGACCGACGCCGCAATCGGCACGGCCGACCGTCGATGCGCTTCGCGCCAAGACGCTTGCCAATGGCCGCGGCGCGGATGCGATCAAGATCCTGAGCCTGATTACCGTCGTTGTCGGCAAGACCGAAGCCCAAGCGCAGGAGAAGCTCGAGGACTATCGCCGGCACGCAAGCATCGAAGCGTCGCTTGCGCATTATTCGGCCTCCGTCGGCGTCGATTTTTCGAAATACGGGCTCGATGACGTGATCGACCAGAACTCGACCAACGCCAATCAGTCGGCACTAGCGGCAATCACCAAGCAGGCGGCAAAGCCGGTGACGAAGCGGCAGATCATAGACCAGATGGTGCTCGGCAGCCGCATGAAGCCGATTGTCGGATCGCCGGAACAGATTGCCGATACCCTGCAGCGCTGGATCGAGGAAGGCGGCATCGACGGCTTCAATCTCGCACGCACTGTGGCACCTGAGAGCCTTCATGATTTCGTCGATCTCGTCGTGCCTGTGCTGCAGGAGCGCGGCCTGTTCAAGGCCGACTATGTGGAAGGGCCGCTGCGCCAGAAGCTGTTCGGCGGCAATGGCCGGCTGCCGGCCAGCCACCCCGCCGCACAGTTCAGGCGATAATTTCTAGCGATGATCCATGCGGGCGACCAGCCGGTCGCCCAGCCACTGGATGCCGCAGACGAGAACGATGAGCACGACCACGACCGCAAGCATCACATTGGTCTCGAAGCGCTGGTAGCCATAACGAATGGCGAGGTCACCGAGACCGCCGGCACCGATGGCGCCGGCCATCGCCGAAGCACCGATCAGCGTCACCAGCGTGACGGTAAAGCCGGCGACGATTCCGGGCAGGGCTTCGGGCACCAGAACCTCGCGGATGATCGTCCAGCGATTGCCGCCCATGGCACGCACCGCATCGATCAGGCCACGATCGACCTCGCGCAACGAGACTTCTGCGATACGGGCATAGTATGGCGTCGCGGCAATGGCGAGTGGAACGATGGCCGCCCAGGTGCCGATCGCGGTGCCGACGATAAGGCGGGTCAGCGGGATGAGCGCCACCAGCAGGATGATGAAGGGCACGGAACGGAAGCCGTTGATGACGGCGCCGAGAATGCGGTTGATCCAGAGATTTTCGGCAATGCCGCCGCGGTTCGTCAGGACCAGCGCCAGGCCGAGCGGCAGGCCGGCAACCAGCGAAATCAGGCCGGATGCAGCTGTCATCAGCACCGTCTCCCAGAGGGAGCGCAGCAGCAGATTAATCATGATCGGTGACATAACCAAGCACCTCCACCCGAGCCGACCGGGCCTTCAGAAATTGTTCGACCGTTCCGGCAAGCGCGGGATCGCGCGCAGGAACGGCAATGAAGAACCGCGCCACGGGCTGGTTCTGGATGTGATCGATACCACCGTGCACGAGGCGGAAGGAACGCGGCAGCGCTGCAGAGAGATCGGCAAAAAGCGCGCCTTGCGCTTCCGGTCCAGCAAGATCGACACTTAGGATAGCTTCGGTGCCGCCGGTTTGCGACAGGCGTGCAGCAATGTGTTCCGGAAGCTGCGGGCGAATGCCGCCGAGCAGGCTTTTTGTGATCGCCGCCTGCGGATCGCCGAAGATCGACCAGACTTGGCCTTCCTCCACGATGCGCCCTGCATCGATGACGGCGACGCGATCGGCAATGCCGCGCACCACTTCCATCTCATGGGTAATCAGAAGAATGGTAAGACCAAGCTTACGGTTAATATCCTCCAACAGCGCAAGGATCGAACGCGTCGTTTCCGGATCGAGGGCCGAGGTCGCTTCGTCGGACAGCAACAGGGCCGGCCGGGCGGCGAGTGCGCGGGCAATGCCGACGCGCTGCTTCTGGCCACCTGAGAGCGACGACGGATAAGCCCTAGCCTTATCGGAAAGACCGACCAGTTCCAGAAGCTCCTGCGCCCGCTTCAGCCGTTCGGCCTTGACGACACCCTCGATCTTCAGCGGCAGGGCGACATTCTCCTCGACCGTCTTGGCCGAGAGCAGATTGAAATGCTGAAAGATCATGCCGATGCGGCGGCGCAAGGGCTGCAGTTCCTGCTCGGCAAGGCCCGCAATATTGCGGCCCTCGATGACGATCTCGCCGCTGTCGGCCCTTTCGAGACCGTTGAGGCAGCGGATCAGCGTCGATTTGCCGGCGCCGCTGCGGCCGATGATGCCGAGGATTTCGCCCTTCTTCACGCTGAGCGAAACGCCGTCGAGCGCTGCCGTCACACCGAACTTGCGCCTGACATCCTTCAGGCGCACGACCTCTTCGGCATCGATTGGCCGCGTCTCGATCCCTAAGGCGGAGACAATTGAATTCATGCTCGTTCCTTCACAAACGCTGAAGGCGGCCCTGGCAAAAGGCCAGGGCCGCCTCGGTTGCTGACGCCCTTTTAGGGCGGCGAAATCAATAGGCGCTGAGGCCCGTACCCTTATAGACCTTATCGAATTCGGCCTTCACCGTCTCGTTCTGATAGGAGGAGACGAGCGTCTTTACCCAATCGGCATCCTTGTTCTCTTCCTTGACGGCGATGAAGTTGCGATAGGGATTGTCGGCGATCGGCTCCTGCGCGATGCGCTCCTTCGGGGACAGACCGCTCTTCAGCGCCCAGTCGGTATTGACGATACCGGCATCGAGGTCATCGATAGAACGGCCGACGATACCGGCGTCGAGTTCGCGGATCTCGATGTTCTTCGGGTTTTCCGAGACGTCGACGATCGTTGCCAGAATGCCGGTGCCGTCCTTGAGCTTGATCAGGCCCTCATTCTGCAGAACGCGAAGCGCACGGCCTTCGTTGGACGGATCGTTCGGGACACCGATTACGGCGCCCGCTGGCAGTTCGGCAACCGACTTGTGCTTCTTGCTATAGAGACCGATCGGCCAGACGCCCGTGTAGCCGACGGATACGATATGGTAGCCGTGCTGCTTGACCTGATTGTCCAGATAGGGCTGGTGCTGGAAGGCGTTCGCGTCGATTTCGCCGCGTTCCAGAGCCTCGTTCGGCTGGGTATAATCGTTGAAGGTGATCGTTTCGATCTTGAGGCCCTTCTTGGCGGCTTCGCTGGTGACGACGCGCCAGACATCCTCGTCCTCGCCGCTCATGATACCGACCTTGATCGACTTGTCTTCGGCGAAGGAAGGAGCCGGCGGAGCAAAGGCGATGAGTGCGGCCGCAGAGGCGGCAACAGTAAGAGCCGCGCGGCGCGAAAGCGAAATGGCGCCGAAATTCTTGTTCTTGGTCATTTTTTATCCCGTCTGACTGAATGAGGCCGAGCCCCGAGCAGGCGGATAATTGCAAATACGGGCATGGCGAGCGAAGCACGAACGTCTGATGTCTTCTCACCACCGGAAAAACTCTTGCCGCGTCTTCGAGAGCGGCAGGATAAAATTCCATCAAATTTATGGATTAAATGCCAGCTGCTAGGCACGCTCCAAACAAAACGGCGCCCGAAGGCGCCGCTGAAATCGGTCTTTGGATATTGTTTATTCCGCTGCGATCAGCCTGGAGCTTCTGCCCGGAAAGAAGGCGGCGAGTTCGCCGATCACCTCCCCGATGCGCTTGGAAAGCTGTTCGGAGGAAACGCGATAGTCGGTGAAATCGCGGTCCGAAGCGTAGACGGCGGTCGGCAGCGTGTGGGCCATGAAGAAGCCGAAGAGCGGGCGCAGTTGATGCTCGACCATCAGAGCATGACGATCGCCGCCGCCGGTCGCAGTGATGACGATCGGCTTGGCACGCAGCTCATGCGGGTCGATGAGATCAATCAGATGTTTGAAGAGACCCGGATAGCTGCCCTTGAAGGTCGGCGCACCGATGACGAGGACGTCGGCATTGGCGATGTCGGCGATGATTTCCCTGGCGCGATTGTCGAGATCGTCGCGGCGCAACGCCTGGCCGAGCGAGGGGCCGACATCCGTCAGGTCGTAAATCGTATTGTCGAAGCCATATTTTTCGGCGGCGAGGCCGGCGATATTCTCGACCAGCGCAAAGGTCTTCGAGGGACGATTGAAGCTGCCGGCAAGACCGACCAGTTTGGGTGCAGACATATCATTTCCTTCCACTATCGCGCCGTCGATGGCTGCATCATATGACTGATATTATCCATCAAAATAGTAGATTAAAGAAATGACGATCCGTCTTCGCCGAGGGCCGAGGAAAAAATGTTCGTTCGAACGCAACGCCGCGCGTGCGCTTGCCCTGACGCAAAAGAGGCACCGAAACGCTTTCGGTGCCTCTTTCTGAGTGCGAAACCTAAACCGCTCGATGCTTCGGGATGCGCGGCAGGAAGATGGTGAACAGGCCGAGCAGCGGCAGGTAGGAGCAGATACGATATACGAAGGCAATGCCGTGCGAGTCGGCAAAACCGCCGAGGAAGGCCGCACCGAGACCGCCCGCACCGAAGGCGAAGCCGAAGAAAACGCCGGCGATCAGGCCAACACGGCCCGGCACCAGTTCCTGCGCGAAGACGACGATGGCCGAAAAGGCAGAGGCGAAGATCAGGCCGATAACGACGCTGAGCACGCCTGTCCAGAAGAGGTTCGCATAGGGCAGCAGCAGCGCGAAGGGGATCACCCCGAGGATCGAGAACCAGATGACGAAGCGGGCGCCGAAACGATCACCGATCGGACCGCCGAGAAAGGTGCCGGTGGCAACCGAACCTAAGAACAGGAAGAGCATGAGCTGCGCCTGCTGCACATCGAGCTGGAAACGGTCGATGACGTAGAAGGTGAAGTAGCTCGAGACGCTTGCCATGTAGACATTCTTCGTCGCCGTCAGCAACACGAGGATGAGTAGCGCCCAAACGACCTTGCTCTGAGGCAGCGGTAGCGTGCGGCTCGGGGCCGCCTTGCTGGCGTGCTGGCGGCGGTGACTCATGTACCAGTTCCCGACCCAGCTCAGGACCACCATGCCGACCATGGCGATGCCGGAAAGCCAGGACACGCTGTGCTGACCGTTCGGCAGAACGATGAAGGCGGCCAGCAGCGGACCGATTGCCTGGCCGGCATTGCCGCCCACCTGGAAGAAGGACTGCGCAAAACCGTGGCGACCGCCGGAAGCAAGACGCGCGACGCGCGATGATTCCGGATGGAAGACGGCCGAGCCGAAGCCGATCAGGCTCGCGGCAACGAGCAGCAGTTCGAAGCTGCCGGCATTGCCGAGGAGGATCAGGCCGCAGAAGGTGCTCGCCATGCCGACAGGCAGCGAATAGGGCATCGGCCAACGGTCGGTGACGATGCCGACAAGCGGCTGGAGCAGCGAGGCCGTGACCTGGAAGGTCATGGTCAGGAGACCGATCTGCACGAAATCGAGGTTATAATTGGCCTTGAAGAGCGGATAGAGCGAGGCAAGCAGCGACTGCATGATGTCGTTGAGCATGTGGCAGAAGCTGACTGCCACCAGGATAGACATTGCGGTCTTTTCAAAGCGGGGGGCGCTCTCGGCAACGGATGCCATGGGTCTTCCTCCTGCGCGGCCGGAATCATGCCGGTCCGTCGTCGGTTTTCGTGCGTGCTGTTCTTAAGGCGATCGGGGCTTGGGAAGTGAATTGTCAGCGGCGGTCGCTGAAAAAGCATTTATCGTATGAAGTGGAACGATTACAGCCCAGTTTTACGCGGATCGGTACGCAGTTTTTAAGATTTTTGCTCTCGATCCTGCAATTCGGCCACCTCACGCGCCAATCCCGCCCTGGCGACTGTTCCGCGGGTTAGAGCCGATATGGCTTATCGCCGGGCTCTCCAACGCAATAGGCCGCGCAATCAAGACCGGCGCTTGAATGTATGTTTCTCCGTGGGGAATGCGCGGGAGCGCACCTCCTCTGCATAGGCGGCAGCCGCCACCCCGACCCTCTTTCCAAGTTCGTCGTATCGTTTAACGAAGCGCGGCGTGAAATCGTTGAACAGTCCGAGTATGTCGTCCGAAACCAGGATCTGACCGTCACAGGCAGCCGAGGCACCGATCCCGATTGTCGGAACAGGAATTGCCCTCGTCACCTCGCGGGCAAATGTCTCGACGGTGCCCTCGATGACCACCGCAAAGGCTCCCGAGTTGCCGACCGCGTCGGCATCACGCCGGATCCTGGCAACCTCCTCCTCGGAATGTCCAACAGATCGGTAGCCGCCTGCGGTATGAACCTGCTGAGGCATGAGCCCGATATGCCCGAGGACCGGAATACCGCGCGCGGTGAGAAAGGAAATTGTCTCGGCCATCTCCTCGCCACCTTCGAGCTTGACCGCGTCGCACCCTGTTTCCTGCAGAATGCGCACAGCATTGCGATAGGCCAGCTCCTTCGACTCCTGGTAGCTGCCGAAGGGCATGTCGACGACCACGCAGGATTTAGCGACGCCACGCATCACCGCCTTGCCATGGGCGATCATCATGTCGAGCGTCACCGACACGGTGCTCTCCATGCCGTAAAGAACCATGCCGAGCGAATCCCCAACGAGCAGGAGATCGCAGTGTTCGTCCAGGAGCCGCGCCATCGGCGTCGTGTAGGCCGTCAAACACACAATCGGCGTTCCGCCCTTCATCGCCCGGATTCGCGTTGGCGTCAGGCGTTTTGCGGAGCTGACAGCGCTCATTGTGCTTCTCCTGTTCCAGACGAACCTTTCTTCGCGATCACCCGATTGTCGAGGAGCTTGGTCGTGCCAATCCGCACGAACAGTGCGACAACCACCGGGTCCTCGATTTTCGCCACATGCTTCAAGGTCGAGGCGTCCCTCACAGCGACGACTTCCGGCTTTGCCAGGGGCTCACGGCCGATGAAGCCGACTAGCTCCGCTTCAAGGACCTGCGGGTCGGAGAGGCCTTGAGCGACAAGGCGCTCCGCCTCGTCCAATGCGCGCGGGATGATGACCGCTGCGCGTCGTTCCTCCTCGCTGAGATAGACGTTACGAGAAGATAGAGCGAGACCATCCGCATCCCGGACCGTCGGCACCGAAACGATACGCACTGGCAGAGCCAGATCGTCGGCCATCCGTTTGATGATGACGACCTGCTGGTAATCCTTCTCGCCGAAATAGGCGTTGTTTGGCTGGACGATATTGAAGAGCTTGCTGACGACGGTGGCGACACCCGCGAAATGCCCCGGTCGAACGGCGCCTTCGAGCTCGCAGCCAAGCTCCGGCACATCAACCACGGTTTTCATCGGGTGCGGGTACATATCTCCGACACCGGGCGCAAAGAGAATATCGACGCCACCCTTTTCCAGCATCGTTCTGTCGCGTTCCAGATCGCGCGGGTATCGGGTCAGGTCCTCCGTCGGCCCGAACTGGAGCGGATTGACGAAGATCGAAGCAACGACGATTTCGTTCTCAGCGCGGGCTCGCGCAACAAGTTCCATGTGCCCCGCGTGAAGATAACCCATCGTCGGCACGAAACCGATGCCTCCGCCATTTGTTCTCACCGCTGCAAGCGCTGCGCGCACCGCCTCAATGCTCGATAGGACCTGCATGTGCCCTCCCTGGCCGCCTTCCTGACGTTGGGGGCGGATAGAAGATGTAAGCAGGGTCGCAGGTCAATGGATTCTTTTCGATAAGACCGATTAGATGAAGAAGCTTCCATCAGGGCGTGTTCAAATATTGCGGACCGCAACCGAGGCGGCGGATTTCTCACTGGGCAACAAGGGGCGGCGGCTGAGTTGATGGTGTTTCCACGCGCGTGACTTCCGCGCATCTGCTTACCGATAGCGGCACAAAAGATCTCCACGCCCCACATCCGCCCGAACTCGTATCATGCCCGTGCATCTAAAGTTCGTACCATATCCGCGGATTGTCGCCCGACTGGATCATCAGCCAGCGAAGATCCGTATCCTTCCAGCCCTTGATCGCATTCGTGCGGTTGTCGAGCACCAGATCGCCTTGATCGGTTCTGACGACCAGAACCGCGTGGCCCTTGCCGGAGGGCGTCTTGGTCACGGCGATCCGCAATGCCTTCGTCGACCAGCCCATGGCAATGAGGTGGTCGCGCTTCGTCAACGCAAAATCCTCGCAATCGCCCGCCGTGACGTTCACCTGCCAGACATCACCTTGATCGGGCCGGTCGTCGAGCGAGCGGATCGAGCGGTTGACCGAGGTGTTGACAGTGCGAAGCTGCTCGTCCGCTAAGGGGCCCAAGGAGACTTCCGAAGCATCGCCGCGAGCAGTGCACTCATCGGGATTTCGAGCGCAGAACATCACATGCGCGAAAGGTGCTGTAGTCCGGCGCTTTTCAGAAATATAGCTGAATACAGGCGCCGTCTTCAGGCCACGGGCTGCACCGGCAGGCCCGTCCGCGTGAGCAGTCTGAACCGAGAAAAGAGATGCAAGCGTCATCACGATAACCAGTTCATGCTTGCGCATCTTATACCTCCGTGTGGTGGTTGATCGAACGATGATGAGGTTCGCCCAGCGGTGATGAAGCTCTTTCAGGCGCGTCATTCGGACGGCTGGGCGCTTAGTCGCGATCCTTTATTTCCGGGATGTTTCCGGAGACGATCACCTTTCAAATGCAAACGCTGTACGTGTGTCTCACTTTGCGAACCAGACACATCCAAGTTGTGGGCATGTCCGATCCTTCAGCCACAGCGCAACTGGCGGTATGCGCATCGCAACCAGGCGCATGCATCCAATGACTTGACAATTTAAACTAGTGCGGCGGACGGCCATGTCAATTGCCGTGATAGGTGCTGATTTGGAAAGACAAGCACTGGGCAACAGGAGATATCGCACTATGTGTGGGCGATGGCGGGCCGGGATCCAATGCCCGTCGCGGACCGGATGCTGGTCGCCCTTCAAGTCGTCGCGGCATCGACGACCGAGTGTTACTACCAAGGACGCCAAGCCTCGGTTCCGTCAAGCAGGGCGGTGTCGCTCTGACGAAGAAGCCGCCGGTATTGTCGTCGCTGTCGGTATGCCCCTTTCGCCGTTGCAGCTCTACCGGAGAGCAAGCCCGCCAGCTTCGGCATTTGCGACGCACCGGAGGATGCTTTTCAGTCCGCCACCGGCTTTTGGCAGAACGCGCTGCGTCAGCCCTTTACGGCTTGTCGCCATAAAGATGGCGTTCGAGGAAGGGGAGATTGTCTTGCCCCCAGTAGAGCTCATCCTCATAGGCAAAAGTTGGGAAACCGAAGACGCCTCTTTCGCGTGCATGAACGCGATCGGCTGCCCATTTCTGCTGGACATCGTCATCGGCCTGCCGTCGCAGCAAGGCCGCGCCATCGAGACCAGCAGCGTTGACGATCGCTTCGCGGATATCAGGCCTGCCGATATCTTTCGCCTCACTCCAGAAGGCATGCTGCAGGGCACGCGTCACGCCGATCCAATCCTGGCCATCGAGATAGGCAGCAATGACGAAGAAGGAGGCCGGTGTCGGATCACTGAGCTCGGGACGATTTTCGAGGATGAGGGTCTTGCCGCGCACCCTCGCCCAGCGCTTGAGATCGCGGATCCAGTAGGCGCGGCGAATTTCCGGGCGATTGCGCGAAAAAATCCCGCCATTCTCTTCGACGACCGTCGTCAGATACGGCTTGATGATGATGTCGTTGTTTACGGCAAGCTCGGCGAAAGCATCCAGACCGATATAGGACCAGGGCGAACTGATGGAGAAAAAGTATTCAACTGATTTCGTCACGGAGAGATTTCCTACAATTCCGGCGTTTGTCGCGCCGCTCACGACGCCGCCCGGAGGGCAATCTTCGTGTTCCAGCCGAGCTCGGGAGCAATGTGGGTGACGAAGTCGTGTAGAATCTGGCGATATTCATCATGCTCGAACTCGTAGGGCAACTCCAGCCTGAGCTCGCTCACATGCGGCAAAATGGGATCGGCAAGAAGGCGCTCGAGGATCTGCTCTGACGGACCAACGAGATCACGGGCAAACAGCGTGCGTCGTTCACCCTGCGGAGATAGCGTGCGCTCATATCGTCCGGCGGCATAGTCTGAGTATCGCTGGCGGGTGGCCGCATCCGCACTGTCAAAGGGCACGATGACCCGACCGAGCGCCACGCGCCGTTCCGCTCCGCCGGAAGCCCGATAGGCTTCGAGCTGACGGGACTGGGCGACGAAAAAGTCATCGGTCTCTTCGCCGGACGTGACATTGCCGATCAGCAGGTTGAAGCCGTTCCGGCCGGCCCATGAGGCCGACCGCAATGAGCCACCGCCATACCAGATGCGATCGATCAGGCCTTTAGCGTAGGGCTGCAGTCTCGGGCGCTGGGGTCCAAAGGGCGTCTTGATGAAGGTGTTCTCGTCACCGAGATAGGTCCCCTTCAGATTGTCGGCAAAGCGCAGCACGCGCGCATGCGAGAAATCATGGTTCTGCCAGTCGCCGTCGAAGGCAAGCGGACCGATGAGATCGGCATGCAGCGGCCGGCCGGCGCTCAGGCCCACATTCAGCCTTCCCTTCGATAGAACATCCACGGTAGAGAGATCTTCGGCGAGCCGATAGGGACTTTCGTAACCGATCGGAATGACCGCGGTGCCGAGTTCGATACGGCTGGTGCGTTGAGTAGCGGCCGCCAGGAAGGCGGTCGCCGAGGAAATCCCAGGCTCCAGATGCCGCTGGCGGGCCCAGGCACTGTTAAAGCCCTGCTCTTCACCGAAGTCCAGAAGCTGCAATGTCTTTTCGAGGCCGGAGAGCGGGTCGTCATCCGGGTAGTTGCCGGGTGTCAGGAAGCCGATGTGGCCGATCGAAAGCGCGTTGCCGCTCATCTTGTCCTCACTCAGAATTTCGGCAGGCCGGGCGGGTTCGTCTCGGAGGCAGGCAGTGCCTCCTCCGAAAGCTGCCAGTGCGCAAGGATTTTTGCGTAGGTCCCGTCCTTGATCAGGTCGTTTGTGGCGAGCGTCAGCGTATCGGCAATGCCGCTTCCCGTGCGGGTCGTGATCGCCACGTCCGACCGGTCGGGCCAACCAGCGCTCAGCGTTCCGACCCGTTTGAGGTTCTTGTCGCGGGCGGCGATATAGACGAGTTGGGCATGCGGCTGGACGATGACATCGGCACGGCCTGAGCGTAGCGCCAGAAGGCTCGCTGCCTCGTCGTCATAATATTGCAGCTCGAGCGGCTTGAGACCGGCAGCGACATCCTCATCGCTCCATTTCAGCAGGATGCGTTCCTGATTGGTGCCGGCGCCGACGATGAAGCGCAGTCCTGCCGCATCCTTCGGCTCCTTGATCGAGGTGATCGCACTATCAGCCTTGACGAAGAAGCCATGCAGACCTTTGCGGTAGGTCGAGAAATCGAACTTTTCCTTGCGCTGTTCGGTAACACCGACGTTGGAAATAACAGCATCATATTTGCCTGACGTCAGGCCAAGTGGCCAATCGATCCAGGCAACCGGGACGAGTTCAAGCTGTAGCCCGAGGCTTTCGGCAATGGCGTTCGCGTACTCGGGATCGGCTCCGACGACGGTCTTGGCGTCCGTCGCATAAGTGGCAAGCGGCGGTCCCCCCGGGCTTACGGCAACCGTGAATTTGCCTGATGTGACGAACTTGAAACCCTTCGGAATGGACGCGATCGCCGCCTCGTTGCGCTGAGCGTGCACGCGGTTGGGCTGCTCGGGGCTCAGGTCGAATTCATCAGCCGCGGCCATGCCTGAATAGCAGGTTGTCAGAGATGCGATGGCGGCAATCGATGCGATGCGCAGCCTGGAAAATATCGTCACGAGAGGACTCTCCATAAGAATATATGAACACGGGGACGGACCGGCGCGACCTCCAACGCCGGTCCGTCAGACCATCCTTTACGAACCGCTCTTCGGCAGCCCCGGCGGGTTGGTCTTGGCTTCGTCGATGGCTTCAGCGTTCAGGCTCCAGTGCTTCAGCACTTCGCCGTATCTGCCGTTCTTGATAAGGTCGTTGAGCGCCACGGTGACACCATCGGCAAGGCCGGCGCCCTTCTTCGTCGTAACAGCGATTTCAGCCGTCAGCGGCCAGCCGCCGGAGACGATACCGACGAGCTTGGTGTGCCCCTTGATTGAGGAGCTGTAGGCCTGCGTCGCATTCGGATTGAACTCGACATCCGCACGGCCGGACTGCAGCGCCAGATCAGCTGCGGCACGGTCGTCATAATATTGAACTTCAATCGGCTTCAGGCCGGCGGCGACATTCTGGCGATCCCATTCCAGGATGATCTTCTCCTGATTGGTGCCGGCACCGGTAATCACCTTGAGCCCGGCGACATCCTTCGGTTCTTTGATCTCGCTGATTTTGCTGTCGGACTTGACGTAGAAGCCGAGCACATCCTTGCGATAGGTGGAGAAATCGAACTTCTCCTTGCGCTCCTCCGTCACCGTGACGTTGGAGATGACGGCGTCATACTTGCCGGAGGAGACGCCGAGCGGCCAGTCCGCCCAGGCGACAGAAACGAGGTTCAGCTCAAGGCCGAAGGAATCGGCGAGCAGTTGCGCGAGATCCGGGTCTGCCCCGACCACGGTCGCAGCGTCGGAGGCATAGGTGGCGATCGGCGGATCCCAGGCGTTGACGGCAACGGTAAGCTTGCCCGGCTCAACGAACTTGAAGTTGGGTGCGATGGCCTTGATCGCGGCCTCATCTTTTTCGGCCCGCACGCGGTTCGACGTGTCGGGGCTGAGATTGAATTTCTCGGCTGCCTGCGCCGTGCCGAGGCCGATTGCCGCCAGGGCGACGACTCCGGCAAACAGGTAGTTGGCGCTATTTCTGAATGCCATTTCCCTTCTCCATTTCACCTTAGGGTTGTTGTTCTTTTCATGCCCTCCGGACGCCCGTCGCGGCCGGGATCTGCTGCTGCCTCGCTGCTTTTTCAGAGAACCTTGGCGAAGAATTCGCGTGTGCGGTGGTGTTCCGCGCCATTGAAGATGCGGGCTGGCGAGCCGGCCTCGAGGATATGGCCGCCATCCATGAAGACGACAGTATCGGCAACTTCGCGGGCAAAGCCGATTTCGTGGGTGACGATGATAAGCGTCGTACCCGTACGCGCCAGTTCCTTGATCACGTCAAGGACTTCGCCGACCAGTTCCGGGTCGAGCGCTGATGTCGGCTCATCGAACAAAAGCACCTTCGGACGCAGTGCCAGGGCGCGGGCAATGGCGACGCGCTGCTGCTGGCCGCCGGAGAGCTGGCGCGGATAGGCATTGATCTTGTCGCTGAGGCCGATGCGGGCAAGCAGCTCCTGCGCAAGTTGCACGGCCTCTTCACGGCTCACGCCACGCACCTGGATCGGCGCTTCGATCAGGTTTTCAAGCACTGTCAGGTGCGGGAAGAGATTGAAGCTCTGGAAGACCATACCGATATCGGCGCGCCTCTTGAGGATGTCCTTTTCCTTGAGTTCGTAGAGCACATCACCTTTCTGCTCATATCCGACGAGATCGCCATCGACCGAGATGAAGCCGCCATCGACGCGCTCCAAGTGGTTGATGGCGCGCAGCAGGGTGGACTTTCCGGAGCCCGAGGGACCGAGAATGGCGGTGACGCTGCCGGCAGGCAGATTTAGGTCGATACCATCGAGCACTTTCAGAGAGCCGAAGCTCTTGGAAATGCCGTGGATGCGCACCGTCCCGCCGGTGCGAAGAACCGCTGCGTCACGGAAGCCGGAGGTACGGGTAAAGTCGCCAGAGATCGCTGCCGTAGGCAAAGGGCGGGCAAAACGCTTAAGGAAAGACTGGAAGGGCAAGGGCTTCGGGTTGCGCAATGCGCCCTTGGCAAAATAGCGCTCGATATAATGCTGGGCGATCGACAGCACCGTCATGATGACGAGGTACCAGACGGTCGCTACCATCAGTAGCGGAATGACTTCGAGGTTACGGCGATAGATGACCTGGACCGTGTAAAACAGTTCCGGCAAGGCAAGCACATAGACCATGGAGGTCGCCTTGGCGAGACCGATGATCTCATTGAACCCGGTCGGCAGGATCGAACGCATCGCCTGCGGCAGCACGATACGGAATGCCTGACGACGGCGCGAGAGACCGAGCGCCGAAGCGGCTTCAAGTTGCCCCTGATCGACGGACAGAATGCCGCCGCGGACGATCTCGGCGAAGAAGGCCGACTGATTGAGCGTGAGACCGAGGAACGCGGCAGCAAAGGGCGTCAGCAATTGTGTCGTCGGATATTCGAAGAGGACAGTGCCAGTGAACGGCACCCCGAGCTTCACCGTCTCATAGAGATAGCCGAGATTGTTCAGCACCAGCAGCAGAACGATCACGGGGATCGATCGCAGCAGCCAGATGTAGCCCCAGGATAGGCCCGAAAGCAGCGGCGATCTCGAGACACGGGCAAGCGCCAGTGCCGTGCCGAGGAGCGAACCGGAGATCGTTGCCAACAGTGTCAGGAGCAGCGTGCGCCCGAGGCCGGCGAGAACAGGCGCCGCAAAGAACCATTCGGCAAAAACATCCCAGCCCCAGCGCGGATTGGTGAAGGTCGAATAGAGGACGGCGGCAATGACGAGAGCAGCGAATATGGTGCCGGCAACCCGGCCGGGATGCCGCGCCGGGACGATCCTCAGTCGGGAATAATCCTGAAGCGTTCGGTCCCCTGCCCTGCTGCCGGTATCGATGCCGGCATAGTCACTCGTCAGTGCCATCGTATATCCCCTTTTTATGGAGCGTTCTTTGCCTGGATTCAGCGACCTGCTGCCTGTAGTGGCGGGCGATCGGCGTTGGCCGACAGCTGCGGTGCGAGGTGGCGGATATCCTTCTCGAAGGGCAGCGTCTTATAGATTTCCGGGTCGACCTTGGGGTCGAAGAGCGCCGTATAGCCGTAGTTGAGATAGAGGCCGACCGCCTCCGGCTGGCGAAAGCCGGTCGTCAGGTAGACCCGCGAATAGCCTTGGCGGGCGGCCTGCGCTTCCAGTTCCACGAGAACCTTGCGGGCAAGGCCCTGCCGACGTAGGTCAGAGCGTGTCCAGATGCGTTTGAACTCGGCGGTCTGCTCATCATAATATTTGAAAGCGCCGCCGCCGATCGTCTCGCCGCCGCGTAGCAGCAGCACGAAACTGCCGACGGGCGGCGCGAAAGCCTCGGGCGGATAGCGGTTGAGCTCTGCCGCGGCACCCTCATCGCTGAAATAGTTCCCGTAGCGGCTGTCATATTCGTGGATAAGTTCGTCGATCAGCGGCTTGGCGCGGGGGTCGAGGGGGGAAGTGTAGAGAAACGTGTCGCTCATGTCGTTCGTCACCCGTTGTCGTCAGTGAGGAAGGTCTCGGCAAGCCGCACCCAGTAGCGGGCGGCGGGCGCAATGATCGCGTCGTTGAAATCATAGTGAGCGCTGTGAAGAGGCGCGCTGTCGCCATTGCCGACGAAGAGATAGCTGCCCGGCTTCTCCTGCAGCATGAAGGCGAAATCCTCGCTTGCCGTGCGCGGGCGGAACCCAGCCTCGATCCTTTCCGGCTCGAAAGAGGAGAGCGCGACATCGCGGGCAAAGGCCGTCTCGGCCCGATGGTTGATGAGCGCCGGAAAGCCAAGCCGGTAATCGACCTCGGCCGTTGCCCCGAAGCTCTCAGCTTGGGCTAGGGCAAGCGCCGGCACGCGTTCCTGGAGTTTGTCGCGCACCGCCTGGTTGAAGGCACGCATGGTGAGCTTTAGCTCGACGCTCTCCGGAATGACATTCGACGCTGACCCGGCATGGATGGAGCCGACGGTGACGACGGCCATATCCTGCGGATCGACATTGCGTGAGACGATGCTTTGCAACGCCGTGATGAAGGAAGCCGATGCCAGCACCGGATCGACGGCGCGATGCGGCTCGGCGCCATGTCCACCCTTACCGACGATGCGGATGACCGCCTGGTCGACGGACGCCATGGCGGCATCGGCAACGAAACCGAACTTACCGGCCGGCACGGCCGGCCAATTGTGCAGCCCAAAGACCGCATCGACCGGAAACCGTTCGAACAGGCCTTCCGAGATCATCTTGCGGGCACCGGCGCCGATTTCCTCGGCCGGCTGGAAGATCAGCCGCAACGTACCGCTGAAATTGCCGGCCTCGGCCAGATAGCGCGCAGCGGCAAGCAGGATCGTCGTATGGCCATCGTGGCCGCAGGCATGCATGACACCGGGATTGCTGCTTGCATAGGAAAGGCTTGTCGCCTCCTCGATCGGGAGGGCATCCATATCGGCTCGGATGGCAATGGAGCGCTTGCCGTTTCCGCGGGCCAGGGTGGCGACGATGCCGGTGCCGGCAATGCCCGTCGCCACCTCATAGCCCCAGGAGGAAAGGTGTGATGCCACGAGCTTGCTCGTGCGGCGCTCCTGAAAAGCAAGCTCCGGATATTGGTGAAGGTCGTGGCGCAGCGCGATGAATTCATCGAGATAGGCGGCAATTCCCGTCTCGACCGGATCGTGGCTGCGCGAAGGTTTTGCAATGACGTTCATGGAATTGTCCGCCGCGCCTCAGGCGCTGGCAGCCTTTCCCTGTTCGACCTCACCGGCATCTGTCGCATAGCGGCTCTCGCGGAAAGGCAGCCCCAGATGATCGCGGAGCGTCTCACCCTTCAGTACGGGATCGAAATAGCCGCGCCTTTCGAGGATCGGCAGCACATGGCGGGAAAAATCATCGAAGCCTTCGGCGATGACGGGGAACCCAAGGATGAAACCATCGGCAGCCTCGCCGTCGATCCAGCGGATGATCTCGTTGGCGATATGATCTGCAGTACCGATGAACGCCGTGCGCGGCGTTGCCGCGTCGAGCGCGACATCCCGGAGGGTGAGTCCCTTTTCGCGCGCCGTCTTCTTGATCCGATCCGTCGTGGCACGGAAATTGTTGCGGCCGATGTCGCCGATATCAGGGAAAGGTTCGTCGAGCGGATAGGCGCTGAAATCGTGATGGTCGAAGAAGCGGCCGAGATAGAGCAGCGCCTCTTCAATGGTGACGAGATTGCGGATCGCCTGATACTTGGCCTCCGCTTCCTCTGCCGTCGCGCCGACGATCGGGCCGATACCGGGATAGACGCCGATCTCTGCGGTCCGTCGCCCTTGCGCGATCGCGCTCTGCTTGAGTTGCTTGTAGAAAGCCTGCGCTTCCTCGATCGGTCCGCCGTTGGTGAAGACCGCGTCGGCATGTTTGCCGGCGAGCCGGATACCGGAATCGGAGGCGCCCGCCTGGAAAACCACCGGCTGGCCCTGTTTCGAGCGGCCGATATTGAGCGGCCCTTCGATGCGGAAGAAGCGCCCCTTGTGGTTCAGCCGGTGCAGTTTGGTCTTGTCGGCGTAGACGCCGCTCTGACGGTCGCGCACGAAGGCATCGTCATCCCAAGAGTCCCAGAGACCCCTGATGGCGTCGATATATTCCTCAGCGATCTCGTAACGCAGCTCGTGCTCGGGATGCTCGCGCCCATAGTTGCGGCCCGAGCCTTCGAGTGGCGAGGTCACGGCATTCCAGCCGGCACGGCCGCCGCTGACGAGGTCGATGGAGGCGAACTGCCGGGCAATCGTGAAGGGATCGCTGTAGGAAGTGGAGACGGTGCCGACTAAGCCGATCTTCGAGGTCGAGGCCGCAAGCGCAGCAAGGATCGTCAGCGGCTCGAACCGGTTGAGGAAGTGCGGGATCGATTGTTCGTTGATATAGAGGCCGTCGGCAACGAAGGCGAAGGCGATGCCTGCTTCTTCGGCCTTGCGCGCCGTCTTGACGAAAAAGTCGAAATTGGTGCTGGCATCGGCCGGGCCGCTTGGATGTTTCCAGGCGTTCATATGGCCGCCCGGGCCCTGCAGCATGATACCGAAAGTGATTTTCTTCTTGGCCATGGGTTCAATCCTCCTGGGGATGGTCAGGCTGCGAGGGAAAGCCGTTCCTTGGCGAGCAACTCGATTGAGGAAAGCCGCTCGGAAGCGGCGAGTGCCGGTGTATCGAGAATGAATTCCTTGACCCCGTAGCGGCGATGCAGCTCGTCCAGTTCCTTGCGGATCTGGGCTGCGGTACCGTGCAGCACGCTCGGCACTTTTTCCTCGATGCGATACTCGGTGACACCGGCCTGCCTTGCGAATTCGGCCGCCTGTTCTTCGCCGCCGACATTCACGGTCTGGCCGTTCGGTAGGGAGACCTTCACAATGCGCAGATTGCCGACGCGCTCGCGCGCCTGTTCCTCGCTGTCGGCTGCGAAGGCAGCCAGCGCCAGAATCGGCCTCTTGCCATCGGAGGCGCGTTCATAAGCTTCGAAGGTCTTGCGCAGGTTCTCTGGATCGCCGTTGAGATGCCCGGCAAAAACCAGCTCCCAGCCTTTCTCGGCGGCAAGCACTGCGCTCTCGACGCTTGCGCCGAGAAGGAAGCGCTCCGGCGCATGAGGCGGAAAGGGCATCGCCTGCGCACCTTCATAGTTGGGATCAGCCGCAAGATAGGTGTTGATGTCGGAAAGCTGGACGGCGAAATCCGGCTTTCTTTCAGGATCGAAAGCCGCCTGAAGAGCCCGTGTCGACAGCGGAAAGCCGCCTGGCGCCTTGCCGACGCCGAGGTCGACGCGGCCGGGCGCAAGCGAGGCGAGAAGATTGAAGGTCTCGGCCACTTTGTAGGCGCTGTAGTGTTGGAGCATCACCCCGCCCGACCCGATGCGAATTTTCGAAGTTCGCGCCAGGAGATAGGCAATCAGTGTTTCCGGCGCAGAGCTCGCCAGATTGGACATATTGTGATGCTCGGCGACCCAGAACCGGTGATAGCCGAGTTCCTCGGCCCGGATCGCCAGTCGCACGCTTGCCTGCAAGGCTTCGCTAGCGCTTTTTCCCTGTTCGATCGGGCTCTTGTCGAGAAGGCTGAGAAAATAGGTCATGCGAAAACGCCTCATCCGGATCCATATTGTCTATAAAAACAGTAGACAATATGGATTATAAGAAATCGCTTTCTCATTTCAGGGCAGCAGCAGGAAAAAGCGTTTGGGAGACGGAATAGAAAGCGAACTTCAAAACGCATCTCACCGATAGGCGGATCACGCGCCCTGAGAGCCACGACCGCGACAAGCCGAAAGGGCGAGCAGATGGCCGACCGCGCCGACGACGCGGCACAGGATGTTATGAATGCTATTCAGAGATCACACGGTGAAAATTGCCTCTCGATCGCTGATCGGCGTCGCAAAACCTTGGTATGAGGTTCGGAGTTCGTACACGAGCATGGATAGTCGGGCGGCAACAGCACCACGGGTGCGTTTTCAGGCCCTACTCGCGGGAAGAGATATCGATGCCGTTGACGGTCACATATCTATGGAGCTCGAGCGTCCAAGGCACTGCAGTCGACGCCGACCGGCTTCTGCCCGAGAAGTCGATCTTTCAAGTGTGTGAGTGCAGTCATAGTCGTGGTGGCCTCGGACGTTCCGGCGGGTCCTGACACCGCATAGATGCCTGCAGAGGCGTCAGCCGTTTCCAACTGACGCCGGTCTGCATGCCTATGGTTTCTCTGCCGGAGCCCAAGCATCAGACAAATCTGTCAGAATACCCGGGCAGACGATCCTCAAGCGGGCAATTGGAAGATCCAGTTGGCGATCAATACGATGGCGAGACCGCCGGCAAGCGCGAGGTATGGCAATATCCCGGCCTTTTTGACACCGAGGTCCTGGCCCACGAGCCCGAGGTCGTCCATGGCGCCGGCCGGGAATTTGCCGCCGTCGCGGACGTAGTGGCGATAGGCGAAAACCGGCAGGATAAGCGCGGCGAAGATGAAGCCGACCCAGAGCGCGTTGGCGTAGCCCCAGACCTTGGCGCCGGCGCCGAGGAAGAGCGCGTTGACGAAGGCAAGCACGGTATTGACGCCGATCAGCCAGGTGGGGGCCTTCCAGGGACGCTCGACATGACCGGAATCGATGCGATGGATCCAGCCGGAATTAAGGTTCAGGAAGTTGAAGATGATGTAACCGACATTGGAGACGGCGAGCACGAAGAAATAGCCGCCAGCATCGGACGCGATCGCCAACAGGAAAAGATTGAAGGCAAAGTCCGTCCACATCGCCCGGGTCGGGGCGCCGTGTTCGTTGACATGGTCGAGATATTTCGGCAGCCAGCCATCCTTCGAGCCCTGGTAGAGCGTGCGCGAGGAGCCTGCCATCGCCGTCATGATGGCGAGGAAAAGCGCCATGATCATCAGCACGACGAGAAGCTGGGTGACGACACGGCCGGCGCCGATCAGTCCGCCGAGTGCTTCGGCGACACCCGTCCCGTCAATGATGCCCGGCGCCAGCATGCCCGCATGACCGAGCACGCCCTGGAAGGCGAAAGGTACGAGGAAGAAGAACAAGCAGCAGGCAAGGCCGGAATAGAAGATCGCCTTGAAGGTATCCGTCTTGGGGTTCTTCAGTTCGCGCGTATAGCAGACCGCAGTCTCGAAACCGTAGGTCGACCAGGCGGCGATATAGAGACCGCCGAGGAACAGCGTCCAGCCGCCATTGCTCCAGGTACCGTCGGTGCCGGCATAGGCCGCCGTTGGCGGAACCAGCCCGGTGACGTTGGCGCTAACGATCTGGCCGCTGATGATCGGATAAAGACCGATGATGAGCAGCGGTACGAGCACGATGATCGCCAGCCATTTCTGGACGCTCGCCGTCTCGGAGATGCCGCGATGCTGGATCGCAAAGATGATCAGCATCAGGATGCCGCCGATGAAGAAGGTGGCGTTGATATTGGCGGTGGCCAGGAAGGGAATGCTGAAGCTGACGAGCGACCAGCTGCGGATCGCCGGCGTCAGCGCGGATACGCCGTCCGCGCTCAGCAGCGCCTTGACCGCATCCTCAGGCGAAGTGCCGGCATGGGCAGCAATATATTCGGCGACGCGGGGGCTATCGGCCGTGATCGAAGCGGCATGCGCGCTGATCCAAGCGAGGACCGCCTGCGAATCCGCTGCCGGGATCGGGAAGAAGGCATTGAGAATATATCCGGCCGCAATGGCGCAGCCGAGCGAAAGCACCGGAGACCAGGCAAACCAGTTGCACCAGACGGACAGCGGCGCGATGAATTTCGAATAGCGCAGCCAGGCCGTGGCGCCATAGACCGATGCGCCACCCGACTTGTTGCCGAACATGCCGGCGATTTCGGCATAGGTGAAGGATTGCAGGAAGCCCATGATCATCGAGATGATCCAGACCACAAAGGCGAGCTTGCCGGTCGTACCTGCAATACCGCCGATGGAGAAGAGAACAAGCGGTGGCACGCCGGCTGCCACCCAAAACGCACCCTTCCAGTCAAGCGCGCGTATAAGTTTACCTTCGGTGCCGGCGGCAACGCCGGCGTCCACGATATCCGTCATCGGTGAAATTCCCCATTCTATTTGTTCGGGACGTAGCTTTGCGTACGTCTCCCTGAACGCGCCTCCCGTGGCATTGCATGGGCTGCCCGGCATTTTCTCGATCCGCGTTCCCGAGCGGATTTCCGAGTCTCGACCCTTTATGCATAGTGAAGATATTTTCTTTTTAGTCAACATCCCTTTACTTTCGGGCGGCATTTTGTCAGCATGATTTGCGTGCCGGAGAGCACATCAATCCCATGAGGACCACATGCGAGATCTCCATCCCGGGATGTCAGGGGTGCGACCGGTGTCGGCAAGCATCATCCGCTATCCCGGTATCCCCGCGCTGCCCGAGGGTGTCGAGCGTTACCGCTGCAAGGGCGGTGGATCCCTTGTTGTTCGCGTCGAGGCAGGCGACCACGTCACCCTAATCGACAGCGAAGGTGGACAAGCCTGCGAGCTTTCCTTCCTCGACGAAAATGGCCGGTTTCAATCGACCGGCCTCGGCGCAGCCTTCACCGGCTCGGCCGAAGGACTAAAGGCCATTCTCTCTTCAGGTGATGAGGGCGCCGCCCGGACCCGCACGGCGCTTGAGCGACGCGGTGCCGATCTCGCCACGGCAGGTGCGATCCGCATCTTCAGCGAAGCCTCCATTCCCGGCAGCAGGGCGGAGTTTGCGATCACGATGAAGGGTCTGCTGATTGCCGCCGCACCTGCGACGACGATGTCGCCTGACGCGCAGGATACGGCAACGCCGATCGAGATCCGCATCAGGCGCAGCAGGCTGATCCGCGACTATGCCGCCGCCCTCCCTGAGCCGATGGCGGATCCGATCGAGGACATCCGCATCAAGGCAGCGACCGCCTCGGCCTATTTCGTCCGTGCCGGAGAGTTCATCCAGATCATCGATGTCTACGGGAGGCAATGCACCGATTTCCAGGCCTTTGCCGCCCGCAAGGTCGATAAGGGCCTTGATCTTGCGCTCGATTCCACCGTGACCCGCACCCTGCTCGGCCGCAGCTATCCTGCCCCCGGCCTGCCGTCCAAGGCTTTCGACCGCGATTTCGAGCCGCTGGTGGAAGTCGTCCAGGACACGGTCGGCCGCCATGACGCATTCGCGACCGCCTGCAATTCGCGCTACTACGACGACATGGGCTATCCCGGCCATGTCAATTGCACCGACAATTTCAATGCGGCGCTGGCGCCCTACGGCATAGCTGGCCGGAAGGGCTGGGAGGCGCTCAATTATTTCTACAATACGAATATCGACCACAACAACCAGCTCTATCTCGACGAGCCATGGTCGCGGCCGGGCGATTATGTGCTGATGCGGGCGCTGACCGACCTCGTCTGCGTCTCCTCCTCCTGCCCCGACGATATCGATGCGGCCAACGGCTGGGATCCGACCGATATCCACGTGCGCACCTTCTCCGGAAAAGAAAAATTCTCAAGAGCGGTAGCCTATCGCATGACCCCTGACGCCGATGCAGAACTGACGCGGGAAACCGCCTTCCACCCCCGCCTCTCGGCACTGACGCGGGATTACACCGAATATCGCGGCTACTGGCTGCCAAACCGGTTTTCCTCCGCAGGTCCGGTCGAGGAATATTGGGCCTGCCGCGAGAAGGCCGCCGTCATCGACCTGTCGCCGTTGCGCAAATTCGAAGTCACGGGCCCGGATGCCGAGGAACTGCTGCAATATTGCCTGACGCGCGATGTGCGCAAGCTGTCGACCGGGCAGGTTGTCTATTCCGCCATGTGTTACGAGCACGGCGGCATGATCGACGACGGCACGCTCTTCCGCCTCGGCGACAAGAATTTCCGCTGGATCGGCGGCGACGACTACAGCGGCATATGGCTGCGCGAACAGGCCGAGAAGAAGGGCTTCAAGGCCTGGGTACGCTCTTCAACAGACCAGATGCACAATATCGCCCTGCAGGGACCAAAGAGCAGGGACATCCTCAAGGAGATCATCTGGACGGCGCCACGCCAGCCTGAGATCGGCGAGCTCGAATGGTTCCGTTTCACAGTCGGCCGCATCGGTGGCTTTGAAGGCGCTCCGGTCGTCGTCTCGCGTACCGGCTATACCGGCGAACTCGGCTACGAGATCTTCTGTCATCCGAAGGATGCGCTGACCGTCTTCGATGCCGTCTGGAAGGCCGGCGAACCCTATGGGCTGAAGCCGATGGGACTGGAAGCGCTCGACATGGTCCGCATCGAGGCAGGCCTCGTCTTCGCCCATCACGAATTCGACGATCAGACCGATCCGTTCGAGGCTGGCATTGGTTTTACCGTGCCGCTGAAATCCAAGCAGGACGATTTTATCGGCCGCGAGGCGCTGCTGCGCCGCAAGGAGCATCCGCGCCACCTCATGGTTGGCCTCGACGTTAAGGCGAACGAAACGGTCGGCCACGGCGACTGCATCCATCTCGGCCGCGCCCAGATAGGCGTCGTCACCAGCGCGACGCGCTCTCCGATCCTCGGCAAGACGATCGCACTCGCCCGCATCGACGTGACCCATGCCGGCGTTGGCACCGAGGTCGAGATCGGCAAGCTCGACGGACAGCAGAAGCGCCTGCCGGCGGTGATAGTGCCCCTATCACACTACGACCCTCAGAAGACGCGACCGCGTTCGTAAAAACCTTTATTCCACCCTGCGCTGGGCGCTGGTGATCGCCCTTGCGGCTTCTTCGGAAGAATTGGCGAGCTGGCGCATCTCGGCGGCGAGCACGGCGAAGCCGGATCCCGCCGTCCCCGCCCTTGCCGCCTCGATACCGGCATTGACCGCGAGCAGCTTCAGGTAGCGCAGCGAGTGCAGGATCTCGTTGGTCTTCGAGGCAGTGATGCGCATACCGGCAGTCTGCTCATCGATACGTTGATAGAGCGACTCAATGTTGATGATACTGCCCTCAAGATAGAGCAACTCGCCATTTTCATCCCAGACGCCGCCTCCCGTCTCCGTCACCCAGACGTAATGTCCGTCACGGTGGCGGATACGATATTCCATCGTCCAGTCGGTGTGGCTTTCCAGCGCGATGCCGACGACCTCATCCATCAGCGGCACGTCCTCTTCACACATGATCGAGGTGAAGGTGCGTGTGCTGTTGCCGATGATTTCTTCCGCCGGATAGCCGAAGATGCGTTCGATGCCATCGGTCATCTCCAGCATCGTGTAATTTTCATCCGCACGGCAGCGATAGAGAAAACCGCTCATGCGGCCGAGAACACTGCTCTGAAAATCCATGAAGACCACGCCTTGAGAAAATGAGTTGCAGATCGGGTTTGCTTCGTCTCATTTCAAACACGCCGGAAAGGGCCGCGACGGACGACCCTTTCTCGGTTACGCGGGAGCCTGGGAAAGATCAGTTGCGCAGATATTCCTCCATGGAATCGTCCAGCGCCTTGACCCAGGGCGTGTGGTGCGTCGGCGACATGTTACCGGTCATCAGCGAACGATAGGCGTGATCGCGGAAGCCCATGATGTTTTCCGCCTTGTGGTGCTCCCACTCCATGAAGGTCTTGTTGGTCCCCTCAATGTCGAAGCTCGGATAGTCGGTTTCGGCGAGCAGTTCCTTCACGTAGTCGCCCTGGTACCAGATCATCTGCTCGGCATCTTCGAGCGTCTCCTCGCGGGCCCGCCACATGTCGAAATTCGCCTTCAGTTCCTCTTCCGACGGCAATTTGATGCGGCCCATCATGACGTCGCGTGCCCACCAGGCCTGCACGTCGAACATGTTGAAGGTGTAGAACTGGTCCTGCATGCCGATATAGAAAAGCTGCGGGTTCCTGTCGAAGATCACACCCTTGTAGAGATGGTCGGCCCAGAGGCGGTTGGCGGTCTTGAGCCTCAATTCGTCAGGCAGGAAGGGGAAGTGATGCTGGTATCCCGTGCACAGGATCAGCGCATCTACTTCCTTCGTTGAACCGTCGAGGAAATGGGCGGTGCGGTTTTCGAGCCTGGTGAGCAGCGGCCGTTCTTCGAAATTATCCGGCCAGTTGAACCCCATCGGCTTAGACCGATAGCTCGTGGTGACCGACTTGGCGCCGTATTTCCAGCATTGCGAGCCGATATCCTCGGCCGAGTAGCTGCGGCCGACGATGAGGATATCCTTGCCCTTGAATTCCAGCGCATCGCGGAAGTCGTGGGCATGCAGTACACGTCCGTTGAAGGTCTTCACGCCCTCGAAATAGGGCACGTTCGGTGTCGAGAAGTGGCCGCTCGCCACCACGACATAGTCGAATTCCTCGTCGTACATCTGATCCTCGACGCGGTTATGCGCCGTCACCGTGAATTTCTTCGTGGCATCATCGAAGCGGACCATGCGCACCGGCGTGCTGAAACGTACCCAGTGGCGGACATTCGCCTTCTCGACGCGGCCCTTGATATAGTCCCAAAGCACGGCGCGCGGCGGATAGGAGGCGATCGGCTTGTCGAAATGCTCCTCGAAGGAATAATCGGCGAATTCGAGGCATTCCTTCGGGCCGTTCGACCAGAGGTAACGATACATGCTGCCGTGGACCGGCTCGCCATATTCGTCGAGGCCGGTGCGCCAAGTATAGTTCCAAAGCCCGCCCCAGTCGGACTGCTTTTCGAAGCAGACGATCTCCGGGATTTCGGCGCCCTTCTGGGCGGCCGATTGGAAGGCGCGCAACTGCGCCAACCCGGAAGGACCGGCACCGATGACGGCTACTCTTGTCATGAAGCATTCCCCTCTTGATTATATGTCATTGCTTATTTCGCGCGTCTGAGAAGACGCACGGCGCTGGTGCGCATCGCTGCGCCTCAGTCCGGATAAATGCCGGGGCTGGTCGGCGCCCCATCGTCGTATTTGGAAAGCCAGTCGATCGTGGTCTCGCGGAAGCGGGTGAGGCCCTTGTAGTCGATAAGCTCCGGCGGCAGCGTCTTCAACACGCGCGGGAAGCGCCGCGCCCATTTCGGCACGGTGACGAGTTCTTCCATGTTCATCAGGTAGCAGCGGATGACGAAGAGGATGGCATTCGAGCGCGGCAGACGCCAGAGGCTTTGCAGCTCGACGCGCAGATGCACCTTCTCGCCGACATTGTCAGGCGTCACCGTCGTGCGGTCGGGACCCCATTTGTGATAATTCTCAGGACTGGTGTCGAGCCGCGGATTGATCGTCATCGTCCAGTTGAAGCGCCGGGTCGGCTTGCCCTGCTGCAGGTTCAGCAGGAATTTCAAAGCCCGGTCAAAGACGCCGATCTGGTGGGCGAGCGGCACCGGTCCATGCCATTCCATGAAGTTCATGCCGAGGTCGAAATCGAGCGACCAGTCGGCCTGCGTCGTCACCATACCGGCATCCATCCAGAGATTGCCGTCGCGCTGATCGACGATGCAGAAATCGCCCTGGGCCTGGCGGGTGATATATTCGAAGGGCTCGCAGGGCAGCGTCGAGGCATCGCCGAAGGTGAAGCTGTCGTCGATGCCGAGCGGGCGGTTGATCCAGCGCCAATGGTCGCCGTTGCGGATCAGCGTGAAGTGGTCAGGAAAACCCGCCGCCTGCTCTTCCATCAGCAGTTCGAGCGTGTCCCACTGCGCGCTCATCATGTGCGGCAGAGCCTGATAGCGCAGCGGGTCTTCCTTCAACACCAGCGCGCGATCGCACATCTCGGCGACATAGTGCTCGTCGACGTCGATCAGGTTTTCGTAAACGGTGTCCGCCCGGCCGCGCACATGCGGCTCCATATTGACGGAATACATGTATTCGTCGCGGTCGAAGGGAAACGGGAAGCGACGGATGTTCCCGGGGCTGTTCCGATAGCTGAAATCGTCCCGGAACGTTTCCTGCTTGAAGGCGATTGCCATGTCCGGTCTCCTTTTTACCGTCAAAGATCGAGATGCAGCGTGTTTCCCTCAAAGCGGGAGACACAAATCATCACCTTGCGGCCGGATGCTTTTTCTTCGCTCGTCAGATAGACGTCATTGTGCAGCAGCTTGCCATCGCAGGTGACGACCCCGGTCTCGCATTGACCGCAGGCCCCGCCGCGACAGAGGAAGGGCGCGTCGACGCCCGCCGCCTCGATCGCCTCCAGCATGCTTTCGTGATGGCCGACCTTCACGGTCTTGCCGGATCGCAGCAGCTCGATCGCGAAGGGCTTACCGGGCAGCGACGACAGGAACCGTTCCGAATGCAGGTTCTGCTCCGGCCAGCCGGCATTCAGCCCCGTCTTCAGCACGCCGTCGATCATGCCTGTGGGGCCGCAGACATAAAGATGCGTGCCGAGCGGCTGGCTGTCGAGCAGCCGTGTCAGAGGAATGGCGCCGCCTTCGGAGTCGCAATAGATCTTGATGCGATGCGGACCGTAGCGCCCCAGCAGTTCCCGCCAGTAGGCGCCGCGGTCCCGCGTGCGGATGGCGTAATGCAGTTCGAAATTGGCGCTTTCGCGGGAAAACTGCTCCATCATCGCAATGAAGGGCGTAATGCCGATGCCGCCGGCAATCAGAAGATGCTTGCGCCCGCGCCAATCCGGTTGGAACAGGTTGACGGGATAGCTGACCTTCAGCTCGTCGCCTTCGCTGACCTTCTCATGCATGAAGGTGGAGCCGCCGCGCGAATCCTCGACGTGCAGCACGCTGATCTCATAGGCGGCGCAATCATGCGGCGGCGACATCAGCGAATAGGCGTTGCGGCGCATATGGCCGCCATCGTTCATCGAGACGATGACATGGGCGCCGCCGGAGAAATAAGGCATCGGCTTGCCGTCCAGCCGCTCGAAGCGGAAGCGCTTGACGCGCTCGGCGATCGGGGTGATCCGCACCACGCGGACGGGAATTTCTGTACCACCGCTCAAAGGAACAACTCCTCCGGATTGGGCGCGCTGCCGGGCTCTTCCGCATCGATATTGACGCCCTGGAAGGCGGCGAGCCGGCGCGAATAATGGTCACGCACGAGAAGCGTCAGCCCGCAATGGCTGCAGGCAAAGGGGCTGACGGTGACGTCGTCGGTGATGCCTTTGCAATGGACACATTGCACGCGCCTAGCCAGCGAGCCGCGATGCTCGGTGATGATGGAGGCATGGTCCATGCCGTATTCGAGCGCCACCAGCATCGCCTGGCCGATGAAGCCTTCCGTCCCCGAAATATAAAGCCGCGTGCCCATATGGGCGGTGGCGAGCGAACCCTTCAACCGAAAGAGCAGCGTCGCGATCGTCGGGGCCGTGAAGAACATGTCGGCGCCGAGATGGCGCAGCGCCTCGTCCAGGCCGGACCATTGGGAGCCGCGGGCGACATAGAGGATCTCGCTGCGGGAAAGGACTGCCTCGTCAAGCACCGGCTGCTGGTCGAGGAGAGCCTTGGCGCCCTCCCCTTCGAGCGCGAAAATGTGCCGCCGGGCGTGCGGCTGGATGGTCAGGCCCTTGTAGACTGGTCGGCTCTTGATGCCTGCAACGAGCATTCGCGTGCTCCTTAACCTACGGCAGTCCTCTTCTTCTTCTCCGGATCGTCGAAGGGGAGCGTATGGGCGGTGGCGCTCGCCTTGACGGTCTTGCCGCGTACTTCGAGTTTCGCCCCGTGCACCGCCTTGTCAACATCGAGACGGGCAATCGCCATGGATTTCTTGGTCAGCGACGAATAGCTCGGGCAGGTGATGACGCCGACTTTCTTGCCGTCGGCCAAGACCTCGTCGCCGAGATCGGCCGGACCGTCCGCGTCGATCAGCATGCCGAAGATCTTGAAGCGTTCCTTGCCCTTTAGCCGCGCATGTTCTTCGGCGCCACGGAAGCCGGTCTTGCCGGGGCTGACCGTGAAATCGAGGCCGAGTTCCCACAGGCTGTCGCCGGGCGGCTGGTCGGCAAAGGGATACATCTGCGAATTGTCGTAGGGATAGAACAGCAGGTAGCTCTCGACGCGCAGCATGTCGAGCACAGAGAAGCAGCAGGGAATGATGCCCATATCGGCGCCTTCTGCGACGATACGATCCCAGACCATGACGGCGTCCTGGCCGCGCACGAAGATTTCGTAGCCGCGCTCGCCGGTATAGCCGGTGCGCGAGATCATGACCGGCGCGCCGAACAGCATCGTCTGCATGTGATGGAAATATTTGAGGTCGCGGATGCCGGGCACATATTTGGCGAGGTAATCGACCGCGATCGGGCCCTGCAGCGAGAGATCATGCAGGTCGTCGTCGAAGAGCACGGCGCAATTGCGGCCTGCCGCCTGCTTGACGAGTTCCTCGTGGCCGGAGCCTGAGCCGTGTACCAGCATCCAGGAATTCGGGCCGGTGCGGTAGACGATGCAATCGTCGGTGAAGTGGCCGCGATCGTTCAGCATGGTCGCGTAGACCGAGCGGCCGGGATAGATCTTCGTCATGTCACGGGTGGTGATATAGTCGAGCACGGCGATCGCATGCGGGCCGACCAGATGCACCTTCTTCAGGCCCGAGACATCCATGATGCCGGCCTTGGTGCGGACCGCGACATGCTCGTCTGACATGTTCTTGTCGTAGGTCCAGGCGGTTCCCATTCCGCTCCAGTCCTCGAGCTTCGATCCCAGGGCGCGATGCCGATCCGCCAAGGCGGAGAAACGCCAAGATAATGCCATTTCCGTTCCCTCTTATTTCCTCTACGGAATATTTATTTCCTGACTATATTCGTCTTTCACGCTGTGGCAAGCCGATCCCGGTGATTTTTGTCGGCTGTCCCAATGGCACTTTCCTTAGAATATCGGCGGCGTCAGCCCTGCCGAGCGATGGGCGGCAATCACCGTATTGGCCATCAGCATGGCGATCGTCATCGGGCCGACGCCACCCGGCACCGGGGTGATGACGGCGGCAACCGGAGAAACCTCCGCAAAGGCGACATCGCCGACGAGGCGGGTCTTGCCCTCGCCGCGCTCGGGTGCGGCGATGCGGTTGATGCCGACGTCGATGACGGTGGCACCGGGCTTGACCCAATCGGCCCTGACCATTTCCGGACGGCCAACGGCGGCCACCAGAATATCGGCGTTGCGGCAGACTTCGGCGAGGTTCTTCGTGCGCGAATGGGCAATGGTGACCGTCGCATTGGCATTCAGCAGAAGCTGCGCCATCGGCTTGCCGAACAGGTTGGAGCGGCCGATGACGACGGCATTGAGGCCGGAAAGATCCTCACCATGGGTGCGGCGCACGAAAACCATGGCACCGGCCGGCGTACAGGAAACGAGGCCGGTCTTCAGATCACCGGTCGCAAGTTTACCGGCATTGACGACGCTCAGGCCATCGACATCCTTTTGCGGCAGGATCGACTGGATGATCGGCTCGCTGTCGAGATGTTTGGGCAATGGCAGCTGTACGAGAATGCCATGGATCGACGGATCGGCATTCAGCGAAGCGACGAGTGCTGCAAGCTCCTCCTGCCTGGTCTCGGCTGGCAGCGTGTGCTGGACGGATTTGAAGCCGCATTCCTTGGCCATGCGGCTCTTGGAGCTGACATAGGTGTGGCTCGCCGGATCGTCGCCGACAATGACGACGGCAAGGCCCGTCTGGACGCCTTTGGCGGCTTCTAGCGCAGTATTTGCCGATTTCACGGTTTCGATTACGGAAGCGGCAACCTGCTTGCCGTCGATTACTGTCGTCACGCGTCTTCTCCGCCCAATTTCGCGCCAGTCTATTCGCCCGCGGCGGGAATGATTTCCCGATAACGCCCTATCCCGTTTAAAAACGGCAAATGCAAGAGCAATCTGTGGTCGGGCGTTCGCTTACCGTGAGACCTGATAGGCATGCAAGCGATCGCGCAGGCTGGCGATCTGCGAGCGCAGCGCATCGACTTCCTCAGCCGCCTGCGGAACCAGCGCCGGCTCTGGTGTCTGCGCCAACGCCGGGACCGGCGCAAGTTCGGGCACAGGGGCGAGGATTGGAGCCTCGATGGAAACTTGGACCCGCACCTGTTCGGGCTGTCGGCGGAAGAAACGCGGCACAAAGGCGAAGCCGAGGCCCACCGCCAAACCGGAAAGGCCGCCAACCAAGGCGCTGAAACCGAAATTACTGTCGCCGGAAACCGGCAGCACAAGAGCGGGCTTGCGAACCGTTACCCGGCCATCACCGATGGCACCTGTCGTGGAGACCTCCTCTTCCAGACGCGAGCGGGCGGCAGACGCCTTTTCCCGCAGTTCGGTCAGCTTGGCGAGATCGACGCCAGTATCGCGGCTCTGGGCAATCAGCGCGTTGCGGCGATCGCTAAGCTGTCTGCGCGCATCGACGGCAGCCTTGGCTGCTGCATTTGCGTTCTGGGCGAGGCGCGCCAATTCCTTGCCGATGTTATCCTTCAGACCATCGACCTCGGACTGCTGTTGGAGCAGGCGCGGATGGCGCGGTCCGAGGTCTGCCGAAAGCTGTGCCAATGCGGTCTTGGCGATCGCGTATCTATCGCGCAGATCCGACAGGGCGGGCGAGATCATATCCGGAGCGAGCGAGCCTTCCAGCACGTCCGTGAGTTTAGCGGCCTTCAGCTTGTCGGCCTGTTCCTTGGCAGTCAGGATATTGCCGTCGGCATTCTTCAGATCGGCATCGAGCCCGGCGATCTGGCGCTGCAGCTGCGTCGCGACCTTGACATTGCCCTCACCGTTCTTCTGACCGAAGGCTGTGAGCTCTGCTTGAGCCTGATCATTTTCCTTCTTCAAGGTAGTGGCCATCTCGGCCGCTTTGCCTGCGGCGCTGCCACCGGTTACCGCATCGGACAGTCGCATGGCGATGCGCGTCGATTTGTCGCCATCGCCTGTCGTTACCATCAGACGGATCGTGCCAGTGCGGTCGTCGGGAATAATCGCCACGGCAGATTTCAGCGCGGCCTCGGCGCGCGATGCCGGATCGGCGGCTGCACCGCTGCCGGAGAGAAGATCGAAGGCGACACCAAGTGCATTGGCGCTGTTACCGGCAAATTCCGGATCGCGGTCCAGTTTCAGCGCCGCAACGGCAGAGGTGATGACGGGTACCGAAGACAGTCTTTTGACGGTATCCCCGACGAGGGCAGCCCGGTTACCTGCGCCCGCATCCACGGCAAGCATCGTTTCTGCGGTGTAAAGCGCGGGTGAGGATGGCGTCAGGATAGGGGTGGCAGCGCCGCCAAACGAGAGGGCAGCCATGATGAGAGCGTTCCTGATCCGGTTCGGACGCCGTATTTCGCGCGAAACCGTCGAAATGGGCGCTCTCTCAGCGGGAGCAACGCGTTGAACCTGGACGAACTGCGTCGTCGGCTCTGGCGCAGGACGAGAGGGTTCAGCTGCGGAAGCGGAGGCGATATCGTTTGCAGCCTGAAGGCGCGAACCGAGGATCGTTTCGATCCGGTCCACCAGCGGTTCGGTCTGCCGCGCTTTCGCACGCTGTTCGTCGAGCAGCCGGCCTATGGCGCGCAGCAGTTCAGCTTCGGAAGGAAGGATCTCCGGCGGATGGCTGCTCTTTTCGGCATGACTTTGCCGCTGGCCGCGCGAAGAGGTGGTTGCGCGATCATGGAAACTGTTTTTCGCCCTGGAATCGTGCATTGGCGTCACATCTCATGCGCATGATGGCCGAGTTCGCTCAACCGCGCTGACGCGGAGGATTAAGCTACTCTAAATATACATGGCAAAGAAATGGTTAACCGGAACCTGCAGAAATCTGTAATCAGCCGGCTTTCTTCATCTGCTCAATTCTCTTCTGTTCGCCTGCAACGTGCGCCCGTTCATCCGGCTGACTGAGGATGCGCGCACGCCGGCTGAAGCGATACTGGAAGACCCGGAAGAGGAAGACCGGAATACCGAGAATATAGCGGCGCCAGAGGCGCGTCGGCTCCTGTACCAGGCGGTAGGCCCATTCCAGGCGCATCATGCGCACGGTCTTCGGGGCGCGTGGCACAGTGCCCGAAACGAAATCGAAAAGTGCACCGACCGTCAGAACGAGACGTGCGTGATCGGCGCGGATATTCTGGTGGACCCACTTTTCCTGCAGTGGCGTGCCCATGCCAACGATCAGGATATCGAGCTTCTGGCGCTCCACCTCGGCGATAACGGATTCGGGATTGGCCTTGTCGAAAAAGCCGTCGGAGATCACGTAGAACTCGTGCCAGGGCGCGTGCCTGGAAAAGTTCTCGGCCGCCTTCTCAACAACCGCGCGCGCGCCACCGATAAGGCCGATACGACGCGGCGTTTCCATGAAAGTCAGGAAGGCCGGCACGAAATCGGTGCCGTTCAGATTGGCGGGAAAAGGCGAACCATGCGTGACCTGGGATGCGATATTGAGACCGATACCGTCAGGCAGAACGAGGTTGTGCGACATGATCTGATAGTACTCATCGTCGCGCAGGGCCGTCAGCATGTTGTGGGCGTTGACGAAGCAAACTACGGTCTGCCCGACGGGAATGGACGCCAGTTCGTTGATGAAAACCAGCGCGTCATCCCAGCCGAGATCGCAGACCGGCAGATCGAAAATCGTCCGCCGCGATGCAAGCACCGCGAAGTTTGCAATCAGATTCATTCCAACCTCCTGCCGAGGGTGCGTCATGCGCCCGACATCCCGGAAAATAAGCCTACGTTTCCGCAGCGGAGGTCTTGTGAGGACCAGCAGCGTCCTGCCTGAAGCGATCTCCCCCAACCCCGTGGCGGCCATCCTCCCAAGCTTGTGCCGCGTTTATACCAACTCGGTTTCAAACAACCCTTAGGAAAAAGCCTTGGATTTTCCTACGCGCATAAGTGGTTCATTAACCAAAGCCAGAACGCAGAAACGGCGCCTTTCGGCGCCGTTTTTAACTGGTCGGTCGATGGTGATCAGTGACCGGCGGATGGAGCCGGCGTTTCGGATGCAGGCGCGGTCTCGATGATCTTGACCGGCGCGCCAACCTTCTGCGGCTTGCCGCCGGAATTTTCCTTCACGTCTTCCTTCGAAAGGTAGTCGAGCTGTTCCAGCATGACTTCGGCCACATATTCGCCGCCGAGACGCTCATTCATGCCCTTCTTGATCTCTTCGCGGAAAGCCCCGGGATCGAAGGCTTTGACGTTGGAAACATCGATCATCTTGTTACCGACGAGCAAGCTGAAGAGCTCGTCGGTCGTCATCTCCGTGATCGGCAGGTTCAGGCCCGCAATCATATCCTTGTGCATCATGAAGGAGATGCGGCCGAGAAAATAACCGTTGACCGCACCGTTGGCGATGACGGGCACAGTGATCGTCTCGCCCTTCACAAGTTCGAGCGCGCTTTGCTTGGTATTCGATTCAACCGGCGCCGGCGCAGTCGCCATGTTCACCGAGAAATAGACCGATGCCAAGGTGACGGCGCAGACCCAGACGCCTGTGAGGACGAGCTTGATCATCAGGCATCCCGCGCGACAAACTGTTCCTGGGAATAGGTGCCGTCAGCATCGGCATCCTGCACGGCATTCTTCAGAAGATCGGCAACGGCGCGAACCGCCTCCAGATGCGCTTCGACGCGACGGGCGTTCAGCGTAAGCTTCTTCTTCAGACCGTGAAGCTGGTCCAGATGCGAAGCTGCAAGTTCGGCCGGATCGGTGTCGCGGAAAAGCATCGAGAGCTCGTACAGGCACCGGCTCTTATGCGCGTTGGAGACCTTGAGATCGAACTGCGGATCGCTGCCGATCCGGGTGTTCTCATTGTCGATTATCATTTCGAGGCGTCCGAGAACGGATTTGATCCTGTATTCGTTCGAAACTATTTCCATTTTATCCTCGATTATGCGTCGCTTGTTGCGGACTTATTGTCGGCAGTCGGAGTGCCGAAGGTCTTGCGCTGAAATTCGTCGATCATGCTCATCGCGGTCTTGCGATCGTCTTCATCCGTGGAGGCGTTGACGATCTTGCCTTCCTGGCGATGGAGCTGCTCGGCATACATCTGCTTGGCGATGCCGATGCCGTCGCCCTTGGCCATGACATTGCCGAGCTGCTCGGCCATCATGCCCTTCCAGATGTCGCCCGTTGCGCCCTTGCCGAAGACATTCTCGGCATCGCTCGGCAGCATCGACTTTACGAAGTTCTGCAGAACCATGGCCTCGAACTTCCGGTAGGTTTCCGGCACTTCCTCGGTCTTGGTACGGTTCTGAATATTGTTCAGGCCACTCTTCTGCTTGACGTGGTCGAGAATGTCGACTGCGGAAGAAAAGCCGTTACCACTGTCGGCCAGGCTTGTCGCAGCAAAGGCGGCGCGGTTGGCCTTCAGCTTTTCCTGGGCAGCCTGAACCTCCATGGGGTCGGCCGCCTTGACGACGTCCATCACCAGATCGCTGGGGGGTGAAATAGCCACGTTACAATCCTCTAATGTAAGATCGTGGCGATTATTATTTTTGAAGCTTGCTGGAGGCTGGCGTTGCGAATTGCTGATCGATTACGTCGTAGACAGCGTTGTCATCTGCCTCGCGACGCTCGGCCTGGAGGGCATCGAGCATGTTTTCTTCAAGCCGGTCACCTTTGGCGCGCTCGCGCGTCAGGCGCATTTCGTGCACCTGCTGCATGCCAGTTAACTGCTGGTCCTTGATGCTCAGCCTGCCGAATCGATCGGCGTAACTCTGCGAAAAAGCGCGATGAATGGGGTCCAGCGAACCGAGCGCAAGAATGGCGACATCCATGGCCGCATTGACTTCGGCGCGCTGGCGGCTGGTTTCTGCGAGATCGTATTCCGCCATCCTTTCAAGATGCCGTTGCACCGCGACCAGGCGCTTGAGCTTGTCGGAACGCTTCTTCTCGATCATCGCCCCTCACCTTCCCACGTATAGTGCCGCGAAGGATTGGCCGAATTGGCTGATCATTGCCGCGATCGAGAAATAGAGCAGGAAGAGGCCGCCCATCAGCAGATAAGGCGTGGAGATGAAATAGACCGGAATCTGCGGCGCGAGCTTGTTGATGAAGCCGATCGAGATGTTGAAGATCAGCCCGTAAATCAGATAGGGGCTCGCCAGCCTCAGCATGATGTAGGTGGTCTGCTCCAGCGTATCAGTGAAGGTAATGAGCGTGGAGCGCATCTGCATCAACCCGCCGAAGGGCATGGTCGTGTAGGAATCGATCAGCGCGCGGAAGACGATGTGATGGAAGTCCATGATGAAGAGTACCATCAGACCGGTCATCGTGATGAAGGCCGTCAAGCTGATTTCGGCCGAGTCTTCGACGACATCGCTCGTGCTCGGCTGCGTGTAGCCAACCATCATGGAGACGATCGAGGCGGCGAATTGCAGGCCGAGCGTATAGAGCCGGGCGAGCATGCCGTACATCACACCGATCAGCGATTCGCTGAAAATCAGGCCGATATAGGTGCCGGAACTGGTGTGGACGGACGGATAGACCGTATCCCAGAGCACCGGCAGCACCGCAAGCGAAAGTCCGGCGGCGATGAAGACGCGCAATTGCTCCGGAACACGGGCGGAAGAAAAACCCGGAAGGGTCAGCACACAGCCACCGATCCGGCAGAAAACCAGAAACAGCGCCAGAACTGTCCCTTGCGGGTCTGAAATCATGAAATCGAGCCCAAAATCTTGATTTCGATGCCCTTGGCCAGTTCCACATGCGAGAGGACGGGAAGCGTTGCGAAGAGTCGCTCGATGATCATGCGGACATAGGAGCGCGTTTCCGGCGACGTGACAAGGGCGAATGGCAGGCCTCTATCCATGAATTCACGGATAACCTTCGTGGCCTGCTCGCTGAACTCTTCCAGAGTGCGCGGGTCGATGTCGAATTCGACGACTTCGCCCTTTGCATCGCGCTTGAGAGCTTGATGGAAGGCGAGATCCCACTTGCTGCCGAGTCGCAGCACGCGCAGCACGCCATTATCCGCCAAGTCGCCGCAGAGCTGCTGGGCCATGCGGATGCGGACGTGCTCGACGATCTGCTCCGTCTTTCTGACATGCGGGGCAAGTTCGGCAACCGCTTCCAGAATGAGGTGCAAGTTGCGGATCGAGACGCGCTCGGCAAGAAGCAGCTTCAGCACCGCCTGCAGGCCCGAATAGGACATGTGCGACGAGCAGATCTCGTCTGCGAGCTTCTTATATTCGGGGTCGAGACGATCGATCAGGATCTTCACGTCCTTGTAGGAGAGAAGCTGCGGCAGGTTGTTTCTGATAACCTCGCTCATATGCGTCAGCACGACCGAGACGTTGTCGATCGGCTGGAAGCCTTCGCGCTTCAAATCCTCGGCGAAATTTTCGAGGATCGAAACCGCCGGCATGCCGAATGCGGGTTCGCGGATTTCGTCGCCCGGGATGCTCGGCTTCCGGCCGGCGCCGGTGACGACGAGAACTTCGCCGACACGCAGAAGGTTCGAAGCAACGGTCGTGCCGTGGATGCGGATCTGGTACGACTTTTCGGGGATGCCGATATCGTCCGTCACCTTGATTTCCGGCACGACGAAACCGTACTGGGTCGCAAACTTCTTGCGCATCTTGCCGACGCGGAAGGCGAGCTCCTGATGGGCGCCAAGCAGACGGGTCGAGACCATCTTGCCGAGAGCAAGCTCGATTTCGGAGGTGCGGAGAACCGACTTGACCGAGTCCTTTTCTAGCTCCTTGCTCTGGACAACCTTCTTTTCCTCGGCATCACGGCGGATCTTGTTTTCGGCTTCGACCTGACGCGGAATGAACCAGGCGCCGAAGGCGAGAAGACCGCCGAGGATCACGAAGGGGACAAACGGCAGGCCCGGCATCAGGGCCAGGACGAACATCAGCACGGCCGAGACGGAGAGCGCGCGGGGATAGCCGCTCAGCTGATTGACGACCGCCTGGTCGGTGGAGCCGGTGGTGCCGCCGCGCGAAACGAGAAGGCCGGCGGCGAGCGAGACGATGAGAGCCGGCATCTGCGAGACGAGGCCGTCACCAACCGAGAGCTTGACGAAGACGTCGGCCGCTTCGCCGATCGGCATGCCATGGCGGAAATAACCGATGATGATGCCGCCGAAGACGTTAATGGCGGTAATGAGAAGACCCGCGACCGCGTCACCGCGAACGAATTTCGACGCACCGTCCATGGCACCGAAGAAGGAGCTTTCTTCTTCCAGTTCCTTGCGGCGGCGCTGGGCTTCCTTCTCGTCGATGATACCGGCCGAGAGGTCGGCATCGATCGACATCTGCTTGCCGGGGATGGCATCGAGGGTGAAACGTGCGCCGACTTCCGCGATACGCGTCGCACCTTTGGTGATGACGATGAAGTTGATGGTGATGAGGATCAGGAAGACGATCAGACCGATGACGAAGTCACCGGACATGACCAGACTTGCAAAGCCGGCGATGACGCCGCCCGCAGCATCGTGCCCCTCGTTGCCGTGCGAAAGGATGACACGCGTCGTCGCAATGTTCAGCGCCAGTCGCGTCATCGTCGCGATCAGAAGAATGGTCGGGAAGGACGAGAAATCGAGAGGTTTCTGGATCCACAGCGCGACCATGAGGATCAGCACCGAGAATGCGATCGAGAAGGCCAGTCCCATGTCGATCAGGAACGGCGGGATCGGCAGGAAGAGGATGCAGATGATGCCGATGATGCCCATGGCAAAGCCGACATCACGCAGGCTCGGAGCGACTTTCGGAAGGGGTAGTGAAGGTGGTTGCGCCATAGCGATTCCGTCTCTTCATGAGAGGAGGCGGACCTCAGAATCCGCCCAGTTCGGATCGACAGTTAAATGGCGAAGCTTGCGCGAAGTTGGCTCAGAAGCCGGACTGGATTCGCGAGAAGACCAGATTGGTAAAAATGGAAATCTGGGAGCCCACGAAAGGGGCGGAAATACCGACCGTCACCAGAACGGCGACGATCTTCGGGACGAAGGTGAGCGTCGCTTCCTGCACCTGTGTGAGCGCCTGGATCAGCGCGATCACGAGACCGACAACCATTGCCGCAATGACCGCAGGCCCCGCCGCAACGAGAACGGTCCAGATCGCAGCCTGGAACAGGTCGAGTGCATCAGCTTCATTCATCGTCAGGCAACCTCATATCGCCTTGAAAGCAACCAGCCCGGCCTTAACCGGACTGGTATTTTGGGCATCATCCAAACGAACGTGCGCCAGACCCCACCCGTTTCGTCGGCACTCAGGTATTATCCGAACCGCTATCGTCGCCTGAACCGTTGGTCGGCGCCGAATCAGAAACGGATATGCCAGCCTGGATGAGAATTTTACCGCCATTGTCCAGCGTTGCAACAAGGCCGTCCGAATAAACCTTGACGGATGCGACCTGGCCTACGGTTTTGCCGTCGGCGCTCGTCATGTATTTGCCGATATAACTGCTCGCCTGGGTCAGGCTGGAGCTGGTCAGCAGCGTGTCGAGCTTCGTGTTCGTCTGGATCGTCTGCTCGACCTGCGAGAAGCTCGCAAGCTGCGACATCTGCTCGCTCGCATCCATCGGATCGGTCGGATCCTGGTTCTTCATCTGCGCGACAAGCAACTGAAGGAAGTTGTCGTAGTTCAGCGTGGCCTTCTGCTGCGCGGCATTGGACGAGCCATACGTGCTGCTGCCTCCACCTACGCCCTGAGTTCCGTCTACCGCCATGGTGCGATCTCCCTACGAATCTGCTCGACCATTGTCGGGGGCAGTTCGTGATTGTTGAGAATGCCGTCTTCGATCGCGTAGAGACCACGGATCGCCTTCAGCGCGTCGAAGGCGCGGCCAGTCGAAACGAGTGCATCGATGCGCTTCAGCTCGGCGAGGATTTCCTCGTTCTTGAAGCATGTGAGCAGCATCGTGATCGACTTGCGGAACATCGCCGTCGAATGTTCCTTGCCCTCGGGATTGATGAGGATCATCTGGGCAATGAAGTAGAGTTGGCGAAGCGGCGTGGTCGCGCCTTCCGGCTGAAGCACGTGGTTTTCGAGAAGGAACGTCACATCATTCAGGAATTCCAGTGCGACCTTGCGGTCGACACGCAGGACAGCGCCGTTGATGAAGATTCTTTCTCCGGCTTTCAGAGAAATGCGAAGTGTACTTTTCATTTAAGTCCATCCCTGATGATGGTGGTAACGTCGATGATGCCCTGGTAGTTATTCGACTGACGTTTTCTAATTCTGTCGCATTCTTTCAATATCCAGATCGCAATCGAGATGAGGTTCGCCCTGAGCTCGACTTCCAACTGGTTGTCGGGATGCTTCAAATCCTCAATGAAGCTGATCCACACCCGTCGCGTATAGAAGAGAGCTTCAATAGACTCCCGGCTGTACTTCTCTTTGTCGCGCGCCACCGAAAGCAGTTCGATCGAACGTTCGAGAACCTGCCATTCCCGCTCCTTAGCGTCGGCAACCGAGTCTTGCATGACCTCGGCATAAGAGAACTGATACATTCATGCATCCTTCTTTATATTGCGCGCCTTTGCTCATCAAAGGTAGTTCACGAGACTCAACTGCTGGATCTTCGATACGATCGTGTAGGCGGTTTCGAGCTGGGTTTCCAAAGTCTTGACAAGGGTCGAGGCCTCATAGGGATCGACGCCCTGGATATCGACAAGCTTGGTCTGCATGATATTTGCCTGGGCATCGAGGGCGTCATTCGCCTTCTCGACACGCTCCTGTGACAGACCGAGCTGGCTCGCCTGGGTAACAATACCTGTAGTGGCTCTGGTCGTGTAGGTGATCGCCTTTGAAGAGACTGCGCTCATCGCGTCCGTGCTGAGGTTCTGGCCCATCAGCGCAGAGGTCACTACCGTCGCCAGAGCGAAGTAACGCATGCCTTCGGAATTGGCGTTGGTCGAGGATTCAACGACTTCCGAATTGCTGATACGGCTCGTCATATTCTGGCTGGACGCCTTCGACCAGCCGGTCGTCGGGTCCGTCCAGGCCGCTTCGCTGAACATCGGCTCGACCTTGGTCTCGATGAAGGTCTTCATCTCATCGCCGGTGAGTTGGTTAACCGGCTTCGGTGTCGGCAGGCCTGCCGCATAGGCATTCAAAGCTGTAACGATCGCCGCCGAAGTCGCAGTGGTTTTATCCGTCAGCGGCTGGATGTCGGTGTTGATGCCGGCAAAAAGATATTCGCCGTTCACCATCGAGTTCGACGTGTCCATCATCGTGGAAAGCGCGCTCGTCGCCGACTGGATTGCGACCGTGATACTGCCAGGATCGTGGCTACTCTGAAGTGCGGTCAGCTTGGAGAGGAAGCCGTCGCCCGCCTTCTTCATTTTATCGAGCCCGGTTTGAGCCGATTCCATACGGGCGTCGACGAGAGCATTGCTCAGCTTGATCGATTTGATGCGGTCGACTTCGCGGGTAAAGTCGATGCTCTTGGCTGCGTAACCGCCAAGCGACACACCGATATCTGCGTAGGTGCCGGTGGTCGCTTCCATCGTCGCCTTCGTCATCTGGTTCTGCGCCTGACGGATCGTCAATCGCATGGCGTTTTGGATGGCCGAACTTGAAATAAATGAGCTCTTCATGGCTTAACTCGCAATATCCAGCAGTGCTTTCAACATTTCGTCAACGGCGTTCAAAATCTTGGTCGCCGCTTTGTAGGACTGTTCTATGTCGAGAAGGAGCGTCAGTTCCTCATCAAGGTTGACGCCGGTTTCGTTGGAATAAGCTTCATCGGTTCGTGCTGCGGCAGCCTGGGTATTTTCCGCCGCCGTCGTCGCGTTGCTGCGGTTCTGCTCGAGCCAGCCGATAGAATTGGTGGCAAAGGTCAGGATGCTGATATTCGAGTCGAGACCGGTCTTCGGATCGAATGCAATCCCCGAATCCATCGACGTATAGAGACGGTCGAGTTCCGCTGTATAACCGCTCGAACCCGTCGGGTTCGCAGCCGTGCTGGTCGCATTGATGTTCCCGTCACGCAACCGCATCGGATCACCGCCCTTGGAGGTGACGACACGGTCGTTGATCGCGATCGTTCCGGCGATGCCCTTGATGATGGTACCAGCCGGCGGAACCCCGCCTGCAGTGCCAGTCGTCGGGTTTGTCCAGACGAAGAGGCCAGGATTGCCATCCTCCTGGTAAAGGTTCACAAGGCCACGAGCGACTTCATCAAGCTGGTTCTGGAAAGTCGGTGCGATATCATCGCGGATCTGCAGAAGGGAGGCCAGACTGCCCTGCGCATTGGTCGTCGAGCCCGAGCCCATATTGACGGCCACACCATCGACATAGACCTTGTTGCCTGCTGTGTCAGCCGCATAGGACTGCGTCGGCTCGAAGCTGACCGCGCGCGGGATCGTCTCGAACAGCGTCGTGCCGTCAGCCGTGTAGAGCACCATGTCGTTGTTAGCGCGTGTCACTGTCGACACGCCAACGATCTGGTTAATCTGCTTGAGGACCTTTTCCCGCTCATCGAGAGCGCTCGAAGGATCCTCGTTGGATGATGTCGCCTTCTTGACTGCATTGTTGGCAGTTTCGAACTGCTTCAGCAGGCTGTTCAGTGAGTCGACCTGATTCTTGATCTGCTTGTCGGCATCGGCACGCTGCTGCTGCACCTCCTTGGAGGCATTGTTCAGCGAGGTCACGACGTCCTGCGCCGCCGTAATCGCACCCTGGGCGGCAATAAGGTCGCCCGGGGTGGCCCGGAAGGTGCCGAGCTTGTCGCGGAAGGTGCGCAGGGCAGTTTCAGGCGACGTTTCGTTTTCGTTGCCGCCCATGATCGACTTCAGATCTTCGAGGCCGCTCAGCAGGGTCTGCTGGGCGCTGTCCTGTGAGGACGCCTTGAGATACTGTTTCAGCAGCGCATCTTCCTGTGCGCGGCTGATCTTGACCACCTGGGCGCCGTTCAGCGAGGTGGTGAGCATCGCCTGCCGGCGCACATAGTCCTTGTTGCCGGCGTTCGAGATATTGTTCGATACGATGCTGCTTTGCGTGCCCGTATTGTTGAATATGCTCTGCGCGGTGTTAAGTGCTGAAGTGAGCGACATGGCTTACCCGTTACCCTTATTAACGCTTGAGGTTGACGAGAACGTCCATGAGATCGGAACCCGTCTGGAACACCTTGGAGTTGGCGGTGTAGCTACGCTGGGATTCGATCATTTCGGTCAGTTCGCCGGCGAGGTCGACGTTCGAGCCTTCGAGGGCGCCCGACTGGATCTTGCCCAAGCCGCTGGTCTGCGGGAAACCCGTGACGGTCACGCCCGACTTGCCGTTGGCCGAATAGACGTTGCCGGACATCAGCGTCAGCAGGTCCGGGCTCGGGACATTGGCGAGCGGGATCTGGAAGACGGGCTTGGTGCTGCCGTCGTCATACTTCGAGTAGACGATACCGTCGGAGTCGATGGTGATATCGACCGGCGAGTTCGCGCCCTGACCGTCGACGTTGCCTGTACCCGAGAAATTATCGCCGACCTGGGAGAGGTCGAGATTCATATTGATGGTGAGGCCGGTAACCGGATCAGTGATCGTTGCGCCAGGCGGCGACAGCATCTGGCCCTTATCGTCGAACGAGATCGTCTTTACCGAGACTGCTGCCGAGCTGTAGGGGAAAGAGCTCGTGCCGGTCGCGGCTTTGTCAGCGTTACGGAATACGGCCATTTCCCACTGGGTTTTCGTACCGGCCGGCGATGCGGGGGGCGCAACTGCTGGTACCTTGGTGTAGTAGATGTCATACATCACCTTGCTACCCAGCTTGTCATAGGTAACCATTGAATACTTCTGGGTATTGCTGGTAGCAGCCGTGGGGGATGCCGCCGGGAGGCTGCCGTTAGCGCTAGGCAGGGCATTGGGGTCCGTAACCACAGTCGCGCCTGGCTTCAGGTTGCCGGTCCAGGTACCGTTCGCGGTCGGAACGGCTTGCAGCTTCTGGTCGCCGAGTACGTTGATCGGAACGAGGCCATCGAAACCGTTGACCACGACTGCCGGAGCCGAGGAACCCCAAGGATAGCCCATGAGCGTGAAGCCGGCCGAGTTGACGAGGTTGCCGCTGTCGTCCTTGGTAAAGTCGCCGGCGCGGGTCAGAACCGGAACGCCATCGGCGCCCTGAACGATGAAGAAGCCGTCGCCGGAGATGGCAAGATCATAGCCAGAGGTGGTGTAGGAAATGTCGCCCTGGTCGGAAACAGCCTGGCGTACTGTCGTCGTCACGCCGCCCGAGTTATAGTTGCCAGATCCGGAAGGCAGGACCAGCGACGAGAACGCGGTCGAAACTGCCTTGTAGCCGCTGGTGTTCACGTTCGCGATGTTATCGGAGACGGTGCTGAGGCGGTTTGCCTGTGCGTTCATCCCCGATACTGCCGTCTTCATGCTGCCGAAAATGCTCATCTGAAAACCTCGTTTTACCTGTTAAGTGCAACAGTATTTGGCGGGCCTTGCGTGAAGCTGTCTGTTGTGCCGGGTCGCCGACCGAAATATTCCGGCTTTCCCGCGCGGCACGACCCGCGCCGAAAAATCAATTCCAATCAATGCAATAGCCAAGAAACCGCTTGGAATCGACCGGGTCGACGCCGAGCTTCTTGCGCAGCTTCTTGCGCAGCTTGGAGATGTGGCTTTCGACGACGTTTTCTTCGACTTCCTCGTCGAAAATGCCGTAGATCGCATTGAAGATCTGGGTCTTGGTGACGCGACGGCCGCGATTGGCAATCAAGTATTCGAGGATGCGGCGCTCGCGGCGCGGCAAAGCGAAGGTTTCGCCGTTGATCTCCGGATCGCGTCCATCGGAGAAGACGCGAATGGCACCGATGTCGGTGTGGTTTGCAATCGCCTTCAGGCGGCGACGGATTGCAGCGGCACGCGCGAGAATCTCACGCGGATGCACGGGTTTGCGTACAACGTCGTCGACGCCGCAATCAAAAAGGGCAAGTGTGTTTTCGAGCGATGGCTGATCGCTGACCGCGATCACAGGCGCCATCGAGCGATCCCTGATCGCACGCGGCAACTCCATGGCGCGCTGCCCCTGGCCTATCAGGAATGCCTCGACCGCAGCGATATCAGAATCAGCCGCCGTCTGCACCCATTCGCCGAATTCATTGGGATCAAAGCCGGTTGAGGGAATTCCCTCCCGACCAAACAAAGAAGTGTAACCATCCTTCACGAGCTCACGCTCATCAACCACTACGATCATTCGTCCGCCTCCGAATCAGTGTGGCACATCGATGATCTATGGATACGAATCGCGCGAATCAGCGGCTACTCGTGAAAGTTAATGGCGGAAATTAATAATTGATTAAGAATTGGGTACCGATTTGATCTACATATAGTGGGTCAACAACATTATGCACACAAAAATTTCGTGGAAAAGTTAACGCCTGCTTAATTACGTCTTGCAAGCAGGAATCGCGCCGGATTCTTGCCACACTTTGACACAGTTCGGTCATAATTGGTGAATTCAATTATTAATTGAATTAATTTCCGCAGAAATTACTCGCATTGGGAGTCCACTTGCCGTAGCCGGTGGCGACCAGATTTGCGATGACGCGGCAGACATACTGCTTCTGCGCCGGATTATTGTTCGGTCCTGCGTGGTATCTCGCTACCGCCATGGTCCATGTTTCGTGACGATCGCGCAGGTTGCGCAGGAACTTCGCGGCATATTCCACGTTGCGGTGAGGGTCGAACATTTCCTCCACGGAGCTGAAGTTCTCGCCGTGGAAATAGTGATTGATCTGCATACATCCGATATCGATGAGCTTCGCGCCGCCCCTGCTGGCGGCGTCGAATTGCAGCAACGCGGCCTGCTCGGAGGCTGGAAACAGAGCCTTCCCCTCGACGTTCATCGCATAGGGATAGAGCGATCCCTTGCGCCCAGTCTCCGTTAGTCCGACCGAATAGAGAATTCCCTCAGGGATCCCATATTTGGCCGCAGCAGACTGAATCTCACGCTCACAGGCCCCGGTCGAAGCGGATGCGCTAGAGGTAAACGCTGCCAGAGCGACTGCCACCAGCGTCGGCAGCAGAAGCGTTCTCAACACCGTTCCCGCCCGCACCATTGAAGCCTCCATCCGTCTGCCGCGCTGTCTGGTTCTGGCGCTCGCGCGCCTCGCCGCCCTGGCCTTGCTGGGCGAGCGACTGTTGCTGCTGCTGGGAAGTCTGTCCCTGGCTGTTTGCCTGGTTACCGGCATCAGCGCGTTCCACAGGGGCCATGCTGATGGTCACGTTATCGACCGCGTAGCCCTGGCTGCGCAGCGCCTCGAGGATCTTGCCGTGATCTTCCTTGAGCTGGCGATAGGCCGCGCCGGTCTCGACCTTGAGATCGACGTTCAGCGTATCGCCCGACAGACGCATCGTAGCCGTGACGAGGCCAAGATCGATCGGGCTCATCTGGATCTTGAGGGTGTTTACCACCTTGCCGGTGCTTGTCCATTCGGCGGCGTTCGACAAGGCGGAGCTCGGCTGCATGGCCTGCGCCCATTCCTTGTCACCCGAAAGCGCCGCTGTCACGTTTGCGGAATTCGGGTTCTGAACCAGACCGAGATAGCGGCGTGATTCCAGAACGGAGACATTTTCGACGCTCGACTTTGCCGACTTTTCGGAGCCCGGCTGTTCGGCGCCGATCTGCATGTCCATGGTCTGCCCACGGCCATCGGCGCGGCTGATCCTGAACGTCTTGCCTTCGACACCTTCAGCATTCTCCGTTCCCGGCACATGCGCGTCATTGCCATGCGAGGCAACGGCTGCCAATGCATCCGACACATGCGCATCAGCCTTGGCACCGTTTACACCTTCGGCCTTGGCGTCTTTCTTGCCGGCCGTAGTGTCGTCCGCCTTCGCGACGGCATGATGAGCGGATGCCTGCAGGACAGCCGCGGCATCACCAGGCTCCTTGTTCAGCAGGCCGAGAACATCGGTGATATCGCCGTCGCCTGCTTCCGTGTCCGCGTCTGCATCGACAGTGATGTCGCCATTGAGGGTGCTGGTCTTGGTCTGCTTGGCAGGCTTGCCCCCTGCCTGGGCAGCGGTCTCGGCTGCCTGATCCTTGGCGCCCGGCTTGCCCAGTCCAAAGACAGCCGTGTTCTTGCCCTGGTCCTCTTCGCACTTCACAGGCATCTTGCCGGCATTTGCGATGGTTTCGGACTGCGCGTCCACCTGTCCCCTGAGCGAGGCGTCATTCAGATCGATCAGCGGCTTCGGATTGCGGCCGCGCAGGTTGCGCGCTGCGGCCTCCGCGCTGTCGTTGGCAGCCTGCTGGTCAGATGTATCGACGGCATCGGCATCCTGATCGTTGTTGCCAGCCTTGGAGAGGGCGTCCGAGAAGCCACCGTTCGGATCCGCAGCCTCGCCTTTGCCGGCTCCCCGACCGGATCTTACGGACGCAGACGCATCCGTGCCGGGCGCTCCGCCCGAGACGCTGATATCCATCATCATCTTACTTGCCTTCTTGGGCCAGGAGACCGTCGATTTCGTCGAGCTTGGATCGATTGGTCGTCACGAAAGAGGTGAATGAAGGGTCGACATCCTGGCTTCTCGTGCCAGCAGAAGCCGCGCCTTCGACAACAGGTTCCGGAGCAGCAGCTGGCGCTCCTTCCGGTTGCGCAGCCGTGGCGGCTGCAGCCTGTTCAGAAGTGATTTCTTGATTAGTATTATTAGGGGTCGAGCCTTGTGTCAGGCTTGCCGGATCCGGAGCCCGCAATATCTGCTCGGCGACGGATCGTGCGGCAGCTTGCAGCGCCTGGTCCTGTGGCGAGAGCGATGCGCCGGAGATATTGGCGATATATTTGGCAGCCTGATCAATATCGTCGGTGGGGACGTTCGCCATGCCGTTATAGAAATCGGCGAGCGGCCCAAAAGGATTGTCCGTCCCCTCGCCCAGCGACTGTACGCGCTGGGCAGCCATACGGGCGAGATCGGGCTTTCCGGCAATCGCAGCGGCGCGCGCGACACGCAGATAGACCTCGCGCTGGCGCGGCGCATCCATGAAGGACAGGATATCGACGACCGTCTGCGGACTGACATCGTGATCGTGGCTGACGATCAACTTCACGAAGAGATCGGCGAACTGGCTGGCATAGGGCGAATGGAGGAAGCGGCGGATATAGCGTTGCGAATAGGCGACCCCTTTGTCGACCTGCCCGGTTTCGACGCAGATGGCGACCGAGCGGCGTAGTGCCGCCTCCTCCACGATGGTGCCGGGTGCATTGAGCCGCGCCCTGTCATACAGCGTAAGGGCATCCACTGGCTTCGTGGCGATCAGCACATTGCCGCCGATCAGCGCCAGATATGGGCCGATCTTCTTGCCCTCATATTCCTTGGCGGTCTCTTCCAGCGTCTTGGAAACGAGCAGGCCCTTGCCGCTCAGATATTTCCGCAACACGTCGGTGACGCGATTATCGAAGTATCCGTTGACGTCATGGGCGACGAGATATTCCAGCGTCTGAGGATTGCCGCCGCTCATCACATAGATCAGCGCGGCATCGACATTGCGGTCGTCATCGTAGACGGACGGATCAACGTTGCGCAGGCGCTGATCGATCTTGCCAAGCATGAAGCGCTGCATTTCACCGGCGGAATGATCGCCTGCTACAACCGAGTCCTGAACGAACTGCAGGGAGCGCAACATCTTATACGGCGCGAGATTGTCCGCATCCTCGGCATGACCGACGGCGGGCGACATCATCGCCAGGCCGAAGACCGCATATCTGAAATAGCGATGCTGCCTGCGCGTCATACGACTATCCTTGATCTGCCTGCACGAGTATCTCGATCCGGCGGTTTGACGCGTTGAAGGGGTCCTCGGGCAGCTTCAAGCGACGGTCGGCGAAGCCGGAAACCTGGGAAATACGCTTCTCATCGAGGCCGCCGCGAACGAGCATGTAATAAGCGCTCTGGGCACGGTCCATCGAGAGACGCCAGTTCTCGTTGAGATCGCCCTTGAACTTCCGGCCGTCCGTATGGCCACGGACGGCGACGGCTCCGCCCCTCTGTTTCAGGATCGCGCCGATCTTCTGCATCGCGAGCACCATCTCCTGGCGCGGCACTGCAGAGCCGATATTGAACATGGAGTCGTCGTTCTGGTCGGAAATGCTCACCAGCAGGCCACCTTCGGACGCCGTTACCGTCAGGCCCTCGGCGAGCTTGCCGGCGACGCCCGCGATCTGCTGGGCAATCTCTTGCTGCAGTTCCTCGGCCTGCTGCTTGTCTTCGGCTTGCTTGGCCTCTTCCTTTTTGTCGGCGTCCTTGGTCTTGTCCGCCTGCCTGTCTTTGGTCTTATCCGCCTTCTTGTCCGCCTGCTTCTCTGTCGAAGCGGCAACGGCAGCGCTATTGGCGTCCTTGCTCAGCAGAGCGGAGGGCTGGGTATTTTCGGCCTTGGCGATCTCATTCGGTTCGGCCTGCGAATCGAGCGGCGAAGGCTGCTGCGGCTTACCGGCGGTGGTAACTTCGACCTGCTTGGTCCAGAAATCCGGATCGAAGGGGTCGCGGTAGGCTTCGCCGCCATCGGCACCGGTCGCCGGGCCTGAGTCCGCCGCACCGCCGTCACCCTTGGCGCTGACGTTTGCCTGCTGGCCAACTTCCTGGGCAATCTCTGCGAGAACCGAATAGGGGTTCTCGAAGAAATCGGCTTCCGAGTAATTGGTCTTGTCGCCGGAGGTCGAGGTCTGGTCCTCACCGTCAGCGGCAGACTTGCCCTGGTTCGGATTCTCTTCCTTATTCTTCGACTTTTCCTGGTTCTGCTCGCCCTCGGCCTGGTCGACGGGCTTTTTCAAGCCTTTTTCGGTCGGCTTTTCGTCGGAAAGCTTGATAGGATTAAAATAGGTCGCGATCGAGGCCTTAGTTTCTTCGTTGGCGGCGTTGACGAGCCACATGACGAGGAAGAAGGCCATCATTGCCGTCATGAAGTCAGCATAGGCAATTTTCCACGCACCGCCATGAGCGCCGTCGTGATCCCCACCGCCATGTTTCTTGACGATGATGATCTCGTTCTTGCCGTGGTGATGGTTTTCGCCGTCGCTCATTCGGAAACTTTCTTCAAGCTAGCCGCCCAGGCGGAAATACGGGTCACGAGCACGGTTTCGCCAATCTCGGCAGCAAGGTCGACGTCATCAGCCTCATGATGGCGGACCAATGCGGCATGCTCTCCAAGTTCATCCTTGAGGATATCGAAAAGCTTGGCCGGACCACGCACGACGATCGGCGCCGCCGCGCCGTCGAGGATCGCCTCCCGCAGCAGGACGGCAAGATTTTCGGTCGCCTTCTTTGCGAGCGCTTCGGTCATGACCGGTGTGATGGCTGCCGCGGTCACTTCGCTGACGAGGGTGGCAATCTCTTCGGCCATGTCGCGGATACGGGAAGCGATCACCGCAGCCGCCTCGATCTCGTAGCGGAGTTTCAGCTCCTCGATCTCACGCACATGCGCTTCGGCCGCGGCCTGGGCTTCGCCTTCGTATTTTTCGGCCAGTTCCACGGTTGCTTCCGCGAAACCTTCGGAATAGGCCTCGCGCCGCTCCGCCTCTACGTCGATTTCGGGCTCCTGCGGCAGATCCGCAAATGCGGAGGCGGTTTCGGCGGCGAAATCATCAACATCGATGATCGGTGCCGAGGGACTCGGCTCACCGAAATCCTTCAAATACCGGGAAAGCATAATGCTCATAAAAAACCGTCCAGTATTCGGGAGGCACGCGGCATGCCCCCGCTTGAAAAATGACCATCGTCCTTGCCGGCATGCCGTTCCGGAGCGGGAGAGGCTCAGGGCCTGTCACCAGCATGGATTCGGACGCTGCCTTCATGCCGGAAACTAGAAACCCAAACTTGCGCGAGGATGAATGGTGCCGCCCTCGCCCTGATCATTATTCGAGCAGGATGAGAATCTTGCTGGCCGACGCATTCAGAATGGAGATAGCTTCAACGGCCATCTGCTTCTGGGTTTCGATAGCCTTCTGGCGCGTCGAGGCCTCGTCCATATCGGTGTCGACGAGGGCGCCAACGCTCTTGTCAACAGCGTCAGACAGATCTGCGGTATAGTCGATCTGATCGTCGATGCGGGCCTTCATGATACCAATTCCTGCTGCCGAATTCGTAAGCTGCTTGAGGATGGCGTCGGTGGCCGTCAGCATATCCGTGAGTTGGGAGTCGGTGGTCGACTTGCTGATGGAGATTGCCGTGCCGGTCGCCGGCGTCGCGGAGTTCGCGTTCAGGAGATAATAATTGCGCACCGGCGTGCCGTCGACATTGCCGTTGACATCCTTAGTGAACAGGCCGTCATTGGCATTGTTCCTGTCTATCAGAATGGTCTGGGACGACGGAAAGTCGATGGTCTGCGCCTGATACTCACCTGTCGGGGCGCGCACGAAGCTGCCGATGATCTTCCATTGCGGGGGTGCCGCAGGCTCGCCATTCAACAGCCAGTTTTCGCCGGCGAAGGAAGTTCCTTCGACCATCGTCTGCAGCTGGTTCTTGTATTCGGTGATTTCCGCATTGATCTTGTCTTTATCGGCGCCCGGCTCACGCGCGGCAACCAACTTAGCTCTGAGATCGCCGAGAAGATCGATGGCGGAGTTCATCGCCGTATAGGTCGAATCAACCTTTGCGGCGCCGAGGCCAAGGGCATCGCCAATGGTGCCCAGATTGGTACTGTCGCTGCGCATGACGCTCGCGATCGACCAATAGGTCGCATCGTCGGCCGCAGTCGCGACCCGCTTCGCCGTAGAAATCTGCTGCTGTACGTCGGTTGATTCTTTAGTGATGCTGCGCAGCACTGCCAGCGCACTCACCGCGGCCGCGTTGGTAATCTTGACGGTCATCGACATGGTCTCGGAAAGGTGAAGGGGCAGGCCGGTTTTTGCCGGCAGCGACTGAACTGGCTTCATGCCGCCGGCGGGTCTCCCACACCGGTGCGTCGCAAACAAATCAACTCCCGGCAACGTTAACCCGATATCAACCACTTCCGCAAGAGCGGAACGAGGATTGAAGCAGGAGAGCCGTTGTTCTATTAACCTATTGAAACAAAAGGAAAACCGCGCCGTTTCGGCGCGGTTTCCAGGCTGCCGCGAATTGGCGGCACAAGGTTTGGTCCAGCTTCAACCGCTGGCTTAGCTGCGGAAGAGCGTGAGGACGTTCTGAGCGCTGGAGTTTGCAATCGAGAGCGACTGGATCGCCAGCTGCTGCTGTGTCTGTAGTGCCGTGAGCCTGCTCGATTCCTCTTCCATATCGGCGTCGACGAGACGGCCGACACCGGAGTCGATCGAGTCGCCGAGGGCCGCGACGAAGTTTTCCTGCAGCTCGATGCGGTTGGAGATGGAGCCGAGCTGAGAAGCTGCCTTCGTCATTGCCTCCAGGCCCGCTTCAATTGCCGTCAGTGCCATAGCAATTTCCGGCTGACCAAAGGAGGTGATGTTCATGGTGTAGATCGAGCCGATCGTGCCGTTGGAGGTACCGATAATGCCGGTGCTCGAATCGATGGTGCCGGTCGAGGTCATGCCGAACAGGACGTTACCATTGGAAGCCGCATCCAGGACATAGTCGGTCGTCTTGACCGAGACATTGCCGTTGCCGTCGCGGACGAAGGTGGAAACGACGCTCTTCGTCGTGTTGCCTGCAACCCAGTTTTCTCCGGAGAAAGAAGCCGACTGGGAGATGCTCATGAGCTGCGCCTGGAGCTGGCTGATTTCTTCCTGAACCTTGGTCTTGTCGACACCCTTTTCAGTTGCGGCGACGATCTTGGACTTGATTTCGCTGACGACATCGATGGCGTTGTCCATAGCCGTGTAGGCCGTATCGACCTTTGCAGCGCCGAGGCCGAGGGCGTCGGAAACGGCCGAGAGGGCCTTGTTGTCCGAACGCATGGTCGTTGCGATGGACCAATAAGCTGCGTTGTCTGCTGCCTTTTCAACGCGATAGCCGGAAGATACGCGAGCTTGAGTATCCTGAAGATTATTGCTGATACCACGGAGGGTCTGGAGGGCGGCCATGGCCGCGACGTTCGTCAAAATGCTTGTCATGAAATGATTGCCCCTTGTTGGCAGACGTTAAAATAAAGGGACATTCGGGAATAGCGCCCGGGAACGACGATCAGCCTTCATGCCTGTTAACCCGTTCTTAAATTTGGTTAACTCGTCGTCTCGTTGAGACGCAGAAAACAGCAATATGGTTAATCAATCGTTAACGGAAATTAAAAAAAGCCGCGCTCCATCGAAGCGCGGCTCGATTTCCATGGGACCCGCCGGTGAGCTGGCGGGTAATGTTTGACGATCCTATTAGCCGCGGAAGAGCGACAGGATG
>UCCS01000008.1:0-2538 GCA_900470965.1 Hyphomicrobiales bacterium
CGCACCGGCGGTCAGGCCGCCGACGAGATAGCGCTGAAGGAAGAAGATGACGATCATCGCCGGCGCGATACCGACGAAGGAGGCCGCCATCAGTTCGTTCCAGATGACCTCCTGCTTGCCAAAGTAAGCGAAGAGTCCCACCGGCAGGGGCATGTATTCAGTCTTCGAGTTGAAGGTCAGCGCGAAGATGAACTGCTGGGCATAGGCGCCGATGAAGGTCGTGATCGCGACGACGATAATCCCCGGCATCGCAATGGGCAGAATGACGCGACGCAGCGTATAAAAATGGCTGGCGCCATCCATGTAGGCCGCTTCGTTGAGTTCCTGTGGAATGCGGATCATGTAGGTGCGCAGCAGCCAGATCGCCGAAGGGATCAGGAAGGCGACGCCCGGCACGATCATCGCAAGATAGGTGTTCAAAACACCGATGCTGCGCATCAGGCGGAAGAGCGGGATGAGCAGGACGGCGCCGGAGAACATGTTCACTGTCAGGAAGGCGCCGAGCAGAATGCCCATGCCCCTGAACTCGAATTTCGCGAAGGCATAGGATGCCGGAATGACGAGGCAGAGCACGATCACGGTGACGATGATCGAGATGAAGAACGAGTTGAAGATGTAGCGACCGAAGCCCGGTACACTGATCCACATCGTCCGGTAGGCCTCGAACGAGCCGTTTTCCGGCCAGAAGCGGTAGGGCGAGGAGAACAGCTGGCTCAGCGGCTTCAGCGACACCAGAAAGCCTTCGACGAAGGGCGACAGCACGAAGAACAGGAAGAGCGCTATACCGCAGTAGATGAGGATGATTTCCCACCAGCTGTAGCGATCGATCATGGGACGGCTGCTCATGCGCGCTTCTCCGGATTGAGGCGGCGGGTGACGCGGAAATAGGCGAAGCAGAAGAGCGACAGGAAGATGCAGATCAGCACCGCCCGCGCTGCCCCTTCGCCATATTTCTTCGAGCCGATCGCCGTCTGATAGGTGTCGATGATCATCGTCGTCGTTTCGCCGCTCGGACCGCCCTGCGTCAGGATCCAGATAATGTCGAAGGAGTTGAAGGTCGCAATCAGCGACAGCATCGACATGGTGATGATGGCCGGAACCATGAGCGGCAGAGTGATGCGGCGGAAACGATACCAGCGGCCGGCGCCGTCGGTCCATGCCGCTTCATAGAGATCCTTCGGGATCGACTGGATCGCGGCGAGGAAGTAGATCGTCACCAGCGGCACACCGATCCACACGTCCGTGACGATCGTCGCCCAGAAGGCGGTGCTGCCATAGGCGAGGAAGGCGACCGGACCGTCGACGAGGCCGAAGCGCTGCAGCAATCCTGAAATCATCCCGAACTGGCCATTATACATCCAGCCCCACATGAAGATGCCGATTGCCATCGGCACGATCCATGGCGGCATGGTCAGCAGTCGAAACAATGAACGGCCAGGCACGGCGGCGTTCAGCATGGAGGCGCCGAAGGTGCCGATGATCATCTTCAGGGCGACCGAAAAGAAGGTCCAGATGAAGGTTCGGACAATGACTTCCGCAAAGGTGGAATTGAAGATCTTCTCGTAATTGACCCAGCCGACCCAGTTCGTGACCTTGCGCAGCGATGCATCCGTAAATGACAGGATGAACGTATCGACCAGCGGATAGGCGACGATCGCGAGGACATAGAGAACAGCCGGAAGGAGAAGGATCCAGGCGAAGATGACGGCACTTTTCTGAGCACTCATCTTGCCGTTCTCCTCAGGCCACTCTGGCGTGTAGCGCCTCGTCGAACCGGTCCCATATGGGACGAAGGTCGATCACGGCCTTCTTCATGCGCGCCTCATCCATGGCAAGTGCCAGGATGCCTGCCTCCAATGCGTTGAGCGTGGAGACTGGCAGGTCCGAACCGATCCGCACGCTTTGCAGAATATCGGCCGCCATCTGCTCGTCGGCGCCATAGTGCTGCGACAGCTCGGTCGCGGCATATTTGTTTTCGACGATCTTATTGCCGGTCAGCTGCTCGTGGACATCGAGATAGCCGCGGACGAAGTCGCCCTCGGCCATGCCGCGCGAGCCCATGATGGCGAAGCGGCGGAACTGGTCGGGAACATTCAGATTGGTATGGAAATTCATGCCGACGCCGTTGGCGTATTCGACGATCGCCACCTGGTAATCAATGATGTCGGCGTCGCTGTCGAACACCTTGTCCGACCCCATCCAGCCGCTCGGCTTGCGGTGGAAGAGTTCCAGATCGTTGATGCCTTCGCGTGCAGGATCGTTGGATGGAATAAAGCTCTTGCGGCCGCCGAAGCTTGCGACGCGTTCGGGGCGGGCGCCGATCACACCATTATAAAGGTCGAGGTCGTGGCAGCATTTTTCCAGCATGAAGCTGCCGGAATAGCGCTCGTAGCGGCGCCAGTCGCGCATGAAGAAGGCGCCATGATAGGGCTCGATATGTTCAGAGGCTTCGATCGAGACGATATGGCCGAGCTTGCCTTCGGCCTGGATGGCGCGCAGGTCCTTATATAGGGGCGAGTAGCGCAGCACGAGACCGAC
>UCCS01000008.1:2566-274560 GCA_900470965.1 Hyphomicrobiales bacterium
CAATCGGCTTTTCGCAGAAAACCTTGAGGCCAGCCTCAAGACCGAGGCGGATATGATCGAGATGCATGTGGTTGGGAGAGCCGATCATCAGGAGATCGAGCTTTTCGGAGGCGAGGAGCTCTTGCGGCGAGCCATAGACCTTGCCGGCGGAAACACCCTTTTCCGTCAATCCGGGAAGTCCAGCGGGGTCCGGATCGACGTAACCGACGATCTCGAAGCTGCTGTCGATAGCCTTGAAGACATAGCCAAGATAGCCGAGCCGGAATCCCAGCCCTATGATTCCCACTTTCATGCCAACAATGTTCCCAATTCGTAATTTATTTTCTTCAAGTTGGGACAAAAAACAAAGGCCGTCAACTGAAAACGGGGTTCAGAGCGAATTGATGAAATTAATTTTCATCAATTCGCTCATGGGTTCTCGACTGGGTTGAAGGTCGTTACCCTTTCTCCCAAGGTTGGCATTAACCAGAACGTCACGCGAGGCGAGACTGTCGCATCTCTAGCTGGCCCACCTGTCGCACGACTAGACAGCTACTGCATATGATGCGGCGGCGAAGTTGGCATGTCCGTCTTTGTGCAAAGTGGAAATTCCGCTGCAGGGCATGACGATCAGCCCCGATGTGAACGGTTGCAAGATCAGATCGCGGCGGCTGAGGTACACCCTTCGGCTTTGGCTTTGAGACTATGTGATCGGCGGTTCACTCCGCGGCGTTCGCGCAACGGAGAGAACACAAGGCGGGCTTTAGGGTTTCAAGTCATAGGCTTGGTGAGATGCACGAAGCTCTGCCAAAGTCTTGCCGACGCAACTGCCGCCACTTGCGCCGCCGGTTGCCTTCGCCTGACCGTCCAGGGTGATCGTACCGCCCATGCGTTCGGATGCCACATAGGTTGCGACACCGTCCTCTGAAATACGTGATATGTAGAAAACGTGATAGGTTTCCTTGTACTTGCATTGGATAAGTATTGGAAATTGGTCAAACGGAGAGGTCTGTGCCTCCGCAGCCGCGAGTGGAAGGCCCGTTAGCGCTATCAGGCTTGCGAGGACCGCTTTGGCTGATGCGTTCAATCTTCGACCGGATGCATGCGTCATCGTTCAATCCCCTTTTTCAAGATCGACCTTCGAAATCCGCTGCAGCTAGATCGTCAGTGCGACGAGCGCATCACGGTCGAGAAGTCGGACAATGCGTTGCAGTTTGCCGTTGAGACAAAGAATTCGTTTTTCGCGTAGTTTCGTAAAGCAACGGGCGACGGTCTCGACCGTCAGCCCGAGATAGTCGGCAATATCGCTGCGCGACATCATCATATCGAATTCGCAATCTCCGGGATAACGATCAGCCGTTTCATAAACAAAGGCGGCGACCCGCTTCAGTGCGCTTTGCTCGGTGATGACGAGCTGTTTGTGCTGTGCCTTCGCGAGGTTCGTCAGGGCAATGTGGAGAAGGTCTATAGGGACGACTGCCACCTGATTGGCGCGAAAGGGCTTTATACAGGTTTCACAGACGGCTTCTGCAAAATCGGTTCGTACATTGCCCGTCTCGAGCCCGAACCATTCACCCTTGCCGCAAAAGGACAGAATATATCGCTGCCCGCTTGCCGTGAGGCGGTAAATCCGCACCGCGCCCGCTTCGACCTGGTAGATCGCAAGCGCGTGTTCACCTTCGCTATAGATCGTCTCGTCGGCCTTCAGCCGGATCGATTGATCCTTGGCCGTTCCGGCGCTGCCATAGCGATGGCCAGGAACTGTCGTTTGCTTTACGATCGTTTGGTTTTGAAGCATATGCGTCGCTCCCATCCGCATCGCAGCATAAGCAATCGCTGCCCGCCCCGGTATTCGATATATCCCTTACGTATTGCTACGGAAGCCCCGAACCACCAATAGGTGTATAAGGCCATTCCCCTTGATGAGAGCGATACGAAAGTATCGCGGGAGGTCTGGATGGTATCGGATGAGGGAGGGGAAAACCGCGCACTTCAAGCCTCTGGAAGCGTTCGGGCGCAGCTTGACCTTATACTNNGCCAGTCCGGAGTTCCTTGCCCCGGAGCGCGGGCGCCGCTTCCTGCAATATATCGTTGAAGAGACACTTGAAGGGCGCAGCGAACAGCTGAAGGCATATACGATTGCGCAAGCGGTTTTTGGCCGTGATGCATCCTTCGATGCACAGAATGATCCAGTTGTCCGCATCGAGGCGGGGCGGATCCGCCGTGCGCTCGAACGATACTACTTGGTCTGCGGAAGCAGTGATCCAATCCGGATTACTGTCCCCAAAGGAGGTTATGCACCGCACTTTTTGAGCGTAGAAGACAGTTCGAATGCAGGAGAAATTTCCGCCCCGCAGGACCGCGAGAACAAGCGGCGCCCCCCTGGGCAGGAGCGACCGGTGAGCTATCGTGATCTCCTGTTGCCGATCGGCGTCCCCGTGCTGTTTGGGGCAATGGCCATACTCGCTCTTGTTCGACCGCTTGAAGCCTATCTCTCCCCGCCAAAGACATCGCCGGCGCCTGCCGTATCAATGTCGGAGAGCAGGGTCAGAGTTGCGGTCGAACCCTTCGCCGCTCTCGGCGGCAGTGCGCAGGGAGCTGATTTCGTGAAGGGATTGGCCGATCAACTGATTGAAAAGCTCATGAAGGTGGAGAGCCTTACGGTGCTTGCTCCAGGCCGATCCGGGACGGAAACGACCGGTTCGCTCTTCAGACTGCAGGGAAGTGCGCTCATCGAGGGTACGATCCTTCATTTGCATGTCCGCCTGATAAATGCCGCCGATGGAGCGGTCACCTGGGCAAATCAATATGATCGAGACCTGCGCGGCCAGGCCATTCTCGACGTCGAGGATGAGATCGCCGCGCAAATCGCTATGGCGATTTCGAACAGCCACAGGCTGAGCGGCGCAGGCGCCGATCCGTAGCTGCTTCATCTTGCTGACAGGGGGCTGATAACCAATCCCGAGGCGCGCAGCCCGTTCAGGAACCGCTCCTGGTCCTCCGGCCGCTGCAGGCGGAGCGAGACTTCCTGGCGTATATCAGTCATCAAAATAGGCGCGTGAGTATTGAGCCAATCCCGTTCCAGCATGGCTTCATCAGTCTTTCCCGCAGCACCGAGAATGGACAGCAGCACAAGGCGATGCATGGGATTATCATCGAGATCGGACCTTCGCGACCACTTCTCCGCCTCTTCGAGATCTCCTTCCATGAATGCGCACAAAGCCATACCGACCTCGTAATAACCTCTGGTGCCAATCCCCTTGTTGAGGGCGATCGACAGCAACTCGCAGCCTGATTGCCATTTCCCAGACATCGCCAATCGGAAGCCGTACTCGCCTGCGACTTCCACATCATCAGGGTTTGCAGCATAGGCTGCGGTGCCTGCCTTCAAGGCTTCGTCGATGCTTCCCCTGAAGAAGCTCACCAGCATCTGCGCCTGCAGCACGCGAGGATTGCCCGGCGCGAGCGATTCTGCCCGGTCCACCGCAGCGCTCGCCAGCGCGAGAGGTTGGGCCGACGATACCGTACCGAGCGTATGGCGGAATCTGATTTCGTCGAGATAGACCATGGACAACAGCGCCCAGGACGTCGCATTGTCGGGGAAGCGCCGGGTGGCCTGTTGCAGGCATTCGCGCGCGGCGCTGTGACTTTGCGCGGTCATGACCTGACGATAGCTGGAATAGGCGAGTGTACATTCATAGGCACCCCGGTCTTCCGTCTGTGCCGTTCGCGCTATTATATCCGTACGGGTTTGAAAGATGGCGCCATAGGGCTGTGCGATCGCATTGGCGATTTTTCGCGCGAAATTGCCTTGAATCACAAGCTGGTTCTGGTCCTGAAGATCCCCATCGAAATTATTGGCCCAGACGACGGCTCCATCCACTTGATGCACCAGCCTGGCAGCAGCACGCAGCCTGCTTCCATCGATCTGGACATTACCCTGCAGTATGTAGTCGGCAGCTGAGACGCGCTGATCACGGAGCGGATCTGCGACGACGACGATGTCATCGAACTGGGCGAGTTGTCCGATAATATCGTCCCTCAGGCCACGCGCGATATCCGAGCCAACGTCCGCTGGGCTGCTTTCGGCAAAAAACTCGACGATCACCTTTGGCTCAGGACGTGTCAGCGGCAATGCTGCGGTCGGAGCATCACGCGAAGACAATGCGAACGTGAGGGCTAGGAGCAGAAGAGCGAGGACAACGGCCAGCGCAGTCACGAGACCAATGAGGGTGACCAACCCCGGCCGAGGTGTTTCCTCAAGCGAATGACTTTGATCTTCGTACTCAACATTCTGTGCATTGTCCGAGGTTTCGATGGGCTCAGTCGGAGTGGGCGCATCCCGCGCATATTCGAAATGCGGGACATATCCGCCTTTGGGCACAGTAATGACGACGTCATCCCTCTCGCCTGCGACGAGATAATAACGCTCGAGCGCCTTTCGTATTCGGCCAGCCTCGATCCGGACAACCGGATCATTCTGCGGGTCGAATGAAGCCTCCCGGCCAAAGACCACATTTGCTATCGTAAATGCTTTCAAGAAGTCCGATCGACCGGCAAGCGTCTCGTTGACGACAAATTCCAGGAAATTTCGCCCACGCTTCGGCGCGTGAAATTCCTCGCTTGTAAGGATTCGTTCGACCTGTCGGCAAACTTCGTCAGCCGTCGGCCCAAGACTGCTGAAAGCATTGACCTTTGCGCTTCTCATGACCGTCCCTACGACAAAGATCACGCAACTATATAAGTCAATTCTAACGCATCATACCCCACAAGACCGAGGTTGCAAGATTTGCTTTAGGATTATCGAATATAAGTTGACCAGCTGCCGATCGGCAAAGCCTTCGCAGTTTCAGGCGATTGCGTGGCAGCGTCGATGGTAATGGCCATGCGCATGAGCTCCGCCAGATTGCGCGCGCCCATTTTAGCCATCACATTGGCGCGGTGGACCTCCACCGTGCGCGAGCTAATGCCAAGCTGGAACGCAATCATCTTGTTCTGTAAGCCATCGAGCACGCCGGTCAGAACCTGGTATTCACGCTCCGTGAGCTGGCGGAGCCGTGCGGCGACGCCCCCGGAATCAGGTAAAACGCCGCCGGCCCGCCTCTGTCCCATCGCTCCATTGATGGCCGCAATAAGCACGTCCTCCTTCAGAGGCTTCTCCAGGAAATCGAATGCCCCCGCCTTCATTGCCTGTACAGCCGCGGCAATATCTCCCTGGCCGGTAATGACGATCGCCGGCACGTCCATACTGAGACGCTGCAGGCGATGGAGCAATTCGATGCCGTTAATATGCGGCATGCACAGATCGGTGACCAGACAACTTCGCCCCGACAGCGGCAGAAGTTCCAGGAAGGCTTTCGCACAGCTATGTGCACGAACAGCAAAGCCTGCCGACACCAGCAAAAACGTTAGAGAGCGCCGGAGCGACTCCTCGTCGTCCACGAGATGGATCGTAAGGTCATTCGCCATCGATTGTGGTCTCCGCCAGCGGAAGCGAAAATGAGAGGATAGAGCCTCCCTGTATTCCCTTGCGCGCGCTAATGTGGCCTCCATGGGCTTCGATGATGCGTTTGGACAATGCTAGGCCCATGCCAAGTCCCCGCGGTTTACTAGTCACGAAAGGACGAAACAGCGCCTCTTCGATCTCGGCGGCAATTCCGCAGCCATTGTCGGATACGTCGACAATCAGATGCGAGAAATCGTCGGTCCTGGTGTGGATCGCGATAGTCGGCTGCTCGACGCCGTCGGTCGCCTCCACGGCATTCTGAAGAAGATTCATCAGCACCTGGACGATCTGGACGCGATCGGCGACCACGATGTCCCGCTCCGCTTCGAGCTGCAAATCGATGTGAAGGCCTTTCCGGGTTGATCCGGTGAGCCCAAGCGTCGTCGCTTCGGGTATCAACCCGTGCATCGCCTCCAGTCGTTTCTCGCCGGCGCCGCGCTTTGCAAATTCCCGGATGTTCTTGACGATCGTTCCCGCCCACAAGGCGTGCTGCGTGATTTCCGACAAGGCCTCGCCAAGCTCCACACCGTGCCGGCGGTAGTCGTTCGCCATAAGGCGCCTGCAACCTTCAGAGTAAGCAGCGATCGAAGACAGCGGTTGGGACAGTTCGTGTGCCAGCGTCGCTGTCATTTCCCCCAGCGTGACTATTCTTGCGAGACGCGCCAGCTCACATTGAAGCTCCTGAACCTGCTGCAATGTCTCACGCTCTGTCCGGAAGTCCTCAAAGATCGCCGCAACGAAGGTTTGTCCTTCGCCTTGTTCTCGGATGATGGTCAGGGCAGTCGGAAACTGAACGCCGATTTTGGTCTTTGCCAGACCGGCACGCACTGCGCCCTGGTCTGCCCAGCGTCCCTTGATCTGAACATCCGGCGTTGAAGACCAGACGAAGTCAATCTTACGGTCGAGCAATTCATCTTCTTCATAACCGAACAGGGTCACCGCAGCCCTATTACAGGCTGAAATTCTATTGTTGGCGGTCATGAAAAACACTGCGTCGGGCATGTGTTCGTAGAGTTGCCGTATCCAGTTCGCCTGTGGCCCGTTCTCTTTGCACAAACCTCGCGCGGACTTATCGCGTGCTATTCGCGAGCCGATGAACGAGGTTCGTCCCGTCAGGCTTGAGACATGGGTGCTGAATTCGGTAACATGCGGCGCCTCCATCTTGGTCGACATGATGGTCTCCTCCGCGCTTTGGGAAGTGATCCAGTGCCTCGGATCCAGTGCCTCGACGGCCTTTCACTCCTCAACAATGACAGGAGTTTACCATCTTTGGATGGGCGATCAGTGTAGTATCGCGTAGACTCTATTGGTCTTTTTCTACAACCGGACCTGCTGAAAGCCCGGCGAGCCGACGCTTTGGGCCGGCCTCATCTCCATTGATCCGGCTCAATGCCTCTGGCTCGTTGTTCCGCTACTCTGGGACGCGATAGGTTTACAGCCATTTTGAGGGAGCTGGAAGATGAGGAAATTCGCCCTTGCCATTGCTATTGCGACCGCTGCGTCGTTGGTGACCCCTGTCGGCGCCCAGCAGAGCCGCAAGGAATTCCGGCGCATGAACTGGGCCGAAAACCTGCCGGAGCACATCAGAGCCTATCACGACAAGCGGTTTTCCATTGTCAGTTTTCGAACCGCAGTCGAAGTCGGCGCGATGCCGAGGCCGGGCAGCGCTGAACATGTCAAGGAAATCCGAACGGCGATCCGTTCCAACCCATGGCTCGTTCAGCAGCTGAAGGCCAAGAAATTGACACCCAACCAGATCGAATGGGTGACGCGCGCCCGCAACGGCAATCTGACGTTCTACATCGAATGAGCGGGCACGCAGGTTTCCGACGAAGAAGTCTGCGCTGTCGCGAATCCATCGAAAGGCAGGTCATAGCGGAGGTCTTTGCGGCATCCGCGCGCTGGCAGAAAAAACCACGCCGGCCGAGCGACTGGCACGCCGAAACAGGGCCTCTTGTCGGTCGACGCTCGCGCATCGTCGGGGAGGGTTCGGTGATGTGGCGATTGGTCGTCGAAGCTCCGTTCGAAGAGGATATAGAACTCGCCGTCATCGACGACGAAGGCGTCCATGCCTTGGTTTTTCCCTGCCAGCGTCTGCCTGGCGGATGGGCAAATGCCCTGACCGGCGAGATGCTCGATCTCCACCCGACCCATTGGCGCGCATGGCAGATGCAGCGATGCGACACGTCTGACCTTCACTGAACAGGCCGCATTCTTCTCATCCCGGATGGTCGGAAATCGCAAATGCTGCACCGCACCTTGTCTGCAATCAATGACATCGCCGTGTCTGCCCAAGTAGGCTTTCAAACAGGCTGGATGTGTTCAAGGGCGGCGGCGGCGCCGTCATCCTTGGGGGCTGGAAGGAGGATCGCATGCGTGGTTTCGGTGTTCATTCTGAGGTCGGAAAGCTGAGAACCGTCATGGTCTGCCGACCGTCTCTGGCGCACCAGCGGCTGACGCCCGCGAATTGCCATGACCTTCTTTTCGACGATGTCTTGTGGGTGCATGAGGCCCAGAAGGATCACTATGATTTTGTCCTGAAGATGCAGGAAAGAGGGGTCGAAGTTCTTGAGACCCATGACCTGCTTGACCAGACGTTTTCAAACAAACAAGCGCGCGATTTCATACTGGATCGACGCATCACCCCGAACGTGCTCGGCTCCCAGATCGCCGAGGCGATGCGGCCATGGCTCGACGAGATGCCGGCCAAGCAGCTTGCCGCCTTCATGATCGGCGGTATTGCGATCTCCGACCTGCCCGACGTCAAAGCGAAGTCGCTGATGCTGAGTGCCCTTCCGGAAACCGATTTCGTCATCCCGCCGATCCCCAACACCCTATTCCAGCGCGACCCCTCGTGCTGGATCTATGGCGGGGTGACCTGCAACCCGATGTTCTGGCCGGCCAGACGCGCCGAGACGCTGATCCAGCGCGCGATCTACAAGTTTCACCCTATATTCCACGGCGGCGATTTCCGGATCTGGTGGGGCGATTCCGATAATCAGTTTGCCAATGCCTCGATGGAGGGCGGTGACGTCATGCCGATCGGCAATGGCACTGTTCTGATCGGCATGGGCGAACGAACTACCTATCAGGCCGTTGGCCAGGTGGCGCAGGCCCTGTTCAAAAACAAGGCCGCAAAGCGAGTGATCGCCTGCCTGATGCCGAAGAGCCGCGCAGCCATGCATCTCGATACGGTTTTCAGCTTTTGTGATCGCGATCTTGTCACGCTCTTTGCCGAGGTCGTCGATCAGATCCGCTGCTACAGCATGTATCCGGTAGATGACGACGGCACATTCGAGATCCATCCCGAAAGCCAGCCGATGCTCGATGTCGTCGCCGAAGCGCTCGATCTGCCGCTAATACGCACGGTCGAAACAGGCGGCAATTCCTATCAGGCCGAACGCGAGCAATGGGACGACGGCAACAATGTCGTCGCGCTCGAACCCGGTGTCGTCGTCGCCTACGACCGGAATACCTATACGAATACGCTGCTGCGCAAGGCGGGCGTCGAGGTCATCACCATCCGCGGTTCCGAACTCGGTCGCGGCCGCGGTGGCGGGCACTGCATGACGTGCCCTATCTGGCGCGACCCGGCTTACTGACGTTTTCACCCACCAAACAGACTGACGGAGCAAGACCATGAGCTTCAATCTGCGCAATCGCTCGCTTCTGACCGTGCAGGATTACACCCCGCGGGAGTTCCGCTATCTCCTTGATCTCGCGCGCGATCTGAAGCGGGCCAAATATTCCCGCACCGAGCAGGAGCATCTGAAAGGCAAGGAAATCTGCCTGATCTTCGAGAAAACCTCGACGAGAACGAGATGCGCCTTCGAAGTCGCCTGCTCGGACCAAGGCGCCAACGTCACCTATCTCGATCCGTCCGGCTCGCAGATCGGGCACAAGGAATCGTTCAAGGATACGGCGCGGGTGCTCGGCCGCATGTATGATGCGATCGAATATCGCGGCTCCGCGCAGAAGGGTGTGGAAACGCTGGCACGCTACGCCGGCGTGCCCGTCTATAACGGCCTGACAGATGAATATCATCCGACGCAGATGATTGCCGACGTCATGACCATGCGCGAACACAGCGACAAGCCGATCGCCGCCATCAAATATGCCTATGTCGGCGACACGCGCTCGAATATGGGGCATTCACTGCTGATCGTGGGCTGCCTGCTCGGCATGGAGGTGCGCATCTGCGGCCCAAGATCGCTTTGGCCGTCTGAGGAATATATGAAGATAGCCAAGGATCTGCAGCAGGCCTCGGGCGCACGCCTGCTGGTCACCGAGGATCCCAGAGAGGCAGTCAAGGACGTCGATTTCATCCACACGGATGTCTGGGTTTCGATGGGCGAGCCAAAAGATGTCTGGCGTGAACGCATCAAGCTGCTTACCCCCTACCAGGTCAATCAGGACCTGATGAAAGCGACCGGTAATCCGCAGACCAAGTTCATGCATTGCCTGCCGGCGTTCCACGATACCGAAACCACGCTTGGCAAGCAGATCGCCGAAGACTACGGCATGGCGAACGGCCTCGAAGTCACGAACGACGTCTTCGAGTCCGAGGCCAATGTTGCCTTCGAGCAGGCGGAAAACCGCCTGCATACGATCAAGGCCCTACTTGTGGCTACCTTGGGAGATTGACATGCGTGTCGTCATTGCGCTGGGCGGCAATGCGCTTCTTCGGCGCGGCGAGCCTATGACTGCCGATACCCAGAGGCGAAATGCGCGCACCGCGGCTGAGGCGATCGCGCCCCTGGCGGCTGAACACGAGCTTGTCATAACTCACGGCAACGGGCCGCAGGTCGGGCTCCTTGCGCTTCAGGGGGCGGCCTATAAACCCGAGGAAGCCTATCCGCTCGACGTTCTCGGCGCTGAGACCGAAGGTATGATCGGCTACATGCTGGAGCAGGAGCTCGGCAATCTCCTGCCCTTCGAGCAGCCATTGGCGACGCTCCTGACAATGGTCGAAGTCGATGCCGACGACCCCGGCTTTCAGAACCCGACCAAATTCGTCGGTCCGGTCTACGACAAGTCCGAGGCGGACCGGATACGCACGGAAAAGGGCTGGGTCTTCAAGCAGGATGGCGAGAAATGGCGTCGCGTCGTCGCCTCGCCGGCGCCGAAACGCATCTTCGAGATCCGCCCGGTCCGCTGGCTCCTGGAACAGCGTACTATTGTCGTCTGTGCAGGCGGTGGCGGCATACCGACCATGTATGAAAAGGGTGCCGATCGGAAGCTGATCGGCGTCGAGGCCGTGATCGACAAGGATCTCTGCTCGGAGCTTCTGGCCCGCGAGCTTTATGCCGATCTCCTGATCATGGCGACCGATGCCGAGGCCGTCTATACCGATTGGGGCAAGCCGTCCCAGAAGGCGATCCATCGCGCTCGTCCCGATGATCTGAAGCAGTTTTCCTTCCCGGCCGGCTCGATGGGGCCGAAGGTGGAGGCGGCCTGTCATTTCGCCCGTGCGAACGGCAAGGCGGCGGCGATAGGCTCACTTGCCGACATTGCCGGAATGGTGCGCGGCGAGCGCGGGACGATCATCGATGGCGGCTTTGATGGCCTGACCTGGCACTGATCTTCCAAGACACGCTATCCTGACACGGCCGGGCGCGTTGCTGCACCCGATCCTGCCTCTTTGTCTGTCGCTCCAGCAGCGTTTCGCCTTTGCCAGACATAGACGGGGATTCCAAGCATCAAGAGTACCAGACCATACAGCACCGGTTCGGCGCCGGAGCCGTAAAGGGTGAAGATCGCAAAGACAAAGGCGATGACTTCGATCACGCTGACCCTTGGCATCCGCCCATCCGTCGCGCCTGCAATGAGGATTCTGGCAAGCGAACAGAAGGCGTAGGGAACGACGGCAGCCATCGTGCTCAACCCGACCATCAGACGATAGACCGCGGCAAAACCTTCCGAGCCAAGCGCCTGAACGAGCACCAGGATGGTTGCGAACGAGGCCGAGATGACCATCCCCCGTGCAGGCACGCCGCGCTCTGAGAGCCGGGCAAACAGCGGCGGAAACAGTCCATCGCGCGCAGCCGCCATCGGAACCTGCCCCATCAGCAGGGTCCAGCCGTTCAGCGCGCCGATCGAGGAGACCAGCACGGCGATCGAGATCACCAATTCACCGGACCGTCCCCACATGACCCCGGCAGCCTGAGAGAAGGGCGCGACCGAGTGAATGAGCTCTTCGCGGGGAACGAGGCCCATCACCACGACGGTGCCGAGTACGTAAAGAGTGGCGGCGATCGAGATCCCAAGTACAGTTGAACGGGGAATGGTCCGTTCTGCATTCTCCACATCGCCGGCAGGAACGGTCGCCGATTCCAACCCCAGATAGGCAAACATTGTCAGCGGCGCCAGCGTTGCAAATGACTGCAGCAGCGGCTGGCCGCTCGGATTGAATTCGGAGAAATGCGATGTGTCGATGTAGAGAAGGCCGATGATGGCAACGGCGCCGAACGGGAGAAGCTTGGCATATGTCGTCACCTCTGCGAACAGACCCGCCGCGTGAACACCGCGAAGATTGACGAGCACGATCGCCCAGATCACACCAAGCGTCAGCACGGTCGCGGTGAAGCGGTTGCCGAGGGCAGGGAAGAGATCGACCATCACGCCGGTGAAGGCGATCGCGATGACCGGCAGCGATGTCCAGATCGAAATCCAGTAACCCCAGGCGATCAGAAAGCCGGCAAAATCGCCATAGGCGAGCCTCGTATAGGCATACGGACCGCCGACAGCGGGCACCAGTCTCGCCAGCCGCGCGAAGGTGAGGCCGAGGCAGATCGCGCCGGCACCCATGAGGATCCAGACGATGATCGCCAGGTTGCCGTAAGGTGCCACCGCGGCCGGCGAAAGATAAAAGCCCGATCCCACCATATTTCCGACCACGATAGCGGTGCAGGCGGCAAGTCCGAGGCTTTTGCCGTTCGACGAGGTTGTCATGACGTCCCTCCCGTGAGTCGGCTTCCGGGAGCCGATGGCTCTTCGGCCTGCGATTGTCGTTGCAAAAACGGGCTGCCGCAATCCGGATCAATGCGTAGTCTGCCGGACTGGTCTAGCCTTCACCATCGAGATAAAGCAGCTAGAATGACGGGGCTGGAGGTGAAGCGATGATGTTGGGCGAGCAGGGTTTTCTCAGGATCTCCATTGCAGCGACCGTCGTCGTCGCGACGCTCGGCGTTGTCTTCGGCATACTCTCGGGCTCGTTCTCGATCGCCTTCGATGGCGTTTATTCGCTGGCGGATGCGGTGATGACCGGATTTGCGCTCTGGGTCTCAAGCCTGATCATCAAATCGACGCAGAGCGATGCCGAGTCTGGCAGAATTCGAAACCGTTTTACCATGGGCTTCTGGCATCTGGAGCCGATTGTCCTCATGCTCAATGGCTGTCTGCTGATGACGGTCGGCGTCTACGCGTTGATCGGCGCGATCATCAGCATCCTGAACGGCGGCCATGAACTGCAGTTCGGCATGGCGGTGGCCTATTCCGCGGCGACCATGCTCGTATGCGCTGTCATGGCCTTCATTGGCATCAGGCTGAACCGCAGCATCAAATCCGATTTCATCTCGCTCGACATCAAGGCCTGGATCATGTCGGGTGGGATCGCGTTTGCGCTGCTCATCGCGTTTTTGATCGGCATGGCCGTACAGGCGACATCAGTTGCCTGGCTTGCCAGCTACATGGATCCGGCGGTCCTTGCTCTCGTTTGTCTTGTCATGATCCCGCTCCCGATCAGCACCGTCTGGAAGGCGCTGAGCGAAATCCTGCTGATTGCCCCTGTCGATCTGCAGGAACACGTCGATCGCGTTGCCTCGGACACGGTTCGCCGCCTCGGCTTCCTGTCGCACCGTGCCTACGTCGCCCAGGTCGGCCGCGCAAAGCAGATCGAACTCTATTTCATCGTGCCCGAAGGGCTTCCCGCAAAGACCGTGGAGGAGTGGGACGCACTCCGCGACGAGATCGGGCAAGCGATCGGCGACGAGAGTGCCAATCGCTGGTTGACGATTGCCTTCACCGCCGACCAGGAATGGGCGGAGTAGCGGGCGCGCGCATCCACGCGCCACCAACAGCGTTGAAATGCTTCGCGTCACGTTGATTGCAATCAACGACGCTGCACCACCCGTCATGTACGATCCCTCCGACCTGAGATGCATGCGATTGCTTGGCGGCCGCAGCCTTTGACATCAGGGTTCTGGAGGAACGCATGGATTTCCAGACGGCATTTCCGATCGCTGTTATTGACGAGGATTTTGACGGCAAGAGCGCTGCCGGCCGTGGCATGCGCGATCTCGCCGCAGCCATTGAAAGGGAAGGATTCCGGATCGTCTCCGGTGTTTCCTACGAGGACGCTCGTCGTCTGGTCCATGTCTTCAACACCGAATCCTGCTGGCTGGTCTCCGTGGACGGAACCGAGGACAAGGCCACGCGCTGGCAGGTGCTGGGAGAGGTCCTAGCCGCAAAACGTCAACGAAATGACCGACTGCCGATCTTCCTCTTCGGCGACGATACAACCGCCGAAGACGTCCCAGCCTCAGTGCTGCGCCACGCCAATGCATTTTTCCGGCTATTCGAGGATTCCGCGGAATTCATGGCGCGCGCCATCGCGCAGGCCGCCCGCAACTATCTCGACCGGCTGCCACCGCCAATGTTCAAGGCGCTGATGGATTATACGCTGGAAGGCGCCTATTCCTGGCATACACCCGGCCACGGCGGCGGTGCCGCTTTCCGCAAAAGCCCGGTCGGCCAGCTCTTCTACACGTTCTTCGGCGAGAACACGCTGCGCTCCGATATTTCCGTATCGGTAGGCAGCGTTGGCTCGCTTCTCGATCATGTCGGTCCTATCGCCGAGGGTGAGCGAAATGCGGCGCGAATATTCGGCTCGGATGAGACCCTGTTCGTCGTTGGCGGCACTTCGACCGCAAACAAGATCGTCTGGCATGGCATGGTCGGGCGCGGTGATCTCGTGCTCTGCGACCGCAACTGCCACAAGTCGATCCTGCACTCTCTCATCATGACGGGTGCAACGCCGATCTATCTGACGCCGTCTCGCAACGGGCTCGGTATTATCGGTCCGATCTCGAAGGACCAGCTCACGCCTGAGGCAATCGCCAGCAAAGTCGCCGCAAGTCCTTTTGCAGGGCAGACGAGCGGCAAGGTCCGGCTGATGGTCATCACCAACTCGACCTATGACGGGCTCTGTTACAATGTCGATGCGATCAAGGCGTCGCTGGATGACGCGGTCGAGGTGCTGCACTTCGACGAGGCCTGGTATGCCTATGCCAATTTCCACGAATTCTACGATGGCTTCCACGGAATTTCGTCGAACCAACCCGCGCGCTCGCAAAACGCCGTCACCTTTGCAACGCAATCGACTCACAAGCTGCTGGCCGCCTTTTCTCAAGCATCGATGATCCATATCCAGCATGCCGAGAACAAGCGTCTCGACATCACGCGCTTCAACGAAGCCTTCATGATGCACACCTCGACCTCGCCGCAATATGGCATCATTGCCTCCTGCGATGTCGCGGCCGCCATGATGGAGCAGCCGGCCGGGCGTGCGCTGGTGCAGGAGACGATCGACGAGGCGATCAGCTTCCGCCGGGCCATGAATACGGTTAGAAAACAAACAGAGGGCAGTTGGTGGTTCGACGTCTGGGAGCCGACGGTTGCCGAGCAGACCCCGAGCGATACCCATGCCGACTGGGTTTTGAAGCCGGATGATGCCTGGCATGGCTTTACCGGTCTTGCCGAAAATCATGTCATGGTTGACCCGATCAAGGTTACCATCCTGTCGCCGGGCCTCTCGGCAAGCGGCGTCATGGACGAGCATGGCATACCGGCCGCCGTCATTACCAAGTTCCTGTCCTCTCGACGCATCGAGATCGAAAAGACCGGCCTCTATTCCTTTCTCGTGCTCTTCTCCATGGGTATTACCCGCGGTAAGTGGAGCACGCTGGTCACGGAACTGCTCAATTTCAAGGATCTTTATGACGCCAATGCGCCATTGACCCGGGCGCTGCCGGTACTGGCAGCCGCCCATCCGCAAGCCTACGCCGGCATGGGACTGAAAGATCTCTGCGAGCAAATTCATGCGATCTATCGCAAGGACGATGTGCCGAAGGCGCAGCGCGAAATGTACACAGTTCTGCCCGAAATGGCATTGCGGCCCGCCGACGCTTACGATCGGCTGGTCAAGGGCGGGATCGAGAGTGTCGAGATCGACAATCTCATGGATCGCATCCTCGCTGTCATGATCGTTCCCTATCCGCCCGGAATTCCGCTGATCATGCCAGGCGAGCGGATCACCGAGTCGACGAAGTCCATTCAGGATTACCTGCTCTACGCCCGTGACTTCGACAGCAAGTTCCCCGGTTTCGAAACCGATATCCACGGCCTTCGCTTCGCTCCTAGTGACGGCGGACGCCGCTATCTTGTCGATTGCATTGCAGGGGAGGGGCAGGAATGATCCCGCGCGATGTAAAATCTCCGACGGTCGCCATACCGTTTCACAAGATGCTGAAGATCGTCGCCGTCATAGACCGCGATAATTCTCAGGCTCAGGAGCTGGTGGCACAGATCACCGCCCAGGGTTTCGAGGTGGAGGTGCGCGACGACTATTCGGCCGACGTATCTGAGGATGCTGACGTCGGTGCCTATATCGGCTCGGTCGAAGGCGGGCAGTTACCGGCGGCACGAAGCTTCCTTCGCTCCGTGAGGGATATCGGCTTTCGCACGCCGATCTGGGCGATGGCCGATACGCTGACGATTGCTGATATGGATGTCGTGGAAATGGCGGGCGAGGTGGATGGTTTCGTCTATCTCGGCCAGCAGACGCCAACCTTCTATGCCAAGCAGATCGTTTCCAGCGCGGTCAACTACGGCAAGTCGCTCTTGCCGCCATTCTTCGGCGGCATGATGGCCTATGACGGCGAGGCGAACATCGCCTTCGATTGTCCAGGGCATCAGGGCGGCCAGTTCTATCGAAAGTCGCCGGCCGGACAGCTCTTCTTCAAATATTTCGGGGAGAGCATTTTCCGCAACGACCTCTGCAACGCGGATGTCGATCTCGGCGATCTCCTGATCCATGAAGGCCCTGCCGTCGAAGCACAGAAACAGGCGGCCCGCATCTTCGGGGCGGATCGTACCTATTTTATCCTCAACGGAACGAGCACCTCCAACAAGGTCGTTGCCAACGCGGTGCTGCGCAGCGGCGATCTCGTGCTCTTCGACCGCAACAATCACAAATCCCTGCATCAGGGCGCTCTTGTGCAGGCTGGCGCTATCCCGATCTATCTGCCGACTGCCCGCAATTCCTTCGGCATGATCGGCGCCGTCGATTGGGCGGCGTGGGACGAGGCATGGCTGAGGCAAAAGATAGAGGAGCATCCGCTCGTCGCCGACAAGAGCCGTGCGAAGGCGGAACGACCTTTCCGCCTGGCCTGCATCCAGCTCGCGACCTATGACGGCACGATCTACAATGTCAGCCAAGTGATGGAGAAGATCGGCCATCTCTGTGACTACGTGCTCTGGGACGAGGCCTGGATCGGCTACAATGCCTTCCACCCGCTCTTCGAGGGCCATAGCCCGATGCGGCTAAACGAATTGTCGGCTGATATGCCGGGGTTGTTTTCCACCCAGTCGGTTCACAAGCAGGGCGCAGGTTTTTCCCAGGCATCGCAGATCCACAAGCGGGACGAACATATCAGCGGCCAGCGCAGGTTCGTCGAACACAAGCGTTTCAATGAATCGCTGCTGATGCATGTATCGACCTCTCCTTTCTATCCGCTTTTCGCCTCCCTCGATGTCAACGCCAAGGTGCATGAGGGCAAGGCCGGTGAGATGCTCTGGGACCGCTGCATCGAACTCGGGATCGAGGTGCGCAAGAAGCTGCGCGGCTTCGTGGATCATTACGAGACCAAAGCCGCAAGCGCAGAAGAACAGTGGTTCTTCGATCCCTTCGTGCCAGACAGGGTCTCGGTCTCAGGCTCGAAACATACCGGCGATCTCGCCGACGCCAGATGGGAAGATGTCCCAACGCAGATACTGAAACGCGAGCAGCAATGCTGGCGGTTTGATCCGGAGGCAAAATGGCATGGTTATGCAGGCTATGCGCCCGGCTACACCATGGTCGACCCCAACAAGCTCACAATACTCACACCCGGCATTGACCGGAAGACTGGCGGCTATCGCGAATTCGGTATCCCGGCGACTGTCGTCGCCAACTATCTGCGCGAGCAGCGGGTCGTGCCGGAAAAATGCGACTTGAACAGTCTCCTGTTCCTGCTGACCCCGGCCGAGGACGAAAGCAAGCTGAACACGCTCGTTGCTAAGCTCGTCAAGTTCAAGAATTTGTGGGACCGCGACGCGCCGCTGCAGGAGGTGCTGCCGACCGTATATGCGGCCAATCGCGAGCGCTATGCCGGTTATACGGTCCGCCAGGTTTGCCGGGAGATGCATTCCTTTTATCGAGAGGCTGGCGTCAAGGAACTGCAGCGCCTTTGCTTCCGCTCCGAGAGCTTCCCGGAACCGGCTATCGCCCCCAAGCGGGCCTATGAGGCGCTGGTCGCCAACAATGTCGACTATGTGCCGCTGACGGAGGCCGCTGGCCGCATTTCCGCGACGTTGGCACTGATCTATCCGCCGGGCATCGGCGTGATCGTGCCAGGCGAGCGCTGGGACGACAGAGCGCAGCCGATGCGGGACTATTTCCTGGCCTTCGAAGAATCCTTCAACCGGTTTCCGGGCTTCAATTACGAGGTCCAGGGCGTGTTCCAGGAGCGGATCGATGGGCGGATCAAATTCCACACATATGTCGTGCGCGAGTAGGGGTTGGGGAGGATTTCATCATGGCAGACAACACGATGCATCTTGCAACTGACGCTATGGCCAAGAAGAAGATGAACCTCGTGCAGCTCACCTTCATCGTTGCTGTCAACATGATGGGATCGGGCATCATCATGCTGCCCGCCAACATGGCGCAGGTCGGTGCAATCTCGCTCCTTTCCTGGCTCGTGACCGCCATCGGCTCGATGGCAATCGCCTATGGCTTCGCTCAGGCCGGGCTGTTCAATCAGCGCCCTGGGGGCATGTCCGCCTATGCGGAAGATGCCTATGGGAAAGACGGCTACTTCATGGTGTTCTTCCTCTATTTCCTCTCACTTGCCGTCGGCAACGTGGCGATCGGCATTTCAGCCGTCGGTTATCTGGCGGGGTTCTTTCCGGTGCTGACCTCGACACCCATCATGACTTGCCTGGCGCTGATCGTGCTTCTGTGGCTGACCACGGCCGCCAATTTCGGTGGTCCGCGCATCACCGGCCGCATCGGCTCCATCACGGTCTGGGGTGTCATCCTTCCCGTTGGTCTGCTGTCGATCATCGGCTGGCTTTGGTTCAGTTCCAGCACCTTTGCCGAAGCCTGGAATCCGAAAGGGCTGACGCTGGGGCAAGGGATGGGATCGAGCATCTCGCTGACGCTCTGGGCCTTCCTAGGCATGGAGTCTGCCGCACAGAATTCCGATGCCGTCGAAAACCCGAAGCGCGACGTGCCGCTTGCCTGCATGTTCGGCACGCTGGGTGCTGCTGTCATCTACATCCTGTCGACGACGGTCATTCAGGGCATCGTGCCGAATGCGGATCTCGCCACCTCCACAGGGCCGTTTGCGCTCGCCTATGCCACCATGTTCAATTCGACGATCGGTTCGATCGTCATGGCGCTGGCGGTATTGGCCTGCCTCGGCTCGCTTCTTGGCTGGCAGTTTACGATCGCCCAGACAGCGAAAACCGCTGCCGATGAGCGGATGTTCCCATCGATATTCTCGCGCGTGAACGAAATGGGAGCGCCTGTGCGCGGCATGATCATTCTTGGCATCCTGCAGACCTGTCTTGCCCTGATGACCATATCGCCGACGCTGAGCGAGCAGTTTTCCGCGCTCGTCAACCTCGCTGTTGTCACCAACGTGCTGCCTTACATCATCGCTCTGTCGGCGCTGTTCGTCATGATGAAGACGGCCCATGTGCCTCAGGCGAAATACCGGCTGAATGCTACGATCGCACTTATCGGCATGGCCTATAGCGTGTTTGCCATCTACGCCTCCGGCAAGGACGCCGTGCTCGGCGGTATGATCGTCACAGGCATTGGTTTCATCATTTACGGCCTGATCGCTCCGCGTTTCGCCAATGGCGTGAGCCGGGCGCCGGCCAAGTAACGGAGGGAGGACCAGACATGTCAGGAAGAAATGGTCGTTGGACGCTCATTGCCGTCTCTGTCCTCACCGCGACGGCTGCTCTCAGCACACCCGCGTGGGCGCAGACGCTCGACCGCGTCAGAACAAACAGTGCGTTGAAGCTCGGCTACGATGCGGATGCCAGGCCATTTTCCTTCAACGCCGAACAGGGCAAGCCCGACGGCTACGCTGTTGCCCTCTGCAACAAGATTGCCGATAGCCTGCGAGCACAGCTGAACCTGTCAAAGCTCGATGTGGAATGGGTTTCCCTGTCGGGCGACGCCAAAACGCAAGCCATAGAGAGCGGCGCGGCGGACCTTGTCTGCGGCGCGGAACCGGTGACGCTGACGCGCAGGCAGCAGGTCTCGTTCTCCATCCCTATCTTCCCGAGCGGTACCGGCGCGCTCCTCAGCGCGAGCTCTCCGCTGGCGCTACGCGAAGTGCTGCAATATGGCGAACCGTCGAGCCGTCCCGTCTGGCGCGGTTCACCGGCCCGCACGATCCTGGAGCACAAGACCTTCTCCTCGATTGCGGGCACGACGAGCGAAGGCTGGCTGACCGACAGGATCAAGACTTTCCAGCTCTCTGCAACGGCGACGCCCGTCAATAGCTACCAGCAGGGGATCGAACGCGTGCTGGATGGCAGTTCGGCGGTGCTCTTCGGTGACATGCCGATCCTCATGGATGCTGCCGCCCGCAGCGACAATTCCGGCAACCTCATCGTTCTGCAGCGTCATTTCACGTACGAACCGCTTGGTCTCGAGCTGGCACGCGGCGACGAGGACTTTCGTCTCGCCGTCGACCGTGCGCTGAGCCAAGCCTATGCCGCGCAGGATTTCCGGACATTCTTCACCACTTGGTTCGGGCCGCCGGATGAAGCGACCGTGACATTCTTCCGGCAGACGGCGCTGCCGGAATAGCACTGCGCATTGCGGCCGATCATCGACGGTCGAAGAGGGTGGCGCGCTCCGGAGCAGGTCAGCCTGGCTTGTAACCCGTCTGTATGCCCAAGCTACAAACATGGATTCAGATTACCGGATGGGAGTGGTGGGGTGAGCCTCCTTTGGAAAGAAATTCGTGACAATCCGATGCTGTGGCTGCTCGTCGCGGTACCCGTGGTCTTTGTCGCTGCCAGCGTCGCCCCCGAGGCTCATACTCTGCTTTTCATCCTGTCGGTGCTTGCTGTGATACCGCTCGCCGGTCTCCTGAGCCACGCGACCGAATCCGTTGCGGCAAAAACGGGCGACGCCGCTGGCGGGCTGCTCAACGCCACGCTTGGAAACCTGACAGAACTCGTCATAGCGCTGACTGCGCTTCGCGCCGGCCAGTATACCCTCGTAAAATCATCCGTCGCCGGTGCGATTGTCACGAACACGCTGTTCATGCTGGGGGCGTCGTTTTTGCTCGGCGGCCTCAAGCATCACAGTCAGGAGTTCAATCGAGCCAATGCGCGCCTTCAGGCGGGTCTGCTCTTCCTCGCCACGATCGGCCTGCTGATGCCGTCGGCGGTTGCTTCGATGGATTCGGCGTCGGCGACTGCAGTCATCCAAAAGCTCAGCTTCGGCCTGGCGATCCTGCTCATCGTCGGATATGGGTTGGGGCTGTTGTTCACTCTCAAAACACATCGCGAGTCCTTTGCCGCAGCCGAGCACGCCCAGGCGGAAGAAGCGCCGTGGCCGATTGGTACGGCCCTCGCCACACTTGCCGGTGTCACGATACTGGTCGCGCTGGTCAGCGAGATCTTCGTCGAGTCCGTGCAGGAGGCAGCCAAGGTTTTCGGGATGACGCCTGCCTTTGTCGGCTTCATCGTCGTCGCACTGGTCGGCGGCGCCGCCGAAATGGCTTCGGCATTTTCCGGTGCGCGCAAGAACCGCCTCGACCTGAGCGTGGGTATTGCCCTCGGCAGCGCGTCGCAGATCGCGCTGTTTGTCGCCCCCGTGCTGGTATTGTTGAGCTATCTGATCGGTCCGACACCGATGGATCTGCAGTTTGCACCTGGCGTCGTGGTCATGGTTTTCCTGGCGACGATCACGGCGATGTTTGTCACCAATAGCGGGCGCTCGGCATGGTTCGTCGGCGTGTTGGTGCTGATGGTTTATATGATCTTCGCCATGACGCTGTATGTTTTGCCCGACCGAACGTAATGGGGCGCATCAGCGGGGAGGGGGCGGTCGTGGACGCGCCTTTGGCAACTGTCGTATGTGAAATGGCCTCTCAGCAGATAGACCCGTGAAACTAGGGCGGAAGATTTGGTGCCGCAACCTACACTTATCCCTGGCCCGAACCGCAGGGAGGTCAACGACGTGCCCTTAAAACCTGACCATAAATTGACCCACAGGGAGATGCGGCGCCTGTTCTTCGTCGCGCTCGCAAGGCAGCTTCGTGTGATCTGGCCAATCCTGTCGGGGATCGTCTCGGTGATGATCGTGTCCGGGCTTATAATCTGGCGCATAGAAAATTGGCGCATCGATGAAGCTGTCTATTTCACTTTCGTCACGGGCCTGACCATCGGCTACGGCGATTTTACCCCCAAACATGTTTCGTCGCGTATATTGTCGTTGGTGATCGGCTTTGCGGGAATTGTGCTGACCGGCATTGTCGCTGCCGTCACTGTAAAGGCTTTGAATGCCGACGATTGGGAACCTTGATTCCGCGTTCGGCTGCGCTCTTACCCTCGGGATCGCGCAATTCAATCTGGTGTGAAGTGATCCAATCGAACCGTCCTTGCGAATAACAAGGGCAGTTCATCAGGAATGAGCGGCGTTCCACTGAGTTCGTACGATTTGCAGGGGGTGAGCAGATATACGGAGCTACTGTATGAGCCGAGAGCGTGGACGAAGGAAATTGATGCTCCGACTTCCCGACATCCGTCATCATCTTGTTGGCATAACCAGCGAGACGCTGGGGGAAATGTTTGAGGCCTACGATCTTGCCGTCGATGCGCTGGACCGTTTCCGAACCCAGCATCCGGGAGAAGACAAACTGATTACCGAATATGAGCAGCTTTGCCTAGAAATAGAGCGGGAGGTTCTCGTCTATTGCGCTGACCGCTGAACCTGTCCGTCGAAACCGGTGGCAGGATCATGCCCTGCTCCGCTTGCTGCGGTCGCAGGCCAGGCCCAGGCTCGCAACAATTCATAGAAGACGCTGAGGACCACCGGTCCCAGGAACAGGCCGAGAAGCCCGTGCGAGAGCGTGCCGCCGATGACCCCGATCAGGATGACGGGCATCGGGGTCGAGAGACCGCGCGCCATCAGTATGGGCTTCAGGACATTGTCGACAACTGTGATCGGTATCGCGAGACAGGTAAAGACAAGAGCCACGGCCGACGGCCAGGAAAACCATGCCCAGATGATCATGGGCAGAAGCACCAGCCCGGGACCCAGCTGCATCACGCAGAGCATGAAGACCGCGAAGGTTAGCGCACCGCGTGCCGGAATGTCGAAGAAGGCAAAGCACAATCCGCAAAGCAGCGTCTGCAGGAAGGCGACGCCGATGACGCCCCGCGAGACATTCCGCACTGTCGTTCCTGCAAGCCTGGCAAAGCCGACACCCTTCTCGCCGGCGATCCGGTTTGCCAGCAGCTGCGTTGCGGCCGCCAGTCGTGTGGCCCGTGTGAGAAACAGGCCGGAGAGCATGATCGAGGCGACGAAGCTCAAGACACCGCCGCCAATCGAGGCGAGCTTTGCGACGACAGCGCCCATCACCTCGCGAATGGGCGCCTGAAACTTGATGATGGTGGACGCCATGTCACCGGCAATCTGGTTCCAGGTATTGTGAAGCCGCTCCCCAATGACGGGCCATTCCTTGATGGCTAGCGGTGCTGCAGGCAAGGTGAACTCTCCCGTCCACACCTTGCTGATCAACGCCTGCACAGTGTCTGCGAAATTGACCGCGACCAGGGCGAGCGGCGCGATGATCAGGACGAGGCAACCAACGACGATGACGACCGCCGCAATCACTGGCCTGTTGCCGATCAGCCGCGAGAGTGCATCGAACATTGGAAACAGCGCCACCGCAAGAATGGCTGACCAGATGACGATCAACGCGAAGGGAGCGATAAGCTCCAGGGTCCAATAGGCGAAAAGCCCGATGATGCCCAGTCGGACGAGATCGCTGACGCGTGCCTCTACCGAAATCTGCCCCGCACTGCTCCTTTGCGGGGTCGCATCGTTGACCTGCTCCATGACTACACCCATTCCGCTGTGCCTAGCCGGACCCATCGTCATGACGTCGTGTCGGGTACCACATGCCGGATAGCGCGATCTTCGACATAGGCCGATGGGCGTTTCTGGCGCTTTCCGAGGTCCGGCGCTTCGAATTTCAGGCGCTCATAGGGGATCGATTGCAGGATGTGCGAGATGCAGTTGACCCGCGCCCGCTTCTTGTCATCGGAAGGTACGATCCACCACGGCGCGTGGTTGCTGTCCGTCATCCTCAGCATCTCGTCATAGACGCGCGTATAGTCCCACCAGCGCTGGTAGGATTCGACATCCATGGGGCTGAGCTTCCATTGCCGTAGCGGATCGTCGATCCGGCGCTTGAAACGCCGTTCCTGCTCTTCCTCGCTGACCGTCAGAAAATACTTGAGCAGAATGACGCCGCTCTCGACGATTGCAGCCTCGAAACGAGGTGCCAGCTCAAGGAAGCGTTGCGCTTTCTTATCGCTGCAGAAGCCCATGACCCGATCGACGCCGGCGCGGTTATACCAGCTGCGATCGAAAATCACGATTTCGCCGGCGGCCGGCAGATAGGCGATGTAGCGCTGCATATAGATCTGTGATTTCTCTCGGTCGGTCGGTGCGGGCAGGGCGATCACGCGAAAGACACGCGGACTGACCCTTTCCGTTATGCGCTTAATCATCCCGCCCTTGCCGGCGGCATCGCGCCCCTCAAAGACGATGACGATCCGTGCGCCGGATTTCTTGACCCAGGCTTGCAGATGGGCCAGTTCCACTTGCAGACGGGTGATTTCCTTCTCGTAATCCCACGACTTCTTTTTCTTTTTGCCCTTGCCGGTGCTGGATGCTTCACCATCGGCTAGTTTGGCCTCGTAATTCTCGTCCATGTCTCCCTCCTTCTGTCATTAAGGGGCAGTACCCGCCGGTGCGGCATCGCCGATCTGGTCGATATCGCCAATCAGCGTCCGCAGGGCTTCTTCTCTGCCATTGAAAATATTCTCCGCTCCAACAGTCTTAAGAACCCCGGCCCGTTCGAGAATGGCGCGGCTCTCATCGCTGAGATCGGCGAATGCGAAGATGATGTTTCGTGTCACGAGAATTTCGGCGACGGCTTCGAGCGCAGTCGCGCCGGTGCTGTCGATCTGCGTGATGGCGCTGGCGTCGAGCACCAGGCATTTGGTGTCGGCGGGAAGCGCCTTTGCGACTGACATCAGCCGGATACGGACATAATCTGCGTTGTAGAACAGGATACTGCCCTGGACCGCGAAGACCGCGGCGCCCGGGACGGGGCGGGCTTCCGGGTAGCGCTGAAGATCGAAGAAACCGTGCCGACCTTCGATGCGGCCAAGCAGGCCGTCGCGTGGAAACATGGTCTGACGCAGTAGATAGGCGAAGGTTGCGGCGACGGCGACGATCACGCCGTTGAGGACGCCGAAGCTGATCGCTCCCCACATGGCTATGAGTGCGAAGACGAATTCCATGCGGCTGATGCGCCAGATCTTCTTGAGTTCGTGAATATCGATGAGGCTGATGGCAGCCGCCACAAGAATTGCCGCAAGCGCAGGAATCGGAAGAACCCGCAATGCGCCATTCAGGAAAACCAGCGCCGCAATCAGCGTAGCTGCCGAAACGAGCCCGGCGAGCTGCGAAACGCCGCCCGTCGATAGATTTATGGCAGTGCGGGAATCCGACGCGCTGATCGGAAACGAACCGAAAAGGCCGGGCGCGATATTGGCAGCACCGAGTCCGATCAGTTCCTGATTGGCATCAACCTCCTCGCCGGTCCGCGACCCGAAGCTGCGGGCCGTTACGATGCCGGCGCCGAAGCTGACCAGAAAGATCGTGGCCGAGCCGAGCACGATCTTGTCGATCGGCATCTTATAGAATGCCGGCAGCGAAAAGCTCGGCATCCCGCTCGGCAAGTCGCCGACGACAGCGATGCCACGGCCCTGAAAGTCGAAGATCGCTGACAGGATGACCGAGACGACGACCACCAGAACCGGGCCAGGAACTTTCAAATTGAAGGCACGGACGACCCAGAGCAAAGCGAACATCGCAAGCCCGAGGGTGAACGAAGGCCAGTGGATCAGGTTGCTCTTGGCAAACAATTCGATCAGCGGCGAGATCAATCCCTCGGATTCGATTTTTACGCCGGTGAACCGGCCGATCTGTCCGACAAGGATCGAAAGCGACACGCCGGCGAAAAAGCCGACCAGGATGGGACGGGAGAGGAAGCTTGCGAGGACACCGAGCCTCAGCAGCTTCGCGGCGATGCAGCAAATGCCAACCCCGAGCGCAAGCGCCGAAGCGATGGCGACCCGGTCGACATCCGTCCCTGCGGGTTCGGCTGCAATGATGGTGCCCATCGCCGCTGCAAGCACGGTCATTGTCGCAGCATCGGGCCCGACAATCAGCAGCCGGGAAGGCCCGAAAATCGCATAGGCGATCGGTGCGACAATGCTCGCATAAATGCCGGTCTCGGGAGGCAGACCGGCAATGGCAGGATAGGCGATCGCACTCGGCAGGCCGACGGCGGCGATTGACAGCCCGGCCGGGATATCGCTCCGGAACCAGGCCTTGTTGAAACCGGTCAAGCCTCGCAACACTGGAAGACTGCTTATCACCGCGGACTCCTATTGCTTCGTCTTGCTTCCTCAGGCTTCTCCGACATCAAATCGCTGGCGGAGAAACGATCGGCGCCTCCCAGCCGCAATCCTCCCGGCGGAAGGTGGCCCAGATAAACAGGACCGGCCAGATTGCATGCAGGGTGAACAGGCTCACGCATCCGGCGACATGGATAGCGTCCTGATGGGGATGATTTCGTACCTCGGCCATGAGATGAGGAATGTCGTGGATTTCGATCACCGCGTAGGAAAGAGCGACGACGACAAAGACCAGCACGCCTAAGGCAAAACAGTCGAGAAACACGGTCGCTCCCTTCGGCTGGCCTTGCCGAGCCGTTTCATCGCTATCGACAGCGGTATACTAGGCTCGTTTTGGAGTTGTGGCCCGTAGCATCGCGTAAGCTCTATTGAAGCACTGGAAGTTCTGCCGTTTGCGGAGATCATCTCTGCGTGAAGGGAAAAGGGCGGGATCAAAGAGGCAGCGGTCATGGCGGCATTCGCGCCTGGGATTCCAGAGACCTTTCGAAAGCCGGCTAACGTAAGATCGTGTATTTTACGTCTGCTGCCGATCGTTCTGCTATATACTTTTTCTCGTCTGCTTAACGCAATTTGACAGCGGGGGCGGGGATGGTGCCGGGAGAACAAGGTTCGACATTTTTGTCCGCCCTGGAGACGGCTGAGACTTATTTTCCCGACCAGAAGCGGCTGGTGCAGCGGCTTTTTTATGTAAACGAGCAATTTCACAGCATGTGTGAGGATCTCACTGCTGCGGCACAGGCTTTGGCACACGTTGAGCGCTTACCGGAGGAGCTTCGGGAAGCGCGGCGGCTAGAATATGCGGGTCTCGTCGATGCCCTGTTGAAAGAGATGGGGGAGGCGATTGCCCAGTCGAAAATTGTGGTGCTCAGGCCGTTTCCGCAGACCGGCCCCAAATCTTCGTAAGCGTATCTATCATTCAATGGTCCAAGGGAGTTACGTGCGTGATGAAAGCAATATCCCGCAAACTGCTTGGTGGATTCTCTGCGCTGGCGATTATTGCGTTGCAACCGGTACTCCCGGCGCGAGCACAGACGCAGGTCCCTCTACCAACGGCGGCTCCCGCGCAGGCGAGTGCCGAGCAGCCCGCAGCCGCGCTTCTTTCCGATGACGAGCTTGAAGTGCTCGTAGCGCGGATCGCGCTCTATCCGGATGAGCTGGTTGCGGCAATTTCGGCAGCCTCGCTCTTTCCTCTGCAGATCGTCGAGGCGCAGCGCTTCCTGGAGGCAAAGAAGAAAAATTCCGACCTCAAACCCAAGAGCGATTGGGACGGCAGCGTCGTCTCGCTGCTCAATTATCCTGACATCGTCAAGATGATGAGCGAGGATCTCGACTGGACCCAGTCCCTTGCCGATGCGCTCACCAATCAGCAGAAGGATGTCCTGATCGCCATCCAGCAGCTTCGCGATGAAGCGGTGGAAAAGAACATTATCAAAACGGATGACAAGGTCACGGTCGTCACCGAAAACGACAACATCATCATCCGGCCGACCGATCCGGAGAAGATCTATATCCCGCAGTATCCGCCGGAAATGCTGTATGAACCGGGTTATGTGTCGGCGCCGATCTCCTATTATCCCGATTATTACGACAACTATTATTACCCCGGGGCGGCGTTCTTTGCGGGCGCTGTGACCGGCCTTGCCTGGGCGGCCGTCGTTAACTGGGATGACTGGGGTGTATGGGGCGGCCGCTGGGATGGCGATATCGACATCGACTGCAACAATTGCCTGAACGACCGCAACTTCAACGGAAAGATGAAGTGGAACGACGTCGACTGGAGCAATGTCGACCGCAGCAAATTGAACATCAGCAAGGACCAACTTGCGAAAATCGACCGGTCGGCGATCAAGTCCGGCCTGCAAGGCGATAATCGCAACCAGCTGCGCAACAAGGCCAAGGACATCCAGGCGAGCCAGTTGCCCGGCAATCGGGCCAACGCGGCACGTGCCCAGGATATTCGGAAAAACACGGCGCAGGGCCTTAAGGACAGACCGCAGGCAAATCGGCCAGCGGCCACAAATCGCCCAACGGCTGGAAATCGACCCGAGGCTCGTCCCGAAAGAGCAGCCAATCGTCCGTCCAAGCCTGCGCAGAAATCTGTCAAGAGACCCAATAAGCCGCAAATGGCCGCCAGACCCGACAATCGCGGACGCCAGTCGAGTGCGCTCGGCAATCCCCAGTCCGGTCGCCGCGAGGCCGTGGCCTCGAAACGAGGGTCGCAGAGCATGGGCGCCCATCGTCAGTCAGCCCGTCCCCAGCAGCGGTCGCGTCCAATTCCGCATCATGGTGGAGGCGGCCGAGGCGGCGGCGGTCGAGGTGGCGGCGGTGGACGCCGGTGAGACCTCTTTCCAGCTCAAGGAGTTACATCATGAAATGTCAATCGACCGTAATTCCGTTTATGCTCGCGGCAGTCATTTGCGCCATGCCGGCAACGCCGGCGCTTTCGCAGGCCCAGACAGATCTCGCCGAATACAGGGCAGCAACGCCATCACCGAAATTCGACAGTCCGGAGCTCGCGCTCGATAGGCTGAAATCGGTGCTGGGTTCCAGCAATATCGACGATCTCGCCGCTCTGTTCGGCCTCAAGGCGGACAAGCTGCGCTCCAGCAACGAGGCGATGATCGCTTACGGATTGATCCGCGAGGGCGCCGAGCGGCAGGCGGTTTTGCGGGATTTCGACGGAATGAGGATCGTTACGATCGGCGATCGGCTCTGGCCGCTGCCGTTTCCGCTGACCGAAGGCAAGGACGGCAAATGGTCCTTCGACACTGAGCGCGGCCTAGAAGAGATCGTCAATCGCCGCATCGGCGAAAACGAACTCGCCACCATCGACACCATGCATGAATATGTGGCGGCCCAGTATCAATATGCATCGGAGGATCGCGACGGCGACGGCATCTATGAATTCGCAAAGAAATTGATCAGCAGTCCTGGCAAGCTTGACGGGTTGTATTGGGATCCGAACCTCTATCCTGAGGAAAGTCCGGCAAGCGCGCTCGTCGAGACGGCAGCCTTCGGTGCCGCCAAGCGCGGGGAGGGCTATTTCGGCTACCGTTACCGCATCCTGACATCTCAGGGTGACAACGTACTTGGTGGCAAGCAAAGCTACGTCATTAACGGTTATATGACCGGCGGCTTTGCGCTGATTGCCTGGCCGGTCAAATACAGGGTCACGGGCGTACAGACATTCATGGTCAATGGCGCAAACGTCATCTACCAGCGTGATCTTGGCCCCCAAACGGACGCGCGCGCGGCGGCGATCAAGGATTTCAACCCGGACGCCAGTTGGACCGTGGTAAGCGAATAGAATTCAGCCGGCACGGCTCTGCGTCGCCGGCGAAAGACGCAATGCAGCCGCCATGGCGCGGTTGGAGTATCGCTTCTTGCCCGTGACCTCGCGCCCCAGCCATTGAGGCAGGTTCGGTTGCTCATCCACGCTCGCCATTTCGATCTCGGCGAGCGTCAGTCCCTCATATGCGCCGGCAAAGACATCCACATCCCAACTCTTGCCATCGTGGAGAACGCGGTAGCGGGTCTTTTCGGCAAGAGATCGCGCGCCTCCTCGACCGGAATCTCATACTCATATTCCTCCCGGGCAAGGCCCGGCGTACGAAATTTGATCGTTAGGCGCGCCGAGCACCCATCGATCAGGCGGACACGGATAGGGTTTTGATCGCGCCGGCAAAGATAGGCCTGTTGCAGCACATGCGGCTCGCCGGCGCAAACGCGCCAGCTGTCGTTGCGGACCAGAAACTTTCGCTCGATCTCGGTCGCTTTCAATTCGATATTCCCTCACTCAAGCCTGCTGTTGCCGGTCAGTTGACAGGCGGTTCCCAGGTGAGGAAGAAGCCCACATCTCCGGGCATGCCATCCGGAAAATTGATGATCATCGCCTTTAGTCCGTAACCCTGCGGTTTGGCGACCTCCTCGAACAGTTCGAGAAGCGCCTTTGCATTGCCCTGCAATGTCTTCTGCCAGCCGGGCAGGTTGTTATTGATGGCGCGGCCGCTATCCGTGCAGAAAGTCGATGGAAAACTGTAGATCAGCGCCTCGCATTTACCGTCTGCGGCCACTTTCGTAACCAGCCGCTTAATGACGGCGCGTTCCGTTTCCCCGATCTGTTTGCGCAAAAAATCCTCTACGAATTCGGCATGTTTCTTTGCCTCACGTGCCCTGATCTTTTCGTTGCGCTCCATTTCCAGAAGCTGGAGTTCCAGAGCGTGTTTGCGCAGGTCCTCTGTGCTCGTCATAGATTGGGATGTGGGCGTCCCATTTAATGTCATCGCCGGCTCCTCCAGAATGAGGATGATGATAGAGCGCACGGGAAGACGAGGGCAGTAAAATACACGTCCATTGCGGTAGGATACGGTATTTTACGCCAGCTTATGTCCAGCTGTAGTCACCCTAACGATCATGCGATCGATTTCCGAAATCCTTCCTTTAAATTAGCCGTTTCTACTAAATCTCGTTGCCGTCATGGCGACATGGGACTATCGTCGACGACTGCATACTGCAGGTTGTGATCAATCGGATTCGGGGGAACCGATGGCAAATGCAGGCGTTGACAGAATTTGCGGCAGCGCATCTTCGCAGGAGGAGGTGCTGCAGCAACTTGAGCGCATTCTATCCAGCCCGGAGTTTCGACTTCCCGAGCGGGCGGGGCGATTCCTTGAATTTATTGTAAACGAAACACTTGCGGGCCGGCGCGAGTATCTGAAGGCCTTTACCATAGCACAGGCTGTTTTCGGCAGGGATGCAAACTTCGATGCCCAGCAGGATCCCTGTGTCCGCATCGAGGCCGGCCGGCTGAGGCGGGAGCTGGAACACTATTACCTAACCGCCGGCAGCACTGACCGGATCATCATCACGGTTCCCCGTGGCGGCTATGTACCGGTCTTCGACGTCAGACAGGATATCGAGCACGCGGATATCTCAAGCTTCGTACGAGCCCCTCGGCCTGTACCCGGACGAGATGAGGCCGAGCAGGTCAATATCGTCAGGAGCACGATCGGCCGAGACGGGGCGGGCAGTCATGTTTCGCGCCTCCGATATTGGCTTCTTGCGGGAGGCGTGGGGATCGTCCTTGTCTCGGTGGCAGCGATGCTTCAGCATGCCAACTTGTTCGACTCGGAAACCAAATCGGAGAGGGGAGTAGCCAGTCGCCCAACCATCGTTGTCGAGCATTTTGAAAGTGCCTCTGATGGCGGACATGCATCCGATATTTCTCAAGGTATCACCGACGCTATCATCGAAAAGCTCGTCCCTTTCAACGATATTATCGTGGTCGCTCCCCTGCCGCGCAATCGAGAGGGCCAGGCGGCGCAGCCACTCTATGCTCTCCAGGGAAGTGTGCGGTTGGAAGGCAGCACCCTGCGCTCAACGGCAAGGCTCGTGCGACGGGTGGATGGAGTTGTCATCTGGGCAAACAACTACGATGCCGACATGAAAGTGCAGGGCATCTTGAAAACGCAGGCGAGCGTTGCAGAACACATCGCGACGGCGGTGGCGCGGCCGTTCGGCGTCATGTTCAAGGCGGACACCGCAAGCATTGCCGGAAGCCCGGACGCTTTTTCCTGCATTCTGTCCTACTATAGCTATCGCAGCGAGATGACCGTGAAGGCGCATGAAGTTGCGAAGTCTTGTCTGCAGCGGGCCGTCGAGAAGACGCCCGATGACTCCAATATTGCTGCCTTCCTTTCGCTGGTTCATCTTGATGAGTTCCGCTTTCCGTATCAATTGAACACCAAGCCGACTGCCGCCACGCTCAATCTTGCAAAGGAGCTTGCCGAACGCGCCGTACAGCTCGACCAGAAGAATGCGCGCGCCCTTCAAGCGCTAATGCTCGCCGACTTCTTCAGCAATGACATGGTCGCAGCCCTGCGCGCCGGCGAGGCCGCCTATGCCAGCAATCCGAATGACACGGAAGTGGCGGGTGAATACGGCTTGCGTCTGTCGATGTCGGGAAAATGGAGCAGAGGCTGTGAACTGATTTCCGAGGTAATCAACAAGGATGCAGGGCCGCGCGGCTATTACGAAGTCGGGATGGCGCTCTGTGCCTTCATGCGAGGTGACACGCAAGCCGCGGAACTTTGGTCGCGCATGTCGGACTTGAACTACAACCCGATGCATCGCCTTGTCTTGCTCTCAATCTTAGGCACCCTTGGAAAAACGGCCGAAGCAAAGGAGCAACTCGATTGGATCCAGCTTCGGTCACCCGCACTGATCCCGAACGTCAGGCGAGAAGTCGCCAAGCGGCTGGCCCGGAGTGAGGACCAGGAGCGTTTCCTTGCCGGCTTGAAGGCCGCTGGACTGCATGTGTCAGATGACAAAGCGTCCCTCAATTGAAGTGGGTATCGCGTGTTGCTATGACAGCAGCACTGAGGCAGCCGTTCTCCAGCGAACAAACTTGCGGCGTTCGTCCAATCCAATCTGGGAGTAGGTGCGCTTCATTGTGTCATCCTTGCGATTGGTAACCCGTTGGCATCATTGGCATGTCGCACTTGGAAATAGAATGTACCCCCACTGCACACAAGGATCGCATAATTAACATTATGGAACCATAGCCCGAACCTCAGACTCCCAAACCCGCTACCGCGACGCGGCAACGTAAGTCGACAACGGATGAACCCGAGCTAAAAAGGAAGCGTGTTGTTAGAGTGGTTGTTCACCATTCCCCGAGAAGTTCAAAGCCGATCAGGACGATGTCGGATGATCTATTGAGCAACTTCAGATAATAGCGGAGGCATCGATAGCGGAATTGCCTCGGAGTAACATCGTGAAATCTCGATTGTCGTCCCAACTTGTACTTTCAGCATTTGCACTGCTCGCCAGTTCGACGCTTGCTTCCGCGGGCGGCTGGCAGACCGACACGCAAGGCACATCCAATTGGCATGTGACGCCGCCAATCGGGCAGTGCAACGTCAGTCGGGCTAGGAACAGAGCAATACGCGCCGGCATTTACCGCAGCGAGATCGTCTATCGCGACGAGAACGTGCTGACCTTCAGAGGGCTGACCATTAACGGGGATCGCAAGGAGATCACCTTCGGAAACGAGTCAAGCTGCCCGGAACTGGAGTCGAGAGACATTCCATAGAGTGCCGGACAGACCATACAGTTAAAGCTGGGCAGTCATGCGGAAAGCGCCACAACTTCGGCGCTCAGCGCATACAAAGCCGCGCTGAGCACTCGAACCATCACTGCAAACCGTCCCACACCTAGGTGAACGCGTAAGGCTTGTAATCCGTATCGTAACCGAAGTAGCGCGGCCCCACCAAGGCGATCCCGGCCGGTGTCTGCCATTGCGGGTTACACGGGAAGGCGAGCGCCACGAGGCGCAATCCATACCGCAAGGAGTCTGCGGTCACGGGAGCCCCCGTCTCAGCCTCCAGCAGCGTGATGAGATCGGGCGTCGTGCAAATTATCTTGCCATCCCGCTCAGCCATCAGGAATTCGTTCTGGAAATCCAGCCTGAAGCCGTGGCCTTTCCAATCGTCGAGACCGTCGAAACGCGCACTGCCCCGGGCAAAGCCACCGATGGTGCGGCGATCGACATCCTTGACGCGGCCGTGGAAGATGATGCTCGCGCCGAGCAACCTGGTGATGGCAGCCACGGGATCGGCATGTGCTGTTCGGGTTTCCCGCAGTGTGCGGCCAAGGTTGACGCATAGCGACAGCGTCCCGCGCACAACCGCCTTCTTGGCCACCTCTCCGCTCATCGGATAGAAGGCGAGCAAGGCAGAACCGCCCATTTCGACAGTTGCGGCGCGCGCCAGACGTTCCGTCCAGCCGTTGCTCACTGTTTCCAGAACCAGTGAATTGCCCTTGTCGTCGCAAAGCACCATCGGCGTTGCCGAGACGCCGTGCAGCGTAAAGGTCTCCATCTGCAGCTCGGGATAGGCACGCCCCATGCCGTCACCATCGACGAGCGGCAGGCCGCTTGCTGCGGCGACAACGAAAGGCGTGGTCGAATTGATCCCACCTGCCTCGCCGCAAAGCACCGCGTCGATCTTTCGCCCCAGCACTTTCTCGAGCTGACGGAAGGCATTCATCAGTTCGTCGCCCTGGGGCAGCTTTTCGGTCATGACGGTCGGAGCGCCCATCATGCAGACGGGCACGACCAGCGCGTCGTCCGGCAGTTCATCGACATCGACAAGCTTTACGGGGCCATGCTTGCGGATCGCTTCCTGCGCCATCAGCTTGCCGACATAGGGATCGCCGCCGCCACCCGTGCCGAGAATGGCGCCGCCGATCGCGATGTCTTCGAGATCCTCTGCATGGATCGTTCTCAACGTCTTCATCATTCCCCCTATCGCGCAGTCTGGCGCGTAACGAGCGGCTCGAATGTCAGCTCCGGAAAACCGAAGGCTTTCGGCCCGACGATTTCGAGTGCGCGCGGCGTTTTCATCAAATCGTGCACCGGCAGGCCGATGACGGCGACGCGCTGGCCATAGCGCAGCATCTCCGTGGTGATCGGCTCACCGGTGTCGATTTCGAGATTCATGATCAGGTCGGGCACCATGATGACCGGCTTCTCGTCGATCCAGAGCACGAGGTTCTCGTTCTGGATGGCGATGCGGGCTTCCGAACCCGTCCAGTCGCCGGTCCCAGTAATGATGGCATGGCCGCGCGCAAAGCCGCCCTTCAGTTCGCGGCGGATATCGACGATCTTGCCGGTGAAGAAGAGCTTGGCGCCGGCGCTTTCAATCACACGCTCGACGACATTCTGACGCTTGGCGCGGGCATCGAGCACCGTGCGGCCGATTTCCAGTGCCTGGCTGACCGTGCCGGGGATGGCGGTGCGGCGGACGAAGTCGCCACGCATCGGCGCGGTGGCGAAGCCGGCCCCTGCCCCCATGGCGACAGCCGTGTCGCGGGCGAAACGCTCGAGCCAGAACATGTCGATGACGTCCCTGAAAACGACGACATTGCCCTTCTCATCGGCGATAGCCGCCGGCGAGACCGGTGCGCCGTAGATCATGTAAGTCGTCATCTGCACCTCGGGGAAGGCGCGACCCATGCCATCACCATCGACGACCGGCAGTCCGGCCATCGCGGCGGCAATGATCGGTTCGATGGAATTGGCGCCGCCGATTTCGGCGGAAATCACTGCCGAAACCTTGACACCCGCGGTCTCCTCGACCGCGCGCATCGCGCGATAGCATTCGCCGCCTTCCTCGATCTTCTCGACACCGACAACGGGCGCGCCGATGCCGCCGACCTCAGCGACCCAGCTGTCCTCTGCAAGCGCCTCCAGCGGTATCACCCGCACCTGTGCGCCTTTGCGTATCAATTCGCGGGCGCGCAGCATGCCGATATAGGGGTTGCCGCCACCGCCGGTCCCGAGCAGCGCTGCACCGATCGACAGCGGCAACAGGTCCTCTTCCCTAAGCAGGTAACCTTCAGCGGGCATTGAGCTCTCCCACAGCCTTGACGCGGATGCGGGTAGCATTGCCCGGCAGATAAGCGAGCGGCACATCCTCGACATCAACGATCTCGATGGAGTCGCGTGCAGCGCCTGCCGCAACCGCTGCTTCGATGGCACGGCTCTTGGCATCTTCGAGTGATTTCTCGCGCCCCATTTCGGCGAGTGCATAGACCCGGTCGACTTCACCCGAGACCTGCGCGATCGCCGCGCCGACGGCGTTGGCGACGCCGAAATGCGATGGTTTGATCACTTCGAGTCCTGCAATCGGCCGATTGACGAGGATGGAGCCACCGCCGACGACAATGACAGGCAAGGGATCGGGAGACAGGCGGGAGCGCTCCACGCAATCCTCGAGCATGTCGTGGATCTTTTGCTGTACGCGCTGCAGCAGATCGGCCGGAAGATGGGAAGCCTTGGCAGGATCGCCGAGTGTCGCGTTGCCGGCAGCAACGGTGATATCGGTCGTCGTCAGCGTCTTTCCGCCGAAGATGAGCGCTTCCGTCTGAATACGGTAGCCGACCGACACGGGACCGACCTTGATGCCGTTCTCCGTTTCGACGACATGCGAACCGCCGCCAAGGCCGATCGAGAAGACGTCGGGCATGCGGAAATTGGTGCGCACGCCACCCACTTCGACGGCGACCGTGGCCTGCCGTGGGAAACCTTTATACAGAGAGCCGACATCCGATGTCGTGCCGCCGATATCGACGACGATTGCATCGCTGACACCCGAGAGGAAGGCCGCACCGCGCATGGAATTGGTGGGACCCGAGGCGAAGGTCAGGACTGGGAATTTCTCGGCGAAGGCGGCATCCATCAGCGTGCCGTCATTCTGCGTCAGGAAGAACTTGCCCTTGATGCCGGTCTCCGCGATCGCCTTGCGGAAGGCATCGATTACATGGGCCGAGAGATCGCGCAGGCAGGCGTTCATGATTGCCGCATTCTCGCGTTCGAGCAGGCCGATGCGGCCGATCTCGCTGGACAGCGTAATGTGAGCGCCTGGAAGTGCCTTTTCGAAGATCTCGCCAGCGCGCTTTTCAAAGTCAGTGCTCACAGGCGAGAAGACGGACGTGATGGCGATCGTGTCGATGCCCTTCGCCTTGATGTCGGCGGCGATCTTCAGCAGTTCTTCCTCGTCGAGCGGTGAGATCACCCGGCCGTCGAATTCATTGCCGCCATGAGCGAGATAGGCATGATTGCCGATTGCCTGCTTCAGATCCTCCGGCCAGTCGACCATCGGGGGCAGCGAGGCGGTGGCCGGCAGGCCAAGCCGCACGGCAGCCGTCTGGGCGAGATCACGACGCTGAACGACAGCGTTCGTGAAATGTGTCGTGCCGATCATGACGAAGTCGACCGCGGATGCCTCCATCCCTGAGGCTGCGAGCACGTCACGCAGCGCGTTGACGACACCGCTCATGACATCTGCTGTTGTCGCTGACTTCACGCCGGCAATCACGTCCGGTCCATTCATGATGACGGCGTCCGTATTGGTGCCGCCGACGTCAATACCAATTCTGATCATCAGTCCTAACCTCGTTGGTGACTTGCTTGTTGATCGACTTCCCTGAGCGCCAGCAATTTCTCGGCTGTCGGGATCTCCCCGTCGATCAATGAAATTTTCGGGCGCATCGCCTCCTCCTCCTTCGAAATGACGGGAACGGAGGCGAGGAGAAGCCGTGTATAATCGTGGGATGGGTGTTCGAAGACGGAGGATACCGCCCCCGTTTCGACGATCTGGCCGCGATAGAGCACGCCGACAGTGCCGGCGAAATTGCGCATCAGGCTCAAATCGTGGGAAATGAAAAGATAGGTGAGATCCATGCGCCGGGCGAGATCGGTCAAAAGGTCGATGACCCGCGCCTGTACCGAGACGTCGAGCGCCGAGGTCGGTTCGTCGAGTACGAGCAGTTTCGGCTCGACGGCAAGTGCGCGTGCAATTGCCACGCGCTGTTTCTGGCCACCGGAAAGCTCGTGCGGATAACGCTCGGCGAAATTCGCCGGCAGTTGCACCATCTCCAATAGCTCGGAAATGCGCTGGCGCCTGTTGCCAGCAAAACCGTGTGCATTGAGCGGCACGGCGACGGACTGGCCAACGGTACGACGCGGATTGAGCGAAGAGCCTGGATTCTGGAAGACCATCTGCACATGTCGCGAATGGTGACGTCCCGTTTTCACAAGGCCTTCGCCATCAATCAGGATTTCGCCGGCATCCGGTTTTTCGAGCCCCATGATCATGCGGGCGATGGTCGACTTGCCGGAGCCGCTTTCGCCGGCGAGTCCGTAGACCCTCCCCTTCTCGATCGAGAAGGAAACGTCGTCAACCGCCCTCACCTCGCCGATCTGGCGGCCAAAGGCATTGCGAACTGGAAAGGATTTCGCAAGATTGCGGATCTCAAGCATCGGCGTGCTCATGCGGTGACCTCCCCGCTGGGACGCGTACCGCCTGTCAGCCTAGGCACGGCATCGATCAGGCTGCGGGTGTAAGGATCGCGCGGATTGTCGAAGATACCGGCGGTCTCGCCATGTTCGACAATGGCGCCCTTGTTCATGACATAGACATAGTTCGAGGTCTCGCGCACGACGCCGAGATTGTGGGTGATCATCAGCAGCGCCAGACCGCGCTCTTCAACAAGATCCTTCAGCAGTTTCAGGATTTGCGCCTGCGTGGTGACGTCCAGCGCGGTGCCCGGTTCATCGGCGATCAAAAGCTGCGGTTCACTCAAGAGCGCCATGGCGATCAGCACGCGCTGGCGCATGCCGCCTGACAGCATGATCGGGAAGGCCTGCGTAACGCGCTCGGGATCGCGCATGCGAACCTGTTCGAGCACCTGATGGACGCGCACCATGCGCTCCCTGCGCGAGCGCGAGCGGCCGAGACGCTTATCCGCATATTTCAGGATCGTGCCCATCTGGTCGCCAACGGTGAAGACCGGATTGAGCGAACTCATCGGGTCCTGGAACACCATGGACATGGCGGTACCGCGCAGCCGCAGCCGGTCCTTCTCGGGCATGGTGAGCAGATCGGCGCCATCATAATAGATCTCGCCGGATGTGATGCGGGCGGGTGGCTGGCGTAGCAGGCCCATGATCGCCTTCATCGTCACCGTCTTGCCAGAGCCGCTTTCGCCGACAAGGGCAACTTGCGACCGGGCCGGGACGTCGAGGCTGACGTCGTGCAGCACGCGGCTGGTGCGGCCATAGGTGGAGAACTCGACCGAGAGATTGCTGACACGCAGGAGAGGGAAACTCATCGGACCTCCTGGACGTCGAAGAGGTCTCGCAGGCCATCACCCAGCAGGTTGAAGCCCAGCGCGACGAAAAGAATGGCGGAGCCAGGCAGAACCGATTCCCACCAGTAATCCGGCAGGAAGGCGGCGCCTTGGGCAACCATCGTGCCGAGATCCGGCGTCGGCGGCTGGATGCCGAGGCCCAGGAAGGAGAGCGAGGCGCCGACGAGGATGACGAAGCCGCAATCGAGCGAGGTCTTCACGGCGATTGCCGAGACGCAGTTCGGAAGGATCTCGCGGAACAGGATATGGAACTTGCTCGCACCGAGCGTTTCCGCCGCCTCGATGAATTCCTGGGCGCGGATCTGCTTGGTGATCGAATAGATCAGTCGTGTATGCCAGGTCCACCAGAGCGCTGATATGGCAAGCAGCGAATTGATGAGGTTTGGCGACAGCACCGCGGCGACGGCGAGCGCCATGACGAGCGGCGGGATGGCGAGCGCGATATCCGTCACGCGCATGATCAGCACCTCGACCCAGCCTCCAAAATAGCCGGCGAGAATGCCGAGGATGGTGCCGATCGGAACGGCCGTGCCGAGCACGACCAGCGCCAGAAGCAAGGAGATACGCATGCCGAAGATCACGCGACTGAAGATATCGCGGCCGACATTGTCCGTGCCGAACCAGAAGTCGCCTGATGGCGGCAGATGGCGGGCGCGAAAATTGACGGCAGCACCGACATGTTCGGGATGCGGCGTGATCCATGGCGCGAGGATCGCGGCGAGCACGCAGATGATGACGATCGCTGCACCGATGACGGCGGTCGGATTGCGCGAGAAGCGATACCAGTTCTGATAGGCATTCGAGAGGCGTTCGACCTCGATAACAGGCGTATCGGACATCAGCGCCTCCCCCGGATACGAATGCGCGGATCGACAATGCCGACCAGCACATCGATGACGAGATTGACGATAACGAAGAAGACGCCGGAGACGATCACCACGCCCATGACTGCGTTCAGGTCCTTCTGCATGATGGTGCGCACGCCATAGGCGGCCATGCCGGGCCAAGCGAAGACGAGTTCGACGACGAAGGCGTTGCCGATCAGCGATGCGAATTCGAGGCCGGAAATGGTGAGAGGCGGAACGAAACTCGGCCGCAACATATATTTGAAGACCCGCACGCGCTCGGGAATGCCGAAGGCTCGGCTCGCCTCGATATAATCCTGGCTGGAAACGTCGATCATCGAGGAGCGCGTGATGCGTGCTATCTGGCCCATGGTCGCCGCAGAGAGCGCAAGCGAGGGAAGAAGGAGATAGCGCAGGCCCTCGCCGAAAACGTCCAGCCGCCCATGCAGCAGGGAATCGAGCGTGACGAGACCGGTAATATCGGCACTGAAGACCATGCCTGGCGGCAGGCGCCCGGTCGTCGGCAGGATATGAAGCACATAGCCGGCAAGGATCTGCAGTACCAGCGCGAGGAAGAAGCTCGGCGTCACGGCGGAAAAGATCGCAATCAGCCGCACCAGATTATCTGGCCATTTGTCTTTCCAGCGCGCGGCAGCGACACCCAAAGGAACACCGAACAGGAAGGCGATGGTGATCGTGGCGAGCACCAGCTCGAAGGTCGCGGCAAAGGTCTCGCGGATATCGTTGCTGACGGGGCGCTTGGTCAGAAGCGACAGGCCTAGATCGCCGCCGACGAGCCCGGAAACATAGATTCCGTATTGCTGGATCAGCGGCTTGTCGAAGCCGAGTGTCTGGCGAAATTGCTCGACCTGCTCATTGCTGGCACGCGGCCCGAGCGCCAATCTCACCGGATCCCCCGGCATGCCGCGAGCGATCGTGAAGATCACCACCGACAGTCCGAAAAGAACAAGCAGCGACCACAAGGCGCGCCTGACCAGGAAGAGGAGGAATTCCAATGTTCCAGCCCTGTTTCAATCCATGATAGAGGATGTGGACGGCCCTTCCGGGCCATCCTTTCCGGGCAGTTCGTCATGAGGGTGACACTGCCCGAAACGCGCTCAGCCGTTACTTGCAGGTCCAGCGATAACGGGTGAACTTGTAGTCAAAGGACTGCATCGGCACGGCATGGAAGCCTTCCAGGCACTTGTCCATGGCATGCTGTACCGTCTGCGTTTCCAGGAAGACATCCGGCTGCAGATCGACGATCTTGTGCTGCAATTCCTTGTAGATCTCGGCCTGCTTGGCCTTGTCGGGCGTTTCGCGAGCCTGATCGATCAGGGCATCGATTGCCGGATCCTGCAGCCATTCGGCCGAAGCCCAGGTGCCGGCCGCTTTCGAATGATATTGCGTGAAGAACATGGAATCCGGCGATGGATAGGTCGGGCCGAAAAAGATCTGGTTGACGTTTGGCGTCGTTTCGACCTTGCCGGCAATTTCCGTCACTCGGTTCCACGGATCGGCCTGCTGTATCACCTTGAAGCCTAGCTGTTCGAGGTTCGACTGCATCAGCAGGCTGAGCTCTTCCTCGAACTTGGTGCCGGCAACATAGCCAAGCGTGATCGGTATCTCGCCGCCGGCATATTTCGACTGGGCAATTTCCGCCTTGGCAGCCTCGAGATCGTATTTCGGTGCCGGCAGGTCGCTCGCATAATAGTCGGCAAAACCTGAAGGCAGCGGACCATTCAACTGACCGCCCGGCACGATGACGCTGCGGATCGTGTCGTAGTCGGTTGCATAGGCAAGTGCACGGCGAATATGGATATCGTCGGTCGGCGGTACCTTGGTATTGAGCTTCAGGTAGAAGCCGATCGTCGTATCTTCGCTGACGATGTTGAAGCGGCCCATCTCCTGCAGCGCCTTGTAGGTATCGGGCGCCTGGTATTGGCTGCTCATCGTGAGTTCGCCAGAGGCTGCAAGCGAGCGTACGGTCGCCTCGTCATTGGTGATGATCCAACGCACTTCGTCGATCGGGCCGTCATTGAAGCCCTTGTAGTATTTGGGATCGCGTTCGATCGTCATTGACGCGCCACGGTCCCAGTTCTTCAGGGTGTAGGGACCCGCACCGGCAGTCTTCGTCGAAAGATAGGTCTGGCCGTCATCACTGCCGGCATTGGCCTTGACCACATCGGCATTGACGATGAAGACGGCCGGGACCGTGCTGAGGAACGGCGCGAAGGCTTTCGAGAGGGTGAATTTAACGGTGTGCGGATCGACGGCCACGACCGAACCCGGCTTCAGCACGTCTGCGAAAAGGTTGGCCGGCCCGAGATTGATTTTCAAAAGCCGTTCGAAGGAATAGACGACGTCTGCGGCCTCGACGGGCGAACCATCGCTGAAATGCGCGTCGGAACGCAGTTTGAAGGTCACTTCCTTGGCATCCGGCGAGACCGTCCAGCTCTCGGCAAGCTCAGGCTGCAGGTTGCCGCTGGAATCGACGGTCACCAGACCGTCGTAGAGGTTCACGGCAGCCATATAGTCGGTGTAGTCAGAGATCTTGGCGGGATCAATCGTACCGAAGATCTGAACGGTATTCATGGTCACTGTTGTTTTGGCCGCGGCCGAGCCCGCAAAGCCGGCGGCAAGCACGGCCATAGCGGTAGAAGCAATCAGCTGTAATCTGCTCATGATATCTCCCGGTTCAAAAGTTCCCTGCGACCATTTTGATCGCTTTTGTTGGACCGCCTTGTACCCAGCGCTAAACGGTACGGTCTGCTCGGGAGGGACATCCAGCACTTGGGTTGCCGGTTTGCAGCGTTCCCATCGCTGACCCATCCGATTGTCCGCCAGAGGAGGTCTGAGAAGAAGATTGCATATGCAAAGCAACCTGCTCAACAGATGACGGGTCTAGGTTTTTGTTTAAATGGTCTAGGTTTTGTGTCCGCGGAGACGCCGATCTCGCCCGGATTCTGAATCAGCTGACAAAACCGAGCGCCCTTGCCGCGCTGATCGCCTCCTGCCGGTTGCGGCAGCCGAGTTTGCGATAGACATTGCCGAGATGGAATTTTACCGTCGCCTCGCTGAGGCCGAGGGTGCTGGCAATGAACTTGTTGGCAGCGCCTTCCGAAATCATCAGCAGGATCTTGCTCTCGCGCCGCGACAGGTCATTGCGCCCGCCCGCAGAGCGGCTCGACAACCTTCCACTGTCGCGCAGCTTGCGGATGATCTGCCTGATAGGCAGCGACGTCGCCAGGAAGCCACCGATGCGCTGGTTGTCGATCAACTCCTCCAGGAAAACACGCTCTTCCGAAAGCGGGGCGATTGCGCCAAGCCGGGCGCAATCCTCAAAGATCTTCTGCAGGATGGCACGGGCACGCGTCAGGTTGCGCTGGCGCTTGGCAATATAGGCGAGCCAAATCTGCCCACTCAGACGCTGGCGGTCAGTCAGATGCAGATTGCCAATAATGCCCTCGATCAGATCGTCAAGTCCAGGGCGTGCAGGCTGCTCGTACGTTATCTGGCGCAGCCATGCGAGCGCGAGCGCGATCTCGTCGCGATCATGCAGATGGACAAGCTCTCCGTCATTGCTCACCACCCGGTTCCGGTCGACGCGCGACGTGATTGCTGCAAGGCATTGCGACGCCTCCTGCCAGCGATTTGCATTCTGCAGGATGGCCGCTTCGCGGATTTCGATCATCGCCTGGAACTGGCGGTTGGACACCTGATAAACTCGCCAACGGTCGAGAAAGCTGCGCGCCGCGATCGTCGAGAAATGGTCTCCAAGTGCCTGGCTGCCGTAGTGCAACGCAAATTCCAGCAGGCTTGGCCAGATCTCGCTATGGGAGAAATCGTCGATCTCGAGGCTGAGAAACCGCGCAAGCGGTTCAGCCCGTCCGGTCTCGTATTCGACGCAGGCCTCAAGGAGCAATTGAAGACGCTGATCATTTCGGCTTTCGAATGGAAGCTCGCGAAGACTTTCCGCAGCCCGGAGCGAATGTTTGCGGGCCGCCAGCGCATCACCCATCAAGAGACGGATCAGCGCCTGATGGAGGCTGACATAAAAGCAGAGCATCGGGGCATTGGCGCGCTCGTAATGGTGCATTGCACGTTGCGCCACTTCCTCTGCCTCCGCAAAACGCCGGTTTCGGATGTAGAATTCGAGCACGGAATTGTAGAAGCTGCCGCGAAAAAGATGGTCGTCGAGCGGGAATTCGGCAACGAGCGCGAAGCAGGTTTCCAGGAGCTTTTCGGAGAAGAAATAGTCTTCATAGATGAGCATCAGCAGCCGGAATGCCCTGAATTCCCGAGAAAACACGGCATTCTGGGCAAAGACTGCCTCCGGATCGTTGGCCAGATCGCCGAAACGGTCGGCAAGCAGTCGACGCGCACGCGACACATCCCCGAGTTTCAATGCCTGCAGTGCGAGTGCAAGCACCAGGACTTCGCTTTGCAGCGCGTAGCTTCGCGGAAAACCGGCGAGAATTCGATCATAGGCTTCCGGTCCATGGAAATAGAGGAGGAAGATGCCTTTCGCCTCGGTGAAGACCTTGAGCGCGTTGTCGTATAGGCCAATGCGCTGGAATATCTCGATCGCTCGTATGGGATGGCCATGGGCTGCAAAACTGTCCGCAATCGCCTTGGCGTCTGCCAGCACCTTGATCCGCTCCGCTATCACGGCATCGAGCGCACGATCGATCTCGCCGGCGATCGCCTTTACGCGCAGGCCGTTCGCCGCGACGAGGGGAAGGAAATGGGATTGTTCGCGAAAATCCCCTTTGCCCGTATCCAGAACGATGCGGAGATCGACAAGGACTTCGGGTGGCGCGGATTGAAGAAGCTCGCTTTCGAGGAATGCGCTCAAGCGTTCAGCGCTCAATGTCGGATTGAATGCAATCAGGGGCCACCCGCCTGATGCGTGCATGATATCAGCCACGCCCTCGGCAAAAATCTCTGTCGCTTCGTGCTGGTCGATGAGCAGAAAAGTTTGGTCCACGACATAGGCCTGACCATAGGCGATAGCCCGCGAGAGGCCTGGCAGCAGCGTATCGGGGCGCTTTGCGATAAAAATCCGCGCCCGAGCCGACAGAAAGGCTTCAGGTAAGGCGGCCGGCTTGCCATGGGGTGGGATATCCCAGATGCAGACCTGATCAGGTCGCCATGCGGGTGCCGTTTCATCGGCGTGAATCTCGGCGCCGAAATGAGCGGCAATCTCATTCAGAGCCAACGTCTTGCCCATGCCGGCGGGCGCGTCGAGAACGACGATCGGCTCGCGGCGCGCTAGAAGAGCATCGAAGACTCGCGGTCTGTGGACCAAATGCTGCACTCAATTCTCTGAGGTGAACATGCGTTCATCAACCCGCTTCACGCATGTCATAGCAGCAGTGAGGTACCGAATGAACTACCTCTTTCTCAGGAGTATTTTGACGATCTACGTGCTGGTCACTTTGCTGCAGAAACCGACCACTTCCTAACTTAGCCGGTATTTTGCGGCCGCACAAATCTTGTGCGTTTTATCTACGCCATTTCGCGATTTGCTCATCAGATAGGCATCAGTATGCACTTTCACAGCGCTGAATAATGCGCGACACACGCCAATCTTTGAAAATCAACCACATGCGCGATCTGGCATAGCGCTTGCATCGAAATGGGCAGAGTTGGTGGCTAGGGTTCCGGCGTTTTCAAAAAAGCGCGACTGGTCCGAGAGCTACTACCGGCGGGGGAGAAATCCTGTCGGGTGCACGGCGGGACAAAAGCCCGGGAGACCTCGTAAGCCAAGGGATTGGCGGCACGATGGTCATTGCCGATCCCTTTTGAAGAAAAGCAAAAGGGGAATTTCAATGCAGACTTTTTCGAAGATCCTTTCCATTACCGCCCTCTCCACTTCGCTGGCACTGGCTTTCAGTTCCATCGCCGAGGCCGAGCAGAAGACCGAATTCAAGGTCGCCTGGTCCATCTATGTCGGCTGGATGCCCTGGGGTTATGCGGCTGACCACGGCATCGTCAAGAAATGGGCCGACAAATACGACATCAAGATCGATGTCACCCAGTTCAACGACTACGTGGAGTCGATGAACCAGTATACGGCCGGCGCCTTCGATGCCGTGACGCTGACCAACATGGACGGCCTGTCGATCCCGGCCGCCGGCGGCGTCGATACGACCGCCGTCATCGTCGGCGACTTCTCGAATGGCAACGACGCCGTCATCCTGAAGGACAAGGCGAGCCTTGCCGATATCAAGGGCCAGAACGTCAATCTCGTCGAATTCTCCGTCTCGCACTATCTGCTCGCCCGAGCGCTCGAAAGTATCAAGCTGACGGAGCGCGACGTAAAGGTAGTCAACACGTCTGATGCCGACATGGTCGCTGCCTACAAGACCGCCGATGTCTCCGCCGTTGTCACCTGGAACCCGCTGGTCTCGACCATCCTCGAAGATCCCACAGCCAAGAAGGTTTTTGACAGCTCGCAGGTGCCAGGCGAAATCATCGACCTGATGGTCGCCAACAGCGGCGTGCTCAAGGACAATCCGAATTTCGGCAAGGCGCTCGCCGGCATCTGGTACGAGACGGCTGCCCTGCTGCGAGCCGATACTGCCGAAGGCAAGGCGGCCCGCGAGGCCATGGGCTCCGCTTCGGGCACCGATCTCGCCGGCTTCGAAGCTCAGCTGGCCGCCACCAAGCTCTTCGACAAGCCGGCCGATGCCGTTGCCTTCACCGCCTCGCCCGGCCTGCCGAAGACCATGGATCTGGTGCGCACCTTCCTTTTCGAGAAGGGGTTGCTCGGCAATGGCGCGCCGTCCGCTGACGTCATCGGCATTGAAATGCCCGATGGCAAGGTACTGGGCGACACAGGCAATGTGAAGCTGCGCTTCACCGAGACCTACATGAAGGCAGCCGCCGACGGTTCGCTCTGATCGCAATGGCGACGCGGCTTAGCCGCGCCCCTTCCCTTCACCAGCGGAGCATTTCCCATGCGTTGGATCAACACGAGGCCGAGCCGGGGCACGCAATTTGCCTTGATGCTGCTACCCTTCGTGCTGCTCGTTGTCGCCTATGCCTTTGGCTCGGCCGCACGACTGGCGGAAAATGCCAATGACAAGCTTCTGCCAAGCATTGCCGGCTTTGCCGATGCGATCAACCGTCTGGCCTTCGTCGCCGACCAGCGTACCGGCGAATTTCTGCTCTGGTCGGACACGGGCGCGAGCCTGATCCGCCTGCTCTCCGGCCTCGGCATCTCGACGGCAATTGCGCTCGCAATTGGCATGTTGATCGGCATGCTGCCCTATCTGAGGGCGTTGCTTTCCCCCTTTGTCGCCGTGATCTCCATGGTTCCGCCGTTGGCGCTTCTGCCAATCCTCTTCATCGTTATGGGTCTCGGAGAGACTTCGAAGATCGCCCTCATCGTCATTGGCGTCGCTCCGACGATGATCCGCGACCTGGCACTGAAGGCGCTGGAACTGCCTCGCGAACAGATCGTCAAGGCCGAGACGCTTGGCGGCTCCTCCTGGCAGATCGGCCTGCGCGTCGTGCTGCCGCAGATCCTGCCGCGGCTGATCACCTGCCTCAGGCTGCAACTCGGCCCAGCGTGGCTGTTCCTGATTGCGGCCGAGGCGATCTCCTCGGATTCCGGCCTCGGCTACCGCATCTTCCTCGTCCGCCGCTATCTCTCGATGGATATTATCTTTCCCTATGTCGTCTGGATCACCCTGCTCGCCGTGGTGATGAACACTTTGCTCGACCGTCTGCGCATTGCCGTCTTCCCCTGGTCGGAACTGGAGAAGCAGGCATGAGCGAACTCAGGATCGAAAGGGTCTGGAAGGAATATGGCGACCAGATCGTGCTCGAGGACGTATCGCTGACCGTTGCCTCGCGGGCCTTCGTCGCCCTTGTCGGGCCTTCCGGCTGCGGCAAGAGCACCTTCCTGCGCATGCTGCTTGGCCAGGAACGGCCGACGAAGGGTAAGATCCTGCTCGACGGCGTGCCGCTGCCACCGGAGCCGGGACCGGATCGCGGTGTCGTCTTCCAGCGCTATTCCGTCTTTCCGCATCTGACGGTGCTCGGCAACGTGTTGCTCGGCAAGGAGTTGTCCGCCGCGCGCTACAAGGCCAAGCTCTTTGGCGCGGCACGTCGCAACGCTATCGCGGAAGCGCGCCAGTTGATCGCGGAGGTCGGGCTTGCCGGTTCGGAGGGGAAATATCCGGCCCAGCTTTCCGGCGGCATGCAGCAGCGCCTTGCGCTCGCCCAGGCACTCATCATGAAGCCGAAGGTACTGTTGCTCGACGAGCCCTTCGGCGCGCTCGATCCCGGCATCCGCGCCGAAATTCACACGCTGATGAAGCGGCTCTGGCACGAAACGCAGATGACCGTCGTCATGGTTACCCATGACATGCGCGAGGCCTTCACACTCGCCAGCCGCGTCGTCGCCTTCGAACGCCGTCGCGACCGGCCGGAAGAGAAGGAGCGTTACGGCGCCACCATTACAAAGGACATTTCCATCTGGCCGCCGCGCCTTGCCGGCCAGTCAACGATCTTCAGCCCCGACCGGGACGGCCCGGTCGCTTCCCCGGGGCACAGCCGGGACGACCTGGCACCGTCAGGAGAGATGCAATGATGCATGTAAGACGCTCCCCCGAGGAGATCGCCGCCAATCGTGCGCGCTACGAGGAGCATCAGAAGAAGGGCCTGGAATTCGCCCCCAAGGCCCTGCCCGGCCCAAGCCCGCTGCCGGCGCCGGCCATCGATGCGAACACCGTCATCCACCAGGAGACCATCCCCGGTGGTTGGTACTGGTCGACGAAGCTTTTGCGTGGCGAGGCGATCCGCGTCGATCAGGCCGAAGGCAATTCCACCGTGGCGCTCGTCGCCTGGAATGCCGATGATACGAGCGAGCGGATCAATCTCGTCGATACCGCCAAGGTCCAGTGGACGACGGCGCTCGGCAAGGGGCGCGTGATCTTCTCCGACATGGGCCGCGTCATGTTCTCGATGATCGAGGACAGTTCCGGCGCCCACGACTGCCTGATGGGTGGCTCGACGGCCGCCTCGAACGCAGCGAAATATGCCGGCCAGAAGACCCGAAACACCCGCGACAACCTCGTCCTCGCTGCGGTCAAGCTCGGCCTCGACCGTCGCGATATTCCAGGCATCCTCAATCTCTTCGCGCCAGTGCGCCTTGCCGAGGCCGGTGGCTTTGGCTGGCAGGGCAAACGCTCCAACAGCGGCGATTACGTCGAGTTGCGTTCCGAAATGGACATGCTGGTCGGCTTATCCAATTGCCCGCATCCCCTCGATCCGGATCCGACCTACCAACCGAAGCCTGTTGTCATCACCCGCTACAAGGTGGCGGCTCCGGCTGCGGATGATCTTTGCCGCACGGCTACGGCCGAAGCCGTACGCGGCTTCGAAAACAACGCCCTGATGCAGGCTTGAGGAGAGAACGATGTCCGATTTCATCCAGACCTCCCCTGCCCGCAGCGTTCAAAATGCCGCCCAGGATCATTTCATCGCGGCCGAAGCGCCGTGGTCCGGCATCGTGCGCAAGGGCCAGACAATCCGCATCGAGGACAGCTACGGCCAGCAGGCGATCGACACGCTCTTCTATCGTGCCGATGATGTCTCCGAGCGCTATTCCAATCAGGATACGATGCGCATGCAGGGTGCCGCCTATATCGGCATCGGTACGAAAATCGTGTCGAACGAAGGCAATGTCATGCTGACCATGACGGCCGACAGTTGCGGCCGCCATGACACCTCGGCCGGCGCTTGCTCCTGCGAGAGCAACACCGTGCGCTTCGGCCATGGCACAAAATATCTCCACGCCTGCCGCGACAATTTCGTGCTTGAAGTCAGCAAGCACGGCATGGGCAAGCGCGATATCGTGCCGAACATCAACTTCTTCATGAACGTGCCGATCAAGCCGAATGGCGAGATGACAATCGTCGACGGCATTTCCGCGCCGGGTGACTATGTAGAACTCGTCGCCGAGATGGACGTGCTCTGCGTCATCTCCAACTGCCCGCAGATCAATAATCCCTGCAACGGTTTCGATCCGACGCCGATCCGGGTGCTGATCTGGGATGGCGAGGACTGACATGTTCAAGAAAGTCCTGATCGCCAACCGAGGCGAAATCGCCATCCGGGTCATCAAGACCCTGAGGCGCATGGGCATTGCGTCGGTCTCCGTCTATTCCGATGCCGACCGCTTCGCCAAACCCGCAATGGTGGCCGATGAAGCAATCCGCCTTGGGCCGGCACCGGCGAGCGAAAGCTATCTCAATGTCGATGCCGTCATCGCCGCCTGCAAGGCGACGGGGGCGGAAGCAGTGCATCCCGGCTATGGGTTTCTCTCGGAAAATATCGGTTTTGCCGAGCGGCTCGCCGCCGAAGGCATCGCCTTCATCGGCCCGCGGCCCGAACACCTCTCCGCGTTCGGCCTGAAGCATACGGCGCGCGAACTCGCCAAGGCGAGCGGCGTTCCACTCCTGCCCGGCACCGGCCTGCTCTCGAGCGCCGATGAAGCGCTCTCGGCGGCAGAAACGATCGGCTATCCCGTGATGCTGAAAAGTACGGCCGGCGGCGGCGGCATCGGTATGCAGCTCTGCGCTGATCCCGAAAGCCTGAAGGCATCCTTCGAAAGCGTGCAACGCACCGCGCGGGCAAGCTTCGGCGATGCGCGCGTCTATATCGAGCGTTTCGTGGCGGAGGCGCGGCATGTCGAGGTGCAGATCTTCGGCAATGGCAAAGGCAAGGTCATCGCGCTCGGCGAGCGCGACTGCTCGCTGCAGCGGCGAAACCAGAAGGTGGTCGAGGAAACCCCCGCTCCCGGTCTTTCGGCTGCAACCCGCGCTCGCCTGCACAAGGCAGCCATCGACCTCGGCTCGGCGGTCTCCTACGAATCCGCCGGTACCGTCGAATTTATCTATGATCCCATACGTGAGGAATTCTACTTCCTCGAGGTGAACACCCGCCTGCAGGTCGAACATCCCGTTACGGAAGCCGTGTTCGGCATCGACCTCGTCGAATGGATGATCCGCCAGACCGCCGGCGAGGACGTGCTTTCGGGCTCCGAGGCGCTACAGCCGGAGGGAGCAGCGATCGAAGTGCGCGTCTATGCCGAGATGCCGCATGCCGATTTCCGCCCGAGTGCCGGCCTGCTGACGGAGGTTGTCTTCCCCGAAGATGTCCGCCTCGATGGCTGGATCGAGACCGGCACAGAGGTGACGCCTTTCTACGATCCGATGCTCGCCAAGCTGATCGTTTCCGCCGAAGATCGTCCGGCGGCAATCGAGAAGCTGAGGGCAGCACTCTCTGGCACGTCGATATCGGGTATCGAGACCAATCTCGACTATCTTCGCGCCATCGCAGGCTCCGAGCTTCTCGCCAGCGGCAAGGTGGCCACCACAGCGTTGCGGGACTTTTCCTTCGTGCCTGACGTTATCGAGGTGATCGCCCCGGGCGCGCAGTCGAGCATTCAGGAATTGCCGGGGAGGCTCGGCCTTTGGCATGTCGGCGTGCCGCCGAGCGGTCCGATGGACGAGCGCTCATTCCGGCACGCCAACCGTCTCGTCGGCAATGGTGATATGGTCGCGGCACTGGAACTGACGGTCTCCGGCCCGGTGCTGAGTTTCCATACCGACACGGTGGTTGCCCTTGCCGGCGCGAGGATGGCGATGAGCGTCGACGGCGTGAAACTGCCTCACGGTGAGGCCGTCACCATCCACGCCGGTCAGATCCTGTCGATCGGTAGCATCGATGGGCCAGGGCAGCGAGCTTACCTCGCCGTGGCGGGCGGTTTTGCCGCTCCCGTCGTGCTGGGCTCCCGCGCCACTTTCGGGCTCGGCCAGTTCGGCGGCAACGCCACCGGCACGCTGAAGACAGGCCATGTGCTGCATCTTGCCCGTCAGACCGCCGCCGAACCGCCAAAGCCACCAATCGAACCAGCGGAATTGACGCGCGAATGGGAGGTCGGCGTTGTCTACGGTCCGCATGGCGCACCTGATTTCTTTCAGGATGGCGATATCGAGACGCTGTTTTCGACGAGTTACGAGGTGCATTTCAATAGCGCGCGCACCGGCGTACGCCTCATCGGTCCCGCGCCGAAATGGGCGCGCAGCGATGGCGGCGAAGCCGGCCTTCATCCCTCCAACCTGCATGACAATGCCTATGCGATCGGCGCGATCGATTTCACCGGCGACATGCCGATCATCCTCGGACCGGACGGCCCAAGCCTCGGCGGCTTCGTCTGCCCAGCGGTGATCGCTCGCGACGAGCAATGGAAGATGGGCCAGTTCAAGCCGGGCGATCGCATCCGCTTCCATCCCGTCACGCGGTCTGAGGACCCGATTGCCGGGCCGGTCCTGCATCGGGCGAAAGAAGACACAGGCTCGCCTGTTATTGGCAAGTGCGACGGCGGACCTGTCTCTGTCGTCTACCGCCGCCAGGGTGATGACAATCTGCTGGTCGAATATGGACCGATGACGCTCGATATCGCCCTGCGGCTCAGGGTACATCTCTTGATGCAGGCCGTATCGCAGGCCCGCCTGCCCGGGATCATCGATCTCACGCCCGGCATCCGCTCGCTGCAGATCCACTATGACGGTACGGCATTGACCCGCAAACGCCTGCTCGGCTTGCTGGCCGAGATCGAGGCGAGCCTGCCGGCAGCCCAGGACGTCAAGGTGCCGAGCCGCATTGTGCATCTGCCGCTTTCCTGGAACGATCCGGATGCGGAACTTGCCATGCGCAAGTATCAGGAACTCGTCCGCCTGAATGCGCCCTGGTGCCCGTCCAATATCGAGTTCATACGCCGCATCAACGGGCTGGCAGACGAGGAGGCCGTGCGCGACGTCGTCTTCGATGCGAGCTATCTCGTGCTCGGCCTCGGCGACGTCTATCTTGGCGCGCCGGTCGCAACACCGGTCGATCCGCGCCACAGGCTGGTGACCACAAAGTACAATCCAGCCCGCACCTGGACGCCGGAAAATGCCGTCGGTATCGGTGGGGCCTATATGTGCATCTATGGCATGGAAGGCCCGGGCGGATACCAGCTTTTCGGCCGCACCATCCAGGTGTGGAACACCTGGCGGCAGACACCGGTCTTTGCCAAGGGCAAACCCTGGCTGCTGAACTTCTTCGATCAGATCCGCTTCTTCCCCGTCAGCCACCAGGAACTGACGGAGGCGCGCAATGCCTTCCCGCATGGCGGCTTTCCTGTGAAGATCGAGGAAACGGAATTCTCCTACGCCGCATACGAGAAGGAATTGCAGGCGAATGCCGTCTCGATCGGGACCTTCAAGGCTCGTCAGCAGGCCGCCTTCGACGCCGAGCGCCAGCGCTGGAAGGAGGCAGGCCTCGACAGCTTCGTTACCGACGAAGGCACCGGTGAAAGCCCTGACGGAGATATCCCCGAAGGCTGCTTCGGCGTTGCCAGCGCCGTGCCCGGTAATATCTGGAAACTTCTGGTCGAGCCGGGTGCACCGGTCGCGGCTGGCGACACGCTTGCCATCATCGAATCCATGAAAATGGAAATCAACGTCACCGCACATGCGCCGGGCCGCGTTCGCGACCTGCGTGCCGGCCCCGGACGAAACGTCAAAGCGGGCGATATCATTGTTGTTCTGGAGGAATGCTGAACCATGCTGCCGACCATTCTTGATCTGACAAGCCTTCGCGCAGCCTATGAGGCAGGCAAAAGCCCGCTCGATGTCATCGAGACCGTCATTACGCGTCGGGCCGCCTCGAAGGATCCGGCAATCTTCATCACGCCGACGCCTGATGATACATTGCGGGCCGAAGCACGAGCTCTGATGGAACGTGCACCCGAGCCGAACAGCCTGCCGCTCTGGGGTATTCCCTTCGCGGTGAAGGATAACATCGACGTGGCGGAGCTGCCGACCACCGCCGCCTGCCCGGCTTTCGCTTATAATCCCGAGAAGGACGCAACTGTCGTTGCACGACTGCGGGCGGCAGGTGCGATCGTAATCGGCAAGACCAATCTCGACCAGTTCGCGACCGGCCTCAATGGCACACGCTCGCCCCATGGAGCGCCACGATCGGTCTTTGACGCCGACTATATTTCAGGCGGTTCGAGCTCGGGTTCGGCGGTGACGGTGGCATCCGGCCTCGCCACCTTCGCGCTTGGCACGGATACGGCCGGTTCAGGCCGCGTGCCGGCCGCCTTCAACAATCTTGTCGGCATCAAGCCGACCCCGGGCCTGCTGTCGAATACCGGCGCCGTGCCAGCCTGCAAGAGCGTCGACTGCATCACGATCTTCGCGCCGACGGTCGGCGACGGGGTCGCGATCCGCAAGATTGCCGAGGGCTTCGATGCCACCGATGCGTTTTCGCGGCGTGCCAAGCCGGCAACTCTTCCGGTTGCCGGTCTGCGGGTCGGCGTTCTCGACGGCGCGGAGCGGGAATTCTTCGGCGATGCCAATGTCGAAGCGCTCTACGATCAGGCAATCGAGCGCGCCAAAGCGCTCGGCGCGACGATCGTTCCCTTCGATTATGCGCCCTTCCGTGAGGCGGCTTCTCTCCTCTATGACGGCCCATGGGTTGCCGAGCGCCTAGCAGCCGTCGAGGACTTTCTGGCGAGTAACGCCGACGATTTCGATCCCACGGTTCGCAAGATCATCGAAGGCGCGAAAGGCAAGACGGCAGTCGAAGCCTTCAACGGCCGCTACAAGCTCGAAGATCTCAGGCGCAAGACGGAAGCCGAATGGGCAAAAGCCGATCTGCTGCTGCTGCCGACGGCACCGACGACCTACAAGGTTGCCGATATGCAGGCCGATCCGATCGTGCTCAACGGCCGGCTTGGCCGCTACACGAACTTCGTCAACCTGCTCGATTGCGCCGCGATCGCTGTTCCCGCCGGATTCGGCGACAACGGCCTGCCGGGTGGCGTGACGCTGATTGCGCCAGCCTTCACTGACGATGCGCTGGCTCCCCTTGCCGATGCGCTGCACCGCGCTGCCGCCGCCGGCATGGGCATCGATCGCGCTGCGGTTGTCCCTGAGCAGAGCCGCGTCGCCTCATTGACAGACGATACTATCGCCATCGCCGTGGTCGGTGCACATCTGACAGGCATGCCGCTCAATCACGAACTGACCACATTGGGCGGCACGTTGGTAAGGGCCTGCCGCACAGCAGGTGATTATCGCCTCTTCGTGCTGCCTAATACGACCCCGCAGAAGCCCGGCCTCGTGCGCGAACCGGGACATGACGGTCTCGGACTAGAGATTGAGGTCTGGGCCTTGCCCCCAGAGGGCTTCGGCCGTTTCGTTGCCAAGATCCCTGCCCCGCTTGGTATCGGCAAGGTCACGCTGGAGGACGGTTCGAGCATATCGTGCTTCCTCTGCGAAGCCCATGCTGTGAAGGGGGCCGAGGAGATCACTGCTCTCGGCGGCTGGCGGAACTATATGCGCAGCAAATCGGCCGCCTGAACCGGAGGGGTACGACAGTGAAATTCATAGTCCGGCTGCTGATGAATGGACTCCTGGCGCGTGCGGGCGCGCTACGAGGTCGACCTGTCATCTTTGTCCGCAGCCCGCTCCATGGCCGAGACGGGACGAAATGATGGCCACCGTATCGAGCAGCGGCTGGTACAAAGTTTTCTATGACTTTGAGTGAGAGCCGCAGCGACGGCCCGGCAACTCCCACGGCGCCGATAACGGCGCCGCTGGCGACAGTCGCTTCAATCCGGCCAGGCGTAAATCGCGGCTGGACGAGCGACGCCTTTGAGCGGAAAAATGCCGGCTTTCTCGAAACGGCCTGGCGCCTGCAAAACGAAATCGGCGGATGCCAGCAGGCTGTGGCCGATTTCGTCGGCCAGCTTCTCCATGCGCGCCGCCTCATTGACCGCCCTGCCGATGGCGGTGAAGTCAAGGCGGCGAGCCGCTCCGACATTCCCATAGAACACTTCGCCGACGTGAAGGACGATATCCACAAGAAGCTCCGGCTCTCCCGCTTCCGCTCGCCTGCGATTGACATCAGCATTAGCGTTCATGGCAGTTCGCGCCGCCGATAATGCGCGGTCGCATGCCTCGGCCGGGTTGTCGATATCGGCAGGGAAGATGGCGAGCAGACTATCGCCCATGAACTTCAGGATCTCGCCGCCCTCCTGCTCGACCGGCGCGCCGATCGCCTCGAAGTGTTCGTTGAGCCAGGCAACGATGCGCTCGGGCTGATGCTGTTCATTGAGCGAAGTGAACTTCTTGAGATCTGCAAGAAGGATCGCGGCATAGACCGCGGTGCCGTCGCCGCGCCTGATATGACCGCTCAGGATACGTCCGCTGGTCCGCGTGCCCGTATAAACAGCCAGCACATCGCTCGCAACCCGTGTGGTAGCGATCCGGCAGCAGGCAAGTGACAGCGCCGGGACCAACCTCTCCAGATCGGCAATCAGCCTGTCCGAAAAGCCATCGGGGTCATCAACGGCGATCGAGAAGCTGACACCCGCCAGCGCCGTATCGCCGGGGAATGAAACGAGCTTCATCAGATAATCGGTAGCCCCGAGCTCCGCCAGCTCAGTCAGCAGTGGAATCGGCGGAACATCTGGTCCCGGCGGCAATCGCCAGCGGGCATATTGCAGATTGTTTTCCAGAAGGTAGGAGATGGGAGAGCGCCGGAACAATTCCTGACCTGCTTCATCATGCCCTTGTACTTCCGTCGAGAAGCCGGAAGAACGATACCACGCAAGCGAAAATCCCCGCTGCAGGGGATCGATCGACGGCATCGCTATCGACGCCCGAAGGATCGGATATCCGAGATCCGTCAGTCGTTCCGCAACGCCCTGCAAAATGGTCTCAATGGTATCTGTCGATAGTCCTTCGGCGATGATCCAGTCGATCAGTTCCTGCAAGCGAGGCATAGTCACGTCCTTCGGCCTCCGGATTTTTTGGAGGTCTGCCGTTCTACCGCAATTTTATCAATGGTCCATCGGTCGTGTCATTCCCGGGCTTCGGGCATCATCGCTGCAAAAAATCTTAATGCGCGCCGATTGGAGCAAAATGCGTGGAACAAAATCGGCGCTGCTGCGTAATTCCCCCCTGGGACGCAAAAGAACCTGTTATCGCGCTAACAAGAAGCACAACCCCACTTCGAGGAAGGAAAGGAACGTGTCTATGACCGTACGGACTGCTGATGTTGTGCCGCATGACGATCACGTGGTTACGGCCAAAGAGGCCCTGGAGGGACTTTACCTAAGGCTCGAAATGGAGGCGGAGGTCCGGCTCGTTGCCGCGGCATTGCGCGCCGGTTGGACGGCAGACGAAGCCCTTGACGCGATCGACCAGCTTCGAGCCGACGATATCACGCATTAAGGTTCCCTGACGCGGCGTTAGGCGTCGTGGCGGCTGAAAGTGCCGCCCCCGCTACGCTCAGTTTGCCACCAGATGCCCCGGCGACACCTCACGGTATCCGAGCGGCTTGATCTTGTATTCGACGGGCCGGATCGGGCTCTTGATCTCGTCATTGGCGACAGCCCGCTTTCCGCGACGGCGATCGGGATCGGGGACCGGGACGGCTGCCATCAGCTTCTTGGTATAGTCATGCTGCGGGTTGCCGAAGACGGCCGCGCGCGGGCCGATTTCGACGATTTCTCCGAGATACATGACCGCGACGCGGTGGCTGACGCGCTCGACGACGGCCATGTCGTGAGAAATAAACAGAAATGCGAGATTGAGGCTCTGCTGCAAATCCAGCATCAGATTGATGACCTGCGCCTTGATCGAAACGTCGAGTGCCGAGACGCTCTCGTCGGCCACGATGACCTTCGGCTCCAGTGCAAGTGCACGCGCAATACAGATGCGCTGGCGCTGCCCACCGGAGAATTCATGCGGGAAGCGTGCGGCCATGTCGGGCGTCAGGCCGACCTTGGTGAGGAGGTCTGCGACGCGTTCCCTCGCCTGCTTTGCCGTCCCCATCCTGTGCTCGAGATAAGGCTCGGCAATGGCGTCGCCGACACGGATGCGCGGATTGAGGCTGGCAAAGGGGTCCTGGAAGATCATCTGCACGGTCTTGCGCATCTCGCGCATGCCCGCCTTGCCGAGCGCCAGCACATCCTTGCCATCGACAATGACAGAACCGCTCTGCGCCTCGATCAGCCGCATGATTGCGCGTCCGGTTGTCGACTTGCCGCAGCCAGACTCGCCGACGAGCGACAGCGTCTCGCCGGCATGGAGATGGAAGGAAACGTTCTCGACCGCGTGGACGCGACCAGTCAGTTTGCCGAAGAGCCCGGAATGAATGTCGAAGCGCTTGGTAAGGTTCTTCACCTCTAGAACCGGGCGAGATGTTGCGGCGACCGTATCAGCCGTTTCGACCGGAATGTCTGACTCTCCCGTCGCCGTATTGACGACGGGGAAGCGTAACGGCCGCCGGTAATTTTGCATCGAACCGAGCACCGGTACGGCCGACAGCAAGGCACGGGTGTAGGGATGTTTGCCACGATGGAAGATATCGGGTGTCGTTCCCGTCTCCACCTGCTCGCCGCGATACATGACGACGGTACGATCTGCGATCTCGGCAACCACGCCCATATCATGAGTGATGAACAGAACCGACGTACCCTCCTCTTCCTGCAACATCTTGATCAGATCGAGGATCTGGCCCTGGATCGTCACGTCGAGTGCCGTCGTCGGTTCGTCGGCGATCAGGAGCTTCGGCCGTGAGGCAAGCGCCATGGCGATCATCACGCGCTGGCGCATGCCGCCGGAGAAGCGGTGGGGATATTCGTTAAAGCGCGAGACAGCCGAAGGAATGCGCACCTTTTCGAGCAAGCGGATCGTCTCGGCGCGGGCTTCGGCCTTCGACATCGGCCGGTGGCACAACAATGCCTCGGAAATCTGGTCGCCGATCGTGAAGAGCGGATTGAGGCTCGTCATCGGTTCCTGGAAGATCATCGCGACATCATTGCCGCGAACCTTGCGCATCTCGCCTTCCGGCAGCGCCAGAAGGTCGCGCCCGCCGAGAATGATCTTGCCTTCGATGCGGCTCGAATCCGCCTGCAGAAGGCGCATGATCGATAGCGAAGTCACGCTCTTGCCGGAGCCGCTCTCGCCGACGATCGCGACCGTCTCTCCCGGTGCGACATCGAAGGAGACATTGCGAACGACCGGCTTCCAGGCGCCATCGACGAGAAACGATGTCGTCAGGTTCTGGACGGAGAGAACCGGCTCCGCCGTTGCGATGGATTGTGCCTGGATGCCTGTCATGATCGCTTCCTTAGAATTTGCGCCTTGTATCTCGGATCAATCCGGCCACTTCAGCGCACCTTCAAAACGTCGCTTGCTGCGGTTTTCGATCGGTGTTGCAATGATCTCGTTGGAGGCGCGCGCCTTGTCGAGCTCCTCGGCCAAGCGGCTGGCGACGATCTTCTCCTGGCCCGGGTGCAGATTGCAGGGATCGAGGTAGAAGTAGCGATGCTCGACTTCATGATCGCGCACGATGATCGGCGGTGAGCCGCGGCCGAGCGCATCGGCGAGGTCCCAGGCGGTGATATGGGCCTCATCGGTATCGATGATCACGCGCATGCGATCGAGCGGGTTGTTGGTCGGGTCCGGCTCGATCAGTGCGGTCACGCCGGGGCGACCGTCGAGCGTCTGTTTCCAGAGGCTGAGATAACCAGTCTCACGCTCGCGGATACCGGCGTGGTCACGCGTCTCCCAGGCTTCGAGCGCCGCCATGACGCCGAAAATGCTTTCCTTGCCGACCTTCATGCCACGGCCGATGCCCATATTCTGCAGGAAGGCGTTGCGCACCAGCTCCTTCTTGCCGGCGACGATGCCCGAGGTCGGGCCGCCCAGGAACTTGTGGCCGGAATAGAGCACCACATCAGCCCCCTGCTCCAGGAATATCCGCAGATCATATTCCGAGGCCGCATCGACGATGACGGGAACGCCCTTGGCATGGGCAATCTCGACGAATTCCTTGAGGTTCAGCAGGCCGTAGTCAACCACGTGGTGCGAAACGACATAGACGGCGGCCGCCGTCTTGTTGGTGATCGCATGCTCCATATGGAAGCGATGGGTGGATGTCGCCTGACCGACCATCACAACCTTGCCGCCGGCAAGCCGGATCGCCTGATCGACGGGTGCGCCGTAGCTGACGATATGGCCCATCTGGACGAGGACTTCATTCTTCTCCGGCACCACATCCGGCAGCTTTTCGATAGCGAGCAGATTGTTGCCGGTAATCGCGCCAGCGACGGCGAGCGAAATGCCTGCCGAGCACGAGGCAGTCACGAAGCCCGCCTCGCCGCCGGTCAGCCGCGCGATAACCGCGCTCGCCTTGCGCTGCAAATCGTTGACCTCAACGAACTGCGGCAGGATCGACGACATAGCGGCGATGGCCTCGGGAACGACGATCGAGGCGCCGAGGCTGGTCATTGTGCCGGAAACGTTGATGACCGGGCGAAGGCCGATCGATGTGCGGATGTCCTCAGACATGGGTGTCTCCAATTTCAATCTGTTGAGCCGGAGCGATCATGCGCATCCTCATTAATCCCTGAGCGCGACGATGGCCTCGATCTCGACGGTGATGTTTCCTGGCAGCGATCCGAAGCCGACGGCAGAGCGGGCATGCTGCCCAACCTCTTCGCCGAAGACATCGATGAAGAGATCCGAGCAGCCGTTGATGACGGCAGGATGGTCGACGAAATGCGGCACGGCATTGACCATGCCGAGCAGCTTGACGACACGCTTGACACGCGAAAGGTCGCCGAGCGCCTCATGCATGACGGAAAGCAGATTAATGCCGGTGAGCTTTGCATGTGCGTAGGCGGCTTCGACGCCGATCTCGGCGCCGACCTTGCCGACATGCATGAAGCCGTCCGGCTCGCGAGGCCCCTGCCCCGACAGGTAAAGCATGTTGCCCTCCTGCACATGGGTGACGAAATTAGCGATCGGCGGCGGTGGGGCCGGAAGCTTGATGCCAAGCGCTGCTAGCCTCTCGTAGGGCGACGCGCTGGGCTGACCTGCGGTAACGGGCGGGCCGGCGGTGGCGGAAGACTGGTTCACGCAAACTCCTGTGATGCTTTGTCTTGTGTTCTGGTCTTACCGGTAGGAATAACCATGGCTGTGGCGCACCAGCTTGCGGGCACGCGGCACGTAACGGCTGGAGGTGAAGGCCTCGTTGCCCAGCACCGCATATCGCGGCTCGAAGAGCTTCTTCAGCACCGAGACATCACCATTGGAATCGGTGGCTTCGAGGTCGGAATCGACGAGATCGAAGATCGTGAACTCGGCGGCAGCACCAACACTCAGACGGTTTTCCATCGACAGCTTGATGACGGATGCCGGCGCATGGGTCACAGCATGGATCACCTTGTCGAAGGGCATGCCGACCGACAAGAGCTTCGACATGGTGGTTGCCAGATCCCAGACCGGGAAGTTCATCGAATGGCCATGCAGGTCGGTCGAGATCGAATATGGCAACAGGCCACGGGCAATTGCCGCTTCCGCCACCTTGAAGGAAAAGGAGGCGCCGCCATGGCCGATGTCGAGGCGGATGCCTTCAGACGCGCAGCGTTCCGCGAGGTTGAAGAGGTCTTCATCCTCCATGATGCTGGAGCCTGCCTTGCCGTTGAAGCAGTGGGTGACGACATCGCCCGGGCCGAGGATTTCCAGGACTTCGTCATAGAGTGCCGGCGGTTCGCCGACATGCACCATCATCGGCACCTTGAGGATCTTGGCGATTTTCTTGCCGAGCTTGACGGGAGTGACACCCCAGGAGCCGGTGATCACATGGCTGGCGCGCACCTTGATGCCGACGATGTGCTCGCTGTTTTCAGCGTAGCATTCGAGGATGCGGTCGAGGTCGATATCCCTGATGTCGCGCAGTTCCGCAACACGATTGCAGGCAACCAGGCCGATGGAACCGAGATTGAGGAAAGCCTTGATGCGTTCCTTCGACGGCTCGATGATATATTCGCGGAAACCGTGGAAATTGGCCTCACCAGCAGAACCGGCATCGACCAGCGTCGTCACGCCACGCTCAACGCCGCATTCGGACGGGCGGATGGAGATGTCGGTGCCACCATGCCAGATATGCACATGCAGGTCGACCCAGCCGGGCGAGACGAAGGCACCCTTGCCGTCGACGCGTATCACCTCATCGGCCACAGCCAGGGACGGGCCGAGCTTGGCGATCTTGCCATCGGCATCGACCAGAATGTCGATCGCGCCGTCCGGCGTGCCAGCCCCGAAGCCAACAGGCTTTACATTGGTGAGGAGGAGCGGCTTGCCCACTTTTTCACCGGTCATTTAAAGGTCCTTTCGAAGTTTGGGGTCGAGCATGTCGCGCAGACCGTCACCGACCATCTGGAGCGAAAGCACGGAGAGAATGATGGCGACGCCCGGAAACAGCGTCATCCAGTCGGCCTGACCGATATATTGCCGGCCAGCGGCAATCATCGTGCCCCACGTCGGGATTTCCGGGCTGACGCCGAGGCCGAGGAAAGACAGGCCGGCCTCAGCGAGCATGGCGCTCGCAAAGAGGAAAGTCGCCTGCACCATGATCGGCGAAAGCAGGTTCCTCAGCACATGACGCGTCATGATATGGAAGGTCGAGATCCCAAGCGCCTGTGCGGCCTCGACATAAGGCAACTCGCGGATAACAAGCGTCGAGGCGCGAACGATACGGGCCAGGCGCGGTGCGTAGACGATCGACAGCGCAATGATGACAGTCGTCAGCGACGGGCCAAGAGCCGCGACAAGCGCAATCGCCAGCAGGATATCCGGGAAGGCCATCATCGCATCGATCAGGCGAGCGATTGGCGTGTCGAGGTTCTTGAAGAAGCCCGCAAGCAGTCCGAGCGTGACCCCAATCGCCGCCGAAAGTGCGACGACCGCGACGCCGACGAGCAGCGACAGGCGGCCGGCGAAGATGGTGCGCGACAGCACATCCCGGCCGAACTCGTCCGTGCCGAAGAAATATGTCCCGCTCGGTGGCTTCAGACGGTTGATGATCGAAAGCTTCGACGGCGAATAGGGTGCAACCCATGGCGCCAGGATCGCCAGCAGCACGAAAATTGTGAGAATGAGCAAGCCAACGGCGACTGTCTTGCGCTTCATGAACTGGCGGAGGAACTTGCGGCCTTCACTTTCGGCCGGCTTGATCGCGATATCCGTCATCAGTAGCGCACCCTCGGATCGACGAGCAGGTATAGCATGTCGATCGCAAAATTGATCAGGACGTAGAGCGCGGCAATCACCAGAAGCGCTCCCTGAATGACCGGATAGTCGCGACGCAGGACGGCCGAGACGACTAGATTGCCGACGCCCGGAAGACCGAAGACGGTCTCGGTCACGACCGCACCGGATATCAGCACGGCGGCGGTGAGGCCGAGAACGGTCAGGATCGGAATCAGCGCATTCTTCAGGGCGTGCTTGAGGATCACCCTGCGTTCGATCAGCCCCTTGGCGCGGGCCGTGCGGATATAATCGTCTCCGAGAACGTCGAGCATCGAGGCGCGCGTGAAGCGCAGAATGAGCGCCGAGGAGACGATGCCCAGCGCAAATGCAGGCAGCGTCAGGTGATACATGCGGTCGAGGAATGTCGAGCCCGGCCCGCCGTATCCTGAGACAGGAAACAGTCCGAAGCGGACGGCGAAGACCTGCATCAGGATGAGGCCGAGCCAGAAGCTCGGAATGCTGGCGGCAAACATTGCAAGCGTGGTTGCCGCCTGGTCGACGAAGGAACCTCGGCGATAGGCGGCATAAATGCCGATCGGCAGCGCAATGAGGCTGGCGATAACAAGCGAGAAGATCGTCAGGAAGAAGGTCGGTTCGGCGCGATCGAGCAGCGCCGAGGTAACAGGCATATTGAGGAAGATCGACTGTCCGAGATCGCCCTTCAGCAACTGGCCGATATAATAGAGATATTGCACGCCGATCGACCTATCGAGGCCAAGGCTGGCCCGCAGATCGGCGATGTCCTGCGGCGTCGCATCGGGGCCGAGCATGACAGCAGCCGGATCGCCGGGGGTAACGCGCACGATGACAAAGACGATGGTGACGACGAGAAACATCACCACGATCATGCCGAGCAGGCGCTGGAAAATGTAACGTATCATGAAGTCTGTCCCGGTGCCGGGTGGGCACAATGGAAGAAGGATACCGGCGCAGGCGCACCGGTATCCCGCGATGGTGCGTTACTTCTTGACCGATGCGTTCCAGAAGTACGGCCACGGAGCCGGGTCGACGCCTTCGAGCTTGGTCGATTTCGCCGACACGGCGTTGAAATCACCGATCTTCATGTAAGGCAATTCGTCATACATGGCCTTCTGGACATCGGCCCAAAGTGCCACGCGCTTCTGCGGATCGACCTCGGAAGTGAAGGCATCGACGACGGTCTTGCGCGCCGGCGTATCCCACCAACCGGGTGAGCTCGGAGACAGTGACCCGATCAACGCCGGTTCTGGCAGGAAGGGGCTGTGGGTGATGTAGATATCCCAGAGCTTCGGATCGGTGCGGCGCTGTGTCAGCGTTGCCCAGTCGACGACCTGCAGGTCGACGGCAAAGCCCGCTGTCTTCAGGTATTCGGCGGCAACCTGCGCCATCTTATAATGGAATTCGTACTGGCGGCTGGTCAGAATGCGGATCGGCTCGCCATTGTAGCCGGCCTTCTTGGCCGCTTCGGCGGCGCCTTCTGGATCGGCGACATTGTAATTGCCCTCGACACCTGCATTGGTATTCCAGACGTAGGGCTTAGGATAGATGTCGCCGTCGAGCGTATAGAAATCCGTGCTGCCGAAAGCGGCGGCGAGCATGTCTTCCATGCTGAGCGCCTGACGGATTGCCTTGCGGACTTCGACATTCTTAGCAAGGCCTTCCTTCGTGTTGAAGACGAAGACCGGATACCCGAATGGCTTCAGGATGACCGGTTGCGACGCGCTTGATGCCTTCAGTTTGTCGAAGGATTCGACCGGGATCGAGTCGACATAATCATACTGGCCGGAAACGGCCGCCTCGACGCGGGTGTTTGCATCCGGAACCGGCACGAAGCGGATTTCGTCGAGATACTGGTGGCGCGCGCCGCCGTAACCGTCGCTCTCGCCATCGCGCGACTTGTAGCCATCGAAACGGACGAGCTGGATGTACTGGTCCGCCTTGCGCTCCTTTAGCATATAGGGGCCGGTGCCGATGAATTCCTTCATCGGTTCATCCTGCTTTTCAGCGGGGATGATGATGGCGGCGGAGTTGTTGAAGGCGAGCAGCGAGGTCAATGGCGCATAAGGCTGCTTCAGCGCGATCTTGACGGTCGCCGGATCGACGGCGGTGATAGAATCGATGAAGCCTGCGACCTGTTTGCCGCGCGAGGCGATCTTCATCCAGCGGCTCAGCGAGGCGACGACGTCTTCAGACGTCATGTCGGAGTTATCGTGGAACTTGATGCCGGTACGCAGCTTGATCGTATAGGTCTTACCGTCCGCACTGATTTCCGGCAGGTTTTTAGCCAGAAGCGGCGTAACATTCCACTTCTTGTCGAAAGTGTAGAGCGTTTCGAAAATGTGCTGCGTGACGATACCGACGAGGTCTGCGGTCGAGGACATCGGGTCAAGCGTCGGCGGCTCGCCGATCGTCGCAACGTTGATAACGCCACCCTTTTCCTGAGCCAGCAAAGTTGTCGGCAAAGCGACCAGCGCAGTGCCGAGAAGGAATGCGACAAGTGTCTTCATTTCATGCTCCCGGTTTGATGTTCCACAATTATGTTATGTCGGTTTTTATAATAGAATACCGGCGCAAGTGGTCCTGTCAATCGGGAAAGTGGCTCCATCGGTGAAAATGAACAGATGCACGCGACCACGATCGTTTTCGATTTTCCAATGGTTGCGCGAATGTCTCGACGAATTCTGATTCATGGTTGAAAAAGGAGAGCGCTTTCTCCGATTTGAGAATTAGGTGCGCTGCCTGTGGTGGCATGGCCACCGGTTAGCGACACACAACAAGAGCCCCGTCACCAGTTGTTATTCGCCCGATAGGGCTACCTGCCCCCGTTTCTAGCGACGTGGAACATGGATAGGGCCGCGCCAGCTCTTTAGATCGAGGAAAAGGCCTTAAAGTTTCAATCTAGAATTAAGTGCGATTTGGAAAGCATATCCTCGGTTTGTTTAACTACTTCGTATGAAGTAGACCACATCAGACTAAAGTCCGTGTTCCGCACCGCACAAAAAGGCTAAAACGCGACCGTGTTGCTTTTAGTCGAGGACATTGTAGGTGCGTTGAAAGCGGTCCTCCAAGACGGTCCACTAGATGGAGTTCACTCCGCTAGCGATGCGACTAAATATGGAAGCGCGACAACAAATCGAAAGGGACCTCCCTCATCTGGGCAGATGGATCGTTGCGGCCTGCGCGACGACGCCGTCTTATGCTTTCCAGCCGAGGCGATCCTGATGCAGATATACTACCATTATCGACATTAATCACAGTTCTTAAGGTTAAGTTCCCAAAGAACACCGGAGTTATTGACGATTTAGATCGCAACATTCGAGTATAAGTAAAACTAAACGTTCGATCCGCAGGAGAAGTCATGAAGAAAGTGCTTGTAGCAGGCGGAGCCGGTTTTCTCGGATCCCATTTGTGCGATAGGCTTTTAAATCGCACCGACATCGAAAAGCTGATCGTCGTTGACAATCTTTGGACCGGTCTTGAGGCAAATATTTCCCATATTAGGGATCCCCGCTTCCATTTCGTGCGATTGGACGTGGAAGAGCTTCAGACTTCGGACAAATTTGACGAAGTTTACCATCTTGCTTCTCCGGCCTCGCCGCCCTGGTACATGAAGGAACCCAAGAGAACCATTTCGGCAAATCTCATCGGAGCGTACCGTCTTCTGGACCTTCTGAAAAAGGGAGGCCGCTTCTGTTTCACCTCTTCCTCGGAGGTTTATGGTGATCCTCTCGTCTCGCCGCAGCCGGAATCTTACAAGGGCCAGGTCGATTGCACCGGGCCACGCTCATCCTATGACGAAAGCAAACGCTGCACTGAGTCCCTGCTGTTCGAAATGCAGCGCACACAAGGGCTGGACGTCAAAATTGTTCGGCCTTTCAACGTCTATGGACCGAGGACGCGGCCGGACGACGGCCGAGCCGTCTCCAACTTTGTAGCCCAGGCTCTCACAGGCCGCCCCATTACGGTGTTCGGAGATGGCTTGCAGTCCCGAAGCTGGGGTTATGTCGATGACATCATCGATGGTTTTGCGCGTTACTTCTGGATGAACGAGACGGATTACAGAGGCCCGCTCAATGTCGGCAACGATCGGGAAATCTCCGTCCTCGAAGTAGCTCAATATGTCTCGCGCCTGATGGGCGGGATTCCGATCGTCTTCGAACCTTCGCCGCCGCATGATCCGACAAACAGACGGCCGGATCTGACGATTGCAAACTACGTGATGCCCGAATGGTCGTGCGCGATCAGCTATGAGGAAGGCGTTGCAAGAACTTTGGACTGGTTCAGGCAGGAGATGAAAATTACTGCCGCAGAGGCTGCCAAGGCGGACACGCGCCGACTGGCCAACGCAGGACGTTAATCAGTTCCCCGGCATCTGGCGCAGAGTGTGGTAATGAGTGACGCCGTCCCGCGTGACATGAAAGACAATGTCTTTCCTGTGCCCATCCAGTACCTGGATCTTTTAGATGACGTCCGTGCAGATGCGCGGGCGGTCGCTGCCGGCTTGGTCGTCTTCACCTCCGACGGCCTTCCCGTCGGTCAGGCCTTTGTCAAAGGGCCAGAAGAGCTGACCGACCTGGCAGCAAACACCGTACTGCCGGAGACCACTGAACACGCCCGGACTGTAATGCAGACGCCAATCAGGAACCGCGACGTCAGCCTCCTGATCTGCACCAAGGACCGACCGGATGAACTGGCCAGATGTCTCGCATCGATCCCCAACCAGTCTCTGCCGCCGGTTGAGGTCATCGTCGTCGACAACGCCTCAGCCGGCGACGGCACGCGCCGCGTCGTGGAGGCGGCCGGCGCGACTTATGTGCGGGAGGACAGAGTAGGCCTGGACTTCGCTCGCAATGCCGCCGTGCGCGCGGCAAGTACCGAGTTCGTGGCCTTCACGGATGACGACGTGGTCCTGCATGAACGCTGGCTGGAAAACCTGATGAAGGCCTTTGACCGGCCCGAGATCGGATGTGTTACCGGCCTTGTCCTTCCCGGAGAGCTTTCCACGCCCGCGCAACTGATCTTCGAAACCCATTGGGGATTTGGCAGAGGCTATAAGCGCCTGGATTTCGGTCCGGACTTCTATCGCCAGAGCGCGCCATACGGGGCACCCGCCTGGCTGATCGGCGCTGGCGCAAGTCAGGCGTTCCGCCGTCAGGTATTCGAGGATATCGGATTGTTCGACGTGCGCCTGGATATGGGCGCGGCGGGGTGCTCGGGCGATTCCGAATTCTGGAATCGACTTCTGCATAACGGTGGGACCTGCCGCTACGAGCCGACCGCAGTTTCCTGGCATTTCCATCGCAAGGAGATGAAAGGGCTCGCCAAGCAGATCCGCCAATATATGAGCGGTCATGTGGCTGCCTTGCTGGTCCAGTACCAGAACACCGGAAACCGGGGAAATCTGCGGCGCATCGTCGTCGCCCTGCCACGATACTATCTTCGAAAGTTGAGGAAACGGCTGCCCAAGGGAGCGACCTCGGACGACTTTTTTCTCAAGGAGGAAATGCTGGGATGCGTCAACGGCGCCTGGTATGTCCTGCGCCGCTGGAAGATGCCGGCATGGTAACAGCATCGAAGCCGGATATATCGTTCCTCATCCCCGCCTACAACGCGGCAGAAACTCTGGCCGACTGCTTGGGCAGCTTGCAAAAACAGTCGGTGTCGAACTGGCAGGCGGTGGTCGTCGATGACGGTTCAAAAGACGATACCTGGGAAGTGCTCGAGGGCTTTTCTCAAGCGGATAGCCGGATCATGATCCACCGTCAGCCGAATGCCGGCGCATCCGCGGCGCGTAACGCGGCCGCCGGATTTGCAACCGCTCCCCTGCTTTGCATGCTTGATGCGGATGACTGGCTGGACCCTGTTTTCATCCAAAGCATGCTGCCAGTTGCCGCCGATGGCCAGCAATCGATCATTGCCTATTGCAGCCATCGCCGTGTCACGCCTGATGGCCGGATGCTTGGTGTCGAAATACCCCCTGACCTCGCAGGCGACAAGGCAAAGCGGGAATTTTCGTCCTTCTGTGCCCTGGCTATTCATACGGTGGTCTTTCCCAGAGACCTTTTCATTCGGCTGGGCGGCTTGGATGTCGAACTGCAGACTTGCGAGGAATGGGATCTCTGGCTCCGGATGGCCTTTGCGGGAGTTTCGTTCCGGCAGGTCGAAGGGTGCCTTGCCTTCTATCGCATGAAGAGCGGCTCTCTCTCGGGTGATCCGCTGAGAATGCTGAGGGATGCAGTCCGTGTCACCAGCAGGGCGCAAGCGCTGCGCCTGAAAGAGGGGCTGTCGCCGGATGATGAGGACGCCCGATGGACGGCGCCTGCGCTCGGTCAATTGCGAATGCTCGCCTGGGCCGCCTCAGTCAACCTCTGGACGGGAGACGAACTTGCCGCGCTTGCAGAGCTTCTCCCCGAATTTCCCAACGCTTCCGGCTATGAGAACTTCCTGACTGAAGTGATATTGCACGGATTGCAGATCGGCCTGAAAGCAGCGCGTCCCGCCGATCTCGTCGATTTGCTGGAGCGTTGGAAGCCGGCATTCCTCGATCTCGTACAATTGCTAGAGCGGCACTCCCTGCCCGGAACCGGGCGCCGGGTGGAAGAGCTCGTTGTCTGGTCAATCTCGGCGCCCGACATGTCTCGCTCCTTCGCGCTCGGCCATCTGCAGGTGGCTGCCATCGACATCGACAAGCTGGCCTGGATTACCAAGTTTGATGGGGCCGATACGCTACTGCTGCACGTCTTTGCTAGAGGGCTATATATCGGATCGCATGTCGGCCCCTTGTGGGGAGACCTCTCGGTTCGCACTCAGGTTCGCCTCATTATCGATGACTTGCAGGCCGAAGATCGGTTGCCCACACCTTTAACGTTCTCCTATGCCCGCTCCTGGACGGCCGGAGCCGTTCGCAATATGAGGGCTTTCGGCAAAATTGTGCGACAGCGCAGCGGGCGACGGCGGCAGATCAAACATCTCTTTAAAAAGGTACATCTGACCGCGCTCGTCGAAACTGCAGCTAGAAGACGAGGGAATAATGACGCATGCTTGCTGGAGATGGAATCCGACTATCAGCAACGGCTTGCCACCCCTGTCGTCGCGAGGACCGACGAGTCCTCTGAAGCGAGAGGCGAACAAGCGGCCCTGCCTGAGGCAACGACGAAAAAGGAATATTGGGAACGTTTTTTCGAGCGCCCGGATCCCTGGAACTATGTCTCGGTATACGAACAGGTCAAATACGAGCAGACGCTGAGCCTCATTCCGGATGGGGTCGAAAAAGCCCTGGAGCTTGCCTGCGCGGAAGGGCTGTTCACGGCAAAGCTTGCGCAAAAGGTCGGCTTCGTGATGGCTGCGGACATTTCCAGCCGCGCTGTGGAAAGGGCAACCGAGAGATGCCGCGATCTTCCAAACGTGGAGCTTCGCGTCCTGGATTTCGTCGAAAACGAACTTCCGCCCGAACAGGATCTGATCATCTGTTCTGAGGTCCTCTACTTCATAGACGACGAGGCAAGCCTCGAGCAGGTATGCCGGAAAATCGCGGCCGCCTTGAAACCGGGCGGCTATCTTATCACGGCCCACGCCCATCTCCGGCGCGACGAGCCCGGCAGAACCGGTTTCGACTGGAACAATCCCTTTGGCATGGGCACGATCAGGAAGGTCCTGTCAACCCTGCCCGATCTCGTTCTGGAAGAAACGATCGAGACGGAGCTTTATGCCATTCATCGGTTCGCAAAGCGCAATGCGGCAATACCAGTCGTGCATATCGAGCCTCATGGTGTACCGCTCGATGCGAACGTCGCCAAATACATTATCTGGGGGCCCGCCGGCGTCGATAGCGAGACCGCAAGGACGAATGAGGTCGTCACCTCGGTTCCGGTGCTCATGTATCACAGAATCGCACTCGACGGACCGGCCTCGCTCCATCGCTTTCGGGTCGCACCGGAAGCCTTCCGTAAACAGATGCAGTTCCTCCGGCGGCAGGGCTATTATGCGCTAACGGCCCAGAGCCTGACCAACCTGTTGCGTGAGGGCAAGCCCATCCAGGGGCGACCCGTCGTTCTGACCTTTGACGATGCCTATCTCGATTTTCTCACCGATGCCTTCCCGATCCTGGCTGAAAGCGGGTTCAGCGCAGACGTCTTCGTGGTAACGGATAAGGTGGGCGGCAGGTCGGATTGGGACGCCGGTTACGGGGATACGGCACCGCTGATGTCCTGGGCCGATATCCAGAGCTTGCACCGACAAGGAATCCGTTTCGGGTCCCATCTAGCGTCTCACAGGCCGGCAAGTTCGCTGGACAATGCTACATTGATCGGCGAAGCGGTCCTTTCGCGCGATGCGCTGGAAAGCCGGTTGGGCGAGGCCGTGATGTCCATCGCCCTTCCCTTCGGTTCCACCGATTTCCGCGTTCCTGGCATTCTTGCTCAAGCCGGTTACGAGATCGGCTTTTCAACAAAACCCGCGAGGACGAGCTTCTCGGACCACCCCTTATCCCTGCCACGCCTTGAAGTTCGCGGAGACCGTCCTCTCCAGGCCTTCGCCGAGCTGATGGGCCAACCCGACGCCTTCATTGGATAGCAAACCATGAACGTCGATTCGCTCCCCTTGGTCACGGTCGTTATTCCTGCCTACAACGCTGCGAAAACACTCGCGAATACACTTCGCAGCGTATCGAACCAGACCCATGAATGCCTCGAAATTCTGGTGGTCGACGATGGTTCTGAGGACGGAACCTACGAACTGGCAAACGAATATCGCCTTCAAGATTCACGCATCAGGGTCCTGAGACAAGAAAACGGCGGCGTGGCTCGCGCCCGCAACCTGGCAATCCGCGAAGCGGCCGGCAGCTATATTGCCCCGATCGATGCCGACGATCTCTGGCATCCCTGCAAAATCGAATTGCAGCTCCGAGCGCTCGCAAGCCTCCCCGACAGGCATGGGGTCGCCTACAACTGGTACGCGGCCATCGATGTGAATGACGTGATTTTCGCCCATTCAAAACCTGTGCTGTACAAGGGCGACGTCTTCGAAATCATGGTTCGGGAGAATTTTATCGGTAACGGTAGCACGCCGCTCATGCCGCGCGCGGATGTCCTGGCATGTGGTGGCTACGATCCGTCGTTGCGCGATCAAAAGGCTGAAGGATGCGAAGATCAGAAGCTTTATTTGGCGCTGGCCGAAAGGCTGCCTTTCGCCCCGGTCCCTGATTTTCTGACGGGATATCGTTTTACTCAGGGAAACATGTCGAGCAATGCCTGTCGCATGCTGAGATCTCACGCCCTGGTGATGGCAGAGGTAAAAAAACGCCACCCGCATCTTGCCGCCACCGCCACTACCGCGGAATTCGATACGGCACGGTGGTATTTCCACAAGGCGCTTTCCAGCAAAGACCATGATCAGGTGAAAAAGCTGGCGCCGATGATGGCTGGGCGCTTCCCTCTAAGACTCGTCATCCATGGTACCGGCCTTGTCTGGCGCTCAGCCAAAGGCCGGGCACGGCGATTGGCAAATCGATTGTCGGGACGCGTAACCGGAAAGCGGCCTGCCCCAAGGGAAGCAATGACAGCTATCGCTTTGCTCAAGAATGGCACGTCATTCCGTGACCGTTTTGAAGTGGCGGCTGTTGGCCAGACTGGCGTGTTCATCGAACCGCGCGGAGGTGGTGCATGATGACACTGCAAAAGTCCGTTTCCGCCAAGCCGACGGGCGCCTTCAATCTGATCGTCGCAGCCCGCTTCCGCGAGCTTCTGGAACTCGTGCCGTCGCTTCGGCTCAAGACGTCGGTGATGGTCGTGGTCGGTATCCTGAGCGGTCTGATGGAAATGGTCGGGATCACCTTCCTGGTGAGCCTCGTTTTTGTTCTCGGCCAGCAGGGCTCCTCTTCCAGCGCAGCAATCGCCGGACTTCCTGCATTTTTCGGTGGGTTTGAAACCGCGATATCGAAATCGATGCTGGTCACCATCCTGATCTGCGCGATCATCCTCAGGATCGTTCTAGGTTTCGCCAATTCGATCATCGCGAGCACCGTCAGCCATCAAATCAGTGGCAGCATTCGGCATCGTCTTTATTCAAAAATCCTGACGATCCCATTTCAGCGCTTTCAGCATTACGAACGCAGCGACCTCATGAATGTCATCGCGACGGAATCCTATGCGGTCGCTTCGGCTCACGCGAGCCTGGTTCGCCTTGGTATCAATCTCGGGACCATCGTCATCTTCGGTGCCGGAATGCTCGTGATGGCATGGCCGATCGCCGTGCTCGGGCTTATTTTCGGCGTTGTCCATAATCTGACCCTCGGCCTGTTTGCCGAGGCCTATCGGCGCACAGGCGCGGCCGCCATTTCGGCAGTGGAGGACCTGACACAACTAACCTGGACCACGCTGCAGACCTTAAAGGCTGTGAAAAGCTTCGGCCTGGAAAAGCGCCACGAAAGCATTTTCGATGCGCTTTCCACGGATGTCGGGAAAACCTGGTCCCATTCCGACCGGATGAGTGCGGCAACCTCGCTTTTGAGCGAGGTGCTGACATTCGGTGTGATCCTGACGATCATCCTGTCTTCGCAATTTCTGCCGGTAGACTTCCGAGCAGCATTATCGGCGACCATCCTTCTTTACAGGCTTCAACCGTATATCAAGGAATTCGATTCCCAGATCCTTGGCCTGCATGCCCTGGAGGCACCTCTACAGAACGTGCTGGCGATAATCTCCGAGGCGGACGATGCCAGACAGGTCGCCTGCGGAGAAAAGCTCAAACATCTGCAGAAGGAAATCGCTTTCCATGATGTTTCCTTCTCATATGAAGGCAGCAGCGTTCCTGCCGTCAGCCGAGCCAGCTTCTCCATCAGGACAGGAGAGACGACCGCGCTGACCGGGCCAAGCGGCTCCGGCAAGACAACGATCCTCAACATGCTGCTCGATCTCATCCAGCCGAGTGAGGGGCGCATAACCTTCGACGGCAGGGATCTTTCGGCCATCGAACGATCAAGCTGGCTGCGGCTATTCTCAGTCTCGGGTCAGGACGTCGAATTGATGGAAGGTACGGTCCTCGACAACATCCGGTTCCGCCGCGAAATTTCCGAGGAGGATGTCCGCTGGGCGGCAGATGTGGCTTGCGCGACTGAGTTCATCGAGAAACTGCCTTCCGGCTTCGATGAATGGCTGGGCGATGAGGCAATAAGGCTTTCAGGCGGCCAGCGGCAGCGCATCGGCCTGGCACGTGCCCTCGCCGGCCGGCCCGAGATACTGCTCCTCGACGAAGCCACCAACGCGCTTGACGAAGCGACCGAGGCGCGGGTGCTTTCCCTTCTGCTTGGGGAATACCAGAGCCGGACACTGATTATCGTCAGCCATAGATCGTCCGTTGCCAGCCTGATGAAGCATCAGATCTGTCTCGTCCCGCCAGCGGTATAAGGAATAATCAATGGATCGAGGAGATGCTTTTTATTCCACCCAGCCTTTGGTTTCGGTGGTCATTCCGGCCTTCAACGCTTCCGCGTATATTGAGCGCACGCTTCGATCCGCTGTACGCCAGACCTATACCGCCCTGGAGATCATTGTTGTCAATGACGGCTCCACGGATGACACGGCACAACTGGTCGAGCAGATAGCGATGACGGATTCACGTATCCGCCTCCTGTCCACGCCAAACCGCGGTGTTGCTGCCGCAAGGAATACCGGAATCGAAGCATCGTCAGGTCGATTTGTAGCATTCCTCGACGCCGACGATCTCTGGCACCCGACGAAAATCGAGAAGCAGGTCAACGCTCTCAATCGCTTATCGCCGCGATGGGCTGCGGTCTATGTGCTGCATTATATCATCGATCAGGACGACGAGATCATTGGGCTCGGCGGATCCAAAATCGCAAGGGGTTATATCTATGCCCGGCATCTGAATTTCAAATATATAGGTAACGGAAGCGCGCTTCTCGTCCGACGGGACGTTGCGCTTGAGATCGGTGGGTTTGATAGCTCATACGCAGCAGCAGGTATTGGAGGCTGCGAAGACGTCGATTTCGAACTCAGGCTTGCCGCACGTTATTGCATGGAAGTCGTTCCCGAACGCCTTGTGGGATACAGAAAATATCCCGGCAACATGTCGTCCAATTACACGCGAATGGCTCAAGGTCTTTTGGAAGTAATCAAGCGCTCGATCGCCGCAAATCCGCAGCTTCCGAGAAGCGCAGCCAGAAGCGCTATCGCGCTTACTCAAAAATATGCATTCCGGCAGTACAGAAAGGCGGGGAATCTGCATCTGTCAATGGTGACCGCTTGGGCGATTTTTCAAAACCCGCGTTTTATGCTCAGTTTCGTAAGGCAAGCCATCCGGCTTGTCATGAAGCAGCGCCATGCTCCCAAGCCAGGAATGGCGCATGGTATGTTGAACAAATCAAAATTCGACGAACAAATCATCCTTTCGCCTGTTGAGGGCGCGGAAGAGACCCCCTCCTCACGACGTCATCTGATGCGACTGACTGCTGTGGATGCCAGGCTGAGTTCAATCCGTGAGAGCGATGAGCGGGCAGATTTTCCCAGCGGTGAGATCACCACAAGACCGTGTGACCCCTAATGGCCATCGGGTGGAACGTCGGCTTTGGGCGTGACGTCCACGATATTCTTGCGATGGAAAATGAAGAGGCCTGCGAGAACGATGATGACGGAGCCGATCAAAATCTGGCTGTCCGGCAATTCGCCGAAGAAAACATAGCCAAGCACGATTGCCCAGAGCAGCAGGCTGTATTGCAGCGGCGCAAGCAGGGAGGCCGGGGCAAGCTTCAGCGCGCGCGTGATCATCATATGGGCACTGCCCGCGACGATACCTAGCGCCAGCATCGCGACGAAGTCGAGGGCGGACATGGAACGCCAGTCGCCCACGCTTAGGATTAGACCGGTGACGAGGGCACCGACCGTCTGCCATGTCACAAGCGTGGCGTCACCTGTTTGTCGCAGCCGACGGCCGAGGATCAGCGTCAGCGCGAAGGAAAGGCTGCCGATCAGGCCGAAGATCGACGGCCAGGATAACATGGCCGTCGAAGGTCTCAGCGCTATCACGACGCCGATGAAGCCTATGATGACGGCGAGCCAGCGGCGCCAGCCGATCGTTTCGCCGAGGAAGAAGTGCGAAAGGGCGGCTACATAGATGGGGCCGGCCATGTAGAAGGTCATGACGTCGGCGAGCGGAAGGTAGGCGACCGCGGCATAGAAAAATGCAACATCCCCCGTCGTCAGGATCACCCGCAGGATCTGCAGGGGCACACGCTCCACCTGAAATAGCGAGCGAGGTCCTTGCCTGGCAATCATCGGCGCAAGGATCAGAAAGGAGCCGAGCGAACGGATCACCAGGACCTGACCGACCGCGAAGCTCGCCACCAGCCATTTGCCCATGGCGTCGTTGAGCGAAAACAGGAAATCGCCGAAAAGCATCAGCAGCACGCCGAAGAGTACCGTGTTTTCCGCGGTGCGGCTGATGCGCAAATTCATGATTCGTCCCAATTGGTTAGGCTTTCCTTCTGCCATAGAACTTCATCCTGGCGCCGTCGATTGCTGGCAGGCGATTTTCATCACCGATCTCCTATCACGCCGGGGAATTCGACACCTGTCCGACGCCGTCAACAGCATCGATCTCCGCGACACAGCCGTTAAAGTGATACTTTAAGAACCGGCGAAACAATCGGTATCAATTGTCGGCGCGATCACATTGAAAAGACTGCACACTTCTCCCCTTCCTCACATGGTCGTCTTGTGGCAATGGTGATACTCAACCTACATAAAGACATCATGAAAGCGATTTCAGGCACCAATCTCGAGCAGGCCAAGTCACACAACAGGCGTGTCGTGATTGAGGCTATCCGTACCAACGGTCCGCTGTCGCGCGCCGCGATCGCCCGTATGACCGCGCTGACGGCGCAGACGGTCTCGAACATCGTCGAGGAATTGCAGCGTTCTCACCTGCTCGTGCCAGCGAAAGCGCAGAAGCTTGCGCGTGGCCAGCCGATCATTCCCTACTCGATCAACCCGCACGGTGCCTATTCGATCGGCCTCGAACTTGGCCGCCAGCGTGCCAGCGGTGTGCTGACCGATCTCTCGGGCGCCGTCTGTGCGCGCATCGAGCGTCATGTCGAACATCCCGATCCCGAACAGGCGATGCCTGTCCTCGGTTCTATTGTCGAGGATCTGCAGCAAGCTTTCTCCTTCGATCGCAACAGGCTGCTCGGTGTCGGCATGGCCCTACCCGGCCGCTATGCGGAGGGAGGTGTCACGTCGCTCAGCCCGCAGAACCTGCCCGGTTGGCAGGACTTCCCTGTCGGCTATGAGCTGGAACGGCGCGTCAAGGTGCCGGTGCTTGTCGAGAATGACGCAACGGCGGCTGCCATCGGCGAGCGCCTGCATGGTGTTGCCCGCGGCTTCAGTAGCTTCGTCTATCTTTTTCTTGCAGGCGGCGGCGGCATCGGCGCCGGCATGTTTCTCGATGGGCACCTCTACAAGGGCAGCCGGCAGAATGCCGGCGAGATCGGCCACATCATCGTCGAGCCGCATGGCCGGCTCTGCAGCTGCGGCAAGCGCGGGTGCCTCGATCGTTACGTGTCGCCGACTGTCGCATATGAATTCATGGGCATTGCGAATGCTGAAGAGCTTTTGCCAGATGAACTCGATGCGCTGATCGCCAAAGGCGGCGAAGGTCTGGATGCCTGGCTGGACCAGGCCGTCCAGCCGCTGCGGCAGACCGTCGATTTTCTGGAACTGGCCTTTGATCCGCAGACCATCGTGCTCGGGGGCAGCATATCGACATCGCTGATGCAGCGGCTCGCCGAGCGGCTGGAGCCGCTGCACATTCCGATCGACCCCAACCAGAAGCGGACCATTCCTCGCGTCATGATCGGCATGACCGGCAAGGATACGGCAATTCTCGGCGCCGCCGCCCTGCCGATATTTTCCGAAACCAATCCGCGCTTCGACGTTCTGCAAAAGCCGCTCGGCTGAGCCGAGGCTCATTGGTCAGGTCGCCGCCACAGCTCCGATCGAAAAGAAGATGTTTACGCAGCGGTCATCGAAAGTATCGATGACCGCCCTATCGGCGCCCTCAGGAGGCAGACGGCCTCGCATCGGCTTGGTGCGGACGACGGGCCAGAGGTCGCGCAAAGATGACCACGTTCCCGAGAAGTGTCAGCGCCAGGCCGATGAGGCCTAGACCGCTCCAGTGGTAACCCTCGAAAACAGTCGATAGCGACAGGGCGACGATTGGGAACAGGACGGTGGCATAGGCAGCGCGTGAGGAGCCGATGCGCGACACCAGCATGAGATAGGTGGTGAAGCCGATCACCGATCCGATCGCCGCGAGATAGAGCAGTGCGGCAAGATAAGTGATGTTGGGCGGCGCCACGATCGGCGTTTTCGTCACGGCAATGAGGAAGAGGAGAATGATCGCGCCATAGGTCATGCCCCAGGCATTGGCGGCAAGCGGTGAGATTCCGGCCGCGCTGTTTCGACGCGATGCCATGTTGCCCAGCGAGAAGTACAGCGTGCCAAGCGCCGCGAGCCCGATCCCTTTCAACGTGCCCATATCGAAATCGACGACAACGTCCTGCCCGAAAAGGAGGAGAAGGCCGGTTGCTCCGAGCGCGGCTGCGAGAAGCGTGCGGCCTGTAATGCGGTCGCCGAAGAAGAGGCGTGCATTGACGGCATTGTAGATCGTTGCGAGCGAGAAGATCACGGAGATCAGTCCGGACGGGATAGAGGCGGCTGCGTTGTAGAAGCAGATGAAATTGAGGCTGAACAGGCAGAGCGCTTGCGCAAGAATGAAAGGCTGATCGCGCAAGGCGGGGAGCTTGAGCCGCCGCATGACGGCCAGGATGGTGACGAGGATCATCGCTGCGACCGCAAATCTGTAAAAGACCGAGACCAAGACCGACACGGGGCCGACCTGCATCGCAATGGCGATCCATGTCGTCCCCCATATAAGGACGGTCGCGATGAAGAGAGCGGCATTTGCCATGGAGTGATCCTCGTTTTCCCGACCGATAGGCGAACCGTGAGCAGGCCTCTTGCAGATTCTTGCTATGAAATCGATCTGCCCGGACTTCCGGCTCGCCATGCGGGTCGTCCGCCGGTACTATTCACACGGCATGGTCAGGTGTGGGGAAGAATTGGTGAAATATAATCACCCGTCGGTTTTCAGGTTTTTGTCCGCATCTCCCACTGCGCGGATGTCACAGTCTATGGATTTGGGGTTCGGGCGATCAGCTGCCATCTGGAGCAATGCACACGACAGGATGAGCTATCAGCGGCCGAACGGTCATACGTTCAGTCTCTATCTCAGGGGCGGCGCCGGAACGCGTCGTCTGGATGGCAGCCCTGCAGCGCGTGGCCGTCCGGGAGTCCTGTGCATCATGCCACAGGAGCACTCCTCCGAATGGGAAATCACCGACTTCTCCCAATTCGTCCATCTGTATGTTCCCGACGATCAGATGCGCCGGATGTTTGCGGAGATGTTTGACCGCGATGCTCGGCTTATGGCCCTTCCCGAAGTGACCTTCGCAGATGCACCCGCCTTGGCGCGTACGCTTCTTCAGATGACGAAAGCGATGGTGGCGGGCAGTCATCTGCAGGCTGAAGAAGCGATGACACAGACGATCAACGATTTCTTCGTTGATCCGCGTTATGGAGGGATGCGTCCCTGCACGATCAGCGGCGGGCTCGCTCCTCATGTGCGGCGCCGGAGTCTGGAGTATATCGAGGCCCATCTCGATGAGGCAATCCGCTTGCAGGATCTGGCGGCGATCGGGCAGCTCAGCGCCTTTCATTTTCAGCGGATGTTCCGAGCAAGTTATGGTGTGTCCCCGCATGGCTGGGTGGCCCACCGGCGTGTCGAGCGCGCCAAATCGTTGCTATGCGGCACCGACCCAATCGTGCAGATCGCTTCGGCCTGCGGTTTCAGCAGCCAGAGCCACATAACACGGGCATTTAAGCTGGGCACAGGCGTCACACCCTCTGCCTACCGGCAACGACAGTGAAGTCCCTTCGCTTGACAAGTGTTTGTTTGTTGTGGGCGGGACGGGACGGCAGCCTTGAGGGCGCCGCCCTTCTTCTAGCGATTGATGCCGTAAGGCTGGCTCAACCGGGAAGCTTATTGAATTTCCGGAGGCTCTTGTCGACGAAGGATTCGGGCAGGAAGCGGCGGATGAAACGCACCTGTCCTGCTGCTTTCCCGGCCGTATAGCGTCTCTTGGGTGATGTCACATTGGCGGCCCTGACGACGGCTGCGGCGACCACCTCGGGCGCATCGCCCTTCGAAACGATCTCGCGCATCAGCTTCTCCGCACCGGCGCGTACCGCATCGTAGACGGCAAGCGGCCGGTCCGGGCGCGTAATGTTCTCTTCGAAGGAGGTGCGGGTGACACCAGGTTCGACGAGCACGATGCGGATGCCTTGCGTCCGCACTTCGTGATCGAGAGATTCCGAATAGCCTTCGATCGCGTGCTTGGTCGCCGCGTAGAGCGCGTTGAAGGGCGCCGGGATCAGCCCGAGGATCGAGCTCAGGTTGACGATCCGGCCGCTGCGTTGCCGCCGCATCACCGGCAGTACCGCATTCGTCATCCGTATGGTGCCGAAGACGTTGACGTCGAATATGGATTTCGCCTGTGCCGTCGTCGATTCCTCGGCGCCACCAAGCAGGCCGATCCCGGCATTGTTGACGAGAAGATCGATCCGCCCTGCCCGGCTCAGAACCTCGTCAACGACGCCCTGCACGGATTGATCGTCGTTGACATCGCAGATCAGCATCGTGATCCCGTCGGCGGTATCGGGCATCGACCTTCGGCTGGTGCCGAACACACGGTAACCGTCGCGCCGCAGCGCTTTCGCCGTCACCAGCCCGATGCCGGAGGACGCCCCGGTGACCAGGGCAATGCCGCGTTCTCTCTTGCTCATCTCTGCCTTCGTTTTGTCATGGAACATCGATGCGCATTCTGTTACTATTAAATTGATAGCAAGTCACTATTAAAAAGATATCGACATGAAAAAACTCTCGGATCAGCCCTGCCTTATCGCGCGCAGCCTGGCGCTCGTGGGCGATGCGTGGAGCATGCTGATCATGCGCGACGCCCATGCCGGGTTGACCCGTTTTGATGATTTTCGAAAAAGCCTCGGCATTGCCCCGACGATGCTGACTGGGCGGCTGTCATCGCTGACGGAGGAAGGGCTGCTGGAAAAACGTCGCTATTCCGAGCGCCCGCCGCGCGACGAATATGTGCTGACAGAGGCCGGCCGCGACTTTTTACCAGTTCTGTTTGCGATCGGCGCATGGGGCCGCAAGCACCGCGGCGGCGGCGAAGTCACCCGCTTCTTCGATGCTGAAACCGGAACCGAGATCGATCCCGTCACCATCGATCGCGCAACCGGCGCTCCTGTTGGAACCCGCCCCATTCGCATTGCCGAACCCGGATGCGCCGCTCCACCGCAGGATCAACAGGACTGACTGCCGGCGCAGGCTTGCTTCGGTGGGTCTGCGACGCTCAAGCTCGCAGCTTGAGAGCAGTGTCCGTATCCATTGCCATCACCGTCTCCGGTGATGGCAAAAATGATCCTCAATCCTAACCCGAGCTTACGACTGCTGCAGCCCGTAGAGCAGCGGCATCAGCCCAGCGAGCGCCCTGAAACGCTCCCACGACTTGGACGACGGTTTCGTCCAGCCCGTTTCGGCAAGCGCGGACAGGCGAGGAAAGACCAGCCGATCGAAGACAGCGCGATCGGTCATCGGTTCGGACCAGATGCAGGCCTGAATGCCGCGAAGTTTCTGCTTCTGGGTTTCCGTCCAGCCGCCGACCGGGTCGAACGTATAGATCTTCTCAGCATCCGACGTGCCGGCCCAACTGGCGCCCGGCTCATCCCAGTCGGGCCGCAGCGCCATGTCGAGATAATAGACCTGCCCCGGGCAGACGACGATCTCATAGCCACGATTGGCAAGTTCGGCCGCGACTTCGACATTACGCCAGCTGCAAAGATAGCTCTTCGATTTGTCGATGACGTCGCCATGCGCCGCTTCTTCCCAGCCGCCGGTAATGCAGCCCTTGGAGGCGAGGAAGTTCTGAATGCGCTTCAGGAACTCTGCCTGCAGGAAGGCCGCACCCGAACCATGGATATCATCAGCGCCATGCGTATTGGTGATGACGTTCAGGCGCTTGGCATGCGCATCGGCAACCTCATCACCGGCGAGGGAACGCAGCTCCAAGAGCGCCTCCGGCGAGCCCGACCATGCGCCGAGCGGCACTTCGTCGGCGCCGATGTGGATGGTCTTGAAGGGGAAAAGCTCGATGAGTTCCGAAAAGATCGTTTCGATGACCTCATAGGTCTTTTCTCGGGCGGGATTGATGCAATTGTCCGGGAAGCCCTGAACCGAATAGTAGCTGCCGGCCTCTTGCGGATCGCGCAGTTCCGGTACGGCCTGCAGCATGGCGTAGCAATGGCCTGGTATGTCGATCTCCGGCACGATTTCGATGCCGAACCCTTGTGCGTAGGCGACAATCTCGCGAATGGCAGCCTTGGTATAGTAGCCGCCGGTGCGGGCCGGGCTGGAGCCGAGCAGCGGCGGCAGGGCAAGACCGTGACCGCGCCACGCACCGATTTCGGTCAGTGCCGGATAGGCATCGATCTCGACGCGCCAGGCTTCGTCATCGGAGAGGTGCCAATGGAAACGGTTGAGCTTGTTCCAAGCTAGCACCGCCATCAGCTTCTTGATTTCTGCCCCGCTATAGAACTGGCGGGCAACATCGAGATGCAGCCCGCGCCAGCCCATCGACGGCTCATCCACAATCTCGCCCGAGGCGGGGAACTGGAAGGTTCTCGGATGCAGGCGCGCACCGCGCCAGATCTGCCCGAGCGTCACAAGGCCGTAGAGAAAACCGGCGCGACTGCTCGCCTCGATGGTGATCGCCTCGCCTTCGAAGCTCAGCCGATAGGCTTCGGGGCCGAAACCGGCAGTCTTCTTCAAGCTGACGCTTGAAGCGCCTTCCGCGGCAGTGCGGATGATGCCCTCGACAGCGAAGAGATGGTCGACCAGCGCCTTGAAGCTGTCGGCAGCCGCTTTTGCGTCCGGATCGTCGGCCTGCAGCGAAAACCCGGCCGGCAAGGGCTGGCGCGAGCCGACGGCGACGTGGTTCGGCCAGGGAATGATTGAAACCTGAACGGGCACAGTGGCAGGTACCGGAAAGATCTCCGCGCCACGCTTCAATGGTGCATTGCTGGCGGAAGACCGCGTCGGCTCGAGCCCAAGCGAAACTGTGCTGCCGTCGGCAAAGGCCAGATAGGCGCTCGTTGCACCATCCGTCCAATGACGGAACTGCCAGCTCAATGCATGGACGGAAATCGTCCAGGTCTCGCCCCTATCGAGAACGAAGCCTTCCGGAGGATGAAATTCGGTGAAATTTGACAGCCTTTTTGAAACCGTCGCACCCTCGACGCGACCGGCGGGATCGACCCGCCCGGGGCCGCTGACACAGAGTGAGAAGCCGGATAGCGGCTCGGCATTGAGGTTCTTGAGCTGCAGGACATAGGAAAAATCCTTGCCCTCGGCCGGCGGATTCCAGACTGTTTGGAGCCGCAGGGCCTGAGGTCGCGGTGTGGACATGATCGTTTCTTTCTATTCGTATTGTCGAAATCAGGACTTGAGCATGCCGGCATAGATGCCGGGAGCGGAATCGGGGATCGCAGTTGCGCCGACGGCTTTCTCGTAGAAGGCGGACGGGCCGACATCCCCGATGATCGCGTAGCCATAGCCCATGGTTTTCAGGTCATTGAGGCTGGCAAAGAGCAGTGCCCTGCCGATGCCAAGCCCGCGCAGGCTCTCGTCGACACCGGTCGGTCCGAAGAAGTCGGGTGCGGTCGCCTCGTGGCAGGAAAAGCCGACGAGCTTGCCTTCGCGCGTGGCGATGAAGCAGGTCGGCGGCTGGCGCGTCATCGCAACCGTTGCCTCGCTTGCCCAGGCTTCGCCGAAATGCTCGTCGATCCAGCGGACAATCAGCTTCAGTTCGAGCGGCAGTGCCCGGCGGATGGTGACACCTGCCTTTGCCATGGCGTCCGGTGACTTTGTGTCCTGCGGAAGGGTCGACAGGTTGACGAGATAATCCATGAAAGACGTCCTGTTAGCTCTGCGCGCCGAGCGCGCGTATGAAATGATTGGGACCGATTTGCTCGATCACGGTGGATTCCGGGCGGCTGAGTGACCGGACGCGCTCTGCCTGTTCAAGGAAGCGCGCGCTGCCGCCGGTTACGAAGGGCCGTCCGCCGTCAGGCACTGCGGAGAGCAGCAGCTGGGTATAGGGATGACGCGGACTGGAGAGCACCGTTTCGGTGTCGCCCCATTCGACCATTTGACCGGCAAACATCACGACAATTTCCTCGGCCACGTGGGCCGCCGTCGCGATATCATGGGTGATATAGAGCATCGCCAGCTCGTTCTCCTGCTTCACCCGGGCGAGCAGATCGAGAATATCCTTGCGGATGGAAACATCGAGCATCGAGGTCGGCTCGTCGGCGACAAGCACGCTCGGCGACACCGCAAGCGCCCGGGCAATGTTGACGCGCTGCCGCTGGCCGCCCGACAGCTCATGCGGAAACTTCTGTTTCGACACGGCCGGGTCTAGGCCGACGCTTTCCAGCAATCCCGTAATGCCATTCTCAAGGGCGGTCCGCGACGTGTTCTGGCTGTGAAGCTGCAGCGGCCGGGAAAGATGATGGCTGACGGTGAAGGCGGGGTTGAGCGACGAGAACGGATCCTGAAAGACCATCTGCACGTCCTTGCGATAGAGACGCTCGTCTTTTGCCGTTCCCTGAGCGGTCAGATCCTGCCCGTGAAAGAACAGCTTGCCGCCGGTCGGCCGGTCGAGACGCGCGATGATGCGGGCGCAGGTCGTCTTGCCGCAGCCGGATTCGCCAACAAGTGCTAACGCACGGCCGGGAAAGAGCGAGAAGGAGACGCCCTTCAGCGCATGTACCGGGCCGAACTGGCGCCTGATCTCCTCAAGCCGTATGACGGCTCCGGCCGGGGACAGGTGTGCCTCGGACTTCATGCCAATGCTCCTGAAAGATGGGGTTTGCTCGGAAGCTGGGGAATGGCGTTCCAGAGCTTGCGCGTATAGTCGTGCAGCGGCGCCTGGCTGACCTGCCTGACATCGCCGACTTCGACCAGTTCGCCCTTCAGCATGATGCCGATACGATGGCAAAGCTGCGCCATCAGATGCAGGTCGTGGGTGATGAACAGTACCGAGAAACCGTAAGTCCGCTGCAGATCGACGACCTGTTCGAGGATCTCGCGCTGCACGACGACATCGAGTGCCGTCGTCGGCTCGTCCATGATGATGAGCTCCGGCCTCAGCGCCAGGCAGATGGCGATGACGATGCGCTGGCGCATGCCGCCGGAAAACTGGTGCGGATAATCGCTGATGCGCTGCGGCGGTATGCCGACGAGCCGGAACATCTCCTCGCCGCGCGCCCGTGACTCCTGGCGCGAGCAGCCGGTGTGCCGGTAGAGCACATCGTGGAACTGTGCCTCAACGCGCATCAAAGGATTGAGCGAGTTCATGGCGCTCTGAAAGACCATGCCGATGCGCTTCCAGCGGATTCTCTGCAGCTCCCGCTCCGGCATTTTGAGAAGATCCCGCCCGTCCATCCGGATGCTGCCGCCGCTGATCCAGGCTGGGGCCTTGGAAAGCCGCGTGATGGCATAGGCGATGGTGCTCTTACCGCAGCCGGATTCACCCGCCAGCCCGAAGATCTCGCCTCGACCGATACTGAACGACACGTCCTTGACGGCGCGGAACTCGCCCTTGTCGAGCAGGTAGTCGACGTTGAGCTTTTCGATTTCCAGCAGATTGTCGCTCATCGGCCGGCCTCCAGTTGACGGTTGCGGGCACGGGTCAGGCGGAACCAGCGCGACAGCGCCGGCCCAGAGCGAAGCTGCGGATTGGCGATCTCGTCGAAGGTGAAATTGAGCAGTGCGAGGCCAAGGCCCGTCACGGCAATGCCGACCGCCGGGACACCGACATCCCACCAGGCGCCGACCATGATCGCCGAAGCGTTCTGGGCATTATAGAGCATGGTGCCCCAGGACACTTTCAGCGGATCGCCGAAGCCGAGATATTCGAGCGTCGTCTGCGCGACGATCGCATAGATGATGCTGCCGACAAGGTTGATACCGATCAGCGGTGTGAGGTTCGGCAGGATCTCCACGAAGATGATCCGCCAGGCGGGCTCGCCGATCATTTTCGATGCGGTGACGAAATCGCGATTGCGCAGCGCCATCGTCTGCGACCGTGTCATGCGGGCACCCCATGGCCACGAGGTCAGGGCGATGATCGTCATGATCGTCATCGGCCCGACCGTGCCGGCAAAAGAAGCAAGCAGGATCAAGAGCGGCATGTTCGGAACAACGAGTACCGCGTTCGTTGCGAGATCGAGGGCGGCATCCGTCTTGCCGCCGACATAGCCGGCGACGAGGCCGATGGCGGTGCCGATCACAGTGATTGCAATGCCCGTTGCAAAACCGACGGTGAGCGAACTGCGCGCACCCCAGACGAACTGGCGATAGACGTCGCGGCCCATCTTCGTCGTGCCGAGCACATGCTCAATGGACGGAGGCTGGTGAGAGCGACCGACACGGGCGCCGGGTTCGCCGGGCGCAATGATCGGTGCAGATAGCGCCATGAGCCAGAGAGCGACTACAATGATGAGGCCGGCGACGGCCTTCTTCTGGCGAAGGATGGATCTCAGCGTGAAGCCCATTACATAGCATCCCGCAGTCGGGGGTCGATAAACCCGTAAATGATGTCGACGAGGAAGTTGGCCCCGAGCGTTGCGAGCGTCATCAGAAGCAGCTGCCCCTGGATAACCGGATAATCACGGGCAATGCTCGCCGTATAGAGCGTCAGGCCGAGCCCCGGATAATTGAAGACGATCTCAGTCACGATCGAACCGCCGAAAACAGCGCCAAGCATGAGGGCAAGGTTTGTCAGGACAGGAAGCATGGCGTTGCGCGCGCCATAGCCGAACATCACGTTGAGATGACTGAGACCCTTGGCGCGGGCCATCGTTACATAGTCCTCGCCGAGGATCGAGATCATCGACGAACGCATGGTCGTCTGGAATTCACCGATCAGGAAAGGCGACAGCGTCAGTACCGGCAGGATGGCATGCATGAAGACGCTACCGGCAAAGGTGAAGTTGAACGCAGGATCGAGATTCGGGTCATAGGCGTAACCGACCGGAAACCAGCGCAGCGAGACGCCGAAGACGAAAAGCGTCGTCAGCGCGATGATGACAGGCGGAACCGAAATCATGATGACCGATAGTGGCGAGACGATCGTGTCGAAGCGGCCACCGCGCCGCCACGCTGAGACCGCGCCAAGCACGACGCCGATGCAGAGCGAAAAGATGATGGCGGTCACGACGAGGAAAACGGTCCAGATGGTCGAGCGGGCGAGAACCTGGACGACGGTCTGGGGATAGTATTTGACCGAGACCCCGAGATCGAAACTCGCAAGCCCCTTCAGATAATCGACGAATTGCAGAAGCATCGGCTGATCGACGGCGCCGAAGCGAACCTTGATCGCCTCGACGGCTGCGGGTGTGGCCCGCGGGCCGAGCTGAGCGACCATCGCATCGACGGGTGTCCCCGGCATGAGCNNGAATGAAATTCATCACGATGGCGAATGCCAGGGCGACCGCATAGACGCCGAGGCGCCGTCCGGAAACACGCATATCCCTTCCTCGCCGGTCTTATTGGACCGGCTTCAGGCGCAGGAGATGCATAAGGCGCATCCGGTTGTTGTCATGATCTTCCGGGTTCATGACCGGATCCTTGTCGGTCACCCAGCCGGTGAAACGCTTGCTCGAAAACTGATACCAGGTCGGTCCGTTGAAGACAGGCACGACCGGGAAGTCATCGGCAACCAGCAGCTGAATATCGTTGAAGATCTTCTTGTGATCCTCATCCGATGTCGCCTTCAGATACTGGTCGAAAAGCGCATCGAGTTTCGGGTTCGAGTAGCGCGAGGGAGCGCCGGTGATGCGCCCGCCATAGGCGGTCGAGAGGTTCTGGTAATAGCCGCGGAAAGGTGTGGCGCCATCGGCGCGCGAGTTCATCACGACCTCGAAGCTGCCATCGAGAATCTGCTTGCGCCATTGTTCGTATTCGGGAGTGGCAACCGAGGCATTGATGCCGGCCGCACGCAAGCCTTCAACGGCGATCTGCACGGCGTCGATCCAGTCCGTCCAGCCATTCGGGACGATAATCGGAAAAGTGATTGGCTTGCCGCTGGGGCTCGTGCGGAAACCGTCCGCACCCTTCTTGTAACCGGCATCGTCGAGGATCTTGTTGGCCTTGTCGGTATCCAGGCCCATGAAGGCATCCTTGTCGCCTTCAGCCGCCTTGTTGATCCAGCCTTCAAAACGCGGCGGCAGACCGGAGGCGTGCTCGTTGACAACCGGATAACCGAAGCCCGCAATATCGACCATCGACTTGCGGTCCATGGCAAGGCTGAAGGCGTGGCGGAAGTTGAGGTCCTTATAGGCTTCCAGATTGCCCTCATCCTTGGTCTTGAAGTTCATCTGGAAGGCAACGGTCTCGGCCGGCGGCTGCCAATAGCCGTTATGTTCGGCGTCGAGCGCCACGAATGTCTTGTCGATCTCGGGAATGAAGGAGCCGATCCAGTCCATATTGCCCTCGGGCAGGGTCGCGAGCATCTGGTCGTTGCCGGAAATCTGCGGCAGGCGCAGGCAATCGACATGCAAAGAGGCTGCATCCCAATAGTTCGGGTTGCGGCACTGCTCATAAACCTGCGGTGTGAAGCGGCGCACTTCCGTCATCGGACCGGAGCCAACCGGCTTCTCGTTTCTGAATGCCACGGGATCGGAAACATCCTTCCAGACATGCTCGGGAACGACGGCGAGGTCGGCCAGCGATTCCGGGAAGTCGGAATTGACGGCCTTGAGCTTGATCGTCACCTCAGTCGGCGAAGGCGCCTCGACGGATGCCACGGTTTCGCCGACACCAACGGTATCGAGCGCGGCATTCTTCAGCATCAGATCGATCGTATATTTGACGTCCGCCGATGTCAGCGGCTGGCCGTCCGACCATTTCACGCCCGGGCGCAGTTCATAGGTGATCGACTTCATGTCGTCGGAAAACTTGTAGTTCGTGGCAAGGCGCCAGACCGGCTTGCCACCGTCCTGTGCGTTGAAGATGACGAGCGGCTCATAGATGAAATCCATGGTGCTCTGCCGGCGGCCGGCAAGGTCGAATGGATTGAAGTTCTGCACCCAGCTCGTCTGCTCTTCGATATGCATCGTCAGAACGGCTTCGGCGGCCGAAACAGCCGATGCGCCAAACGCCATCACCGCCGTCAAGGCGGTCGCCGCCGCCCAGCCGGCACGCGCGGAAACACTGCGGATTACGCTCTTATCCAGTCCCATTTTTACGTTCCCTTGCTTGTTATTTTTTAGATTCAATCAAATTGATTTAATCAAGCTAACGCAGGATTTCCGATCCGGTCAATCGGGTGGAAACTAAAATTTCGGCTCCAACATTTGAACTTGATCGCGTCGGCGCAGATGCCGACAGATTGCTCGCCAACCGCGGCTTCGCCGGGAAAACTGAATTGTCATACTTATTGTGCGTCGCGAAAAGCCTGGCGCAAGCGCCATTCGCCAGACTGAATTCGTTAAGGCGTGACTATTTGATCCAGCCTATGTTGAAGCCATGACGGCCTACTTTTCAGCACGTTCAGCCGTCCAGCATCTGCTGGGCGGCTATTTCACCGATTATCGGTTCAGATCAGCGTCTTAAAGACCTACCGGAAAACCTTCGAACGGCTTGATTTCCTTGAGGACGAAGGTGGTCTGCATTTCCTTGATACGCGGCAGACGGCGCACGACAGACATCGCGAAATCGGCATAGGAATCGAGATCAGGAGAGACGACCTGCAGCAGAAAATCCGAGTCTCCGGCAATGCTGTAGCAGGCGACAACCTCCCGCAGCCGTGCAACTTCGGCGGCAAAGGCGTCCGCCTCCGCCTCGTTATGGCCATCGATCTTCACTCGGATGAAGGCAAGGACCCCAAGCCCGAGTTTGCGCCGATTGAGATCGGCCCGGTAACCCCGGATCACACCCGTCTCTTCGAGCTGACGTACCTTTCGCCAACAAGGAGACGTCGACATGCCGACGCGCTCGGACAGTTCCTGATTTGTCAGCCGCCCGTCGGCCTGTAGGCTTGAAAGAATTTTCAGCTCAACTGACTCAAACGTCGCCATCGGTAATATCTACCCAAAAATCGCATCGACTGGGTGAAGCCTACCAAATATCCACGCTGAACGGCAATATCAGATAAGATCCTTCTGCGGTGATCGCTTAGGCTGCGGCCATCGCAATCTCAGGTCTTTCCCATGCTGTCAGATATCCGCATTGCCATTGTCGTCGATCCCAAACTCCCGCCAGCCCTCATTGCAAATACCGTCAGCGCCATTGGCATAGGCATGGGCGCCAAGATGCCACTTCTCGGCGCCGAAAGGCTCAGCGACCATGCCGGAAGGACCACCGATATCGTCTCCAACCGACCTGTGCCGATTCTGCAGGCCGACGGACAGACGATCCGCCAGATCATGTTGAAGGCGCTGAACCAACCGGAGGAACATGCCATCGTACCGTTTCCCGCTTTTGCGCGGTCACTGCACGATTATACTGATTATCAGCGCAGTTTCCCGGACAGGGACTTGAGCGAAGAAGAGATCGATGGGCTGGGCCTTGCAGGGCCAGCGAAATGGGTGAGGTCGCTGACCGGTTCCCTGAAATTACTGCGCTAGATCGCCGAGCCAGCACAACAAAAGGCTTTGTTGTCGCCGGGACATGTTTGGTGGTGCAAAGCGACGTCTTAATCGATACCCAAGGCCGACTGGTTTGGAGTAGATCATGAGCGTCCTTCGAGTTCTTGGCAGGCAATCATCCATCAACGTTCGCAAGGTGCTCTGGACCTGCGAAGAGATCGGCATCGATTACGTGCAGGAGGATTGGGGAACGGGATTTGCCTCGACCAGGACACCGGAATTCCTCGCACTCAATCCGAATGGTCTCGTGCCGGTCATCGAAAGCGATGACGGCATCTTGTGGGAATCCAACACGATCTGCCGTTATCTCGCGTCCAGACACAGCCGCGACGATCTCCTACCGTCGTCCCCCTGGAGGCGGGCACTGGTCGAGCGATGGATGGATTGGCAGGCAACAGAGCTGAACAGTGCCTGGCGCGGCGCGTTCCAGGGGCTTGTGCGCAAGGACGCCGCTTATGCGGACCCCTCGATCATTGCCGCAAGCGCCAGGGATTGGAACGGTAAGATGGCGATCCTGGAAAATACCCTCTCGACGGGCGGACCTTTCGTGACGGGAGATCACTTCACGCTGGCGGATATTTTGATTGGCCTGTCGATCAATCGCTGGTTTCACACACCGATCGAACGACCCGCGCTGTCCGCGGTCACAGCCTACTTCGATCGCCTCAAGGAACGACCGTCCTTCCGGCGAGGCGGTTACGATGCGGTGCCGTGAGCTCAGGTGTTTAAATACCGCATGCTCGCGGTGTCGGCGCTAGTGGCGATACGGACCAACAGCAAGGAAGAGCAGATATCCGGCATCGACTTTGAAGGTTTCGCACAGAGATATCCAATCGGGGCTCGGAATCTTCGCTGGCAATCGCTACTTCGTTCCTGATGTGATCGTGGGAGAAGGGGAGCCCGTGCAGGCGGACCTACAGAAAGATATAACGGCCTGGTTCCAGTCGCTGGAGCCCAGCAAGCCGGTTGAGATGGTCGGATTATGGCGAGGCGCTGGCGTTCCATCGGGGCATCCGCTCGATGGCGTCCTCGAAAACCTGCGATGGTTCGGCAAACGCTTTCATCCTGACATGCGGGCCGACGCCCTACTCTTTCAGTGGCATCCGGGACGGCTCGTGGCCATCGATCCGCGCTTCGTCCCTATCGGGCTTGCGATCAAGCTGGCGCCATTCGGACGGACCGCCCTCGCCCAAACCACGTTTTCGTATTTTCATAAGGTATTCCGCGCACGAGGCACGACAGCCGCACTGGAGGTTCGGACATTCGAGCACATCGCAAGCGCTGCAATGGTCTACAACGAGCAGCCGATCGTCGACCACTTCAGGCGGGTGGATGAAAATACGCTGGCTGGGATGATGTGCGTGCGCGACGACGAAAGGCGGTTCTTCTTCAAACTCACGAAGATCGACGCTCAGGCCTAGAACGATGTTGAGAACAATCGCATGGGCGATCACGGCAGCTTCGGTTGCGGGCAACGGTTTCGCCGCTGATGCGGACCGTGGCGCGAGAACTTTCCGGGCCTGTTCTTCATGTCACATTATCGATGACACCAGAAGTACATTCGCCCCCTCTCTGAAGGGGGTCGTGGGGCGGCGGGCAGCTGTCATAGATGATTACGCCTACTCACCCGCCTTGAAGAAAGCCGGCGAAGACGGGCTTGTCTGGAACGAGCATGAACTTGCGGAATTTCTGGCAAGCCCGAGCAGAAAAATCCCCGGCACAAAGATGCGCTTCTGGGGGCTCTGGAGCTTCGAGATCGACGACCTTATCGCCTTCCTGAAGGCAAATCCGTAGCAGCGCAGGCGGCGGACGATGGCAGGCCTATAAGAGCTTTGTCACCTCCTCCACGTGAATTCGCAGGATGAGCGCCCTCCACAATTCAACCGCTCGTAACGCACATGACACCCTTGCTGCGAGTGAACTTCCCTCTAGTTCAGTATACCGCGTCGTGCCCTCAGTCGGCGCGGACCAAACTTGGGAGAAAGCGATGCAAGAGGCCCTCGTCGTTCGCCGCGAAACGCATCTTTCAGCGCCGCCTGCGGCCGTATTCGCCCTGCTGACGGATCCGGAAAAGATCCTCCGCTGGATGGGGACCGAAGCAGAGATCGAGCCGCAGCCCGGAGGACTCTATCTTGTCAACGTGACTGGCGCACGTTTTGCTCGCGGCTCTTTCCGCGAAGTGGTGCCGGTCCACCGCCTGGCCTATAGCTTCGGCTGGGATGGCAGCGAAGTGGTGCCGCCGGGCTCGAGCCTAGTCGAGATCGATCTGATCGAGCAGCCTGATGGAACGCTCCTGCGTCTGACGCATACTGGCTTGCCCAATGCAGAACAATGCGCCGGGCACGCCGAGGGCTGGGCTCACTACCTTGGCCGGCTGAGCACCGTGGCGGCCGGACGTGACCCGGGACCCGATCCCTTTTATGGCAGGAAATGACCAAGCTTCTCATTTGAAAAAAGCCCAATTCACGAGGAAAGCAACGTCTGGCTGACATCCGGTGACCGCTATGGCATGATCAAGGCATGGATTTGCCCGCCCACCTCGCCTGGCTGATCGATGAGGCCGGCGCCTCGTCCGGCCCTGAACATTTCATAGCCGAGCTTGGCCGCCAGTTGCTTGACGACGGTCTGCCGCTTGCCGGCGGAGGCCTTACTCTCGCCGTTCCACATCCGATCGTTGCGCGCCGCACCTGGTTGTGGCGGGCGGAGACCGGCGCCGTGATCGAAGCGCTCGACTTTGCGGGCAACTCGCTCAACAAGGCTGCGGGCGACTGGCTTGCCGGGCTTGGGCCAGTATATGAAGGAAAGATCGGTCGAGGCTCCGACAGTCCGACATTGGGCTGGGCTGGATCCCGCTCGTTCGATCCGGACGAGGCGGACCGGCTGCACCAGGCCGCACGCTTTGCAGTGGCACCCTTGGCCGCTCTGACCGCACGAACGGCGCTGACAACCCTTTTAGAGGCCTATCTCGGCAAACGCAGTGCCGCGCAGGTGCAGGCCGGAGCGCTCGGCCGCAGCAGCGGTGAAACCATTCGCGCCGCTTTGCTCTGTGCTGACCTGCGCGATTTCACGGCCCTCTCCGAAGCAACCGAGCCCTCTCTCATGATCACCACCCTCGATGCCTGGTTCGATCGTGTTGCAGGCGCGGTACACGCTTTCGGGGGTGAGGTGTTGAAGTTCATTGGTGACGGTGTTCTGGCGATCTTTCCCGTTACCGGAGCGCCCGGTGAGGCTTGCGAAGCGTCGCTACGCGCCGTCGCGGCTGCCCGTGCCGGCATGGCGCATCTCGACATTACACGGCAAGCACAGGGCCTGCCGCCGCTACCCTTCGGCGTCGCGCTGCATTTCGGTGAAATGCGTTGGGGCAATATCGGTGCTGCCGACCGGCTGGACTTCACCGCCATCGGCCCCGCGGTCAACCTGGTCAGCCGGCTGGAAGGGCTCTGCAAATCCCTTGGGCATCGTGTGCTGATATCAGGTGCGCTCGCTGCGGAGGTTGCGACGCAACTGGTTCCCCTGGGTGAACACCGGTTGCGAGGCATCGCCGATCCCTGCGCTGTCTTCACTCTGCCAACGGATTGAACGACGCGCAGATCGCGGCAATCGCCGGGGCAGTGACACCAGTCAATCTGCCCCGGCAGGGAGTTCTCATTTCGCCGCCAACAAATATCCCTCGCTCAAATCATCGAGCGCCGTGCCGTTGATCGTCACAGAGCAGCGGTTCGCATCCACCTTCGAAACGGAAACCTGATATTTCCCGCTCGGCAGATCGAGTTCGGCGGAGAAGCCGTTCCATCCGGCCGGCAGGACCGGCTTGACATGCAGGCGGCCATTTTCCGAGCGGATGCCGAGGATGCCCTCGACTGCCACACGGTAGAGCCAGCCAGCCGAACCGGTGTACCAGCTCCAGCCGCCGCGGCCCTTGAGCGCACCCTCGCCATAGACGTCACCGGCGATCACATAGGGCTCGATACGATAGACGTCCGCAGACGATTTATCGAGCGAATGATTGATCGGATTTAGCATCTCGAAGGCCCGCCAGGCGTCTTCGGCACGACCCATGCGGGCGAGAGCCAGGACTGCCCAGGTGGCAGCATGGGTATACTGACCGCCGTTTTCGCGAACGCCAGGCGGATAGGCCTTGATCACACCAGGATCGTTGACCGGCTTGACGAAGGGCGGCGTCAAGAGACGGATGAACTTGCCCTCTTCATCGACGAGCTTGCCAAGGACCGCCTTCATCGCCATGTCGCTGCGTTCCGGATTGCCCTCGCCCGACAGTACGCTCCAGGATTGGGCGATCGAGTCGATCTTGTCCTCTTCGGACTGGCTGGAGCCGAGTGGCGCACCGTTATCATAGTAGCCACGGCGATAATATTCTCCGTCCCAGCCGGCCGTTTCGATCGCTTCCTTGAGCTCGCCAAGATGCGTCGTCCAGTGGCTGACACGTTTAGTATCGCCGCGCGCCTCGGCATAGGCGATGAAGCGGCGTAGCGCGCCGGCCAGGAACCAGCCGAGCCAGACGCTCTCGCCGCGGCCGGCCATACCGACCCGATCCATCTTGTCGCACCAGTCACCGCTCATCATCAGCGGCAGGCCGTTGACCCCGGTGCGCTTAATCGCAAGATCGAGGCCGAGGGCGGCATGCTCGTAGAGCGATGCGGTCGTGTCCGAGATTCGCGGCTGCAGGAAGGCGTCGTACTGACCAGGGCTGAGCTGCGCGCCTTCGACGAAGGGCAGCATCTCGTCCATGATCGCGGCATCACCGGTCGCCGTGCAATATTGATCTACCGCATAGGCGAGCCAGACCGGATCGTCGGAGATGTTCGTGCGAACGCCAGCGCCGCTGTCTGCCAGCCACCAGTGCTGGAAGTCGCCTTCCGGGAACTGGCGCCGGCCGGTATCGAGGATCTGCTTGCGGGCGATTTCCGGTGAGTGGAGCAAGAAGGCCAGCGAATCCTGCAGCTGATCGCGCAGGTTCCACGCGCCGCTGGACTGGTAGAAGGCGGTGCGGGCCATGATACGGCAGCCATAGGTCTGATAGGGCAGCCAGCTGTTGACCATGAAGTCGAGGCGCTGATCCGGCGTAGAAACACGCGTCTTGCCGGTAAAGTTCTTCCAGAAGTCGCGGGTCTGACCAAGAACAGCTTCGAAGCTGACCGAGCGGATCTCAGCAATCAGAGCAGCGGCGTCTTCCTGCGAGGCAGCATCGCCCATATAGAAGCAGATGTCGCGTACCTCGCCAGGCGCGATCGTCAGATCGAAGGCCATGGCGGCTGCCGGATCGCCATCGAGGTCCAAAGCGTTGGAGAGACGCGAGCCCGCTGAGACGGTGCGCGGCTGCTGGATCGTTCCGTGTCGGCCAATGAATTCGCGACGGCTTGTGGAAACGCTCGACGGTGTTTCGCTTGCCGCAAATGCCGCGACACGCGTCCCGAAGCTCACGCTGAACGGATTGCTCGCGAAGACGGCCCCACTCGTGCTGTCATAGCTGGAGATGATGAAGGGTTTGCTCTTCGTCGGGTTGTTGCCGAGGATCCATTCGGCATAGCCATAAAGACGCAGCTTGCGTGTCTCGCCCGCATCGTTGCGGATGCGCAGCTGTGTCAGCTTGACCGACTTTTCCATATGCAGGGTCTGTGCGACCTCCAGGGCGATATCGTCCTGAACCGTTGAGAAGACCGAGTAGCCGAGGCCATGACGGGCTTCGAAGCGCGTGTCGGAGCGCTGCGCCAGAGACGCATAGGGCACGATGACCGAGCCGCGATCGAGGTCCTTCAGGTAGAAGGCTTCACCCGGCCGGTTGGTGACCATGTCATTGGTCCAGGGCGTCAGCTGATGGTCGCGAGAGTTCTGGCTCCAGGTAAAGGCAGCACCTTCGGCCGAAACATGGAAGCCGAAACTATCATTGGCCATGATGTTGACCCACGGCTGCGGCGTCTGCTCGCCGCCCGACAGGCGCACGACATATTCGCTGCCATCGGCCGCAAAGCCGCCATAGCCGTTCCAGAAGGCGAGATCGCCGCCATCGGCCTGTACCGGCTCAGCAGTACCGCGGACCATCCTCGGCACCAGGGTGGAATCGCCCCACTGACCGAGCAGCGCGGGTGATCCGGCAACGGAACGAGCCTTCTGCAGCTGGTCAATGAGACTGCCGTCGCGGCCACGCAGAACAACGCGCGAGGCAGCGATGATGGCGCCATATGCTTCCGGTGTCGTCAGGTCCTTGCGCAGCACATAGATGTTGCGCTGGATGCCGGCAATTTCGCTTGCATGGCGCGCCGCGTCGCAGAGCTGGTCGATCGTGCGCTGCATTTCCGCAGCCGCCTCGCCGGCACGCTCGTTGAAAATCACGAGATCGACCTCGACGCCGCGCGATTGCAGGAGACCCTGAGCCCGCAGCAGTTCCTTGACGAGATCGGTGCCGAGTTCGTCGGTGATGCGCAGCGTCATCAGCGGCGCATCGCCTGATAGCGTTGCACCCCAGAGAACGGACTGCGACTTAAGACCCTCGCGAACCGCCTTGCTGTCGGCGCGCAGCGCCATGTCGGGATAGATGATGTAGCGCGCGAACCGTTGATAGGCGGCGGCCTCCTTCGAGTTGACGCCGATCTGGCGCAGCTGGCTCTGCGTCCTCGTCCAGGCCTGAACGAGGCCCTGGGCAAAGCTTTCCGGCTGGCGATAGTGCTCCAGCGCCGTTTCGAGTTCGGCGCGTTCGGCGGCCGCAATGGTCCAGAAAGTCACGCTGACCTTTTCGCCGGCCGGCACGCGAAGCGTACGGCGCAGCGACACACAGGCATCCATGGTGAAGCCGTCCGTGCCCGACAGCTTGGCATCCGGATCGAACGCAGCGGCTTCGGTCAGGGTACGGCCCCGGCCGAGGAAGCGCATACGGTCAGTCTCATATTGCGTCGGGGCATTTTCGCCTGACGTATCGACGATAAGCTGCGCGATGGTGACATCGGGATCGGTCAGGCCGCGTTTCTGGCGTTCGACGACGATCGCGTCGCCGGCAGCGGCAATCTCGGTCTTCAGGAACATGCGGGCAAAGACCGGATGGCCGGTATCGACGACATCGAGTGTCGCGACCGGTTCCATATAGGAGGTCACTTCGATGACGCGATCTTCAGTGCCGGTATTGGTGATCGTCAGACGGCGGCCTTCCGCATCGTGATCGCTCGCGACGAAGACTTCCATCTCGCTCGTCAGCTCACCGACGGTCTTGACGAATTCGGCCTTGTCGTCGCTGAAGCTGACGCGCACGTGTTCGTTGGCGATCGAGCGCGGCTCGGCCGTCGCAGACCACCATTCGTTGGATTCTGTATCCCGCAGGAAGATGAAGGAACCCCAACGGTCCTCGGTCGGATCGGCCCGCCACCGGTTGACGGAAAGGTTCTTCCAGCGGCTGTAGCCGGAACCCGTCGCTGTCAGCATGGTCGAATAGCGACCGTTGGACAGCAGCAGCAATTCGCGTTCGCGCGATGCCGGGTCTTCCAGGCGACGCACTTCCGGACGCATGAGGTCGCCCTGGATGGTAGCAGGCGCATCGGTTTCATGCTTGGCCGCCATGACAGGGATGTCGCGCGGTGCCTTTTCCTGCAGCAGCAGCTCGGCTGCCTCGATGACAGGATCAGCATGGAAAAGCTCACGCAGCATTCCATCGAAGGCGACGTTGGCGACGGCTGCAATCGACATACCGTGATGGTGCGCATAGTAGTTATAGACCACGGCGCACTGCTTGCCCTCAGGCACACGGTTCGGCGTGAAGTCGACGGCATCATGGAAGCCATATATGCCAAGCGCGCCGACAGCCCTCAGCCTGTTGAGGTTTTCGAGTGCGGCGATCGGGTGATACTGGCTCGCCAGCAGCGAAGCGTAAGGCGCGATGACGGCGTTCTGGCCGAGACCACGCTTCAGGCCGAGCGTCGGCACCCCAAAATTGCTGTACTGGTAGTTCATCTGGTGGTCGCGGGCATTGAAGGCCGCTTCCGAAATGCCCCACGGTGTGCCGAGCTTGCGGGCATAGTTCATCTGTTCGAGAACGATCAGGTTGTTGGTCTGGTTGAGAATACCTCCGCTGCGCTCCTGCATGACGAGCGGCGGCATCAGATATTCGAACATCGAACCGGACCAGGAGACCAGCGCTCCCCGCGGGCCGACCGGGACGACGTGACGACCAAGCTTGTACCAATGCTCTGTCGGAAGGTCGCCCTTGGCGATGGAAAACAGGCTGGTCAGGCGTGCTTCCGAGGCAAGCAGGTCGTAGCAGGCCGCATCGACTTCCTCCGTCTCCACCCGGAAGCCGATCGACAGCAACCGGCGCTCGGGCCGATAGAGGAAACTGAAATCCATGTCGAAAGCGATTTCGCGGGCGCGATTGCCGACGTGGATCAGCCGTTCGCTGATGGCATCCACCTGCGAAGGATCGAAAGCCTTGTCGGTGAGATGAAGCTCGCAGGTTGCCACGAGCTTTTCCGCCCATTGGACGATCTCGTCGCTTTGCGCCGTCTTGACCTCTCGGTCGAGGCTGCCGGCAAGTTCGCGGATTTCGCGGGCCTGTCCGGCAAATCGCTCGATCAGGCCTGAGGAGAATTCCTTCTCCCGCTTGCCGGTGGCAACCGCTGTTTCGAGATCGGCGATCCGGCCATCGAGCCGATCGTGAAGGGATAGGACAGACTTGTCTTCTTCCCGAAGCTCGTTCAGCACCTCACGAAGAATGGCCGCGACATCGCCAATGCCATCGAGATCCGTGTGAATGTGGGCAAGCGGAGCCTGCGCCCAGATGCGGCAGGCCGACGATACCGCAATCAGATGGCCGGCAAAATTACCGCTGTCGACCGATGACACATATCGGCGACCGAGCGGCTTCAGCGTGTCGGTATGATACCAGTTGAAGAGATGGCCGCGATATTTCTCGAGCCTGTCGACGGTTTCGATCGTCTGCTCGATGCGCTTGACCGCATCCTCGAAGGAAATCCAACCGAAGCGGCGCGCCGAAATCACCGACAGAAGGTAGACGCCGATATTGGTCGGCGAGGTACGCATGGCGACGACGGCATGCGGCGTCTGCTGGACATTGTCCGGCGGCAGGTAATGCTGGCCGGGGACCACGAAGTGGTCGAAATAGCGCCACGTACGCCTTGCGATCTTGCGCAATTCGTTGCGGACATTGTCGGGCACATCGAGCCGGTCTTCGGTTTCCGCCGTCTGACTCACCGTCCAGGCGATAGCCGGCGAGAGGACCCACAAAATAACGAAGGGAAGGCCGACCATCCAGGCGCTGTCGCCGGAGGAAATGACGAAAAGCAATGCCAGGACGGCGAGCACCGGAGCCCGCCACATGACTTTGTAATGGCCGAGGATGGTCGTCTGAGCCATGGCCTGGGCGCTTGCGGCGGTGCGCCACTGCAGCATCAGCTCGCGGCTGACGAACAGGCGGTAGAGCGAGCGGATAATGGCGTCGGCCATGACGCAGGCGGTGTCGGCGATGAAGACGATGCGCATCGCCACCTGGGCGTTGGCATTCTCAATATCTTTCCAGACAGTATGCAGATGTGCCTGCAGGATGATGTCGCTGGTGCGCGGGATGATGCCGTTGATCAGCGACAGGGTCGGTGCGACGAACAGGCTGAAGATCAAGAGGATCTGCCAGATGAGCGCGCCGAGCGGGTCCATCCAGTACCAGCCGAGCACGGATGCCAGGAACCAGGCGATCGGCGTCAGCGAGCGGCGCAGATTGTCGAACATCTTCCAGCAGCCGAGCGCAGTGACACCACGGCGATCGTCGAAGATGTAAGGCAGAAGCTGCCAGTCGCCTCGCGCCCAGCGATGCTGGCGCGAGACTTCCACTTCGTAGCGGATCGGAAAGTCCTCGACCAGTTCACAGTCCGTCACCAGTGCGCAACGCGCCATCGAGCCTTCAAGCAGGTCGTGGCTGAGAACCGAGTTTTCCTTGATCCGTCCCTTCAGCGACGCTTCGAAGGCATCGACGTGATAGAGACCTTTGCCGGTGAAGGTGCCTTCGCCGGTGATGTCCTGATAGACGTCGGAGACGGCAAAGACATAAGGATCGAGGCCGCGGTTGACCGAGAAGACGCGCTGGAAGGTCGATGCATCCTTGCCTGTCGTCAGCGACGGCGTCACACGGGGCTGAAGCACGCCGTAGCCATCGACCACCCGCTGTTTCCTGGCGTCGAAGACCGGGCGATTGATCGGATGATGCAGCTTGCCGACAAGCTTGGTCACGGTGTCGCGGACGACACGCGTGTCGCTGTCGAGCGTCATGACATATTTCACGTCCTGCGGCACGGCATCGGCGCCTGGCAGGAAACTCGTATTCGGCTCGCCGCGCAGCAGCATGTTGAGCTCGTGCAGCTTGCCGCGCTTGCGCTCCCAGCCCATCCAGGCGCCTTCGGCGGGATTATACTGGCGGCGGCGATGCAGCAGATAGAAGCGTTGCTTGCCGTCCTCGGCGTAACGTGCCTCCAGATTGGCGATCTTGCTCAATGCATACTCGAGCACTTCGAGATCGCGGGCGCTCTGTTCTTCCTGCGCGTCCGGCCAATCGCTCAACAGCGCGTAGTAGATTTCGCCGCGCGCATTGGCGAGATAATGGACCTCAAGATTGCGAACGAGCTCATCGACATGTTCGCGCTTGCCGATCAGGCAAGGGATGGTGACGAGCGTGCGGGCTTCCGCAGGCAGGCCCTTCTTGAATTCATAGCCGACAAGACGGTCGGGCGTGATGAAGAAGGTGGCGAAGAAGTTGAAGAGGCCGGTCGCGCCTTCGGATGCTGGAAGCGCGAACATCAGCAGCAGCACGATCGTCGCAAAAAGCGGCATGCCGGCATCGACAAAAATCGCGTCGGTGATGACGAGCGCCAGCAGCGTCAGCAAGAGAACCGGCACGGCGATCGCCAGCCAGTTCAGCTCGCGGATTACGCGCATGAACCGCAGGCCAAGCGTCGGCCGGAAGCCGATCTCAGACTCCAGCGCCGGACGCCCGTTGCCGACGAAATAATAGCCGACATTGCCAGCGGAGGAAGATGGATCCTGGCTTCCTGCCTTTGCGCGGTCAGCCAGGCGCACGGCCGCCTCGGCGATATCCATTTCCGTCTTGTCGGAGCGCTTGGCAAGCTTTTCGATCTGGCGGCGGTAGCTGTTGCGGGAGCCGGAATCGAGCTCGGCATAATCCGTCTGCTGCCAGAGCAGCTTGTCGATCGTGCTGACCTCTTCGACCCATTCGGACCAGTCGGTGTCGTTTATCTCGCGCAGGCTCTTGATGATGCTGCCCATCAGCGTATTGGCCGCGCCAAGACGCACCTGCTCGGCCGACATCACCGTTTCGGCATCGGTCCCCTTTGCCGCGAGCTTGGCCTCCAGCCAGCTCAGCGCAGCTTCGGTCGGTTCCAGCGCGTTACGCAGGCGATAATGCAGCTGGGTGACGAAGGTCGTGTCATCGAGATTGGCAACAAGCGTCTCCAGGAAACCGGCGGACCCGGCATCACCGAGCGCAATCGCCTGGGTGGCCGCTGTATTGGCGCTGGTGCGCATTTCGCGGCTCTTGTCGACATGCGTCGCAACATGGCGAAGATTGTCGATCAGCACGTAGCGCACGAGCGAGGGCAGCGCCCAGAGTTCGCCGATGCGCAGCGTCTCCCTGTCCTGGAAGCCTTCCGTGACCGCGGCCATACCAGCATTGCTGATATTGCTATGGGCATGCGCCATGTAGAGCCAGGCAAGCGCCAGCGTGCGCGGCACTTCCGTTCCATCAAGCTTGATCTTGCGCAGTTCGCGATAGAATTTCTTCGGAAAGTCACGACGGACTTCCTGGATGGCCTCCTCGACGATGTAGTGGTTGTCGAGCAGCCATTCGGTCGCCGGCGTGATGCTCTCGCCCGCATCGACATCGGCGGCAGCAGCGCGATAGACCCTAAGGATCTCGGCTTCGTTCTCCCGGTGCCGCTGGAAGAAATCGAAATTCTTGAAACTCGCCACGTCAAGCGCGCGGTTTTCCGCAAACTGCGCGGCCTTTACCCTCAGCTGATCATTCGACAGGAGAGCGGCGCGGATGCCGAAATCGGGATCAGCGGCGGTTGCATGAACATTCGCGCCCGAAGCGCCCGTAATATTTTGAGAGGACATAGTGTTTTCTCTTCTACTGGGTTCGTGTCCGGCCGATGCATTCTTGCAGAACTGGATGCGAGAAGGGGCACGAGCGTTTCGAATTGGGCATCTTCATTGCTTTTGAGCGGGAGTTTACATTCAAACGTGGATTGTTCGAAATGGCGGATAGTGGTCAATAGCGGCCGCAAAATGAACGGACGATTAATCGAACGGTTGGCCGGGTAAAATGAACCCATATCGGCATGCCGCCGCGTCCATCGCCGCCTCTGAAAATGCAATCGACCAGGCGGAGCCACGGTGGCTTCGCCTGGTCGAATATCTGTTCGTGCTGTGGATTTAGGCTGTCAGCCGGACGCTTTTAGGCCGCCAGCAATTGATCGGCCGGGCCGAAGAATTCATAATGGATGCGATCACTCGAAACGCCAAGCGTCCGCAGATCACTGACCATCGACCGCAAGAAGGGCTTTGGACCGCAAATATAGAAGTTTGCCGTATCGATCGGCGTATTTGCTTCCAGCCATCCTCTGGTGATGAAACCATCCTCGTCGTGAGAAAAACCGGCAACATCCCTGGCGGCGGGCTCGCTGTAAAAGGTGCTGACCGATACCCGACCGTGCCGCTGGGCAAGCGAGCGGACATGCTTGTCCATCGCGTGCGTCGAGCTGTTCATCGCTCCGTGAACGAAATGGGCTTCGACATCAGGATAGTCGCCGGCGATCGCCTCCAGCATACTGACCATCGGCGTGAGGCCCACGCCGCCTGACAAACAGAACCATTTCGCTGGTTGGCTCCTTTTTGGGCGTTTTGACGCAGGTGCCATGAAGCTCACACGGTACACCGACCATGCGATCCGCGTGATGATTTACCTCGGATCACACGAGGGAGAGATCTCGTCCATCAAGGAGGTCGCTGACGCCTATGAAATCTCCCAGAACCATCTGATGAAGGTGGTTCAGGATCTGGCGAAAGCCGGTTTCGTGGAATCGATCAGGGGTAGAAACGGCGGAATCCGGCTCGGCCGTCCGGCCGCCTCCATCAATCTCGGTCGCCTGCTCAGACATACTGAGGGCCTTGACGATATTCTCGAATGCTCTTCCTGTTCCATCAGAGCCGGCTGCGGCATGCCGCCCATCCTGCGAGAGGCGACGGCCGCTTTTGTCGGCGTCTTCGATCGGTATAGCGTCGCCGACATCATAGAACGGAAAGACGTGCTGAGAACTCTCTTTGCCGCAGCATAGGCTGTAGACTGCCGAAAGGCTGTCAGCTTTCAGGTGCTTCCGCGCATCTCGACATGCGGCTCGATCAACAGATGACGAGCCTCTTCGCGGCCATCAATCCTACCGAGCAGCGTCTCCGCCGCTGTTCTGCCGAGTGCCGCGGCGTTCTGGTCCACGCTGGTCAGGCCGACGAGGGGAATGGCCGCCATCGGCGAATTGTCGTAGCCGATGATGGCGAGGTCCTCCGGAACCCGGATGCCGTTCATGCGCGCGGCATTGATGAGGGGCACGGCATCGAGATCGGACCAGACGAAGACCGCACGGGGGCGATCCTCTAAGGCCAGGAAATCATTGATTGCCGCCCGACGGTCAGCGCCTACCGACGGCAGGCGGATGATGCGGCCTTCGAGCCCCGCCGCCTTCGCGCCATCCAGGTACCCTTTCTCGCGCTGCAGGGCGACGATGGTCGGCGGCGAGTCGCCAAGATCGTAGCCGAGCATTGCGATGTCCCGATAGCCGCACTGCAAGGCGGCTTCGACTGCCAGATAAGCGCCCCTGTGGTCATCGGAATTGACGGTGTCGTAGGTCTGGGCATGCGGCTCGTGATGGGCGATGACCGCGATCGGAATTTGCCGCGCATAGAGCTCAAGGATTTTGCCCGAGATTCGCGGAGCGATGATCAACACGCCATCCATACGGTTATCGATCATCGATTCGATCATCGAAGCCTCGATCGGACTTGTCGAGCGGCCGATCCCGATCAACGCCTTGAAGCCGCTTTCCGCCAGCGTGGCGTTGGCCTCCTCGATGACGCCCGCCAGGAACGGGTTCGACAGTTCGATCACCAAGACGCCGACCGTCTGCGTGCGGCCACGCATGGCGCGGGCTGCGACAGAAGGTCGGTAATTCAGCTTTTCAATCGAGATCTCGACCTTCGTACGCAGGACTTCGCTGACGCCGTAAGCGTTGCGAAGGACCTTGGATACCGCAGCGACGGAGACGCCGGCATCCAGCGCCACATCGCGGATCGTAACCCTGTCCCTCGTCGCGTTAACGGTTTGATTTTTCATTCCAAATTGCCTCACTCTCAAGTGTTGGGAAATTATAGGCACAAAACCTCTTGCGCGGCAATTGATAATGTAGAATGATATACATAGAACGATACACACTGAGCGACCGCTTGAGGAGATTGGCGGTTGAGGGAGGCTCCAAATGAAGACTGTTTCGGCCCACGGCAGCGCCGGAGAAGACGGCCTTGCCGGTTCTGCTTTCCAGTCTACAGCGTCGATGATCGGCCCGTCCTGCGATAGTGGCCAGGCAACATCAGGCACCTTCGTCTCACGCGAATTCGCGCTCGACACCGTTCCAGCGGAAGCGACCCTGCGCATCTCGGCCCTCGGTCTCTACCGCGCTTTCGTCAATGGCGAGCGCATCGGCGCTGATCTTCTGACGCCCGGTTGGACCTGCTACGATGACCGGATCGCCTATCAGACCTATGATGTCGCGAAGTTCCTGCAACCCGGCGCCAATCGCATCGAGATCTGGCTCGGCGACGGCTGGTATCGCAGCCAGCTGATGTGGGCTTCCAATCCAATTATCAATTGCTGGGGCGACCGGACGGCGGCGATCGCAGAATTGCGTACCGGCGGTGAAACGCTTCTGAAGACGGATGACAGCTGGAAGAGCGGCTTTACCCCCGTTGTCCGCAACGGGATCTATTATGGCGAGGATTATGACGCCCGTATCCGACCGCAGGACAGTCACGGCGTCGACGTTCTCTCCTTCGACAAGGCTTTGCTCGTTCCTCACGAGGCCGGCGCAGTCAAGGAACTGGCCGGGCTCTCTCCCATCGACCGCTGGACGGAGGCCGATGGTCGGATTGTCTATGATTTCGGACAGAATGCTGGCGCCTATATTCGCCTGCGCCTCAAGGGTGCAGCCGGTGGGCAGGTACGCGTCGAGCACTCCGAGGTGCTCGGCCCTGACCGCTTCTTCGACAATCGCAATTACCGCAGCGCGCGTGCCGAACTGATCTATACGCTCTCAGGTGAAGCCGAAGAGGAATACGCGCCTCTCTTCACCTTCATGGGCTTCCGCTATGCGCGCATCACCCTGACAGGCCAGGTTGAACTGATCGCGATCACTATGGTGCCGATTACCTCGGTGCCAACAAGTGCCGGCGGCTTCACGTCAGGTGTTGCGGCCGTCAACCGGCTCGTCGACAATACCATTTGGTCGCAGCGTTCCAATTTCATTGAAGTGCCGACGGATTGCCCGCAGCGCGATGAACGCCTCGGCTGGACCGGCGACGCCCAGGTCTTTGCCGGAACGGCCTGCTGGCTTGCCGACAGCCAGTCCTTCCTCAGGAAGTATCTTCGCGATGTGGTCCACGACCAGCGTGCCGACGGCGCAGTCCCACATTTTTCACCTGATCCGACGCGGCTTCACCCGATCGACGGGCGCGGCGATTGGGCGGGTTCAACCGGCTGGGGCGATGCGATCACCATCATTCCGTGGCAGCTTTACCTGCATTACGGTGACAGCGCCGTATTGGAAGAATGCTTCCCTGCAATGCTTCGCTGGCTCGATTACCTCTGGGGCATCTCGGGCGGACCGATTATCCGTCCGCCGGCAGTCTGGGGGGCGCATGGCTTCACTTTTGGCGACTGGTTGCAGCCGGTCGGAGACAACCGGAAGCCGCGCCCGACCGTGGCAGACGATTGCGCAGCGACCCTTTATCATTTCATTTCCACCCAGCTGACGGCAAAGATCGCGCGCATTCTGGGTGAGACTGTCGAAGCAGCAAGGCTCGACAAGCGCGCTGATGAAATCAAGGCCGCGTTCAAGCACGAATTCTTTTCGCCCTCCGGCCGCATTGCCCATAACGACCAGACGTCCTGGTCTTTGGCGTTTCTCTATGGCCTCGTGCCGCCGGAATATGAACCTGCTGCTCGTGACTATTTCCGCCGGGTGGCGGAAGAAACAGACGGCGTTATCGGCACAGGCTTCATCGGCACCCCTGCCCTGCTGCCGGCGCTGACCCGGCTCGGCATGCTGGACCTTGCCGAGAAGATGTTCCTGAACCGGAAGGTTCCGGGATGGCTGTATCAGGTCGAGCGCGGCGCGACATCGATCTGGGAGCGATGGGATGCGCTCGCCGAGGACGGCACGATCTATGATCCCGACATGAACAGCTACAACCATTATGCCTATGGCGCGGTATGCCAGTGGCTCTTCGAAGATGTCGCCGGCATCAAGCCGCTGGAAGACAAGCCCGGTTTCGAGGAAGTTGCCTTCGATCCTGCCATCCTGCCTGCTCTCTCGCCGGTTTCGGCCTGGCATGACACGCGCTTTGGCCGTATCGAAGCTGGATGGGCCCTGGAGGGGGAGACCGTCACGTGCCGCCTGGCGCTGCCGCAGGGCGTGACTGCGCGTCTGCAAGGCAGGGGCGACCGCAAGTCGCTGCGGGCAGATGGCACCCTGATCGAGCAAGGTGAGGAGACCAGGCTCGGCGCAGGAGAACATACGATTACGTTTTCTATCTGATGCGGTTGCTCGCGGGTTTTCGATCCGCGGGCAACCAGCCCAACGCATTCCGGTCTTCAAGAGGAGGAAATGACTATGCGAATGACGAAGTGCAGCATCCTTGCAGCCAGTATCATGGCTCTTGCCGCTGGAGTGGCCCATGCGGATGTGACCCTCAGCGTCCTGATCGACACCAATCCGGAGACGATTGCCTCGTTCGATGCCGTTTCCAAAGCCTATATGGAAAAGCATCCCGACGTCACATTTGATGTCGAGCAGCGTGCCGGAGGCTCGGAGGGCGATAACATCATCAAGACTCGGCTCGCCACCGGCGAAATGGCCGATATCTTCCTGTATAACGGCGGCTCCCTCTTCCAGGCTTTGAAGCCGCAGGAAACGATCGCAGATCTTTCCGATCTTCCGTCGGAAGCCGGAATTCTCGACAGCTTCAAGAAGGTCGTCACCAGCCCGGACGGCCATGTCCGCGGCCTTCCTTTTGGTCCCGCCATGGGCGGCGGCATCTTCTACAACAGAAAGATCTACGCCGATCTCGGGCTGACCCCGCCGAAGACATGGGCGGAGTTCATGAGCAACAACGAGAAGATCAAGGCGGCCGGCAAGGTTGCCGTGGCGCAGACCTATGGCACGACCTGGACTTCGCAGCTCTTCGTGCTTGCCGACTTCTATAACGTCCAGGCCGAGGTTCCGAATTTCGCGGCCGACTATACCGCCAACAAGATCAAATATGCCAATACGCCTGCTGCGCTTCGCGGCTTCGAACATCTTGAGGAGGTCGCGAAAGGCGGTTTCCTCAACGCGGACTTCGGCGCGGCGACCTTTGACGATGGCATGCGCATGGTCGCCACAGGCGAAGCCGCTCACTATCCGAACCTTACCTTCGGTATCGGCAACATCCAGCAGAATTTCCCTGACAACCTGAAGGATCTGGGCTTCTTCGCCCAGCCCGGAACGGACGCTGCCAAGAACGGCCTCACCGTCTGGATGCCTTCCGCGCTCTATGCTTCCGCAAAGTCCGAAAACCTCGAAGGGGCCAAGAAATTTCTTGATTTCGTCGGCTCCAAGGAAGCGTGCGACCTGATGGCCAAGGCCGTTCCCTCGGGTCCCTACCTCGTCAAGGGATGTGAACTTCCCAAGGACATTCCGCCGGTCGTTTCCGACATGCTGCCCTATTTCGATACCGAGGGACATAACGGTCCGGCGCTCGAATTCCTCTCGCCCGTCAAGGGACCGGCGCTTGAGCAGATCACGGTCGAGGTCGGAACCGGCATACGCTCCGCCAAGGATGCGGCCGCGCTCTACGACCAGGATGTCGAGAAGCAGGCCAAGCAGCTCGGCCTGCCGAACTGGTAACCTTCCAGCCGATCCCTCACTCACCTCTTTGAGCCTGGATGGGGGACGCTTCACGGTGTCCGTATGATAAAACGCAAGTCACCCTATCCCTACTGGTTCGTCCTGCCGGCGGCGGTGATATTCACCGTCCTCTTTCTGGCTCCGACGGTCGCCTCCTTCTGGTTCAGCCTCACGCGCTGGGACCTGTTCACCACGCAGTTCATCGGCCTGGAAAACTACCGGCAATTCTTCCGCGAACCCTTTCTGATCCAGGGCCTGGTCAACACCGTCATCTATGCGGTGCTGACCTCGGGCACGAAAACCGTTCTCGGTCTCCTGCTCGCGGTGCTGTTGACCTCCGGCCTTTGGGGACAAGGCCTGTTGCGCACCGTGATCTTCTTTCCGGTTCTGGTATCGACGATCGGCGTCGGCATCACTTTCTCGGTGCTCATGCATCCGACACGCGGGTTGATCAACGTGGCGCTCGCCGCCATCGGCATCCACGGCCCCGGCTGGCTGACCGATCCGGCTCTTGCGCTCTACTCCATCGTCTTCGTCGACCTCTGGAAGGGCATCGGGCTTGCGACCGTGATCTATATTGCCGGGCTCGCATCGATCAGCCCCGACTATTATGAGGCCGCCCGCATCGATGGTGCGACCCGCACCCAGATGTTCTTCCGCGTGACTGTCCCGTTGGTCAAGCCCGCGACGGTGACGGTCGTGACGCTCTCGCTGATCGGTGGCCTCAGAAGCTTCGACTTGATCTGGGCAATGACACGCGGCGGCCCCGGTTTTTCCTCGGATGTGCTCGCAAGCGTCATCTACAAGCAGTACCAGGCGGGCTTCTACGGCCTTTCGACGGCTGGGAATGTCATCCTCTTCCTGCTCATCGGCGTCATTGTCCTGCCGCTGACGGCCTGGTTCAACCGCAAGGAGGTGGATCTATGAGCCGCCGCCAGCTCTATACCGGGATTGCGGCATTGGCCGCTTGCGGTGTGATCTTCGTGCTGCCGTTCATCTTCATCTTCGTCACGGCAGCCAAGACGAAACAGGATGCGGCAACGCTGAGATTCAGCTGGCCGGTCGAGTGGCAGCTCTGGCAGAATTTCATGGAGGTCGTGCAGACCCGCAATTACATGCTGCTGCTCGCCTACTTCAACTCGACCGTCATCACGGTGGCCGCCGTCACCCTGCTGGTGCTATTCGGTGCCATGGTCGGCTACGTTCTGCAGCGCCGCCCCTCACGCTGGAATACTATCATTTATGGCTGCGTGCTCGCCGGCTTGATGATCCCGCCGGCCATTGTTCCGACCATCTGGGTGCTGCAACTCCTCGGCCTTTTCAAGACCTTGTCCGGCATGGTGCTGATCCAGGTCGCCTATGGCCTCGGCTTCACGGTTCTCCTGTTTCGCAGCTTCATCGCAACGATCCCGCGGGATCTCGACGAGGCCGCCATCATCGACGGCGCAAAGCCATTCCAGATCTTCTTTCGTGTCATCCTGCCACTCCTGAAGCCGGTCACTGTGACTGTTATCGTTGTCCAGTCGATTGCCATCTTCAACGATTTCACCAACCCGCTCTACTACCTGCCGGGCCGGGAAAACGTCACGGTGCAGCTGACGCTCTATAATTTTCAGGGCCAGTTCCAGACCCAGTTCAACCTGCTGTTCATGAACATCCTTCTGGTGACTATTCCGCCCCTGATCGTCTTCATCTTCTTCAACCGGCAGATCGTGGCAGGCATGACCGCCGGCGCAGTCAAGGGATAAGCCATGACATCAGTTGTTCTCGAAAGTGTGCGTAAGAGCTTCGGCAGCCTGGAGGTCATGAAGGGCGTCGATCTCACCGTTGAGCCGGGCGAATTCTGCGTCTTCGTCGGCCCGTCCGGCTGCGGGAAATCGACCCTGCTGCGCATCATCTCCGGACTGGAGACGCAGACTTCGGGCAAGGTCTTCATCGACAGCAAGGACATGACCTATGCCGAGCCATCCGAGCGCGGGATCGCCATGGTGTTTCAGTCCTATGCGCTCTATCCGCATCTGACCGTTGCAGAAAACATCGGCTTCGGCCTGTCGCTCGCCAGGCGACCCAAGGCAGAAATCGCCGAAAGGGTGAAGCAGACCGCCGATATCCTGCAGCTGTCGCACCTGCTCGATCGCAAGCCGAAGGCACTGTCGGGCGGGCAGCGGCAGCGCGTGGCGATCGGGCGGGCGATTATCCGCAATCCAAAAGTCTTCCTGTTTGATGAGCCGCTGTCTAATCTCGATGCGTCGCTACGCTCGCAGATGCGCATCGAACTGACTGAACTTCATGCCAAGCTCGGAGCGACCATGATCTACGTCACCCACGATCAGGTCGAGGCGATGACGATGGCCGACAAGATCGTCGTTCTAAATGGCGGACAAATCGAGCAAGTCGGAACGCCGATGACGCTCTACAACAATCCGGCCAGCCCCTTCGTGGCCGGCTTTATCGGCTCGCCGAAGATGAACCTGTTCGAGGGAGAGATCGCCGCACAGGAGGGATGCCGGACTTACGGTATCCGGCCCGAACATATCACGCTCTCGCCGACGGAAGGCAAATGGCAGGGCAAGGTGCGCCATATCGAGCGGCTCGGCGCAGATACGGTCGTCTACCTCGATGTGCCGGAATTGCAGACACTTGTCGTGCGTACGGATGGCGACCGGCCGGTGACAACAGGTGAAACGCAGTTCGCCTCACCGCTCTCCGGGAAAGAACACAGGTTCTCCTGATCTCTATCGTACGATGCGGAAGTCGCCCGGTATCTCATCGAGATTTGCCGGCTCCGCTTTCACGTCTGCCACGGAGGAGCCGGCCGGACCGCTCCAGAAACGCTCGAGCATGGAGCCGGTGGCGCCTTGAGAACCGACGATCAAAGCGCTGACCGAGCCGTCGGCCTCGTTCCTGACCCAGCCCGTCAAGCCGAGCTGAAGGGCCTGACCGCGGGTCCAGGCGCGATAGCCGACACCTTGCACCCCGCCGGTGATGTGCACACGAAAAGCATCCTGGGTCGCGGTCATCTGGGTTCCTCTCCGACAACCAGATGATGTCGCTCCCGGCGCTCTTTGCAAGGGCCATGTTTCCGTCGGCGGAAGATGCACCCCGTTCAACACCTCTTCTTGCGGGGCAGATCTTGACGATCGGCAGTCGACCTAGCGCCCGAGCGCGACTGGATCGACCCTATCCATGCCCGCGATCGAGATCGGTCTTCGAAGGCAAATTCAGGGCGTCTCAACCAGCAGCCGAGATAGCGCCGATCATCGAACGCATGTCCCGCCGAAAATCGGATGGAGACATGCCGGCGATATTGCGGAAGGACTTATTGAAGGCGCTGATCGAGCCGAAACCGCTATCCATCGCGATCTGGAGAACGTTCGCCCCTTCGCCCATCAGTTGCGCCTGGGCATGCGAAAGACGCAGCAGATTGATGTATTTGCTGATCGTCATACCCGTCGTCTTCTTGAACAGGTTCATCGCATATTTCGGATGAAGATCGACCGCGCGGGCAATTTCGACCGTATCGATGTCCTGCAGGAAATTGCTCGCGATGAAATCGCACATACGCGCGACGCTGCGGGAAAGATGCGAATTGGGCTGCTCAAGCTCGTCTGTGCTGGTGCCCGGAACCATCAGATATGATTCCAGGGCAATCCGTTCGATGCGTAGAAGCAATTCATCAACGGCATGCTGCGTCTTTCTGACATCATTGGATCTCGCATAGTCATACCAGCGCGGGAAATTTGCCTCATCCGCCGCATCGGTCGCCGATGTCAGCAGGATTTCCCCCTTCATCAGACGGGTGCCTATGGTCGGAGGCAGGCGCATCCTGAAGAAATAGACGAGCGGCAGATGCGCGCCCGCATAAAGGGAATCATCTGAGGACTCATCCATCTGATGCGGCTGCCCGCCCCAGAAAAGGCACATCTGGCCGGCTTTGAGCGTGATGTCATGGTCGCTCATGCGATAATGGACGCTGCCGCGCATGATGTAATTGACCTCGACCTGGGCATGCCAATGCGGCATCGCCATAACAGGCGGATGAGCATAAAACATCTGCAGCGCCATCGGCATGCCTTCAATCGTGCTGGCACCAGGCTGGTAAACAGGTTTACCAACGACCTTACTTTCCGCCAATTCTATATTCCCTTTTTATGAGACAGCCGCTCCCGCCGCGCTAAATTAGCCACGTTCGCTCAGCGACGGCAATTGAAAAGGGAGGATTTTCATGCGCTCTAAACTCATCACTGCAACGACAGCGCTTGTGCTGCTTGCATCCGGATCTGCCTACGCGCAGTCCGCAACACTTACCATCTGGAGCTGGAATGTCGCAGCTTCCGCTCTCAAATCGACGGTCGAAGGCTTCAACAAGCAGTTTCCAGACATCAAGGTCGATGTCCAGGATCTCGGCAACCAGCAGGTCTTCGACAAGACACTCGCCGCCTGCGCTGCCGGCGGCGATGGCCTTCCCGATATCGTCACGATAGAGAATTTCGAGGCGGAAATCTTCTGGAGCCGCTTTCCGGATTGCTTCGCCAATCTGAAGGACCTCGGCTACAACGCCGACATGCAGGCGAAATTCCCCGAGTTCAAGCGTACGGAGCTTGAAATCGGTGATGTCGCCTACGCCATGCCCTGGGATTCCGGTCCGGTCACCGTCTTCTATCGTCGCGACTATTATGAAAAGGCCGGTGTCGATCCGAAGTCGATCGCAACCTGGGACGATTTCATTGCCGCCGGCAAGAAGGTCTCGGCAGCCAATCCCGGCGTCGTCATGGGCCAGGGCGATTTCAACGGCGACAGCGAATGGTTCCGCATGCTCGCCAATGAACAGGGCTGCGGTTATTTCTCGACCGATGGCCAGTCGATCACCATTAACCAGCCCGCTTGCGTGCAGACGCTGGAAAAAGTCAAGGCGATGAAGGATGCCGGCACGCTGACGGCGGCGAACTGGGATGAGAAGATCTCCTCCAACACCGCCGGCAAAGTGGCAAGCCAGGTCTTCGGCGGCTGGTACGAAGGCACGATCCGTTCCGGCTCTCCCGATCTGTCAGGCAAGTGGGGCGTTTACGCCATGCCGGGCATGACCGCAGACAGCCCCCATGCCGCCAACCTCGGCGGCTCCTCGCTCGCCATCAATGCCAATTCGCAGAACAAGGAAGCAGCCTTCAAATACCTGACCTATGCGCTCACCACCAACGAGGGGCAGGTCACCATGCTGAAGTCGTTCGGTCTCGTACCGTCGCTGCTGTCGGCTGTTCAGGATCCCTTCGTCAACCAGCCGCAGCCCTATTGGGGCGGCCAGAAGATCTGGGCCGACATCCTGGCTACCCTGCCGAAGATCGTGCCGAGCCGCGGTACGGCCTTCCAGACGGATGCGGATGCCATCTACAAGACGACGCAGACGAAGTATTTCGCCGGCGGCTTTCCTGATGCGAAGGCGGCTCTCGACGATGCCGCCAAGCAGATTGCATCGGCGACCGGTCTTCCGATCGCACAATGAATGGCAAGCCGGGCGCCGAAGCGCCCGGCCTCGCCTGCCGCGGGAGGCGGTCGGCACATTCGTTTCGGTAAGGAGGATTCATGCCGATCAGAAACCGCAGCGCCTATGCGTTCCTCGCGCCCTATCTTCTGGTCTTTGCCGCCTTCTGGGTCTGGCCGATCATCAATTCGTTCCTGATCTCGTTCCAGAACACGCGCATCAATCCGTGGAAATTCAGCCTTCAGGCCAATTGGGGGCGCCTCTTCGCCGACCCGGCCTTCTACAACGCCGTCTATAACACGCTCATCATCCTGGTCATCCAGGTGCCTGTCATGATCGCCCTTGCGACCATCATGGCCGTGCTGCTCAATTCGCCGCTTCTGAAAGCACGCGTCCTGTTTCGTTTCGCATTTTTCGCGCCAGTCGTGGTTGGCGAGGTCGCCTATGCGGCTGTCTTCCGGCTGATGTTCAATCTCGATTTCGGCATCATCAACAAGCTGATCGGCGCAGCAGGCCTCGCCCCCGTTTCCTGGTTCGACAATGCCAATGCCGCCATGGTCGTCATTATCATTGCCGTCACCTGGCGATGGGCGGGCTACAATGCCATCATCATCCTGGCCGGCCTGCAATCGATCCCGGAAGATGTCTACGAGGCGGCTACGCTCGACCGCGTCAGCAAGCTGCAACAGTTCTTCCACATCACCCTGCCGCTCCTGAAACCGATCATTCTTTTCTGCGTGGTTCTGTCCGTCATCGGTACGATGCAGCTCTTCGCCGAACCTTTCCTCATTACCAACAGAGGCGGACCTGGCGGTGGCACCGAGACACTTGGCCTGCTGCTCTATCGCCAAGGCTTTACATCGCTGAACTTCGGTTATGCCTCGGCGATCGCCTATACGATGGCAGCGCTCGCAGTCGCGATCTCGTTGCTCAACCTTTGGGTCGGGAGGGAGCCGAAATGAGATCCAAGTCGCAATCCCTTCTCATCCGCCAGATCGCCCTGCACGCTTTCCTGCTGCCGCTCGCAATCATCTGGCTCTTTCCGCTCTGGATGATGTTCGTTTTCTCGACCATGCCCGATTACGGCATCTTCAGCCCGCAGATCGTGCTCTGGCCCTCGACCAATTTCGTTGCGAATTTCCAAAACCTGCAGGCAGACACGAACTTCGTCGGCGCCATGGTGATCTCCATCGTCGTCGCCACCGTCTATACTGCCCTGTCGGTGATGCTGACCTCCATGGCCGGCTGGGCGCTCGCGCGTTACCGTTTCGTTGGCCGTTCGCTGGTCATCGCCATCATCCTCGGCACGATCACTCTGCCCTATTTCGTGGTCGTCATTCCGCAATTCATCATGGTCGCGCGCGACTTCAAGCTCGCCAATACTTGGATCGCCCTCATCGTGCCGCCTCTCTTCAATTCGCTAGGCGTGCTCTTCATGCGGCAGTCTTTCTCGATGATGCCGAATGACCTCTTCGATGCAGCCCGCGTCGAAGGCGTCAAGGAATGGCAGATCTTCCTGCGCATCGCGCTGCCGCTTGCCCGGCCGACCATGGCGGCACTGGCAATCATTCTCTTCCTCGCCTCCTGGAACAATTATCTCTGGCCGCTGCTGATCAATTCGAAGCCCGGCATGATGACGGCTCCGGTGGCGCTCGGCGTGCTGATCGGCCTCACCAAGGTTTCCTGGGGTGGCATCATGGCGGGTGCGGTGCTTTTGACGGCACCGATCCTCGTCGTCTTCGTGGCTCTGCAGCGTCACTTCATCGCCGGCATTGCGGCCGGCGCAATCAAATAATCGAGGGGCCTATGGCAGAGCTTTCACTCAATAATATCGTCAAGCGCTACGGCGCGCTTGAAATCATTCATGGCGCCGATCTGGATGTGAAGGACGGCGAGTTCGTCGTCTTCGTCGGCCCCTCCGGCTGCGGCAAGTCCACGCTGCTGCGCATGATCGCCGGCCTTGAGGATATCACCGGCGGCGAGCTGAAGATCGGCGGCCGCATCGTCAACGATGTCGAGCCGGCCGACCGCGGCATCGCCATGGTCTTCCAATCCTATGCGCTCTATCCGCATCTGACCGTCGAGGAGAACCTGAGCTTCGGCCTGCGCATGAATGGCAACCCGAAGGCAGACACCGAACGGCGCGTGCGCCATGTCGCCGAGATCCTGCAGATCACGGAATTGATGAAGCGCCGGCCGAAGCAGCTTTCCGGCGGCCAGCGCCAGCGCGTCGCAATCGGCCGCGCCATCGTGCGCGAACCGCAGGTCTTCCTGTTCGACGAACCGCTGTCGAACCTCGATGCGGAACTGCGCGTGCAGATGCGCGTCGAGATCTCCAGGCTGCACAAGCAGCTTGGCACGACGATGATCTATGTGACACATGACCAGACAGAGGCGATGACGCTCGCCGACAAGATTGTCGTTCTGCGCGCCGGGAATATTGAACAGATCGGCGCGCCGCTCGACCTCTATGACGATCCGGCTAACCAGTTCGTCGCCGGCTTCGTCGGTTCGCCGAAGATGAACTTCCTCAAGGCCGAGGTGACCGAGATACAGGCCGGCAAAGCGACAGTCGTGCTCGCGGACGACAGAACGGTGCGCCTCGCGGTACCATTGCATGACCTCATCACATCGGGCACGCCCGTCACGCTCGGCATTCGGCCAGAGCATTTCGGCGAGATGGGTCAGGGCGAAGCGGATCTGACGGTTGCCGTCGATGTCGCCGAGCACCTCGGCAACACCAGCTACATCTACGCAAACTTTGGCGGTGAGCAGCTCATCATCGAACAGCCAGAATCCCGCAGCCTCGGCAAGACTGAGCGGCTGACCGTGTCGCTGTCCGCCGCCCGCACCTTCCTGTTCGATGCAGCCGGCAAGCGGCTCCGATAACGCAATCCCAAGACAGAAAGACGAAAGAGGATAGTCATGACTTCAGATAATCCGATCCGCTGGGGCATTATCGGCCCCGGCACCATCGCCCGCACTTTTGCCGATGGCGTCGCGCATTCGCGCACCGGCAAACTCGTGGCGATCGCCACCCGCAACCCCGACAAGCCAGGCCTTGCCGATGGTTTTCCGGGTGCGCGCATCGTCAATGGCTATGAGGCGCTGTTGGCCGACAAGGAGGTCGACGCGATCTATATCGCCACGCCCCATACCGGGCATGCCGAATGGGCCATCAAGGCAATCCGCGCCGGCAAACATGTGCTCGTCGAAAAGCCGATCGCTCTCTCGGCCTATGATGCCGAGGCGATCTATTACGAGGCGAAGAAGGCTCGCGTTTTTGCCGGCGAAGCCTTCATGTATCGTGTGCATCCGCAGACCGAGAAGCTGGTCGAGCTCGTCAAGAGTGGCACAATTGGCGAAATCCGCATCATCCGCTCCAGCTTCGGCTTCAGCATGGGCACCTACAAGCCGGAACACCGCCTTTTTGCCAATGAAACGGCGGGCGGCGGCATTCTCGATGTTGGCGGCTATCCCGTTTCCATGGCTCGGTTGATTGCCGGTGCAGCAGCCGGCAAGCCGTTCCTGGATCCGGAGAAGGTTTCAGGTGTCGCCCATCTCGGCCAATCCGGCGTCGACGAATGGGCGTCGGCCGTGCTCAAATTCCCGAACGACATAATCGCTGAAGTTTCGTGCTCGATCATGGCGCAGCAGGATAACGTACTGCGCATCATCGGGTCTGCAGGCCGCATCGAAGTCAAGGATTTCTGGTTTGCCTCCGGCCACAAGGGCGGCGTCGGCAAAATCGAGATCTTCAGGAACGGCGAGCAGGAGACGATCGAAGTCAAGGAAGACCGCTGGCTCTACTCGTTCGAAGCGGACGCTGCCGGTGACGCGATCCGCGCTGGCGAACAGGAATTCCGCTCGCCGGGCATGAGCTGGGCAGATTCCATCAACAACCTCAAGGTGCTCGACCAGTGGCGCGCCTCGGTTGGTCTCGAATATGGCGTCGAGAAAGCAGCCAAGCGCACCCTGAACATTGCCGGCGGCGTTGTCCGGCGCGGCAACTCGATTCCGCAGCGCCAAATCCCCGGCATTTCCAAGCCGGCCTCGGTCGTCACCCTCGGCTTCGAATTCTTCCCAAATTTCGCTGCCGCCTCGCTGACGCTCGACACCTTCTATGAAGCTGGCGGCAATGTCTTCGATACAGCCTTCGTCTATGGCGGTGGCAAGACGGAGAGCATTTTCGGCGATTGGCACACAAGCCGGCAGGTTCCGCGCGAGGAGATCGTGGTGATCGGCAAGGGCGCCCACTCGCCGCTCTGCTATCCTGATGTCATCAGCAGGCAACTCGATCAGTCTCTCAACCGCCTGAAGACCGACTATGTCGATATCTACTTCATGCATCGCGACAATACCGACGTGCCGGTCGGCGAATTCGTCGATGCCATGGATGCCGAGGTCAAGCGCGGCCGCATCCGTGGCATCTTCGGCGGCTCGAACTGGACGCGTGCGCGTTTCGACGAGGCGATCGCCTATGCTAAGAAGAACGGGAAGCAAGCACCTGCCGCCCTTTCCAACAACTTCTCGCTCGCCGAAATGCTCGATCCGATCTGGGCCGGCTGCGTTGCTGCCTCGGACGATGAGTGGAAAAAGTGGCTGAACGAAAAGCAGATCCCGAACTTCGCCTGGTCGAGCCAGGGCCGCGGCTTCTTCACCGACCGGGCCGGCCGCGACAAGCGCGATGACGACGAGATTGTTCGCTGCTGGTATTCGGATCGCAACTTCGTGCGCCGTGACCGGGCAATCGCGCTTGCCAAAGAGCTTGGCCGGCATCCGATCCATATCGCGCTTGCCTATGTTATCGCGCAGCCGTTCCCCGTTATCCCGCTGATCGGACCGCGCACGATCGCCGAGCTGGAAGACAGCCTTTCGGCACTGAACATCACGCTGACGCCCGAACAGGTGAAGTGGCTGGAGGGCTGATTGCCTCGCCCAGAGAGTACGTGACGACATGCGGCGGGCCTCAACGCCTGCCGCTTTTCTGTTGCGCGACGGCGCAGCGGCCAATGACAACTAATCCATCGGTGTTGCATTCTCGCCATTGCCCTCAACCATAGGTCATCTAGTGTAGGGCCGCAGCAGGGAGCAAGGCGATGACGCGAACGGTTTGGCCGAAGGAAGCGCTGACGTCAGAGACGATGAATTTTCTCGACGGCATTCACCAGGAATGGTGCTCGGCCGCGCGTTGCAGCCGTAGCAGCAATCTTGGAATGGCAAAGGCGAAAGCGTTGGTCGACTGGTTCGAATTCGGTGTGCGGGATCGCGAAGAGTTGCTCGGGCTGCTCTCGGAAGATTTTTCCGGCGCCGCCTGAGGCGCCCCACTTGTTTTTGCCGTATTGGCGCTACCTCACTCTGAACGATACAATGAGGAGACGCCTTTGCGTAAATATCTAGTATTATTTGGCATTATCCTGTTTCCGACGACAGCTTTCGCGCAATCTCCGGATCTGGAGGCGACATGTCAATCAGTCGCCAAGGGCTTCTTCATGAGCGATCAGCTTTCGATCGGCACGGTTCAATCCTTCCCCGAACTCAAGCCACCCGGCGTTCGCATGACCTATTCGACGCGATCGGGAACCGCACCGGGTGAGATGACCGATACGTTCGAATGCGAATTCGACAAGGTTGACAAGCCGCATCATCTTGCGCGGTTCTGCGTGTCGAATAGCTGTTATTCACCAAGTGAAGATGATGCCGATCGAAAACGCCGCTTCGAGGAAGCTCGAATTCTCCTGGAGCGAACCGAGAAATAATCTACCTATGCGCGACTAGTGTCGCGTGTGAATGTCTCCGCTCTCACCCGCGCCCTGCAGCAGAGCCGCATCGTCGCGATCGTCTTCATCGATCAATTCCTGCATCGTCTCGTGTTCGTCATCCTCGCTGAACTCGTCGGATGCCTGCAGCCAGTGGCGAAGTGCGGCCCCTTCCGGGCGGCCCTCTTGCTCCCAAATCTCGTAGGCGCGCTGCCGAATTGCTTCTTCCTTGTCCCTAGCCATTCTGTTGCCCTCCAATCGCCCCAATCTGCCGGCGTTCTCTCGTTAGTGGGCGACGCCGGTGATCGGATCGACGATCGCCCGCTCGCTTTCATCCCTGGCACCCGGCGGCTGGACCGTCGGTGGAGCACTGGCTTCCTTGTCCGCACGATCTGGCGCTTCCACAATCGGTCCGACATCCCTGGGACGGCGCTGTTCGGCTTTGGCGTTGGTATCCTTCGTGCCCATGACGCATCTCCTTTCCTAGGAAACACCGGCATTCGTTCGAGGTTCCGCCGCAGAGTTCAAATGAGGGCCTTGCCACGCCGCTCCGGCCGACTGGCAGGAGCGAGATGGCGGAGCCGAGGAATTTTTCCCGGCTATCAGAACTTCTCTGTCGTATCGGCCTTGCCCTTGACCCAGTAGCCCGAGGCCTTGATCCAGCTCAGCGGATAGCCGCGTTCTTCGACGAGATAGGTACGGATTGCCCGCACCACCGACGCTTCGGCTGCAATCCAGACGAAGGTCTGGGGAACGATATCGATCCCCGCCAGGGCAGCAATCAGCGGTTCGGCGTTCGTCGCATCGGACAGAGGACGGTAAACCCAACGCGTTCTGAGCGCTGCAGCTGTCTCGAAGGTTTGCTCTTCTTCCGGGCCTGCGACTGCGGCGATTGTCGCAATGGTCGTATCGGCCCCGCTCTCCTCGATGCGCCGGCCGATGGCAGGCAAAGCCGTCTCATCGCCGATCAAAAGCCATGTCTTCACACTCCCGGCAACCACCGCTGAGCCGCGCGGGCCGCCGATTTCAAGAGACATGCCTGGCTGGGCGTCGATTGCCCATTGCGTGACCGGACCGGCCTCGTGCAGGGCAAAGTCGATCGTCAGGCTGCGGGCAGCGTTATCATAGCGGCGCGGCGTGTAGTCCCGACGTTCCTCGGCGCCATCGGCGCCTGGCACGATGATCTTGATGTGATCGTCAGGTGCAAGGCTGGTGAAATCGGCGAGGTCTTCACCCATCAGCACGATGCGCCGCATGCCGGGCGTGATATCGGCCACGCTTTCGACCGTCGGCGAACGGCGGCGCAATTCATGGCGGACCCGTTCGATAGCAGGTGCAGGGAACTGGGGATGTGTGGAATGGCTGTTATCCATCATGTCCTTCCGGGGCTTCGGGAAACGATCCGCAGGACACAGTCGCGCAGATCGAAGCCGCAAAGCGGTTCGATCATACGCGTTGAGTGACGTTAACGCTTACGTGGCTGGATCGTCTCCGGCCAATAATCCTTCTCTAGCGAAGGCCGGAACACGACGCAATAGAAACTTGAGTGATTGTCTCCATTTTTTGAGTGCTACCCAGACCTCAAATTCGGCCCGTAACCCTAAAGTTGTTGGATGCACGATTTTCACAAGCGATCGGTATGGTTCTTGCAACGTTACCAATATCCTTACGTTGGGGAGACCAAGTGTAATGGAATGGAACACATACGAGCGCTTTCCCCCTCTGGTGCTGATGCTGGGTGGCCGGGAAAAATACAGGGTCCTCAGAACGTTGAGAGACGCCGCTCAGGTTTTGATAACGGACTGGCCGTCAGAAGACGGCGAGGAATATGTCGTGGCCGTCAAGGCCTGCGTCGATGCGATCAGCGGACAGATCGATGTTGGCGAACTGCAGAACGCTATTCGTCGTGCGGCAGCTGAAGCCGGCATTGCGATCTTGACCGTTGTTCACTGAAGCCAGTCACCCGCGGCCAGGGCCGCGGGACTGACAACTGAAGCTTGCCGTCTTGCCTGAAAACCGCGACGATGTCGCCAGGCAAGGTTTGGCGATGATGAGATGCGGCATAGGCTTAGTGGCTGCGGCGCTGGTTTCCGCAGCGTGGGGTATCTTGGCGACCACGGCCAGCGCTGCCGAGCCATCCGCTCCAGAAGCGGCTTGCCTTTACCAGGGGGACGCCGGTGACGGGCAAACGCTCTGCATTCGAAAAGATCACTTCAATGCCGATCTCTGCGCCGTCATGGACCGTTTCGCAGCGATCCATAACATCCCACCTGCCTTCTTCGCCCGGCTGATCTGGCGCGAAAGCCTGTTCCGCCCTGAAGCGGTAAGCCCGAAAGGCGCGGAGGGCATTGCCCAATTCATGCCGGGCACTGCCCGGCTGAGGGCACTGGAAAACAGCTTCGATGTCGTCCAGGCGCTCAAGGCGTCGTCCAGTTATCTCGACGAACTCAGGCTTCGTTTCGGCAATCTCGGACTTGCCGCCGCTGCCTATAATGCCGGTGAATCCGGCCTCAGCCGGTTTCTCTCCTCCGACCGCCTGCCGATCGAGACCCGCGACTATGTGTTCGCGATTACCGGGCAGACCGTCGAGACCTGGCGGGACAGCCCTCCGGAGACCGCTGCGCCGGAGCTGCGGGACGGCATGCCGTTCCGTGACGCATGTGTGGCGCTTGCCGAAACCCGACAAATGAACGAACCGGTCCTGACCGGATCGGCCGACTGGGCGCCGTGGGGCGTACAGCTTGCCGCCCATTACAATCCGTCCGTGGCCGACCGGCTCTTCACTATATCGCTCACAAAGCTTCCCGAACCGCTGAACACCGAGCGCGCCCTGATCGTGCGCCAGAGGGGCGGAAACTTCGGCTATCGCCCGCGCTATGCCGCCAGGATCGGCCGGGAGACCCGCGCCGAAGCGACCAAGCTCTGCAGTACGATCCGCGCCGCTGGCGTTGCCTGCACTGTCTTCCGAAACCGCTAATCCGAAGTACATCGCGGCTCAGCCTATCCGACAGTTTAGTGCCGAAGTGCCGCCAGGCTTGCTACGTTCGCGGGCCAAGCGTCAAGGGGATTGAAATGATCACAGCTGCCGAAGCTACCAACAGGCCCAGCGAGACGGACACCTCCGAACAGGAGCAGGACGACTTTCTCGAGGAGTCGCTTGAGGAAACATTTCCGGCAAGCGATCCGATCGCACCCGGTCGCCCATGGCGAGAGCCGTCAAAGGATAGCCCTTCCACCTGATGGATCGCAATCGGCGACCGCCAGTACCGGTCCAGGATCTGCACTGGTGAACGATACCCGCAGGACCCCGATAGAGCTTATCGAGACTATTGATGACTGGGGCCGTTGCCCGAAAAGAATAAGGCGTCTGCCGGGGGAGGAGATCCAGCAGACGCCTTTTATGACGCGTGGCAGCGGGAGGAGGATGCCGCCACGTAGACGCTGGCTCGGGAGGAGGTAAGCCGCGTCTTGGACAAAGCGACGAGGGAGGAGTTTCATCGCTTCGTTGAACTGGAATATAGGCCGGTCGCTGCCAGTCTTCTAGGCACATATTTGCAAAGCTGCCATGCGTTATGCGTCAGACGAAGGGCTCTTATGATGCAAAAAAACGCGCCCGCCTTCATCAGGCGAGCGCGTTTGGTATTCATTAAGAACTGGTCTTAGCGGCCGACGGCGGCGCGTGCGACGTCGCGGATATCACCGCGAGCAATGCCTAGGTCATTCAGTTCGCGGCTCGACATACGGCCAAGCTCAGTAACGGTTTGACGATACTTGCGCCAGTTGTTGAAGGTGCGTGCGATGCTCATTATAATCCCCTTTCCGTGGGTCCAGCGACAGCTGCCAGGTAGCGGCGCTTCGTTCGCTTTGATGAGAAATATATAATATGGGGTTGCAGGAATGAGTAGCGTTCAGACTACAGTTCACCTATGCACAAAACGCATGACGAGGCAGGCTTATGGCCTTTTCTGAGGCAGTTTCCTATCCGTGAGTATAGTTTGAAGGAGGCCTGCCGAAGCCCCATTTGATCCCCACGATCCTCCGAAGCCGATCAGGGGCCATTCGATGTCTAGCTCAGTCTGCGAAACCTATCCTGGAATATGCAGTAAATCCCGTCTCGCTCACCCTCGTCCTGCCCGCCTGTTCCATCCCGCAAACGACAATAGGCAAAATGCGATGCGGCCACCCGTCGTCGCTCTACCCACCAGCATTCCAGTGTCCGGGGCTAAACCCATGTCTGCCCTGGAAGTCGGATCGATGATTTCACTGCTGGGGCTGCTCGTCTTCGCCGCCCATGAGGAGATCGTGGCCGTCGCCCCCGCGGTCACTTCTGCTCTCGAGCAGTTTCTCGCAAGTGCGCCGGTCGCCCTCTGGTAGCCGCAGCATCTCATCCTATTGCAAAGCTTTCCCGGATCACCCAAGTGCAGGTGGGCGGTGCTGGACATGACTGATGCTCTTCGAAGATTCACGGCTGACGATCGGTGTCGTTCTCCCCATGCAGGAGCGAGAGCGGCACGACATCGACTTCGGTCTTCAGTTGGAGCTTGCGCGCCGCGCCGATGAATTCGGCTTCTCGGCAATTTGGGTCCGCGACGTCCCCTTGAACAGCCCCGCCTATCCTGATCCCATCGGGCATTCCGACCCCTGGGTGCTGCTTGGTGCGCTGGCGGGATCTACCCGTTCGATCGCCTTGGCGACCGGCGCAATCGTTCTGCCCTTGCGCCATCCGCTTCATGTTGCCAAAGCGGCCCTGTCGATGGACGCCTTATCATCGGGCAGGTTTGTTCTCGGCCTTGGTTCCGGCGACCGCCCGTCAGAGTTTGCGGCTTTCGACCGCAATGTCGACGACCGGCGCGAATTGTTTCGGTCCAACTGGGCTGCACTCAGCAATGCGCTTGACGGCGATGTCGGCTCGCAGACAAGTGAGGACCAATTCGAGATCCGTCCGCGCAGCGGGCGGCGCCTTCCACTGGTCGCCGTCGGCTCCTCCTCGCAATCACTCGAATGGATCGCCAGAAACGCCGGCGCCTGGATGACCTACCACCGGCCCCTCGGCGCACAGAAGGACCGGATAGCCCTATGGCATGGGGCGGTACAGCGTACGACCACTGAATTCCGGGGCATGGGTCAGGCCATGGCCCTTGATCTCCTGGATACGCCGTCAGACCATATCGCCGAGATCAATCTCGGATATCGAACCGGACCAGAGGGATTGCTCGCCGCTCTATCTGTCCTCCGTAATCTCGGCACTCACCACGTTGCTTTCAACCTGCTCGTCAATGGGCGCAAGGCTCTCACCGATCTTGAGATCATCGCACGGGAAATTCTGCCACGACTGAACCAGACCGCAGAACTGCAGGCGTCTCGATAATCTCTGAGGTACGCGGTTAGCGATCGAAGAAATTCTGCCAAGTCTTCTCGCCAATAAGGCAGTCCGTTGTGGGCTGGTTCATCTCAATTTTGCGGATCTGTGCGGGCAGTTCGAGCCCGCTGATTTCCCAGACCAGCTTCCTGCGAACGGCAATGGCAAAATCCTCGATCTTATGGACAGGCAAGACGAAGGAGCCGGAGCCGCCGATCACGCAGTCGCCGTAATATTTGTCGAGCCCCTCGGGCACATCGGATGGTCGCAGCATAATGGCCAGTCCGTTGATGACGATGCCCGCCTCCAGAGCCGCATCTCGTGCAGGTGTGACGGGATCGCCGGAATTGTTTGGACCATCACCGGAAACGTCGATCACCTCGCGATGACCCTTGTAGGGGCTCGCGGCAAGCATCGATGCTCCTTGAACGATCGCTGCGGATATGGATGTACGGCGCTGGGTAGCAATCGGCCGCGCTTCCAGTTTGTCGGCAAAATCCAGCGCATCTTTTTCAGTCTCGATCACCTGCCAGTCGATGACGGAGCCTGGCACGACATAGCCGGCCCATTCGAAATAGCTGACAGCGATCCGCCCGGTCAGGCCACCTTTCACGGCGTCGAAGAACTCCTTGTGCCGCAACGCCTCGACATAGCCCTCGCGCTGGATGCGGACCTCTTCGTAATCCATCGAACGGGACGTATCGACGGCTAGCACCAACTCGACATCGACTTCGTTTTGGCTTGATTGCGCGATCGTGGCGGCAGCGCCCGACAGGCTCGCGAGCATCGCAAGTGTTGTCAGCATCATCACTTCCCATCACTGCGTTATGCCGAGAACTCTAACATAATAGCTTGGCGCGACGGCGAGTGCTGCCAGAGTGCATCCTGTCAATTTTCAGTGATTCCGGGTGCCATCGAACGAACGGGCAGCATTTGAAGAGTCGTGTCTTCGCGATCGGCTTCACTACTTGTGAAGAACTCACAGCCATTCTGCGGGACACTTGGCGATTCGCCCAGCAATGACGGAGATAGCATGCCGCTTCTGCAGTTTCCCGCCGACCGACGCACAGCCGATATCAGGCGCTGCGCCGAGGCCCTTCAGAACCTTCACGGCGAGGCCGCCAACCGCTTCTGGCGGTCGGAGATGGCCGGGTTTGCGGCCAATTTAAGAGAACAGGGTTGCAGCGATCACGAACTATCGCGGCAGGCCGCCCTGTTCATGGATGCGGTACAGATGGAGCTTCAGGTCGTCTACGCCGCAGCGGCAGAGCGATAGAAAGCATTACTTGGGGAAGCGGTTGTAGAAGGATTGCGGGTCGTAAACGCACTCGTAGTCGAGCACGCATATTTCCCCATTGGCGGCGCGCACCCTTGCGACATCATATTTGTCGCCCAGCCGGCATCGCGCAGGCGGGTAACGGAAGCTCCGGCCTCCGATGCCCATGCGAACAAAGACGGCCTTTTTCTGCTGGATAATCTGCGCGAGCTCGCGGCAGGAATGGTCGCGGGCATTGACCTCCACGGCCTCGAGAGCAAAGGCAGCCGTGGGGACGAAGAGGGCAGCCGCTAAAATCAAACTTCTCATAAGACCTCCTGATGCGGGCGGGTTAGCAGCGCCTGCGGGGTTCGATCGCAACAGCAGGCGTTGATGCCGCGCGATAGAGGTAGGATCTGGGAAGATGGCAAACCAGATCGATCCATCCATATTGAAGACGCGTCCTGGCTTCAGATCCTGCCGCGCGTGGCAAAGACCAGCGTCTTCAATCGCTCCTCGTCATGCACGCCCTGGCGGTAGAGTTCGATGATGATCGCGGCCGAGCGGGCCACATCTTCGTCGTCATCAGCAAGCCCGAACTCGGCCTTTAGCATATCCAGCACATTCTGGCATGTGGCGAGGTCATCCGATGTCAGCGCTTCGTCCCGAGGTTTGATGTAACGGTTGATCATGATGCGCTCGCTTGTTGGGTCCAACATCTTCCCATCACAGACATTACTATCGCGCTTCGATCGACAGCGACAGATATCCAGCGTCAAAGCCGGCGATCTTCTGCAGCTTGTCCCAGTCGACAATGGTAATCACCTTCCCCTCCCAAGTGAAAGCCTTTTCCTTCCTCAGCGATTGCAGCGTCTTGTTGAGATGAACCAGCGAAACGCCGAGAACATCAGCCATGGCATTCTGCGTCAGCGGTAGCTGGAAGCTTGATCCGTTCGTCCTGCGCACCGTGCGCAACCGGACATAGAGCTCGCAGATAAGATGGGCGATATGCGCCTTCTTTGAACGGCGGCCCATGGTAACAATCCATTCGCGGTGCACCGCCCCGTCGACCAGAGTATCGAGCCATAGCAGGCGTGTCAGATGCGGATTAGTCTCGGTTATCGCCTTCAGCTCCTGGTGATCCACCGAAGCAATACGGCAATTTGAAATCGCGATAATTCCGTGGTCCATCACCTTCAGCGGAAAGGCATGAAGATCGACGAAATCGCCGGCGACCTGCAATGCAGTGATCTGCCGGGTGCCGTCTTCCAGAACCTTATATCTGGCTGCAAACCCATCGAGGAGCAGCGTGGAATGATTGGGCCGGCTTCCTTCGGAGACGAGGTCTTCGCCTGCTGCCACGGACCTTTCGCGGCCGACGATGGAGCGTAGGAGCTCGATGTCCGCGGTGGAGAGCACATCATGACTTTCGAGATTGAGGAGGAGAGGCTCGATCACGAACGGCTCTCCCCTTTTCGGGCGAAAGCGGAAAAATGATGACTTCCCAACAAAATAGGCGAATGGAACAATTTGGACGGCCGGCACTTCATGATGAAATATTCGAATAGTGTGAGCAGATGGCCCGATACTTCTTTGATCTTCACAATGGTGACGGCCCGATCCGGGACAATGAGGGAACGGAACTTGCGTCGCGAGCCGAGGTGCTTAAGGAGATGGCACGAATCCTAGTCGATATCGCGCGTGATGAATTGCCAGCCGGAGAGAGAACGATCATATCGTTGACAGTCCGGTCGCAAGAGCGACCGATTTCCGTCGCAAGTCTTGCTTTTTCGAACGAATGGCTGGATTGATTCCACCCCAAGCGAAGCCGGGTGGCCGGTAAATAATTGATCGAACGTGACAAACTCGCGCCCCCTGACATGACATGCAAGACCGTGCATGCGGCGGGACCATAGCTGGCAGTCTATTTGCCAGCATTTAAATTTGACACAACCGGGCTGTCGCTTCGAGATGTCTGCGGAACGGCTTGGCATTTCCTTCGACCGAACGCGGTGGACTGGATTATCTCCCGCGTCGCACCAAGATTTGAGAGTTTATTCTCGGATGCCGCCGACCTTGTGTACCGCAAGGCCGAGCTCAAGAGGGAAGGTTGATGTCTGCGACTTGCTTCACCGCGGAGCGATGGATTCGACCGCCGGCACAGCACCGTTCGGCAGCACATAGACCGAGCGCGGATGCTTCAATCCCGTCGCCAGCACACCTTGATCTGCAGGCCGTGGGCGACCTTCGGCGTGTCGCCTCCCTCCATCCATGCGGCGTTTTGACCGGAACCGAAGCCGATGATCCGGCGTTGGTTTCAGGTTTTCAAGATGAAAGACATTGCCGTGCCCCAGAACCAGCGCGCCGCCGCCGGGCAAGATCAGCCCTCCGATCCCGCAAGAGACGAAGCCCCGACCAAGGAGGTCGAAAAGAACACGGAAGCCGAGAAACGCCCTTCCGTGATCCGCCGCCATCCAATGGCGAGCCTGCTCATCGTTCTCGCGCTGATTGTTCTTGCTGTCGCCGGCTATTTCATCTGGCTCATCTATTTCCATCCCTATGAGACGACGGACGACGCCTTCGTCGATGCTCGGAGCTTCTCCGTCGCCGCCAAAGTGTCAGGCTACGTCGCGGACGTTCCTGTCTCCGATAACAAGCATGTCGACGCCGGCGCAGTCATCGCCAAGATCGATCCTCGCGACTACCAGATCGCACTGGATCAGGCGCACGGCCAGGACGATGTCGCAAAGGCAGCGATTTCCAGCGCCGAAGCGCAGATTGCCGCCGCAGCCGCAGCGATCGACGAGGCCAAGGCGCAGCAGACCTCGGCAGAAGCCGCCCTTCAGTATGCGCAGGATGAAAACGACCGGCAGCAGCAACTGGTGAAAAGCGGCGCCGGCTCAGAGCAGGCCGCACAGCAGGCAGCGTCCACGTTGAGGCAGGACAGGGCGAGTACCGCTCAGGCGCAGGCAAGCGTCACCTCGGCCATCAAGAACAAGGCAGCCGCCGAAGCACAACGAGCAAGCGCCGTCGCCAACCTGCATCAGGCGGAAGCTGAGGTCGAAGCGGCCGAACAGAACCTCAGCTACACGACGATCATGGCGGCCCAGCCCGGCCGTGTCGTAAAGCTCAGCGGCTCGAAAGGGCAATATGTGCAGGCTGGACAGGCAGTCTCCATGTTCGTGCCCGACGAGATCTGGGTGACGGCCAATTTCAAGGAAACCCAGCTGACGGACATGCGGCCGGGCCAACCTGTCGATGTGACGATCGACGCCTATCCGGATCATGTCCTTCGTGGCCGGGTCGATTCCGTCCAGCCCGGATCGGGCACCGCCTTTTCACTGCTTCCAGCTGAAAACGCCACCGGCAACTATGTGAAGGTCATACAGCGTGTGCCGGTCAAGATCGTCGTCGACAACTGGCCGAAGGATGTGGCGATCGGTCCCGGCATGTCCGTAGTGCCGACGGTAACCGTGCGTCCGAGGAACTGACATGAGTGATGCCATAACAGCGGATGGCACGCCGGCATCCGGTGCCAGGGTTGCCAATCCGTGGCTGATCGCGCTGGTCGTATCGCTTGCGACCTTCATGGAGGTCCTGGATACGACGATTGCCAATGTGGCACTGCGCTACATCTCCGGCGGCCTTGCCGTCAGCGCCGATGAAGCGTCATGGGTCGTCACGACCTATCTCGTTTCCAATGCCATCATTCTCGTCGCCAGCAGCTTCATTGCCAAACGTTACGGGAGACGACCCTTCTACCTTCTGTGCCTTGCGACCTTCACCATTGCCTCTCTCTGCTGCGGCCTTGCGTGGAACCTGGAATCCCTGCTGATTTTCCGCATGATCCAGGGTTTTGCGGGCGGCGGCATGGTGCCGATCTCCCAATCGATCCTCGCCGATTCCTTCCCACCATCGAAGCGCAGCCAGGCTTTTGCCCTGTTCGGCGTCGCCGTGGTCGTCGCTCCCGTGGTCGGCCCGACGCTCGGCGGCTACCTCTCTGACAATTTCTCCTGGCACTGGTGCTTCCTGATCAACGGACCGGTCGGCCTTTTCGCCTTCATCCTCGTCTACTTTCTCGTGGACGAACCGGATTCACTGCGCCAGGAACGCGCACGGATGCGCCGGCAAGGCGTGCGTTTCGATATTGTCGGCTTCCTGCTGGTCGCGACCTTTCTGGGCGCACTCGAACTGGTTCTCGACCGTGGCCAGACGGAAGACTGGTTCGGCTCGAACTTCATCATTGCCGCCACGGCAATCTGCATCGCAGCTTTTCTTCTTGCGATCCCATGGCTGATGAAAACGGCCAATCCTGTCGTCGACTTGCGCTTGCTGGCAAGCCGACAATTCGGTTCCTGTTTCATCGTCATGCTGGCGACGGGCGCGATCCTGATCGCCACGACCCAGTTCATCCCGCAGGTCCTACAACAAAATTTCGGTTATACGGCGACCTGGGCTGGCCTTGCGCTTTCGCCCGGTGGCCTGGTAACGATGTTCATGATGTTCGTGGCGGGACGGATCTCCAACAAGTTCCAGCCGAAATATCTGATCGCCGTCGGCACGGCTATCATTGCAGCCGGCATGTATGACATGACGCGCCTCAACGCCGATCTGAACTTCGGCTTTTTCGTCTGGTCGCGCATCTATCTCGGCCTCGGCCTGCCGCTGATCTTCATCCCGATGACTGCAGCCTCCTATGATGGCCTGAGGTCCGACCAGACGGACCAGGCATCGGCCCTCATCAATGCAGCGCGAAATACTGGTGGTTCAATCGGCGTTGCGATCGCCTCAAACGTGCTCGCCCACCGGGAACAGTGGCATCAGAGCCGGTTGGTCGAGCACATCATCCCCTCCGATCCCGCCTACAACCAGGCCCTTCAGGGCGCGACCCAGTATTTTGCCGATAAAGGAACTGGAGCGATCGATGCCCAATCGCAGGCTATGGCCTGGATCGGCCAGCAGGTGCAGACCCAGGCTAGTTATCTTGCCTATATCGACGTTTTCCACACGCTGATGTGGCTATCGCTCGCAGTTTTGCCGCTCGCCTTCATCCTGCGCAAAATCGACCTTGGTGAGGGTTCGGGCCATCAGGGCGGACACTGATCTGCCTGATGTCAGCAACTTCTTGTATATCCCCTAATCTGGGGGTTCATTCGAATCGTTGCATGTACTATGTTTGCGACGTGATATTCACACGAGACAGGTACTGATGACCCCAGAAGTGTCCGGCTTTGAATGCACCCGCGGCAATGTCGTTTCCGGCAAGCTCAGGCTTTCAAGCAAACTGCCCTACTTTATCGTCGCAGGACTTGCTGTGGCCGTATGGGCAAACTCCGACGAGCGACCGCACGATACGGAGGTGGCAGTTAAGCAAGCTGCGCCGGCTTCGCTCGCTCGATAAGCGCGGCAATGGCTCGGCCGACGATCATGGCGGCCGAGAATATGGCAATCAGATCTATCCCTGATAAGTCATGATCGCGCGGTGTCCCGCATTAGGCTGCTGCGGGAACCAATCAGACCGAAACCAGATCTCAAATTCTGACGCCGCTCGTTTCATCGAAGAGATGTACCTGCGCCGGATCGACGGTGACGCCGATCGCCTGGTTCGGGTGAACCGATCCCCTGCCCGTTTCGACGATCGTCATTTCGGGTGTCGTCGCAGCAGTGATGAAGGTCGAGGAACCCGTGGATTCGACGACCGCGACGGGCACGTCAAAGCTCCCCTGCCCCTGATTGGTGATGCCGATATGCTCCGGACGAATTCCGGCGGTGACCATGCGACCTGGCTGGATCTGATGGTCGATGGCAATCTGCGGCCTGAGCGCGCCGAGATCGAGCGTCAGGCTTTTTCCATCCTCGCCGGCAATCGCCGGAATGAAGTTCATCGCGGGCGAGCCGATGAAACCGGCAACGAATTTGTTGGCAGGCTTGTCGTAAAGGTCGAGCGGCCTGCCCTGCTGCTCGATGATGCCATCGCGCATGACGACGACATGATCGGCCATGGTCATCGCCTCGATCTGGTCATGCGTCACGTAAACCGAGGTCGCATGCAGACGATCGTGCAGCGCGCGGATTTCTTTGCGCATGTGAACACGCAGCGCGGCGTCTAGATTGGAGAGCGGCTCGTCGAACAGGAAGGCCTTGGGATGGCGGATGATGGCGCGGCTCATGGCGACGCGTTGGCGCTGGCCGCCGGAAAGCTCACGCGGATAGCGCTTCAGCAGATGCGAAAGGCCTGTCGTGGCCGCGACCTCCTCGGCTGCCTTCGTCGCCTCCGCCTTTGCAACGCCACGCATGCGCAGGCTGTAGGTGAGGTTTTCCTCAACGGTCATATGCGGATAGAGCGCATAGGACTGGAATACCATAGCGACATCGCGTTTACGCGGCGGCACTCCGTTCATCAGCTCGCCGGCAATCTTCAGGCTGCCATCGGAAATAGTTTCCAGCCCGGCCAGCGAGCGCAGCAGGGTCGACTTGCCGCAGCCGGAAGGGCCAACGAGCGCGACGAAAGTGCCCTTGGCGATGGAAAGGTCGATATTCTTCAGGGCATGGAAGGCGCCGTAGTGTTTGTTGACGCCGGCAAGCTCGATCTGAGGGGTCATTTGAGGGCTCCCGAGGTGAGGCCGGATACGATGCGGCGCTGCAAAAGAACGAAGATGGCAAGGATCGGCGTCACATACATCGTGGCATAGGCCATGATGTTGTTCCATTCATTGGTGTTCGGCCCCATGAAGGAGTTGAGCCCGACGCTCGCCGGCTGAAGCTCGGCCGCCTGGATCATCGACTTGGAATAGACGAACTCACCAAAGGCCTGCATGAAGATGAGAATGGCGCTAACCAGAATGCCGTTGCGGGCAAGCGGCAGCACGATGTTGAAGAAGGCGCCGACACGTGAATTGCCGTCGACGAGGGCAGCCTCTTCGAGCTCCATCGGAACCGCCATGAAGGTGGCCCTCACCAGCACCACGAAGAACGGCATGCTCTTTGCGGCAATGGCGATGATGACGGCAAGCCTTGGATAGTTCAGCATGCCGATCTGAGAGAAGCCGACGAAGATCGGCGTGATCATCAGTGAAGCCGGCAGAACCTGCAGCATGAGGATCAGGAAGAGGCCGATATCCACCCAGACATTGCGATAGCGCGCCAGCACATAGGAACAGCCGACTCCGAGCGCCGTAATGATGACGACCGCGCCGATCGCAATCACCAGCGAGTTCCAGAGATAGAGCCCCATGCTCCGGCTTTCCCAGACATAGGCATAGGTGCTCCATTGCGGCGAGGCCGGCCAGAAGCTCGGGGGTGTTGCGAACATCTCCGAGCCGCTTTTCAGCGCGGTGATGTACATCCAATAGAGCGGGAAAAGATAGATCGCCGCCATGATGATGGCGATCACGAGCATCAGGCGATTGCGTGCAGTCTCGCTCATCCGCGCACCTCATGGCGGGTTGAGCGGACGTAGACGACAGAGGCGAACATCACGAAGACGATCATGATGACGGAAATGGTCGCGCCCTTGGCGAAATCATATTGGCGGAAAGACAAATCCCAGGCCCAGTATTGCGTGACGTTGGAGGAGTTGTTCGGCCCGCCTGAAGTGATGGCGGCAAAGAGATCGAACTGCTGCAGCGTGAAGATCAGGCCGAGCGCGATGATGGCGCCGATTGTCGAGCGCATCATCGGCAGCGTGATTGTCCAGAAGCGCTGCCAGGCCGTGGCGCCATCAAGTTCGGCAGCCTCGTAGAGATCGCCTGGAATGCTGGAGAGACCGACGGACAGCAGGATCATATTGAAGGACGTGCCGAGCCAGATATTGGCGATGATGACGGCGTAGAGCGAATAATGCGGGTCCGAGCGCCAGAAGATGTTGCCGGAGATGATGCCGCTTTCCTTCAGGATGAAGTTCAGCACGCCGAAATCGCCCGAGAGGATCCAGTTCCAGATCGCACCGACGACAAGGCCGGGCATGACCCAGGAGACGAGGAAGAGACCGCGCAGCCAGGATGCGCCGGGGAAATTGACCCAGAAGAACAGCGCCAGGCCGAAGCCGATCAGGAACTGGCCGGCGATCGAGCCGACGACGAAGATCGCCGTATTGTAGAGGATCGGCAGCGTTTCCGGCTGCGCGAAAAGATCCGTGTAATTCTTGAGGCCCACCCAGGGGCGCGAGAAGGTGCCGAGGCTGAACATGTCAACCTCCTGGAAGCTCATCACCACGTTGTAGATGAGCGGCAGACCTGCCATCAGAAACAGAAAGCCAAGCGGAAAGGCGACAAGCACGATATCAAAACCGCGGCCATCTCTGACGCTGGAAAGGATCCTTCTCATGGGTCCTCCGATGCTCCGAACGGGGCTGCCTGGCGCTTTCGCGGGAGACAGCCCCTGCCGGGAGGAAAAGGATGGGATGGCCGGTGGCCATCCGGTGACGCGGATATTAGCCGAGCACTGCCTTGATCTTGTCGGCAGCCTGATCAAGCGCGTCCTTCGGGCTCATCTGGCCGGCGAGTGCAGCCTGGATGGCGTCCTGGATCGCCTTGGAGATCTTCGGCCACTGCGGATGCGGACCGCGCGGCTTGGCGTATTTCAGCTGCTCGAGGAAGACCTTGAGGGCAGCATCCTTCAGCGGCTGGCCGGTTTCCGTGATGGAGATGTCGGAACGGGCCGGCAGCTGGCCGAAGTTCTTGAACATCTTGTCGTCCTGTGAGGCGAAATATTCGAGCGCCTTGAAGGCTTCAGCCGGATGCTTGCTGGTCGAGAAGATCGCCCAGTTGAAGTCGCCCATTGCCGAAGAGCGCTCTGCACCTTCCTTCGGAACCGGCAGCAGCGTTACGCCCCAATCGAACTTGGCTTCCTGAACCATGCGGTCCAGCTCCCAGGGACCGGAGATCACCATGGCGGCATTGCCGGAATTGAACGTGCCGGTCGAATCCCACTGGCCGCGGGTCAGCGTATCAGGCGAGGCAAGCTTCTCGTCCATGATCGTCTTCCAGACTTCGAGCGCCTTGACCGCACCATCGGCATTGATGTGCTCGTAGCTGCCGCCGCCCATCTGCGCCCAGGGCAGGAACTGGAAGGTGCCTTCCTCATTTGCCTTTGCCGAGAAGGCAAGACCATAGACGTTCTTGGCCGGATCGGTCAGCTTGCGAGCATCCTCGACAAGTTCGTCCCAGGTCTGCGGCGGCTTGTTCGGATCGAGGCCCTTCGCCTTGAACATGTCCTTGTTGTAGTAGAGCGCGATCGTGTTCGTCGCCTTCGGCACGCCGAAATATTTGCCGTCCCACTCGACCGACTTCAGTGGTCCGGGGAAATAGTTCTCAGGCTTGATGACCTTGGAGTTCTTGATCATGTCGGTGATATCGAGGAAGGCACCGCGAGACGAAAACAGCGCATGCTCAGGATTGTCGACGGCGATGATATCGGGCGCCTGGCCGGTGGCATAGGCGCGCATCGCTTCGGTAACAACGTCATCGAACTGGATCAGGCGATATTCGATGGTGATGCCGTTATGCTGGTCGTTGAATTCCTTGACCAGGTTTGGCGCCGGTTGGGTGTCCTTGTCCAGCGACCAGAGCGTCAGCTTGACGTCTTCCGCCTTGGCAGACAGGCCGAAGAGCGAGACGCCTGCGAGCGCCAGCGCGCCCAGAATTACGGATTTACGGATAGCCATGATTCTCCTCCTTTGTGGTTATCCATTAAAGTGGCCGGCGATTTCCTCCACGCCGACCATATTCACTCACACCGGATCGACGACGAAATCGCCGCCCCGGGCATGTTTCAGATGGTTCAGCGCATAGACCTGACCGGTCATTTCCAGGGCGTCGCGATAGACCGGGTCATGCCAGCCTTCGATATCGATGGAGCCGGACCAGCCGGCAAGCCGCAGTTCGGAAATGATGTCGGTCCAGTTGCTGTCGCCGAAGCCCGGCGTGCGCATGAAGACGAACTTTTCCTTACCGAAGATGCCGTGTTCCTTGATCACATCCCAGCGGATAGTCGCATCCTTGCCGTGGACGTGGAAGATCTTGCTGGCCCATTTGCGGATCTGCGGCAGCGGCTCGATCAGATAGACCATCTGATGGCACGGCTCCCATTCGAGGCCGATATTGTCGTCGGGCGTCGCGTTGAAGATCAGTTCCCAGGCATCGGGATTATGGGCAATGTTCCAGTCGCCGGTCGCCCAGTTGCCATCCATGGCGCAATTTTCGAAGGCGATCTTGATCCCCTTGTCGGCGGCGCGCTTGGCGAGTTCGCTCCAGACCTGCTTGTAACGCGGCAGGCTCTCAGTCAGCGGCTTGTTGCGGATGCGACCGGTGAAGCCGGCAACGCAAGTGGCGCCGAAGTGATGAGCGTTGTCGATGCAGTCCTTCCAGCCCTGCAGCGTCTGCAGGTCCATCTCGGTTTCTTCGAGCGGATTGCCGAACATGCCGAGTGTTGAAATCGTGATGTCGCGATCGCCGATCGCCTCCACACTGCGTTTACCGAGTTCGGCGAGATCCTGGCCGTTGGTGGTCTGCCAGAAGAAGGGCTCGAAGCTCTCGAAACCCATATGGGCGATCTGGGCAATGCGCTTGTCGGCGCCGCCCTTGGAGGCGCTGACCATGGTACCGATGCGAATGGCTTTGGCGGGGTTGCTCACGTCATCTAATCCTTATGCTGAAATTTCAACGCGACGCCCGGTCTTGGCGCTCTCGATCGCACCGAAGACCATGGCGAGGCTTCTGATATTGTCGGAACTGGCCGTCTCCGGCCGCTTGCCGGTGCGGATCGCATCGACAAAGCTTGCGATTACGCTGGCATGACCGTGGGTTTCTTCGGCACGCTCGGGTGCGGGAACCTCGACGGATGAAAAACCATGAAGCAGACCGGGCTCGTTACCCGAAACGGCGGCCTTGAAGCCATCCTCACCGTCCCAGGTCAGCATGCCCTTTGTGCCGACGATCCGCCATTGGCTTTCCCAGCTCGTTCGCTCGCCTTCGGCACACCAGGAGCCGCGATAGGTGAAGACGACATCGTCGGAAAATTCGAAAGTTGCATTGGCAGAGGCGCCGTGGCGATACCAGGAACCCTTGGGATTGCGCTCGACACAATAGACGGCGAGCGGCTTCTTGCCGGCCACGTAGCGGGCGGCGTCGAAAGTGTGGATCGCCATGTCGAGCAGCAGGACATTGTCCATCTCTTCACGGAAGCCGCCAAAATGCGGAGCGATGAAGAAGTCACAATGAATGCCAGTCAGCTCGCCGATCGCACCGCTTTCGACGAAGCGACGCAGGCGGCGCACACCGGAAATGAAGCGACGGTTCTGAATGATCGCATGGATCTTGCCAGTTTCGGCGGCGAGATCGATGAGTGCGGCGCCTTCGGCAAGCGAAGTCGCCATCGGCTTTTCGCTCAGCACGTGGCAGCCGGCCTTCATGGCCGTTGACACGACATCAAAACGTGCGGTCGGGATAACGACGTCCAAGACGATATCCGCCTTGGTTTCGGCGATGACGGCAGCGAGATCAGAGCCGATGCGAGCCGCGCTCAAGCCGAATTCCTCGGCAAGTTTCTCGGCAGCAGCGGGATTGACGTCGACCAGGCCGACGACCTCGATTGCCTCGGCAAGATCAGGCGTTTCCTTGATAGCACGCAGCCAGCCTTTAGACATAGCTCCGCACCCGCACAGAACGGCATTCAATTTCACGATTTCCTCCAGCGGTGCGCTTCAGATTCCTCCCGAAACGCCTTCCGTAAACGTTTACGATACTAATCGGAAACGTTTGCTGCTGTCAATGCCAGTGCATTTTGACAAAATGCTGCGAAAAATCGCAATGCGAACGGGCGCTTAGGCAAAACCTTCGGCAATGCAGCAACAAGATTTTTTTTCGGAGCGTGCAAAAATATATTCCGCCTTCATGGCAACTGCTTTCCGTAAACGTTTTCCCATGGCAATAAGAGGAGATGATCGCATCGGAAGAAAGATCGCTCAGATGAAGGGTATCCGCCAGCTCGCAGAACATCTCGATATATCGATCGGGACGGTTTCGCGTGCGCTGAACGGCAAGGCCGATGTCAACGAGGAGACCCGCAAGCGGGTGCTGGCTGCCGCCGAAGAATTCGGTTACGTCGCCAATCAATCCGGCCGCAGCCTTCGTCAGGGAACGACCAACGTCATCGGCCTGATGATTGAATCCAGCAAGGAGACGGTCGAAAACAGCGACAACTTCTTCCTCGGCGTCACCGGCGGGCTACAGAGCGTGCTCTCGCGACATAAGCTCGATCTCGTCATGCTCCCCTGCCCCAGCGACGAAGACCCCTACGAATATCTGAAGCGCATGGTGGCGCGTCGCGTCGTCGATGCCATGATTATCTCTGCAACTCAACGCATCGACAAACGTATCGATCTGCTCATCAAAACGAAAATTCCCTTCGTCGCACTCGGTCGCAGCTCTTCCGGCGGCGGTAACTTCACCTGGATCGACCTTGATTTCGAAGGCGTCGCGACCTGCGCCGTCGATCGGCTCGTGGCCAAAGGGCATCGCCGCATCGCGATTGCCGCACCGTCAGGCGAAATCAATCTCGGCTATGTCTTCGTGGACGCCTATCGAAAGGCTCTGGAAAAGCATGGGATCAGATATGATCCGGAGCTGGTGATCCGCGTAAAATCAAGCGAACAGGGCGGCTACCAGGCTGGCGACGAGTTGCTGCTGATAGAAGACAAACCGACGGCCATCATCCTGATCTACGAACTGATGGCGATCGGCCTCTATCGCCGCCTGGTCGAAGCCGGCATCGTTCCGGGCCGCGATCTTGCCGTCATCGGCTTTCGCGAGGAACCTCGCGCCAAGTTCCTGCAGCCGACGCTCACCTGCTTCCGCATGTCGCTACGCGACCTTGGTGCAGCGCTCGCCGAAACCTTGCTTTCCAGCATGCCCGCCTATTCGGAGATCCACCTCAGTGGTGCGCGCAATCGGATCTGGCCGCTGGAGCTTGTGCCCGGGGAAAGTGATGCTTTTTTCAGAGAGCCTCAAACGTGACGCAATGTGCGTCACCCTATCCATGTTCTCGATAAGAGACGAACGACTCCGCTCAAAACCACTTATGCCGCCGGTTTCGTCTGCGCCGGCAGATTTCAATCAAAGTTCGTACCATACACGCGGGTTGTCGCCCGACTGGATCATCAGCCAGCGAAGATCCGTATCCTTCCAGCCCTTGATCGCGTTTGAGCGGTTGTCGAGCACCAGATCGCCTTGATCGGTCTTAACGACGAGAACAGCGTGGCCTTCGCCATAGGGCGTCTTGGCAACGGCGATACGTAGCGCCTTCGGTGACCAACCCATGGCGATGAGATGATCACGCTTCGTCAGCGCAAAATCCTCGCAGTCACCGGATTTCACATTCACCTGCCAGACATCGCCCTGATCAGAGCGGTCATTGACCGGGCGGATCGAGCGGTTGACCGAGGCATTGACCGATCGAAGCTGCTTGCTTGCGAACGCGCTCAGCGAAACCTCCGAAGCTCCGCCGCGTGCCGCGCATTCATTGGGATTTTGCGCGCAGAACATCACATGCGCGAAAGGTGCTGTCGTTCGGCGCTTTTCAGAAATATAGCTGAATGTCGGCGCTGTCTTCAATCCGCGGGCAATACCGCCGGGACCGGCCGCCTGCGCGGTCTGAACCGCAAACAGAGATGCAAGCGTCACCGCCGTAATCAGTGTGTGCTTAAACATTTTCTTACCCCGTTTCGACGACCGCTACACGGTCAAATGCCTATGCCGGTTGATCCGGCTTTTGATCCTTGGTCGAAGTTCTCTTCAGCTCCAGCCAATGACGGGGAACATACGGAGGGAGCATTCTCGATCCTTTTAAATCGTTCCCGACAATTTTAACGAAGTGCGTTTTTTCGAAGCGATCGAATGTGCCGCCACCAATTTTGGGGCGATTGTCGCACCAGAATTGGGCAGGGTTGCAAAAGTCGCGGAATTCTTGCAGAGACAAGCACAGCGGCGCCGGAGGGGCGGCCGACCTCTCAAAGTTTGGCCGCGGCTGTGACGAATAGGTTGAAGACCATACTTGCCGGCCTCTACAGCACGGTGGTGCTGGTTGCTGTCATTCCATTCGGTCTGGTCGATGCGACGCCTTTCGCGGCCGTCGCGATCTGCATGTTCGCGCTGAGCCTTGCGGCACTCCTGCTTTTCGGTGAGCCCCGACGTGCTCACGGGGTCTTCGTATGGGTGCTGCTTCTCTTTATCGTTACCTCGGCCTGGATCGTCATCCAGACCATCCGCATCCCGTGGCCATCTCTCATCAATCCGATCTGGAAGGATGCAAACGCGCTCGCCGGTGCCTCGAGAGACACTATATCAGTCGCGCCGGCCGACACGCTGACTTCGCTTCTGTATATAGCGCTGCCTGTCATGACGTTTTTGACCGGCCTCATGGTTGCAGATACGGACAAGCGGGCGCGCCGTATCCTGATGGTGCTTGCTGTTGGCGCAGGTTTGATCTCGCTCTTCGGGCTTGGCCAGTTCCTGCTGTTTCCGAAGATGTTGCTGACTGAAAGCAAGCGCTATTATCTCGACAGCCTCACTGCAGTCTTCGTCAACCGCAACACGGCAGCGACCTTCCTGGGGCTGAGTTTTCTGATACTTGCGACATTTGCTTCGGAAAATGGTCGCGCCTATTTCGGCTTTTCATCCGCGCCATCAGGCAGTTTCAAGCAGGGCATCGGCTTCTGGCTTTTTGCCGGCCTCGGCCTCTCCTGCCTGACCGCGCTAATGCTCACCCAGTCCCGTGCCGGACTGGTCGCAACAGGCCTGGGCTCGATCTTCTACCTCCCCTATCTCGCCCGCCAGTGGAAGGGCAGACGCACCAGGCTGCTTCCTCAAGCGGGCGGCTCTGTGACCCGAAATTGGTTAACGGCAGCCGGTGCGATCGCCCTTATTCTCGTTTTCGCCGCTATTTTCGGCGGCAGAGCCATCCTACGTGCAGACCAGCGAGGCACTGATGACGATCGCTTCTGCGTCTGGTCCGATACGATGCACGCCCTCTCACAGAATTGGTTTCAGGGAACGGGCTTCGGCACGTTCCGCACCGTCTTTTCTGCCTACCGGACACCCGATTGTGGAATTGGCGGCATCGTGGACAGGGCTCATAGCTCCTATCTCGAAGGCTTTCTCACTCTCGGAATAATATTCCCGGTCGTCACCTGCCTGATCTTTTTCGTGCTCATGCGGGCCTTCTGGAGTGGCTATCAGGCTCGTCGTCGGCTGAGACATTATTCAATTTTAGGTTGCGCAGGCACCCTGTTGACGGCGGCTCATTCCGCCGTCGATTTCTCGATTCAAATACCCGGTTTTGCCATTTTTTTCATGGCATTTCTTGCGGCAGTCGTCTCCATTTGCTGCGGGCGCGAAGAAAGGGTCGGCGAAAGCAGGAAAGATCTTCCATCCGGCTTGAGAATCGAGCATTCAGCGGAGATCCTTGAAATATGACGATTTGAAGGCTGGCCGCCCATAAAATCGCCACTAAAGAAGATCAAAATATTCGTTTGGGTTGCATGCGAATTACCACAGAATCTTAACGTATCAACTCTCTCTAATTTACCATAAATGGGACAATCCATGTTGCGCTATTGCCACAATAACCTTCTGTTAGGTATGCAGTATCTGACAGAGTCCGATATTTACTTGTCATTTAAGTTGCCACCGGGCTAAACGGTGCTAGTGCTATTACCAAGTAGGGTCATGATGGGCATTCCTGTAACTCGACGCGGCAGCATCATTGTATCGATGCTGATCGTGCTTTCCAGCTGCACTTCTCTCCCTAGGTCCGGTCCGGACCATACGGATATCGACCGCGATGCAGCAATTAAGGTCACGACACCCGAGCGCAAGGTTGGAATCGACTATGTCCTGATCGATCTCAACAAGGGGATTCTGCCCTATTTCGACAAGATCCCGTCAAGCACTCTGCGGGGTGGGTTCGGCGGTGGCCGCGGGGGTGCTCCGGACATCCCGCTCGGCTTCGGCGATGTCGTGCAGGTTTCAATTTTCGAAGCTCAGTCCGGCGGTCTCTTCATCCCGTCCGACGCGGGCAGCCGTCCGGGTAACTACATCACTCTGCCTCAGCAGACGATCGACAAGGCCGGCACGATCAGCATTCCCTATGCAGGCCGCGTTCCCGCTGCCGGCCGCATGAAGGAAGAAGTCGAACAGGATATCGAAGACAAGCTGGCGAGCCGTGCGATCGAGCCTCAGGTCGTTCTCACGACCATTACGAGCCGCTCTTCGGAAGTGGCGGTCGTCGGCGACGTAAATGATCCGCAAAAGATCGTTCTCTCGCCGGCCGGTGATCGCATTCTCGATGCGATTTCCCAGGCAGGTGGCCTTACGACCCCGAATATCGAGACCAACGTCACGCTGCAGCGTCGCGCTAAAACGGCAACCATCGCTTACGAAACTCTGCTGAAGAACCCGTCCGAAAACATCTACCTTGCGCCGGGCGACACGGTTTCGGTCGAGCACGAGCGCCGTACATTCATCGCACTTGGCGCCTCCGGCACCAACAACCGCATCGACTTCGAGGATTCGAACCTGACCCTTGGCGAAGCCATGGCAAAGGCTGGCGGCCTCCTCGATAGCCGTGCCGATCCGCGCGAAGTCGTGGTCTATCGAAAGGTCGACCGCAGCACTCTTCAACGCCTGAATATCGATACCAGCCGCTTTAAGAGCGACCAGGTGCCTGTCATCTTCCGGGCAAACCTGCGCGATCCGGCGACCCTTTTCGCAGTTCAGGAGTTCCGTATGCAGGACAAGGACGTCATGTATATCTCCAACGCACACACTGTTGAGCTCGTGAAGTTCCTCGACATTCTGAACTCGGTTACCTCCACGGTCAGGGGCGTTTCTAACGATGCCCTCGATACTCGCGACGCAGTCCAAGATCTTGGAAATTAAATATATCAAACGATACTTCGAGCACCTGACATTGAACGGACTGGTGCTCATCGGAGCTTATGTTGTAAGCTCCGTTATCTTTGGAGGCTGGGAATGGTAAAAGCAGGGAAGAATACATTGAAAGGTACGGCTGTCTTCGCATTAGGCACTCTTTGCTTTGCGACGTCGTCCTTTGCAGGCAACTGCTTTTCGGGTCCGGGCGCGGCAAGCGGCTCGCAGATGGACGCCTTTAACGCGACGCCGGCAAGCATTCTCACGGGCAATCCGTCCGACAGCGTGCTCACTGGCTCGGTTCGCGATCTTGCAGCAACCGAAACGAACGTCACGGCAACGCTGCTGACGCTGGCAGCCAACCCAGCAACAACGGATGCTCAAAGAGCAGCTATCGGCGCCGGCCTTGGGCGCGCAGTCAACGTTTGCCGTCCGCAGCACTCCGATCTCGCCGACGAGATTGCGGCAGCTGTCGCAGCGGCAATTGTCAGCAACCCGGCGCTCGGTAGCTTCCGCACAGCATTTGAAGCTTCGCTGACCAACCAGACCGCTGTTGCAGCACTCGGCGGCGCGGGCGCAGGCCCTGCAGGTGGCGGCGATATCAGCGGTCCTGGCGCATCGGGTTTGGGTGGACCGGCTGATGGCGCGGATGCCGGCGGCGCCACCCAGGGCGGGGGTTCGCTCCAGACGAATGCTTCAGGCGTGGGCTCGCTCCAGACGGGCGCTTCAGGCGGCGGCAATTTTACGATTATCATCAACAATTCTGTCAGCGGCAGCATCTAACCGCTTTCAAAATTTGCGTAATGCTATCAAGAGAGGCTGTTCGGCCTCTCCTCTTCAACATTTAAAGAAAAGCTCCCATCTCGCGCGAGCCATTGCCGGCAGTGGAGCCGATCGTTCCTGCAGCAGGTCGGACCGGTAGGACATGTCTCAGCACGCCAAGGCAGGCGGACAAACGCGGCGAAGGGCTACGGCCCCGGTTGCTCTGTCACTTCCCTCTCCCCTATCTATCCTCTTTAGTCTGACAGCCATCGCATTGCTGGCCTTCGCTGTTACCGATATCAGGCAGTCAGCGCGCTTTGCTGATATTTTTCTCGTGGCGGAAAGACTTGAACAATCCGGACAGATCATCCCTGAAACGGTCGCCCGGACGGCAGCCAACACCGACGCGATCGTCTCCGGCGACTATTGCCGCTCGGATATCGTCATGGCAGGCACGACACTCGTGCTGAACAGGCTGGACACGGCCAACGAGATCACGGGCTACGAGGCCTGGGCCAAGGCTGCAGACGACGCCGAGCGTTACATGCGCCATGCCGTCTCCTGCATGCCGACCGACAGCAATCTCTGGCTCAGGCTTGCGATCGTTCGTGCCGTAATTGCGCAAGAACCAAAATCGATTGCCCGGCTGATGACGATGTCAGCCCGGCTCGCCCCCGCTGACGAACTCGCCCTTCTCGCCCGCGTCTATTTCTGGAACCATCTGAACGTAGCAACGCTTGAAAATGCGCGAACGACGGTCGAAAGCGATGTCCGCCTTCTCCTGAAGCTTGGAGATTCACGGAAAGTCGCGCCGGCATTAACCAGAATCAGCGCTGCCCTGCTGCCCTATGTGAAGCAGGCCGCCACACAATTGCCAGCCAACAAGAAGGGCTCACTCACCTGGTTCGGCTTCAATCCTGACAAACTGCCCTGAGGCAAAACGCCACTTCAGTTCAGCAAGACCGCTTGACGGTTCACGATGCGCAGCACAGTCAACCTACCCGTGGCGAACGCGCCGGTGTCAATGGCGATGCGCCCGTTACCAAAAAATGGTTGGGCAACAGGCGTATGACCATGCACCACAAGCAAAGGCAGCTCGGGGCCTCGCGTCAGAAAGGGTTCGCGAATCCAGAATAGATCACGGTCTCGTTGCTCAGGCAGAGCAATACCCGGCCGGATCCCGGCATGCACGAAGACGATATCTCCCACCGTGAGCATTGACGGCATTTCAGCCAGTAATTTTTTATGGTGAGCTGGTACGGCATCGTTGATCGCACGCTCGACCGCCCCATTGTCGCCATGCTTCAGCAAATAGGCGACGTCGATCCCGTATGATTTCGGCGTTTCCGAGCCAGCGAAGCGATACCAGCTCGGAAGCAGATCCGGTTCCTCAAGCAATCGCAGAAACGCGTCGTCGTGATTACCGCATAACGCGACTTGCTTAATATTGGCTGGGGTTGGCCTGCTAAGGTGCTCGATAACATCTTTAGAAGAGACGCCGCGGTCTACGTAATCCCCAAGCATTACTATTAGTGCGGTGCCCGTATATCTCGAAAAATCGTCGAATATCTTCTGCTTTGCTTCAAGAAGCTTGCTGTGGCAGCCATGCACGTCACCAATAGCGTAGATAACAGAGAAGTCAGCCGGATCGAAATGGAGCCTTTGCCGAGTTTGGTCGCGGACCGCCGGCAGGGCCCTGCCTTTACCAATGAGCTTCTGAAACACCCCAAATAAAGTCGGCTTTATAAAGCTTTGATGGCGCTTCACGTGGGAATTCGACATTCTATTTTGATCCTCGAGACCTCGTACCGTAGTTGGAGCTTACTGCGTGCATAAAACAGCCTCACAACTTCCGCAGATGGTAGATGCAGGTTAACGAATAGTTAAAATAGATTCGCCACCTTGGAAGAGAGACAACAACAATATGCGCCAGCCTAACACTATCGATATCCACCATTATCCTGCGCACGACCTCGACATATCTCCAGATTGGCTTAACAATGACTACGGACTACAGGCTTCCACTGAGAACGGAATCGATCACTCATCCATCAATACATGCCTAGTCTACATGCGGACAGTGAGAAAAAGCTAAATTCCTCTCATAAAATTCAGACAAGTTGGGGTGTCACAGCGGCGTTGCCGGATGCTAAGATAGTCACTAGAAATCACCGCCGCGCAAACACGTTGTCAATGCGGCCTGATGCGAATTGACGGCATTGAAGCCGGGGCGCTTTGTCTCGGCTTGAGCTTAAACATTGATTGACGCTACTCCTTCATGTAGCGTGCGCCGACTTTCGATTGGCTTCCTGGAAGCATTTGATTACGCGCACCTACAGACCTTTTACCGATATGACTCAACTCAACGGAGGCCTCGGATTGCTTTCACCAGATAAGGTCACGGAACATGCGAACGACGAGTGGGAGCACTCTGAATCGCGAGGCACTATCGATGTTGAAAAGTTGATTGCGATTGCGGTACGCCAATGGCGTCCGGTTGCACTCTCCGCGTTTCTATTTCTCGTATTAGGAATTATCTACATTGTTACCGCAGTGCCAAAATATACTGCCTCAACAAGCGTGCTCATCGATCGAGGCAACAGCGAACTCCTAAGCCAACTCTCCAACGCCGGAGTTCCTGTAGAGGACGACTCATCGGTATTGAGCGAAGTCGAGCTTTTCAACTCCGACACAATCAGCTCGGCAGTTATCGACAAGTTGAAGCTGTTGGATAACCCGGAATTTTCCTCGCCGGATAACTCGCCGATCAGCATGCTTCGCTCGCTGCTTAAGTTCCGCACCTGGTTTGCAAGCGATGACGCCGACGCCGATGACGTCGAATCCAAACGGCGTGACGCGGCTCAAAAGCTCACTGACAATATGGATGTCGAACGTATCGGTCGCACTTATGCTCTTTCGGTAAGTTACACCTCGACCTCCCCAGATTTAGCGGCCAAGATTGCAGGCTCAATTGCTGATGCCTACCTCGTGGATAAGCTGAACTCGAAATACGAAGCGACACGACGCGCGAGTGATTGGCTTCAGGAACGCATAGACGAACTGCGACAAAAGGCACTCGAGTCCGATCTTGCGGTCCAGAAATTCCGTACCGCAAACGGCTTGTTCAACACTGGCGGCCAATACCAGCTTCTCAGCGACCAACAGCTTTCGGAATTGACGACCCAACTTATCTCCGCACAAGCCGAAACGGCAAAGGCGAAAGCAAAATATGACCGGGTTAAATCAATCATCGACAACAAGCGTACGGATGCAATCGTAACCGACGTCCTTGATAACTCGATTTCCAACGATCTGCGTAAAAAGTATCTCGAGGCATCGAAGGTCGAGGCGGACATATCTGCCCGCCTGGGACCAGATCACGTTCAAGCAGTCCGTTTGCGAAGCGAAATGGCCGAATATCAACGGTTGATGTTCGAAGAACTAAATCGAATCGCGGAAAGCTATCAAAGCGAACTTCAGGTTGCGCAAACACGTGAAAAGTCGCTTCAGGAGAACGTTACACAAGCGACCAGCGTGACGGCCGCCGCGGGCGAAACGCAAGTTCAGTTGCGTGAACTCGAACGCACCGCCGATACTTATCGGAATCTTTATCAAACCTTCCTCGCCCGCTACCAAGAGGCAACCCAACAGCAGTCCTTCCCAATCACGGAAGCGCGCATTATTACCAGACCGCAGGTACCGACATCCGCCAGCGCACCGAAAAAGCCCCTGGTGCTTGCTCTTGCGCTGGTACTTGGCTCGCTCTTCGGCGGCGGCATCGGAGCCTACCGCGAATTCCGCGACCGCTTCTTCCGCACGGGTGAACAGATTCGCGAGGTCCTGTCGCTGGAGTATATCGGCCATGTACCTGCTGTGGACGCAAAGGAGGCCGCTAACGGCGCCAGCGAGCTGGAGTCGACCCGCGGGCTGCAAACCGGCAACGGGATCACCAATTACGTCGTCAATCATCCGCTGTCGGCCTTCGCCGAAACGATGCGCAGCGCGAAGATCGCCGTCGACATGGAAAATCCAAGCTCACGCAGCAAGGTCATCGGCGTCGTCTCCTGCCTTCCGGGCGAGGGCAAGTCGACCATCGCCATCAACCTTGCGCAACTCCTTGCAATGCAGGGCTCACGCACGCTGCTGATCGACGCCGACCTTCGCAACCCGGGTGCGACGCGCGCCATCGGCCGCCATGCGGAACAGGGCATTCTGGAAGCATTGCTGGAAGGCAGGCCGCTAAAGGACGTGCTGCTGCTCGACAGCAAGACCAAGCTCGCCTTCCTGCCAGCGGTCGTCAAGCGCCGTGTGCCGCACTCCTCTGACCTGCTTTCCTCGTCCATCATGGTCAACATGCTGGATGAGTTGAAGGCGCACTTCGACTATATCGTTCTCGACCTGCCTCCGCTTGGCCCGGTCGTCGATGCCCGCGCGATCAGCCCGATGCTCGATGCTTCGCTGGCCGTCATCGAGTGGGGCCGGACATCGCGGCGCGTCGTTCGCACGACCTTCTCGGTTCAGCCCGAGCTCATGCAGAAGTGCATCGGCGTCGTGCTGAACAAGGTCGATACGGAAAAGCTGAAGCTTTATCGCTCCTATGGTTCCGGCGAGTACTATTACAATCGCTACTCCGCCTATTATCACGAAGCGTAAGAGTGCTTTTCGAACAGGATCTGAAATGAATTATGCGGCGAATTTCGCCGCATAATATTTTTGGTCACGCCAATACCGAAAAGAACCTGCCGATAGCCTCGATCTCGTTCGGCCGGATGTCATGACCTCCCGAGTGCCACTCCGTCTGCACCTGCGCCTTCTGGTCCTCGAAATAGGCGGAAAGCGCTTCGGTCAACGCGGCTGGCGAGATCGGATCGCGCTGGCCTGCGGTAATCAATATCCTACGGCCGCCAAGATCGGGATTCGCGCGAGGCCGGAAAGGGATGAGCGGATGGAGCAGAGCTGCCGCGTCAAACAGCCCCTTCTCGATAAGCACGTTCGCCAGAATGTTGGCGCCGTTCGAAAATCCCAGCCCGAGAATTTTGGAGGCGCCATGTGCCGACGCCAGATCCTGGACATAGCCACTCATCTTGTCCGTCGCCCGAGCAAGGTCAGCCATGTCGTAGACACCTTCGCCAGTTCGCTTGAAAAAGCGCGCCGCCCCATATTCGGAAACATCGCCGCGCGGCGAAACGATCGTCGCTTCCGGTAGCAATCGCCTGCCGAAATCGAAGAACTGGTTCTCGTCACCACCCGTCCCGTGAAGCACGAAAAGGATGGGCTTTCCGGGTGCACCGGCATGCAGCCGGTGCACATAGCCATTGTTCGTCATCGTCCTACCTCCGCTTAGGCTTCGAGCGGCTGCAGGTGCTGCTCGATGAGGGCACGCAGATGGACATGCTGTTGCGGCAGCTTGAGCGCTTCGCCGAGATGCGCCGTATCCTCATCGCGGTCGAAGCCGGGCTCGTTGGTGGCAATCTCAAACAACACGCCGCCCGGCGTGCGGAAGTAGATCGCCCAGAAGTAATCTCGGTCGATAACCGGGGTGACCTGATAGCCGGTGTCCATCAGCGCCTTACGAACCTCGAGCTGTTTTTCGCGGTTTTCAACGGCGAAAGCGACATGGTGGACGGAACCGGCGCCTGGGAGCGCACGGGCAATATTGGGCATGGTTTCGAGATCGACGAGATGCGCGCCATTGCCGCCGGGAATGGTGAGGCGCTTGACCCCGTCACGTTCTTCCTGAACCTCATAACCCATGAACTTCAAAAGTTCGGCCGTGGCGCCGTCATCTCTCAACCGCATGGCGACCGAATGGAAACCTCGGATGGCATGATCCTCACTGACACCGCCATGCGTCCAGGGAGCGCGGGTATCGTCCTTGACCTCGACGAGCGCAAAGCCGTCGCCATCGGGACCAGCGAAATTCAGGCGTTTTTCACCAAACGATTCTTCCGCCTTCAGGCCGGTGACATTGAGCTTCGTCAGGCGATCACTCCAGAAGCCGAGCGAGCCCTGGGGAACCGAGTAGACCGTGGTGCCGACTTCACCCGTGCCCGGGCGCCCCTGCGCCATCTTTGGGAAGGGGAAGTAGGTCATGATCGTGCCCGGGGAGCCGGTCTCGTCACCGTAGTAGAGGTGATAGACGTCGGGAGCGTCAAAATTGACGGTCTTCTTGACGCGGCGCAGGCCCAGCGCATTGGTGAAGAACTGGTTGTTCGTCCGGGCGTCCTCCGCCATCGATGTGACGTGGTGCAGACCCTTGATTTGATCGAGCATTTGAGACCTCTTTCTGCCCGCAACAGTCGGGCTTTCGATGGGTCATAGATGAGCTTTTCGAGCCGGTTCTCATAGTCCGGCAAGCCGACACGCATTGTCTCCATTCTGTGAACGACAATGCGAGAGCGTTCAAGGATTGACGGGAAGCTGCCAATCAATAGGTTCACGGCCATGCGACTGCAGAAACGCATTCGCCTTGGAGAAATGCCGGGATCCGAAAAAACCGTTATGGGCAGAAAGCGGCGACGGATGTGGCGCCTTCAGCACCATATGCCGCCTTGCATCGACAAAGGCCGCCTTCTTTTGAGCATAGGAGCCCCAGAGCATGAAAACGACGGCTTCGCATTCGTCGTTCACTTTGCGGATCACGGCATCGGTGAAACGCTCCCAGCCTTTGCCCTGATGCGAGGCGGCCTGAGATTCCTCCACCGTCAGCACACTGTTGAGCAGAAGCACGCCCTGTTGTGCCCAATGCTCCAGGAAACCGTGCCGTGCCGGCGAAATTCCCAGATCCGTCTCCATCTCCTTGTAGATGTTGACGAGCGACGGCGGAATACGCACGCCGGGGCGAACGCTGAAGCAGAGCCCGTGAGCCTGGCCGATGCCATGATAGGGATCCTGTCCGAGAATCACGACTTTAACTTTCGCAATCGGCGTCAAATCCAGGGCGCGGAAATACTCCCCGCCCTTCGGGAAAATCCGTCTGCCAAGCTGCTTCTGCTCCACGAGAAAGATCTTGAGCTGCTGCATGTAGGGACTTGCAAACTCGCCGGCGAGCGCCGCTTTCCAACTCTCTTCAAGAGTGACTGATGTGTCGTTCACGACGCAAACCTCTCGGATCGATGCAGCCTATGTACGAAAGCCGTTCTAGCAAAATTATGCAGGGCCACAATACGCGACAGTTGCGACCGCTATGCCTTGCCATCTCGCAGATGCGAAGAGTGTTCCGGCTGTCATAAATTGGAAATTCTCTACCATTACCAAAAGTGCTGGTAACGATACGCAAATGATGGCAATACTTTGCTATGCCGCCTGCCGTTTTGACTATGCCCTAATTTTGCTGTTTACCTAAGCAAATCAGCACAGTAGAAATCGGTTGCTCACAGCGCGAGGGTGTTTCGTATGAAGTTTGGGACAAGCGGCCTTCGCGGCCTCTCGGTGGATCTCACGGGACGCGCATCGGCGCTTTATGCCATGGCTTTCGGCAAATATTTGCTGCAGAGCAACAAAGCCGCAAAGGGCGATGTCATCCTGATCGGCCGGGATTTCCGGGAGTCCAGCCCGGAGATTGCCGGTAACTGCGCCGGCGCGCTTGCAAGCCTCGGCTTCAAAGTTCTCGACTGCGGCACCGTCCCGACACCGGCGCTTGCGCTTTACGGCCTCGAAAGAAAGGCCGCTTGCCTGATGATAACGGGTTCGCATATCCCGGCGGACCGCAACGGCATCAAATTCTATCGTCCCGACGGCGAGATCGACAAAACGGACGAAGCAGCAATTACCCGATTTGCCGCCGAAATCGAAACCTCCGGCGAGGCTGTGGTGAGCGCGCCGGCCGCCGTGGAGAATCACTCTGCGCCGTGTCTGCAGCTCTTCTTCGAGCGCAATGCGGCACTCCTGCCGGCAAGCGCATTTCTAGGTATGAGGATCGGCATCTATCAGCACAGCACGGTCGCCCGTGACCTGATGGTCGATGTTCTCGCCCATTATGGCGCCGAAATCGTCGCCCTTGGTCGGTCCGAAGCCTTCATTCCCGTCGACACCGAAGCCGTTTCCGAAGAGACGATCGCCCTTCTAAAGAGTTGGGCCTCCACACATGACCTTGATGCGATTGTTTCCACCGATGGCGATGGTGACCGCCCGCTGGTTGCCGACGAAACCGGAACGCCGTTGCGCGGAGACCTATTGGGATTGATATCCGCCAATTTCCTCGGCGCCGGTACCGTCGTCACGCCGGTCACCTCCAATTCGGGAATTGAAGCGGCAGGATCTTTCCGAGTAATTCGCACCCGTGTCGGCTCTCCCTTCGTTATCGCCGGCATGGAAGAGGCCGTTGCCGCAGGCAAGGATCTCGTGATGGGCTTCGAGGCGAATGGCGGGCTCCTGACGGCAACGCCCTTCGATATCAACGGCCGCAGCGTGCGAGCATTGCCCACGCGCGATTGCTTCTTGCCGATGCTGGCAACGCTTTCGCTCGCCGCAATCCGCAAAGAACCGCTTTCGATCGTTGCGGCCTCATACAAACTGCCCGTTGCGGCGGCCGACCGTCTTGAGAATTTCCCCGTCGAAACCAGCGCAGCCTTGATGACCTACCTGCGTGGATCCGACGCTAATCTCGCAGAATTCCTGCAGCCGATTGGCGAGGTCGGTTCGAAAAGCGATATTGACGGCTTGCGCGTGACCTTGCGTGATGGCCGCATCATTCATTTTCGTCCGTCCGGCAACGCGCCGGAAATGCGTTGCTACGTGGAAGCCGAAGGAGAGGCAGCTGCCTTAGAACTTTTGAATGCGGGATTGACCCGAATTAAGCGCTGGGCAGAAGCCCGGTAAGCATGCGACAAACCTGGCCGTTCATTTCAAGGAAGAGTATCCGATGACACAGAAAATCGTCCCCGTGATCATGGCTGGCGGCAAGGGCACGCGCCTTTGGCCCCTCTCGCGCGCAACCGCGCCGAAACAGTTCATCCAATTTGTCGGGGACAAGACGCTCTTTCAGGAAACCCTGGTCCGCGTTTCCGATCCCGTGCTTTACGAAGCCCCCGTTGTTGTGACGAATGAGGACTTTCGCTTCCTCGTTGCCGAACAGGCCCGCGAACTCGATATTCCGCTTGCCGCGGTCTTGCTGGAGCCGGTTGCCCGCAACACTGCTGCTGCAGTGGCAGCGGCTGCAAGCCTCGCCTCCGAGCATTTCGGCAAGGAAGCCATCATCCAGATGCTGGCGTCCGATCATGAAATCCTGGCAGACGAAGCCTATTTCGACGCCATCCGCACGGCGCGAGACGCCGCTCTCAAGGGCAAGCTCGTCACTTTCGGCATCACGCCCACGGAGCCGGCGACCGGCTATGGTTACATTGAGGTCGGCAAGCAGCTTCCCAGCGGCGCGCACGAGGTCAAGCGCTTCGTCGAAAAGCCGGCACGCGAGAAGGCCGAGCAAATGCTGGCCGCCGGTGGCTTTTACTGGAATTCTGGCATCTTCATGTTCCCGGTTGCCGAACTGCTCTCCGAAATGCAGGAATATGCACCTGATGTGCTGAAGGCAGCCGACAAGGCGCTATCCAAAGCAACGCGTGATCTCGATTTCACGCGTCTCGATGCCGAACACTTCGCAAAGAGCCCCGACATCTCCATCGATTACGCAGTCATGGAAAAGACGTCCAAGGCGGTGGTCGTACCCTCCGCCTTCAGGTGGTCGGACATGGGCAGCTGGGATGCGGTATGGAAAACCGGCATTCAGGATGAAAACGGTAACATCGCGGCCGCCAACACGACTGTTGTCAACACCCGCAACTCGCTCGTCATGACCCATGGCGTTCACCTCGCCGTCCAGGGCATGGACGATGTCGCCGTCATCGCCAGCGAAGATGCTGTTTATGTCGGACCATTGAAGGAGAGCCAGGAAGTCGGCAAGCTCGTCAAGCTGCTTGCCGGCCAGAAGAAGACGTCGAAGCTGACCGAGACGCATCCCACATCCTATCGTCCGTGGGGCGGCTACACCTCGATCTTCAATGGCGATCGGTTCCAGGTGAAGCGTATCTTCGTAACGCCCGGCAAGAAACTGTCGCTGCAGAAGCACCATCATCGCTCCGAGCACTGGATCGTGGTGAAGGGAACCGCCGAAGTTACGATCGGGGACAATGTGCAGATGCTGCGCGAAAACGAGTCGGTCTATATCCCGCTCGGTGAGGTCCATCGCCTCGCAAATCCCGGCAAGATTCTGCTGGAACTCATCGAAGTTCAGACGGGCTCTTATCTCGGCGAAGACGATATCATCCGTATCGTCGACGAGTTCGGCAGAACCTGAACCTAAGCTTTTTGGCGGTCTTGAACTTGGTTCCCCGCCCCTGTAACGGATAGTGGTCCGCCTTGATGGTCGGACCACTTTTTGTTGAACGAAGGTTACGCCATGCGCATTGTGATGATTGGTTCGGGTTATGTTGGCCTCGTCTCGGGTGCCTGCTTTGCAGATTTCGGCCACCATGTAACCTGCGTTGACAAATCTGAAGCCAAGATAAACGCTCTTGAAGCGGGCGAAGTGCCGATCTATGAGCCCGGCCTCGAAGCCATTATCCAGCAGAATCGCAGCGCCGGCCGCCTCGATTTCTCGAGGAATCTCGCCCCTTCCGTTGGCGAAGCCGACGTGGTCTTCATCGCCGTCGGCACGCCGTCCCGCCGCGGAGACGGCCATGCGGACCTGAGCTATGTCTATGCAGCGGCGCGAGAGATCGCCGCCGCGGTGAGAGGATTCACAGTCGTCGTGACTAAATCCACCGTGCCGGTCGGTACCGGGGACGAAATCGAACGGATCTTCCGAGATGAATTTCCGGAAAAGGATATTTCCGTCGTCTCCAATCCTGAATTCCTGCGCGAGGGTGCGGCTATTACCGACTTTAAGCGCCCCGATCGTATCGTGATCGGCACTGAGGATGCTCGTGCCATCGAGGTCATGCGCGAGGTCTACCGCCCGCTTTACCTCAATGAAGCCCCGCTTTATTTCTGCGAACGCCGCACCTCCGAACTCATCAAATACGCCGCCAACGCCTTCCTGGCGATGAAGATCACCTTCATCAACGAGATTGCCGACCTCTCCGAGAAGATCGGCGCCGACATCCAGAAGGTTGCCAAAGGCATCGGTATGGACAAGCGTATCGGCGACAAGTTTCTGCATGCAGGACCCGGCTACGGCGGCTCATGCTTCCCCAAGGATACGCTCGCTCTCGTCAAGACCGCGCAGGACTTCGACAGCCCGGTACGCCTGATCGAGACGACCGTTGCGATCAACGATAATCGTAAGCGCGCGATGGGCCGCAAGGTCATCGCCGCCTGCGATGGCGACGTGCGTGGCAAGAAGATTGCCGTCCTCGGCCTTACCTTCAAGCCGAACACTGACGACATGCGCGATGCGCCGTCGATCACGATCGTCCAGGCTCTGCTCGACGGTGGCGCAACGGTGCATGCCTACGATCCGGAGGGCATGGACGCGGCAAAGGATATGCTCGGCCCGGTCATCTATGGCAACGATCCATACGAGATCGCCGCAGGCGCCGATGCAATCGTCATTGTCACTGAATGGGACGAATTCCGCGCACTCGACCTCAAGCGCCTCAAGACCATCATGAAAAAGCCGGTTATCGTTGACCTTAGAAACATTTATCCGGTCAACGAAGTGACCAAATATGGCTTCGGCTATTTTGCTGTCGGCAAGAAACCCGAAAAGAGGTGAGATTCGCTACTTCATTTCGAAAAGCCGGGTTTATTGGCACGCTGACGTCCGCAAAGGCTGTGCTCCCGAAGCTTGCCCACGACAACGATGTCCCCATTGTCGCATCCCATTTCCAGCGACCTAAACAAGCATTCTGCTAAAGCGGCGTGGGCCGAGATTGAAGGCGTCAAAGGGTTGTCGACCAAACAGCCTCCTGGAAATGTGCGAGAAGGTCTTATTCAGGATCGAACTTTAGCTGAGGTGATACCGCAAGACCGATAAGATCACAGATTCCAGGCAGGGCGGGGATCTGTGCTTTTGCGGATGATGATTGGAGAGAATTTCGCGACAAGCGTCTCTGTCGCGTTCTTGTTCCAGTGAAGGCGGATTGGCCGCAGCGAGCTTCGGAAATAATCCGCCGGAGCTGCAACATCATCAGTTCCAAGCAATTTAAACCGCGGTATGGTTGCCCGCCCAGACAATGGCGCCGTCAATTGCGGTCCATCTTGCGTGGTGTTGAGACGCACGACCATACCGCCAACCGCTGAATAACGGCATATCGCGGGGCGGCTATTCGCTTCAAGGCTAAACTCCAGCCCGAGCCAGCTATTGCTAGACGATAATTCATAATCGAAGCCCGCCTCAACCCAATCCCCCTCCTGGAGACCGAGTTTCTCAAGATCCATATCGGCCCAAGACAGCGTCAAAGTACACACTCGCGAGTCGTTGGCGTTAGCTGCCGGGTTGATCGTGAATATCTGCCTCTCGATACCGTCAGCTAGAGGCTCCTTTGATCCCATGATCGTGTCATTCTGACCGCTGCCGCGTCTTGCCACAAGGCCATCTGCGACAACGCCAGTCACACCTGACCGCTTTCCGGCACCTCCCGAGAAACCGCCAAGCGGCGACAGGTTGGCCAACTTCACATCCCTGCTATAGAAGTCGCCTTCCGTCACCATATCGCGCAATATCGGCAGGAGCACAGAGTAGCGCAGCCACTGTCCGTCGGTATTCAGGTGAACGCCGTCTTCGGTAATAGCGATACCTTGCTGAATTGCCTTCGCGAGCACGTCACGATCATCCACGATCCTGATACCTTCGCGGCTGCCAATCGAAGCCAGATATTCGGTAAGGCCCTTGTTAAGCACGTGCCGAGCGTCGTCCGCCGTCCAAGTCCCTTTCGTCTTGCCTATTCTATCAACGGGCAGCAGGCAGATAACCCATACCCCTGCATCCCGGAGAGGTTTCAACAAGGCCTCATAACGTTCGATTGCCTTTTCCAGGGTGAGGTTATCGCTTGCGATATCATTGGTCGCAATATCCAGGAGAACGATATCCGGCTTCCGCTCGAGGCACCACGGCAATCGCGCCAAAGTCTGCGGCATGTGCTCTCCGCCACGGCCCGATATCGCCCCAGCGAGCCTTGCAGTCGGGGAGGCCGCAGTCGGAACTTTAGGATCGTACCAGCAATCGAGATTGAAACGGTTATCTATGTTGCGCAGCGGCCCGATGGTTCCGAGCCAGTTCGCGGTGACTGTATCGATGCGCGGCGTCGGGCTTCCAGGATAAATTACGGTATAGCCGCTGTTGGCGACGAAGCTATGTCCTATTGCCATGACCTTCGCGCCGGTCTTGAGCGGCAGAGACGGTAACACACGAGATGAGGACGAGGCTAATGCATAAGAGTTTCCAACGAGACCGGCACCGGTTGCGGCCAATGTTCCAGTCAAAAAGCGACGGCGAGTGATTGACGTAAGATATGATCGCAAATTCACAGCAAAACACCTTTTACCCTTAACTGATCGACGCACGAGAGATCACCGCAAGCTCGACATTTCTATGACCGAGGATCGGGATCTCTCTGAAACGACCGGCGAAAAAATCTTTGCTACCAGGAAAGTGCAAGTATGCGGGCGCGCATCACCGTGCTGAAGGATGATGTTTGCATTCACGCCTAGGACAGATATTTCTCGCCGTTAAACCAACTTTGAACATCGGGAGGAGGAATAAACCACACTGCGTTCCGTGTGGTCGTGTCAAGGGTCGCATGCTGCTCGCCAAGCAAAATGTCATCGACCAGATGCGAGGCATTTCCATATAAGAGTGCCGCCGCGGGTCACGACTAACCCCGTCGCCTCTTAACGCTCCAGGCTGAAGCAAGCAATCGGTCTCAGGCATCTTTCAAGCCATCGCAAAACAGCCTCTAGCAGACCGCAGATTGCCTGAGCTCCTTTGATCATCCCCCTTGCGAAACCGTCGCAGCCGGACGACTGCCTCTTCGCATTTGCGGCAAACTTCGAGTCTGGATGAGCTTTCGCGGATAAGGTTTTTCATGCCGCGAAAGCAACGCCAAGAATATCAGAGGAAATTCCAGCGGCGATGACAGAGCATTATCGGAGTTGGACAAAAACAGGAACCCTGCATACGCCAAGATGGCAACGACATTCGGTCGCCGGCCTCGGAAACTTGCCTTGAGCACTGCGGCAGTGAGCAGCACATAAAAGATGATCATGCCAGGAGTGCCGAGTTCGACAGACAGCCGAATGTAATCATTATGAGCAGCGGCAGAACCAGTGAGGATCTCAACTTCGTGTGGCGTTATGAAAAACTGATGTCCGAAGCCAATGCCCGTATACGGAAATTCGGCAATGACGGTTCGCAGGTAGTCCCACATGATAAATCGACCGTTGTCGCCACTTTGGGCAAGTCGGGTCGCGAAACTCTTCCAGAAAATAGCCAATATAGCGAGCCCGCCTACCGAGCCTAAAACGACCAATGACAATTTGGTCGTAATTGTGATTCCTCGCTGGATGAGAACTGAAGCCCCTGTCACCACGACGCAGACAGCCAAGGTCGCTCTGCCACCAGCTGCAAGCAGAACCAGCAGATTGACGACAACCAGTATCGCGTAAGCTTTCCGGCCCCCGAGCACGAGCTGTACCGCCGCAAATACGCCGCACATACCCAACGCCGACGTGAAGGCGGCCGCAGACAAGGAGCCCAAATACCGGGAAAGACCTGTCGCGAACTCGATCGCGGTCATCGGCTTCATGCCCGTAAAATGATAGGCAAATCCCAACACCGCGCATAAGAGAGGTAGATATGCGGTCGCCTTCCAAATCGCTTGTTGATCCCGAAATCCGGTTCTGCCTGCCAATAGCGCAAACAAAATTATAATCTGATTGAGGGAGGCAAAAAAGATCGACCAGCTGAAACCCTTATAAGGGGTCGCGGCGGCAAGAACAAAAACAAGAAATATCTGCCCGACAAGAAGGAATAGGATGCTCTTGTCCGCCCCTTTTCGCAAAAGAATTGCCAAAGCGGCCAGCAAAAAAGCAGTCTTTTCGACCGCATTGCTGCCTGAGAAGTGCAGCGCCCCACCGATATTGAAGACCAACAATATCAACGACGCTATATAGATTGCTCTAAATGCCATTCACCGCTTCCACTTCAACCGCGAGTCTAATCTCAGCGAAAATCACGCGCACCCTTCCTATTGAACCTGAAAAATCAGTCTCAGACTTGGCATTTAACAACCCGGATCCAGCTGCCGGAAGACCCCGTTTTCCTGTCCGCCAAATGTCGAGTGATGACGCCTTGAATTGCTGCAACAAGGTCGAAACATTTGATGGATCGTCATGCCTGACGCTAGAGCATTTCCGTTTTTCTCCGAGCCGCGGAAATGCTCCATCTCTTGTTTTCATGTAATTCCGGACGCACCGCTGCGCACTTTTGCTGAGGTTGCCCCAGCACCTCCCGCGATCCTCCATGGTTTGTTCCATGCCGTCAAGAGTTCGAAACAGGGCACGTCGCACCCGAACGCTGGCGCAATATCGAAGAAATATATGTCAGCGTGATGGCTGGAGACGCTTCGCCCGCGGCAGCTCGTGTCAGATGCACGCTGCGACACCTGCTGAGGCAATCCCGGTTCACGAAGCCACCATAGACTGGCAACAAACATCTCATGACAATAAAAAAGGGCATATCTCGAGATATGCCCTTTTTGCAAATGCTGCTTCCAGGAAAACGTCAGACTTGAGAAAGACGTTGGAGCATAAACCATACAAACCGGCACAAGGGTGCCGATCAGTGATTATGCGAACAGGAAGTCGGAGGCGTGAAGGTCCGCCATGTTAACGTTTTCGAGCGTTATCACGTGATCGGGATCAAGGGTGATGACCGTGTTTGCACCGACCTGATTCATATGATCGTGGATGAAGGCATAGTTATACTGGCTGACGCCGAAGGCGCCGAACTTCAGCTTGTCCTCACCAACGGTGAAGTCTGCGATTCGATCCGAGCCGTTTTCGAAAACGAAGGTGTCGTCGCCCGACCCGCCAACGAGATAGTTGTTACCTGCGCCGCCAAAAAGGAAGTCGTTGCCAGCGCCACCATAGACGCTGTCATCGCCATCGCCGCCGTAGACGAAATCATTGCCGTCGTCGCCAAGGACCTTATCGTTACCGACGCCGCCGTAGACATAGTCATTGCCGTCGCCGCCGTGGACGATGTCGTTGCCTTCATCGCCATAGACACGGTCGTTGCCCGCGTCTCCGTTGATGCGGTCATCGCCGATGCCGCCACGGACGATGTCATTGTCGTCGCCGCCGCTCAGATAGTCATTGCCAGCGCCGCCATAAAGCTTGTCGGCACCAGTACCGCCGAAAACGATGTCGTTACCCTCGCCGGAGACAACGACATCATTGCCATTGCCACCGTAGATAACGTCGTCGCCCTGTCCGGAATTGATAGCATCGTCGCCGGCACCACCGTAAATGTGGTCTACACCGTTGCCGCTGGTGATAGAATCGTTGCCGTCGCCTCCGAGTATCTTATCACCACCGTTGCCAGAATAGATAACGTCAGCACCGTCACGTCCACGGATCTCATCGGCTAAAGCAGAACCTTTGAGAGTGTCGTCTGAACTGGTACCCAGAACGTATGCCATTTCAATTCTCCCCTTGAAACAAAATCAACACATTTATATTGAAGCGCTACTCGCTTTCGCCGACTTGAGTATTGGATATTTAATATATTGTAAACCCTGACGGCGAGCAAAAATGCCTATTGCAAAAATATACTTAACTCACGTTCTCCCGTTAAAATTGCATGCTCAAACACTGCGTTTAGAGGCTTCAGAAGCCATGAAATACTTCCATGATAGTGTCATAGGTGCGAGGCCTTACGATTCACCTTGTATTTCCCAATGCCACCATTGAGCGGGCTCGGTTTTTAATTGAAGGAACCCCTAATATTAGACGCCCATCGACTAGCCGCGACTTAGGGAAATAGGCGCCATACCCAAGGAATTGACCGGAAACGGAGGACTCTGCCGTTGCAGTAGCAAGCGGTTGAGAAAAAACCGGGCGATAGATCTCGGGACGTTTCTGACCATAATATCAGAAGGAAGGCGTTCATTTTTCTGCGCCACAAGCCATCGGCCTATCCAGGTGGTCATCAGCCGAATCGGTTCCGATTCCCCCGATTTTTAGAGGTTTGAAATAGGCAGAAGGCTGCTTTGACGTCAGCAGCACCTACCCTGAAAGTTGAGTTCAAAACACGATTACCTATTGGGCCTTTTTTGGGTGCATCCTCCCGATGCCTGCCTCATTCGGATGTATTGCGCGTGGTTTTGTAGGCAGCCAGCCGTTCATTTGCTGCATCGCACACTTACCGTCCCGGAGAATTCGGCGCGCTCGGAACCATGCCGAATCGGCACAGTCAACGTGTAAAAATTAATTCAACTCAACGCAAAGGCGCACATTATGTCTCTGAATATAAAGGATTTTTTGCAGATGGACTGCCTCAATCCCAGCGCTTACTTAAAAAAATCCCTTGGTGGGGTATTTCGAAAATGTCATATGCCCTATACAAACATGATCGAAATTGGTCATCGACGAAACGTTCATTTTTTTGCGGTTGCGTAATCGATGTAAATTCTCGACTATCGCCGCAAAGTCACAAACAGCAGGAGCGTGCGAATGAAAATTGCAATCTTTGGCCTTGGCTATGTCGGCCTCACAGGTGCCGGATGCCTGCTCAAAGAAGGTCATTCAATCGTCGGCGTGGAACCTCACGAAGACAAGGTAAAACTCATTCTTTCGGGCCATTCTCCAATTTATGAGCCGGGGCTTGACGACCTGCTGGCGACGGGTCTGGCCGATAATCGCCTGACTGTTGTTTCGCAGGTGGGCAAATTGCTCTCGGAATGCGACCTAGCGATTGTTTGTGTCGGCACGCCGAGCGCAGCTGACGGCTCGCACAATATGACATTCATCGCAGAGGTCTCGCGCCAGATCGCTCTTGGCGTAGATCCCTCCCGCGAAAAGCCGCTAACGGTCGTTTTCCGCAGCACGATCCGGCCAGGATCCATTGACGGGCTGATCGCGCCAATCTTCAGGGCCCATCTCGGCAAGGACTTCGCCAGGGCGGTAGAAATTGTCTACAATCCGGAATTCCTTCGTGAATCCGTTGCGATCAAAGATTACTTCAATCCGCCGAAGATCGTTGTTGGCACCCAAAATGGCCAGCCGTCGGACCGCATGACCGAACTCTATAAGAATATCGATGCGCCGATGTTCGTCACCGGCTATCGCGAAGCCGAATTTACCAAATTCGTCGACAACACCTGGCACGCCGTCAAGGTTGCGTTTGCAAACGAAATCGGGCGCGTTTGCGTCCAGCTCGACATCGACCCGCAGACAGTGCACAAGATATTCGTCTCGGATACCAAGCTGAACATCTCGCCTTACTACATGCGTCCTGGCGGTCCGTTTGGCGGCTCCTGCCTTCCCAAGGACGTCAGAGCCTTGGCGCATATCTCCGAGGAAGTAGGCGCCTTCAATCACCTGGTCGACTCACTGCTGCGTTCGAACGAAGCGCATAAGCGCTTTATCTTCGATTATGTTACGCGCGATGTTGCTCCGAAGGCAAACATCCTCATGCTTGGACTGGCCTTCAAGGCGGAAAGCGACGACCTGCGCGAAAGCCCTCAGCTTAACCTTGCGCATAAGTTGATCACAGCCGGCTACAAGCTCAGCATTTACGATCCAGCCGTCAAACCGACGCAATTGCTGGGGCAAAATATGGGCTATGCTTTCTCCCATCTTCCGTCCATCTCCGAGATCATGGTTTCGAAGGAAGACGCAGAGAGCACCGAATACGACCTGGTGATCGATACAAACGGCAGTTTGGCAAAGATAGACGTGAAAGCCGCAAAGACGGTTGACACAAATACCTTGCACTAGAGAAAGAACAGAAAACCTCATCGGCCTCTTCGGAGGCCGACTCTTTGAGAAATACCAAGAGTAGGCAATCGATGGCAATTCAAGAAACATTCGATACAGCCCTTGATGACGCAGCAGACGTCAGCGCCTTGCCCCTGAAAGGCCGAAAAGTGCTGATCATCGTGGAGAACTTGCCAGTTCCCTTCGACCGTCGCGTCTGGCAGGAAGCCCGAACTTTGACGGCCGCCGGTGCACAGGTTTGCGTCATCTGCCCGACAGGAAAGGGCTTCACGGAACGCTACGAATGCATCGAAGGCATCCACGTTTACCGGCACCCGCTTCCGCTTGATGCAAGCGGTGCGCTAGGCTACCTGCTGGAATATGGAGTTGCGCTCTTTTGGGAAACTGTCCTGGCTTGGAAGATTTTCTTCCGTCACGGCTTCGATACGGTTCACGGCTGCAATCCGCCGGATCTTATTTTCCTGGTTGCCTTGCAGTTCCGGCTTTTTGGCGTCCCCTATATCTTTGATCACCACGACATCAATCCCGAGCTCTACGAAGCCAAATACGAAAAACGTGGCTTCTTCTGGAGGCTGATGTGCTGCTTCGAATGGATCACTTTCAAAAGCGCGCGTGTCGTCATCTCGACAAATGAGAGCTACCGGGAAATCGCCCAGGTGCGTGGCGGCAAGAAAGCCGACGATATTTACGTTGTTAGAAGTGGCCCGGACCTTTCTCGCTTCGTCGCCGTCGAACCCAATCAGTTGCTCAAGAAGGGCCGGAAATATCTCGTCGGTTACGTTGGCGTCATGGGTGCCCAGGAAGGCGTCGATATCCTTCTCGATGCCGTTGCGTACATCAAAAACCAGATGGGCCGCGATGACATTCAGTTCGTTCTGGTCGGTGGTGGCCCAAGCGCCAAGGGCCTGGCTGCCGATGCGGAAGCGATGGGTCTTTCGGAATGTGTAACCTTCACCGGACGCGTCTCCGACCACGATCTGCTCGAAGTGCTTTCAACGGCAGATGTCTGCGTCAATCCCGATCGCGTCAACCCGATGAACGATAAGTCGACGATGAACAAGATCATCGAATATATGGCTCTTGGCAAACCGATCGTTCAGTTCGACGTTACGGAAGGCAGGCGCAGCGCCGAAGAGGCCTCGCTTTACGCAAAGGCCAACGATGCGAAGGATTTCGCTGAGAAAATAGTAGCCCTCCTCGAAAATCCGGAAGAGCGCGCGCGGATGGGCGCTATCGGCAGGGAGCGCGTGGCAAGCAGCCTCGCGTGGCCTTACCAGATTCCCAACCTGGTCGCGGCCTACAAGAAGGTAAAGCGTCAGGCCTGACCGCTATCTACAAATACAAAGGAAAAGCTGCATGAAATGACCATCATGCGGCTTTTTCGCTATTGTATTTCGGGTATGCCAAAGTAGGCGTTCAAACTTCACTTTCCCGCCTCGGCTGCCTTCGCGATCTGAAAATAATAGGCCCCTTGGTTAAAGCGATTAGGCTTCAAACCCGTGTCGCCTATTCTTCACGGAACGTGTGGTTCATCTGGTCGGTCAGCGGCTTGGTCAGATAGGATATGACCGAACGGTCGGCGACCTTGATGAAGATTTCAGCCGGCATACCGGGGTAGAGCGCCATACCCTGCAATTTCGCGAGACTTTCCGGCTCCGGTTTGATGCGCACCGGATAGTATTTCGCGCCGGTGCGCTCTTCCGTAATGACGTCGGGCGATATCGAAAGGACCTTGCCCTGAACTTCAGGCGTGGTTCGCTGATCGAAGGCGGTAAACCGAATATCGACATCCTGATCGACATGGACCTGATCGACATTGCGCGTCGCAATCTTACCCTCGACTGTCAGCGCGCGATTATCGGGTGCCAGCAGCATGAGGGGTTCACCCGGATTGACCACGCCGCCGACCGTATGGACGGATAGCTGATAGATCCTGCCGCTAAGTGGCGCCTTCACATCCAATCGCTGGAGTTGGTCGAGAGCTGCGATCCGCCTCTCCTCCATCTCCGCGATCTTCGCCTCGACATCAGTCAGATCCTTGGAATTGTCGGCACTTTGATCGGCATCGAGCTGCAATATCTGCAGGTTGATCTCCGCAATCTTTCCTTCGGCCTGCGCACGAGCGGCAACCCGCCCGCCTCGGTTGCCGTCAAGATCAGTCTTCTCCCGTTTCAGGCTGTTGATCTTCTGCATTGTGACGAGCTTTCTCGCATAAAGCTCTTCCGTCGCTTCAAGCTCTTCGTTAACGAGTGCTGTCGCATCGTCGATCGCCTGCAGCTGTATGGTGTCGCCTTTGATCTCCTCGGCGAGCTGCGCCGTTTTCTCCTCGAGCTGCTTCTTGCGCCCCACCATGGAAGACTGGCGTGTCTTGAATAGCTGCATCTCACCGTCGATCAGCAGCTTGTTTGCTTCCAGATCCACGCCCTTCGCCTGCAGTTCATCCAGTGAAAAGCTGGACGCGCCGAGACGTTCTGCCTGGAGACGGCTTCTACGCACATAAAGCTGGGCAAGGCTGCTGTTGATGATACCGAGATTGGCCTTCACGGATGTCCCGTCGAGCCGCAACAAAACATTACCGGCTTCCACATGCTCGCCTTCGCTGACGGAGATCTCCGAAACGATACCACCGACCAGGTGTTGAATCTTCTTGACGTTGTCATCGATGATGACAGTCGCGTCACCAACGACCGCATTCGAAAGCGTCGTTGTGGCGGCCCAGCCGCCAATGCTTCCCACAAGTACGATTGCCATTGCGATGACCATCGTAGCATGGCGCCGAAGTGAGTGTTGAGATTGTGACATCACCACAGCTTACTGCTCCTGCGTGTCGCCAACGACCTTGAGCGTCGGCGATCGATCCGCGTGGATCGGCTTGATGTCGCGGCGCAAGATACGCGCGAGCACCTCATCCTTGGGTCCAAATGCTGCGAGCTTCCCGTCATTCATCATGAGAACGAGATCGCAGCCTTCGAGTGCGCTCGGCCGATGTGCGACGATAAAGACGATGCCGCCTCGCCGCCGCACGGCAAGGATAGCGGCGGCAAGCGCCGCCTCGCCCTCTCCGTCCAGATTGGAATTCGGTTCATCGAGAACGACAAGGAATGGATCCTTATAAAGAGCTCGCGCCAGCGCGATACGCTGCCGTTGACCGGCAGACAGCATCGAGCCGCTTGGGCCGATCTGGGTTTCATACCCCTTTGGGAAACGCAGGATCATATCATGCACACCGGCGATTTCGGCAGCGGCAATCACCGCCGCCGCTTCAGGTGCGTGCTGAAAGCGGGAGATGTTTTCGGCCACCGTGCCGGAGAAGAGCTCGATATCCTGTGGGAGGTAGCCGACATGGGTACCGAGATCACCGTCATCCCATTGGTCCAGCGTAGCGCCGTCGAGGCGGACAGAGCCGCGGTAGGATGGCCAGATGCCGGTCACGGCGCGCGCAAGCGATGACTTGCCGGAGGCGCTGGGACCGATCACGCCGACCGCACTGCCTGCGTTGATCGAGAAGCTAACACCGGCAATGGTAATCTCCTGTTTGCCAGGCGGTCCGCTAACAAGCTGCTCGACGGTCAACTGGCGGTAAGGCGCGCGCAATTTAAGGGGGCTATCGCTTTCCGGCAGATCGCGGAAGGCGTCCTTGAGCCGCGTCCACGCCTGTTGAGCCGCAACGAAACCGCGCCAGTTGGCGATTGCCTGCTCGACCGGCGCAAGCGACCGGGAGGTGAGGATCGATGACGCGATGATGATGCCGCCGGATGCCTGATTTTCGATGACCAGAACGGCGCCGGTCGCAAGGACAGCAGATTGCAGCACCGCGCGGAAAATCTTCGAGATGGTCGAATAGACATTGCCCGTATCGGATGCCGCCCGCGATGTCATCCGATAGGCGTTGTTCTGATCCAGCCATCGTTCAGCCAGATCCTTTCTCATGCCCATGGCCTGGACGACTTCAGCATTTCGCTGGGCAGCCTGCAGGAATGTATTCCGCCGGTTGCCAAGTTCCGTCGCCTGCTTTGACGAGGTCTGAGCGCTTCTATGTGTCAGGAATGTCAGGGCGATCAAAACAAGCGCGCCGCCAATGGCAATGAAGCCGATGATCGGATGAAACATGAAGCAGATCGCAATGTAGAGCGGCATCCACGGCAGGTCCAAAAATGCCGCCGGGCCTGAACTGGAGAGAAAGCTGCGGATCTGGTCGAAATCGCGGAGTATCTGCAATCCGTCGCCTTCGACCTTTGTTTTGACGGGTGCTTTCATGACGGCCTTAAAAACACGCGAGCTCAGCACTTCATCGAAGACACCGGAGATACGGATCAGCATGCGGCTGCGCATGACTTCGAAGACGCCCTGGAAAATATAAAGAAGCAGCGCCAGCAGCGAAAGGGCAATCAGCGACGGGATGCTGCGGCTGGGAATAACCCGGTCGTAGACCTGCAGCATGAAGAACGAACCTGTGAGATAGAGAATGTTGATCAGCCCGCTTGCCAGCGCGACTGCCACCAGAGCGCTTTTGCAACGCGAAAACGCCTCAGCCCCCGTATCTTTCTTCGGCTGCCGCATGAAGCCCGCTACAACGTTATTCAACCTTCGATACCCTCTAAAACAGCGCCTTTTGAGATCCTGCAGGCGATTTGCTCTCACTCGACTTCAGAACGCCTTTGAAGACATTCGATGCGACGTCGCTGGAGTTACATCTCATGCCACAGAAATTACAGTAAAATAAATAGACGGTGAGACAAAATCGCTCCGTAAGTTTAACGCCGATACTCTCGACAGCCAGTATTCCGCAACCTTGCGAGTAACTTGAAAGAGATAAGAAACCATCCTAGAGCTGCCTTTTGGCTGAAATATGCTGGCAGACGGACTAATTGCTGTGACGGCAACAGCCATCCCCTACGACCGCCGCGGCTATCAGCCGCAGAATCCAGCACCTGATTTAAACAACCTGTTTTCAATCAATAAGACAGAAGCACGTCGTCATAACTGAAGAACGCTTTGTTGGCTCCGATAAAGGCTATGTCCTGTGCAGCTTTTTCGCCGGAGCCATCTGCATCATAGGACACGACACCGCTTGCCGAATTATAAATTATCTGCGGGCTGGCACCCGTCGCCAGCGCTCCGAGTTTGCTGACCACCAAAAACGCAGAGGGGTCGAGAACATGGTCGCCGTTCGCGTCGAGGCCTACAAATATTGACTGCGACAAGGCTATCTTGTCGTCATCGCTGAAATCCCAGACCGAATCTTTGTTCGCGGCACCCATCTCGGAGAAATAGAAGGTGTCGGCTCCACCACCTCCATAAAGAGAGTCGATGCCTCCGGCGCCGGCAATGGTGTTGCTTTGCGCGTTACCGGTGATCAGATTGGAAAGAGCGTTGCCGATCCCTTCGATTTGGGCGCTTCCGCTAAGCCGCAGGTTCTCGACGAAGGATTCGTTGCGAAGATCCACGCTGACACTTGACCATATCGAGTCTTTGCCACCATCTGCCAGTTCTCCCGTGACGTGATCTCGCGCATCATTGAAGAGATAGATGTCATCGCCGGCAGAACCGTAATAGATATCGGCACCCTTGGCCGCGGCAAAGCTGTCAGCTTTATCCGTACCCGTGTGTGGCGTAGGAGTTGGTAACGACGCCGAAGGATCGTCAGCATTCCATTGTGTCGTCGCCGAAAGTGAGGTCTGGAGATTGCGCGTATCGAAGCCTGACGCACTTGCATTCTGAAGCGTGGCCAGCGTCGACCAGCCTTGGCCATCATTGGCCTGCACGACGGCAGATGTCCCACTCTGCATGACGCGGATATGGCCGTCGGCAATAAGGTCGCTTCCGCTGCCCCAGCCCAGTCGAGCGGCGAGCACCGAAACATCGATAACATCGCCGTTACCGCCAACCTGAAAATCAGTGATGATATCGCCGCCTTCACTCAGCGCATGATAGGCAAACCGGTCATGTCCGGTACCGCCGGTCAGAACGTCAGCCTTGTCGCCGCCCCACAAATAATCGTCACCATCCCCGCCGGATAGATTGTCGGCGCCGAGGCCCCCGAGAAGCTTGTCTGCGGCCGCCGTGCCGACGAGTGTATCGTCGCCAGGCACCACGTTGGTCAGAATCAGCGTGTTGATGAATTTGACCATCGATTCGGGAATGTTGTATCCCTCCAGATAGCTCTCGAAGGTACTGTTCTTGACAATATTCGCCTCAGGCGAATTCGATATCATGAACGCGTAGTTCTTGATTTCACGCAATATTAGGTTGTCGACAAGCGAGTTGCGACCATCTCCGTCGCCATATTCATAGAACTGTATGCCATAGGCATCGCCGGCACTTCCGCTGTTTGTAAAGGCGTTTCCTATGCCGCGAAAATCTCCGAACATTCGGGAATTAAACGAGAGATCATCCGTGTAAACCCCGTTTCGGCTTTCGGAATGAAAATCATACGCCGAATTCGCCGCGTCGTAGACGACGGAATTTTTGGTCAGCAAACCGATCTCGGCGCCGTAGCTGGCAGCACTTGAGGCATTTGCAGCCGTTCCTATACCCTGGACCACAACACCCTGCCCGACATGCTCCGCAAAAAGGCCATTGATCTGGGTGCTCAGCGATGAACCGGTATGAATACCGCAGTAGAGATTGGTGGCAGTAATGTCACTTAGAGTAGCGTTCACGTTGTTGACAACGTTAACGCCGAAGCCGCCGTCTTTCACTGTGACATTTTCCACGACGGCATCAACCAGATTGCGCAGATGAAGAAGATCGGCAGTGGCCGCATTATATTCGCCGGCCGCACCATCGATCGTGCCGTTCTTGATCGTAAATTGTCCCTCGGCGTAAACCGTGGCACGGACGTTCGTGGCATAGAGGTTCTGCTCGACCAGTGAGCCCTCCAGGGTAACCGTGTTGCCATTCATGGCGATGATTTTGGCTGCCTGGCCAAGCTTGGTCTTCTGGCCGGCGTCGCCCGGGTCGATGTGATCTCCGGGCAAATTGTCGTCGGCGGTTACCTTTATCCAACTGCCAACCGTTATGTTTTGCGGCAAGGACGCGTAGGTAATCGTTGCATTGTTCATCGCATCAGATCCAAGCGCGACAGTCTGCAACGGCGATTCCGCGCCGAATACACCGAGAACCCTTTCGGAACCTGTGGCCTGGTGCAGCGTGCCCCCATTGAGATCTATGGTGACGTCACCTGATCCGACCGAGACGTAAATAGCCTTGCTGACGGTGATGTCGGCGTCCTTCGCCAGAACAACCGTTCCACCTCCATTAGCAACGGTTGTAAGCGCCTTGCGCAGTTCGGTTTCACCAGCTGTGGCATCGAGATAAATTGTCGTGGGCATTCAAAACTCCCGCATCAATAAAGCTGCGGGGAAACGTGCAGAAGCAGGGTTAAGATCAGCATTCAACGACCGTTAAAGTTTTATCCAAGCGCCGTTTTTCTGAGTCATCTTCACAAACCGCACCTAAACCGAGCAAAATGCTCGCATCACGCGAATTCAATTTTCTCCAATCGCAATATTAGAAAGAAGCGTAATATAACCCAATTTACCATTCCCGTCGGTGCGACTGATGGACAGAACAGATAGCGGCGCATTGAAAAAGACGTGATCGTTGCTGACGCCGAGAGGTCCAAGCAAGACTGGCCATGTCGCCGGCTCGGGGTAGACGCTGCTCAACCTGTTATTGCCTAGGAACCAGCGCATGTCTGCGACGATGACGGGCGCACTGAAATCTCCGGCAAGAAGCACAGGCTCCTTCGTCTCCCGCAAGATACGTGTAATGTTGAAGAGTTCGAAGCTGTGAAACGTATCGAACCATGTCTTCGAAAGCCGGGTCGCAAAAACACGCACACGTCGGCCTTCGATCGAAAGGGTAGCGGAGATCAATTCGCTGCCGACCGGACTCAACAGCTGAAAGCGGAGATCCGAAAGCGGTCGGCGCGCCAGAAGCATGACAGTACAGCGTGAGTTAGCCGAATCGTCGCAACCGGCGTGAAAGGGATAGGATTGGCGCATCAGATCCCGCCTACCGGCAAGAGAGCCGGTGGTGGTCATGATAACGACGTCGGCATTCGCCTCGTCGACCGTTTTCTTCAGTGCGGCATCATCCGCCGCATCATCGAGAATCTTGATCGTTAGTAGGCGCAGGGCAGGCCCTGAGCCCGGCGCCGGCGCTCGAGCAAACTCTCCGAGCATCAGCGTGGGATGGGCGGCTAACACGACAGAAGCAATAGCGAGTAGCAGACTATACCAGTGCCGCACGAAGATATTGGAGAGAAGAACAATCGCCAAGCATAACGCGCCGATCTGCATTTGCAGCGCATTCACGATTGCCAGAGGCCATATATTGGAGACATACCGAAGACAAACTATGAGCAGCATGATGGAAACCACGGTGCATACGACGCAAAAAACGATATGTCTCATTCATTGGGTCCTGCGATGCGGAAAATGCTTCAAATGCAAGGAGGTCTGGTTGGGCAATGAGGGGCGACCCCTCCTGTCAGCAGTGCGGCGCTTACAAAAATAACCGTTAGCATCATGCGAAATGACGTCAAAAATCCAAAGCTTTTTCTTGCACTGCACACAAAGCAGCTTCCACTGGCCTGTCGTCCATGCTTTATATGCCCCGCGTTCGGCACCGATGAAACTGAAATTTTCGCGCAATAAGGAGAGGGTGTTTAATGGCACGCAGCTTGAACAAATTTCTCTGGCTGAGATCGCTTTTGGTAAAAGCTAAGTACCATTACTACACGAAGTTCTGGGGGATGAATATCCATCCGACAGCTACGTTCTCGTTGAGTGTTCGTCTGGATAAAACCTATCCCAAGGGCATCCACGTGGGCGAGAAGTCATATGTCGCGTTCGACGTGTCCATCCTGACTCACGACAGAACGCGCGGGGTTTACCGCGATACCAAGATCGGCAAGCACTGCTTCATCGGAGCCAGAAGCATCATTCTGCCTGGCGTGGAGATCGGCGACGAATGCGTCATCGGTTCCGGCAGCGTCGTTACCAAGAACATTCCTTCGCGCTGTATCGCAGCTGGCAATCCGGCAAAGATCATTCGTGAAAACATCGACGTCGGCCCTTACGGCCGGTTCCTGTTTGCCGATATCCCGGAAGCCGAAAGAGCAGCCGATCAAAGAAAGAGCGGCACGGACGTTCGCAAAGCTTAGCGCTAGTCTCTCACTCCGCGCCCTCATCGCCGATCAGGCGTGTCGAAGGCAGGGCGATGAAAGTATTGATCATCGGCCGCAAGGGCTTAGCTATTGCATCGAGCTTTTCCGCGAATTCCGCATCGCGGCCCTTGAAATGCGGTAACAGGACGTCGATCCACGCAATCATCCCTGGGTCGACTTCCTGGCGATATCCTGTTCGCGTCTCCAGTTGGTCGGGGTGGAGATATGTGGTGGCGGCGAATCCGGCGGCCGACTGCAGCTTCTTCTCCTGATCGGCATCGAGCGCAATATCATTGGCATCGGCGAGCCGCACGAGGATCGCAATCGCGTCCATGGCGAAATTCTGATATTTCAGCGCCCGTCCGCCGCGGGCAAGCTCACGCGGCAACCCGCCGTCCTCTGGGACTTCGTCTAGCGCCGACTTCAATATATCCATCGACCAGTTGAACCGCTTTCGATCCTGCAGGTGTACTGCCATTAGACCGACAGCGGCAGCAGCCCAGTATCGATGATTGCTGTTGCCGTCGAGCCACGCATATTTACGCTCACGGGGGGCGGGTGTGAATTCCGCTACGATCATATCCGAAAGCTTGGCGAACCAGGCTTTGATTGGAACATAAGCAGAGCTGGCCGGTGGTGAGACTTCCTCAGCCACGGCATAAGCGTTGGAGAAGGAAATGCTGGTCCAGCCTCCGATGAGAACCGCCTGACGATGCCCGAGCGGATCATTGTCCTCGACACTACCAAGCAAAGCATCTGCACTAGCCCAGACGCGCATCTGCCGGATGATGCAGTTGGCGGCATTCCTGCCTTGTCCAGGCATGTCGAGCGCCGTCTCCATCATTTCCAGCATTTTTTTCGTGACGGCACCTGTCGGCCATAGACGCTTCACGTAGGCCTTCATAGCAATCGGGTCGACCTCTGACTGGGTTTGACTTGGTTTATAAAAACCAAATAGCTTGCTCATATCGACCAGTGGAGCAACTGGAACTGAGCAGACGAAAGGTCGGGTTCTTTTGGCAGAACCGTCCTCCTGCGTATCGGCGGGCACTTTCTCGAACAGGTATCGGAGCGGCGGCTCGGCAGCCGCGGGCGTTGCGAATAAGAGAAGGCCAGAAAAGAACCACGAAACCGTGAAACTAAAAGGTCTGGCTTTCCGCGAAACCATCGACATATCACTCTCCAAATCCGGCGATCGAAACTGCCGGTTGTTGCAATATCTATAAACGTGTGTTTGCAGCGAAGTTAAGCCGTATGGGTTATTTTCTACTTTTCAACCCAGATCTCAATGTCTATGTTGCACCGCAAGATAGGGGTCGCCAGCCGAGCCGCTCGCTGGGGGCTCCAGCTCCACTGACATGTTCCCGAACAATAGAGTAGTCATGCCGAAAATTACGCTTTTCTCGACAAGCAATCTGAGGCAAGGCCGCTCCGAGCACCTCCAGAGGATGGTTGACTCGATTGCGCGTGCCAAGGTCGAAGACCCATCGATAGACGTCCATCTGTATCTTCTTCTGCAGAATGTTCCCGATGATGCCGCCGATCCCGAGTTTCCGGACTGGATCAGCACACGGCGAATCAATCATCAGATTTCGCTCTCGGCGGCCCGCAACCTGCTTATTCGAGAGGTCGTGAAAGCCGGCATCGTCACTGCCGACAGCATATATGCCTTCCCCGATGACGATTGCTGGTATCCCGAGAAATTTCTGACCCTGGTCGCCAATCTCTTTCGCGATAAGCCGGAGATTGATTTCTGGTTCTGCCGTTATAGCTCGACTCCGGAGACAAAGAGCGCATTGACAACGGAAAAACCTGCTTTGCAGAAAGTGATATCGCGAGCGTCGTCGAACACGTTCTTCTTCCGTGGGAGATTGCTGCCCGAGTTGCAGATATTCGACGAGGCACTGGGGGTCGGCGCGCGTCTGAACGGCGGCGAGGACACGGATTATGCAATTCGGGCTTTCTACCTGGCCCGCGGCACTCTTTTCACCGATGCCGCCCTGGTCGGACACCGGGATCACGATTCGAGCCTCAAGCCGAAATATTTCCCTGGCACGCTTTACGCCATTGCCGCTCACAAGACGCGAAGCCTCCCCGGCATCATCGCGTTCATACGCAAACTTCTTGTCGGAGTATCATTGGTCGCGAGCGGCAAGTTGACGCTATCAAGCTATATTGCTGCGGTGCGGAATGCCTAGTCGCAGGAGGGGGCCTTTGACGTCTCCGTTTAATGGTAAAACGAGGCGCCGATGAATCGCAGTTCCGTTATATGGTCGGCTGTTCGCAATTGGGGGCCGCGCTTCGGCACGATCATCACTTTTTTCGTGCTGGCGCGTATTCTCGATAAAACCGAAATTGGCATGTTCGCGGCAGCCTATGCACTTGTATCGCTGACCGAATTATTTGCCGATAATGGTTTCGGTGATGCCATCGTTCGAACGCAGAACGTCACACACGGAATTGCGACGAGCATTCTGATCCTGAATTTCGCTCTTGCCCTCGCCATTTATGCCTTGCTGACGGTTTTCTCGACCGAAATCGGCAATCTTCTTGGCGTTACCGGTATTGAGTCGGTATTGCAGCTCGTTGGGTTGTCGCTGGTTCTGAACAGCTTCGGATATGTCCCGCAGGCCCTGCTGCGCAAGGAATTTCAGTTCAAGCGCCTCGCCTTCCGCTCTCTGGCATCAACCGTCGTCGGCGCTCTTACCGGCCTGGCAATGGCATTCCTAGGTTTCGGCGTCTACAGCATGGTTGGCCAGCTCCTGGCGACGACGGTGATAAATGTCGTCTTCCTATGGTATCCGGTGGTCTTGCGGCCGGCGGCTCCCCAATTCGCTGGAATCGGGCATATTCTCCATTACGCCTTCGGCATCTTCGGGTCGCGCGTCCTGAACTATGCATCACTGCGAATGATCGAGATCGTTATTCCGATCTTCTTCGGGCCGGCAGCGCTCGCGCTCTACATCATGGGATCGCGCGTTCCAGCCGTGATAGCGCAGATGCTGACGGCCGTGATGGTGGACGTCAATCTTCCTCATTTATCGCGTCTGGTCGATAATCCTCCGCAAATGAAGGAAGCGTTCTACTCAAGCTTGCGCTCGCTTTCGATGATTTCCGCTCCCGCTTTTATCTCCATCGCGGCGCTTTCTCCGGAAATTGCGCGAATTTGCTTTGGAAGTAACGGGATCGATTCAGAACTCATCATGTTCCCTGCCGCCATTTTGGGCGCTGCCCAGTCGATCGGTTATAGCAATGAGGTCATGCTGAACGCGTGGGGCCTGCCACGCATCGTTTTGCGCATGCAGGTTTGCGCGGCAGTGCTCATTGCAATCATACTGACGGTGCTTCAGCACAGCACCGTGTTTACGCTCGTCACGGTATACGTCTGCTGCCACATCGTCGTCATATCGATAGGTATAGTTTACGGATCGCGAAAAACCCACGTTTCACTGAAGACGATGTTCGGTAAATGTGGCGCGTTTTTCCTGGCATCCTTCGCCAGCCTGGCCGTGGTTTATTTGGTGAGAGCCTATGCGATGCCCGCCTCGCCCGCGTTGCTGCGGGCGATAATCCTGGCCCCCCTCTTCGTGATCGTTTATGTCGCAGGTATTGGGGTGCTTGATCGAGACGCGCTGCGTAGTTGGCTGAACAAAGCAAGAAAAATTAGAGCCTGGAAACAAGCGTAATTTCCGAGGAGAGCGCGTCATGTTTAGAGAAATTGCCCAAGATTATCGAAGCCACAAGAGAGCCTTGATTGCGCAGGGGTTTTGGGCACTTGCTTTCCACAGATATGGAAGCACCGTCCGTTCGATCAAATTTGCGCCGATACGCATACCGCTAAAGATCGTGCATTTCTTCCTTATAAAATTTTCCGAAGTGTTTTTCGGAATCTACATAGGAGCGAATGCGAAGATTGGTTCTCGATGCGTCATCGAGCATTTCGGCTCAATTATCATTCATTCCGAAGTACGGATCGGTGACGACGTTCGCCTTCGGCAAGGGGTGACGATCGGCAATAAATCGGCCGATAAACCGAATGAAGTGCCGATCCTGGGCAATGGCGTGGACGTGGGTGCCGGCGCAAAAATTCTCGGCCCCGTCGTCATTGGCGAAGGTGCTGTCATCGGCGCGAACGCGGTCGTCGTCAGAGACGTTCCGGCTGGAGCGATCGCAGTCGGCGTACCGGCAGCAATTAAGTATCGAAAGACACCAGATACGGCCAAGACTCCAACCGCAATTGAACACCAGGACCGATAGGCTGCAATTACCAATCCACGGATGGAACTAGCTAAACTGGTTCGCGCGCGTTTGTCTTGCCGGCGGAGCGAATTCAGTCGGCACATGCTCCAGCTATCGCCTTGACAATCGTCGGCACCATAACCTTCACTGCAGTCGAAGCAACAGGGTGAGCCCCATCCGGTATTGCCGTCGACAATTCCTCCGCTGGCAACATCGACCAACCGTTGCTGTGATCGATGATTACAACGTTCCGTTCGGCCGCGACGCTGCGATGAGCCGAAATATAACTGCTCAGAAAGGGCCTGAGCGCACCCCTTAAACCCGACATCGGATTCATTACCATCATGTAGATCCGAGCATCGGGTAGCCCGGTTTTCAGCCTTTCAAGAATGGTCGAGAAGTTCCCGCGGCTGCGGCTGACGCTCATCCAGCGATTCAGCGCAGCATCATTCGCATAGAACTCGACAAGCACGATGTCAGGCCTTTCGGCAATTACGCGTTCTACTGAAGATAATCCCCATTCCGTCGTCGCCCCGCTCTTTGCCACGATAGCAACGTCAACCGCGCGGTGAAGGCAGCGCTCAAGACCTTCTTCAAGGCTTGCCTGCCAGCCCCCCCGCGCAGTCAACGACGTTCCGAACGTCACAATCCTCAGAGGTGCCGCGGCCACATCAGCAACCGACAAAAGAAAGATAACGAGGAGGCCGGCAGAGAACCTCATCAGCCATTGGAACCGGCAGCCACAGCCGCAGATGACGCCCGGCGTTTCTTCAACTGCATGATCCTTTCCTCGAAGAAGATAAAGGAAATGATCGACACGATCATCGTGAGAATGAAGGCGGTCGCTATCTGGGTGATCTGGAAGGCCGTCCCTTCCCGCATCCCCGTCAACAGCGCGACAAGGCGCCCGGATGGTCCGAGGAGGAGATTGTGAAAGAGATAAAAACCGTAGCTGACAACACCGACACCGCGGATCAATGGGATCTCAAGAAACCGGGTGGCGGTCGAATTCTGGCAGACTGCCAAAAGCATGATCAGCAATCCGGACAGGAGCGGCGCGATGATCAAGGCGGCGTTGGGATGGCCATTCAGGATGAAATAGAGATGCTGCAGCACCAGGACGATGCCTAGACCGGCGATCAGTAAACCGGAAAATCGCAAGTCGATGGAGCCAAGCCGCTTGGCTGCAAGCCCAAAAAGCCCGCCTACCGCAATGGCATAAAAACCCGACAGCGAATTCACGCGGAATTTAAGCTCGTCGTCGAATACCCACCAGCAGGAAACCACAAGCAGTACAAGCAGCGAGATCAGCATGCCGGATCGCCAGAATCGCGATGGCAGCCAAATGAACAGAAGCGGGAAAAATACGTAGAATTGCTGCTCTACCGAAAGGGTCCACAGATGGGATAATGGCCCCAGCCAGTCGTGCCTGACGAAGCCGATGTAAATATTCGTCGTATAGGTCAGAATCCAACCGATGCTGCCGTAGAATTTATCGACGTTGCCCCCCGAAACCAAGGTCATCGTCGACAGGAAAATCAGCCCAAGTGTCAGATAATAGATCGGGAATATTCGCAAAGCTCTATTGCGCATAAAGAGAACGATCTCGGTCGGACCATCGGATGTGCCCGCCTCCACCCGCTGCCGCGCTTTGAAGAGGATCGGCACGATGAGAAAGCCGCTCAAGGCAAAGAACACCCAGACCGCAAGAGTGCCCGTTTCCTGAACTTTGGTCAGTCCGGCATGGTCGGTAAGTACAAAGAGAACGCATATCGCCCGCAAGCCGTCGAGACCTTTAATCCCTTTGGCAGCACCAAATACCCTTTGATAGATTTCGTGCATATTCGTTCCTTGCGCGCTTATAGCAAATTGGAAAATGAACCTGATGCTCTGTTGCCAAGCTATCGTGTTCAGCACGTTCCCGGCAGCACGCGGTTCGGAAGCCCTTTGCGAAGGACGAGCGATAGAACGCTCGCGCGTTTTCTATTCAATCGAGCCAAGAGTAGCAACCGAAAACACCCTGCCAACATAACTCACCCTTTGGCCTCGAACTCCGCCATTCACACCGGACATCCTGTTCCGCAGATTCTCCCGGATTGCTTCCTGGAGAATAACGACCGCTAAGCCTGGATTTCCTTCGCGAGGGCACATCAATTCAGCCGGTCGAGCTGAAGTCTGACCGCACGTTTTTCTCATTCCATGGCGGCTGCGATCGGCCGCAACGAGCCGATACGACTAATCACATATTTGACGATGATCGGCCCCACGACGCCTGCAATCGTCGCGCCAACGAGGAGAAGAAGTGCCTGATCGCTGACGGAGAAAAACCGTCCAAAAACGACCTTCACGCCACCGACGAAAATCGTGTTCAGCAGATAGATGGCGAAGGCGTTCTGGCCAATGAATTCCAGGAAGCGACTCTGATTGCAAAGCCGCGAGCGGATCAGCCCGTGGAAAACGACGAGAGACGTCATACCAACGAGGAAGTAACGCCATTCGGAATTGAACGAGATATAGAGAAGGAAAAGGAAAACGGCGACGGCCGGAATGAAATACCGATCGACGAAAGCCTCCCAGGAATCCTTGTGAAGGCACGCAACGCAGCCTGCCATGAAGAACGCATAAAACATGAAGATGCGATTGATGTAGACATAGTCCAGTATCGCATCGTTATAGAACATAAGCACATGCAGGCCGAACATGATGATCGAAGCTGCAAACAGGATGTTCAAGCTCACATTCATGCGCGAAAAGAGGAATGTCGTACCGATCGAGAAATAGAAGAGGACGATCAGGTACCATACGAACATCGACGGGCTCTGCTCGGTATGGATGAAGACATGCTGAACCGAGAGCAGCAGGTCGTTAACGGGCTTGTCGACCGAGACGAACTGCCCTGCGAAGAATTTTGCGAAAATGACGATCGCCGCCATGATGAAAAACGGAATAAGCAGCCGCTTTGCGCGTTTCGTCGTATAGGTCGCTAGTGAACCCTTCAGCTTGTGAGCACCGACATAGACGAAGACATAGCCGCTCAGAAACATAAAGAGCGGCATGTGGAAAGCATAGATCGCCTGTCGCAGATCAATCGCCCATACAGGGAAAGCCGCGTCGTAGGTATGCCCCCAGACGACGAGGATGATAGCCAATCCTTTGAGACGTTCGATATCAGCCAGCCATTTCCGTTGCGGTCTTGCCGCGGGCTGCTGGGTTGCATTCATCTGCGACGCATTCGCCGTGTCTTTTTGCTGGGGCATATGATCTCTGTTTGCACTTGAAGATGAAAGACGGGCAGACAGCGGGATATCATGTTGCCGGTGACCTTGGAAGCACAATCTACCGCAGTGCACACAAAGCCACGCGAGAACAGTGGCAGTGCGGTGGGACTTTTTCCACATGAAGACTCTTCCATGCGCAAGGATGCAGCATCGCCAGCTGACGACTAGGCGGGCATCCATCCCGCGCCTCCCACCGTCACCAAAACTTCACACAGCCTTCAAGAAGCTGTCGCGTCTGCGCGCTAATCGTCGGTGAAACGGAATGCAATTTTTTTTGCAGAGGAGAAATTTATGTCAACCAAATTGCAGAATACGGTCGCAGCTAGCGTTGTCGCCCTGATGTCCATGGTGGGTTCGGCGCATGCCGAAACGACCGTGAAGTTCTGGCACAGCTTCAGCAAATCCTCCGGCGAGGCGCTCAACAAGATCATCGCCAATTTCGAAGCTGCCAATCCCGGCCTCCATATCGAAGGCGAATTCGTCGGTGACTACAATGATATCGTTGCCAAGCTGCAGGCGGCCATCCCCGCCAACCGTGCGCCTGATGCCGTCATCATGGAAGTCACCCGCTACGGTCTCTTCGCCGACCGCGGCGCGCTGATCGACCTCACGCCCTATTTCAACGCCGACCCGCTGAAGGACGACCTTTACGACTACGCGCGTGAGGTCGGCGTCTACAACGGCAAGAACTACATCGTGCCGTTCAACTCCTCCACGCCGGTCCTTTATTACAACAAGGACATCCTGGCGCGTGCCGGCTTTACGACGGAACCCTCGCTGAAGACTTTCGCAGATATTCTTGCCGTTTCGAAGACAATCACCGAGAAGCTCGGCGCGGAAGGCATCAGCGGCATTGCGGCCCCCGGCCAGTTCGCTCGCTGGGGTCTCGTGATGTCCAACGACAGCGAACTGATCAATTCCAAGACCAACGATATCCTGCTCGACTCGCCGAACACGATCGAAGCCTATCAATGGATGGCGTCGCTCGTTCACGACCAGAAGGTTGCCTCTCCCGATGGCGTCACCGATGAGGATGTCGGCCGCGACGCTTTCTTCGCCGGCAAGGTTGGCATTTCGCTCAACTCAACGGGTGATTACGGCGGCGCCAAAAAGGCGCTCGGTGACAAGCTCGACGTCCGCCCGATGCCCTGCAACAAGGTCTGCTCCGTTCCGATCGGCGGCGCCGGTATCGGTATCCTGTCGACCTCGCCGAAGGACGTTCAGGACGCTGCCTACAAGTTCATCAGCTATGCCGCTTCGCCGGAAGCCAATGCCATCTGGTTTGCCGCGACCGGCTACCTGCCGATCAACAAGAAGAGCGCTGCCCAGCCGACCGCCGCCGAAGCACTTGCCAAGAAGCAGGGTATCGACGTCGCCATCAAGCAGCTCGAATTCGCCCATGGCCGTGCTCGCCCGCCTGTCGTCACCTGGATGCGTACAACCGAGTACAAGATGTGGGAAGCCATGGCACTCGGCCAGCGCGATGTCACAGAGACGATGAAGGACTTCGCCGCGCAGACCCGAGAAGAAGCCAAGCGTTCCAGCAACTGAGCCTCTCCCTTGAGCCAAGAGGGCGGGCCTTGAACGGCCCGTCGTCTCAACCGTTTCGGTCCCATGTTGCGCAAACTCACACCCTATCTCCTCGTTGCACCGCTGATCCTCTTCATTACGGTCTTCACCTATATTCCTGTCATTACCAGCGTGAACCTCAGCTTCCGGCACTGGGACTTCCTGTCGCCGACCATGCCTTTCGTCGGCTTTGAGAACTACCGCTTGCTGTTGAATTCCCGCGATTTCTGGAACTCGCTGCAAGTCACCGCCATCTTCGCGCTGATTTCAGTACCGATCAGACTGGCGCTGGCGCTGGCTGTCGCAAGCTATCTCGTGCGCGAGACATTGCCCTCGCGGCTCTTGCGCGGGGCGCTCTTCCTTCCCTCCGTCACCTCAACTGTCTCGATTGCGGTCGTCTTTTCCTGGGTCTTTGCCACCGATTACGGCATGGTGAACGCCGCACTGACCTCGCTCGGTCTCGGCAAGGTGCAATGGCTGCAGGATCCGCAGCTTGCTCTGTGGGTGCTGATCTTCGTCAATACGTGGAAACAGCTCGGCTACGATATCGTCATCTATATCGCCGGCCTGCAGGCCGTGCCGCAGGAGCTCTATGATGCCGCCGCCGTCGATGGCGGCCGGCGCTTCCATGTGTTCCGCCGGATCACCGTGCCGCTCGTCATGCCGACCACCTATTTCCTGCTAGTGATTTCCGTGATCGAGGCTTTCCAGGTGTTCACCATCGTCAACATCATGACCCATGGCGGCCCTGCAGGTGCTACCGACATGCTCGTCAACCTGCTCTATCGCGTGGGGTTTACCCTCTTCGACATCGGCAGGGGGTCGGCGCTCGCCGTCCTACTTTTCATCTTCCTGATCGTGCTGGCGCTGATCAAATCCCTCGTCATCGGCCGGAGGGTCCACTATGAAGCTTGAGAACCCAGTCGTCACCGGCCTCGCGCTGCTTGCCGGGCTGATCTTTCTGTCGCCCGTGCTCTATTCGATTTGGATGTCCTTCGAGACGGTGCAATCCTATTACACGGGCAGGTACGAATTCACGCTGGACAACTATGTTCGTGCCGTCACCGAGTACAATTTCGCTCGCTATCTTCTGAACAGCATCATCGTCTCCGGCCTGGTGACGCTGCTGGGCATTACGGTCGCGACCATGGCTGCCTTCGCCTTTGCACGCTACAGATTTCGCGGCGGCAACCTGCTCTTCGGCGCCACCGTTGCCACGCTGATGATCCCGAGCCATATAAGCCTGATCCCTAATTATCTGACACTCGCCAAGGCCGGCCTGCTCGATACCTATGCCGGCCTCATCCTGCCGGCGATCTCGAACAGCTTTGCCGCCTTCTTCCTGCGCCAGTATATCAAGGGCATTCCGAAGGCGCTGGACGAAGCCGCCTATATGGATGGCGCAACACCGCTGCAGGTGCTCTGGCGGGTGATCGTGCCGATCGCACGGCCGGCCATCTTCTCGATGGGCCTCTATATCTTCATCACCGAATGGAACAATTACATCTGGCCGCTCGTCGCCGTCGGCAAGGAGGATCTCTACACGCTGCAGATCGGCCTTGCCCGCCTTTATCGCATCAATCCCGGCGAAGGCTTGGTCGATTGGCCGCTCGTCATGGCCGCCTGCACCCTCAGCATGTTGCCCGTGCTACTCGGCTTCCTACTGGTCGAGCGCCACCTCGTGCGCGGCATCACGCTCGGCGCGGTCAAATAATCATGAACAAGGACAAGCATAGAATGACACGCATCGCTTCGCATCGCGGCGGCACTCTGGAGTTCGGCGACAGCACGCCGCAAGGTTTCGTCGCAACGGCAAAAATGCGGCTGGAAGAGGTGGAGTTCGACGTCCACCCGACAGCCGATGGCGCGATCATGATCCATCACGACGCAACGCTTGACGGCACGACGGATCGGAGCGGCGCGATCGCCGCCATGAGCGAAGCGGAGGTCCGTGCCGCCGTCATCAATTACGGCGCCGGCGGACATCCGATCTCGCTGGAAGAACTCTGCGCAATCTATTCCGGCAGCAAGGTAAATTTCCGCTGCGAGATCAAGCCTGGCGTCGATGGCCGCCCCTACGACAACTTCGTGCCCCGCGTCGTCGAAACACTTGCGCGCCACGGCATGCTCGAAAGGACGATCTTCTCTTCCTTTCTGGTGGAATCGCAGGATGCGCTTTCGGCGGCCACCAGCCGGCCGAAGGTCTGGCTCGTCAGCCCGCCAGTACTGCGTCAGCTTGGAGCCAGGGCCGTGATCGAAGTCGCGAAAGCGCATGACATCCCCGAAATCGGCGTTCATGTGGATACCGCCGATTCCGCTCTGATGGCCGAAATCATGGCAGCCGGTCTCGATTTCGGCTGCTGGGCCGCCCATTCGGCATGGCAGATCGAAAAGGTGCTGGCGCTCGGCGTCAAGGTCTTCACGACGGACCGGCCGAGCCTTGCCATTGCCATTCGCAACAGCTTCGGGACGGAGGCCGCACAATGAGCGGCATCACCCTTCGCGACATCAGAAAGTCCTACCTCGGCGGGCCGGAAGTCCTGCACGGCGTGTCCATGGATATCAAGTCGGGTGAGTTCGTGGTCATCGTCGGCCCGTCGGGTTGCGGCAAGTCCACCCTGCTGCGCCTCATTGCCGGGCTGGAACGCTGCGAAGAGGGCGATATCGAAATCGGCGGCCGGCGGGCCAACGATCTTGCGCCGCAGGATCGCGACATTGCCATGATCTTCCAGAACTATGCGCTTTATCCGCACATGACCGTGCGCGAAAACATTGCCTTCGGCCTCGAACTGCGTGGCATGCCCAAGGCCGAACGCAATGCGCGGGCTAAAAGTGTGGCCAAGACACTGCAGCTCGAACCCTATCTCAATCGCAAGCCGGGCGCGCTTTCCGGCGGCCAGCGTCAGCGTGTGGCGATGGGCCGGGCCATGGCGCGCAACAGTTCAATCTTCCTGATGGACGAGCCGCTGTCGAACCTCGACAACGCGCTGCGCGTCGCCATGCGCACCGAAATCAAGGAGCTGCACCGCCAGCTCGGCGCCACCATCGTCTATGTGACGCACGACCAGACCGAGGCACTCTCATTGGCCGACAGGATTGCGGTGATGAAGGACGGCGATCTCCTGCAGTTCGACACTCCTGAAGCAATCTATGACCAGCCGCAGAACCGCTTTATCGCGGGCTTCCTCGGCGTTCCCGCGATGAACTTCCTGCCTGTCGAACATCTTCCCGGCTGGCAGGGCCGGCAGGGACTGACCGCCGGATTAAGACCCGAATCCATGGCGATCCGCGCCGAAGAACCTGCGGAACCCGCCCTGCCCGTCCGGCTCATGCTGTCAGAGATGACAGGTTCTGATATCATCCTGCACTGTGACAGCCCGGCCGGACGCATCACCCTCACCAGCTCGCGTAAAGATGTGCCCCGCCATGCAGACAACTTCTGGGTCATATGCGATCTTGACCAGGCGGTGTTTTTCGATAACCAGAGCGGGAGCCGCGTCGATCTTTCAGCCGGAGATCGTCGAATTTAGACGCCGCTGTCCGCTCCTGTCTCGCAAGCGGCACCGCAAGAAGTAATGCAATGGAAAGACAGAGCGAAATTCCGCAGCTTCTCGGCGATCTTATCAGCCGCAACTCGACAAAGCTTACCGAAGCCGACACGCGCCTTCTCGACGTGATGATGCAGGATCCCATTCGCGCGGCGATGGAAAACGGCAAGGCCGTCTCCTTCCGCGCCGGAGTGCACCCGGCTTCAGCCGTGCGGCTGGCACGCCGCCTCGGCTTCAAAGGTTATCCTGAATTCCGCACCTTCCTGCAGGCGAATCTCATCGAAGGAGGCGGCGATTTCGAAAGTCCGGCCGCCCGCATGGCCGCCCGTCTCGTCCGGGCAGAAGACGGCGGCGTGCTTTCCTCCGTTCTCGATAGCGAGATTGCAGCCCTCCAGCAGGTGCGCAACGCCGTCTCCGACGCCGATGTCAGAGGATTTTCTGAAGTGCTGCGCGATTGCCGCCGGGTCTTCGTCTTCGGGCGTGGCCATTCTGCCGCCCTCGCCTCGCTCATCGCGCTGAGGCTCAATCGCTCGGGCTATCCGGCAGTCGATCTCGCCAGCCAGATGCATCTGATCGCCGAAGCGCTTGCGACATTGGGACCTGGCGACGTCGTCTGGCTGCTCGCTTTCCGCAAGGCCTCGCCGCTCATCCATCAGATCAGAAAGATTGCCGCAGAAAGAGGCGCTAAGGTCCTGGCGCTGACCGATCTGCTCAGCGCCCGCATCGATCCTGCACCCGACCGTCAAATCTCGGTTTCCCGCGGAGAAGCCGGCGAGTCCCAATCGCTCGTCGTTCCCATGACGATCGCCAACGCTGTCATTCTCGACCTCGCCGCCATCGATGACGGCCGCTCGCTGCGTGCGCTCAGTGGTTTCAAGGCGTTTCGCGCGGACTGCGGTCTATCGCCGGTGATCCTGTAGCAACAGAAATCTGCCGCGTGCCATCACGATGGTTTATCCGGGAGACATTTCGATCTCCCGGATAATCTGTTCGAACCTCATGCCGCCCGGGCGGCTTTGGCGGGGATCTCGACGTCGATCTCGAGGATCGAGACGTTCTCGCCACGATCAATCCTTATCTGCAGGCGATCGCCCTCGATCTCGACGTGTTTGGCGATAACGGCAAGGATCTCCTCCCTGAGAAGAGAGACGAGATCCGAACCGGGAGACATACGCTCGTGTGCCAAAAGCAGCTGCAAGCGTTCGCGCGCAACCGGCGCGGTTTTCCTCTTCTGAAAGAAATCGAATACGCTCATGCTGCCCTCCGTCCGAAGATCTTACCGAACAGACCCCGCTTCTCGCCTGGTATCGTCACCGGGAGAACTTCACCGTTGAGGCGGCGGACTGCTTCGAAATAGGCCTTTGCCGGGGCGCTGTTCTGGTCTGCAAGCGTGACCGGAGCGCCGAGGTTGGAAGCACGCAGCACATCCATGCTTTCCGGGATGATGCCGAGCAGCGGGATGGACAGGATCTCGAGCACGTCATCCACCTTCAGCATGTCGCCGCGTTCGGCGCGGGTGACATCGTAGCGGGTCAGAAGCAGGTGCTTTTCGATCCGCTCGCCGCGCTCCGCCTTTTCCGTCTTGGCATCCAGAAGGCCGATGATGCGATCGGAATCACGCACCGAGGAAACTTCCGGATTGGTGACGACAACAGCAATATCGGCATGCCGCATCGCCAGCGTTGCGCCGCGTTCGATACCGGCCGGGCTATCGCAGATGACCCAGTCGAAATGTTTCTTCAGCTCGCCGATGACGCGCTCGACACCTTCTTCGGTGAGGCAGTCCTTGTCGCGGGTCTGGGATGCCGGCAGCAGGAATAGTGTCTCCAGCCGCTTATCGCGGATCAGCGCCTGGGTGAGCTTCGCATCGCCCTGGATGACATTGATCATGTCATAGACGACCCGACGTTCGGCGCCCATGACGAGATCGAGGTTACGAAGACCGACGTCGAAGTCAACGACGACAACCTTCTCGTTCCTTTGCGCCAGCGCTGCCCCCAACGCTGCAGTCGAGGTTGTCTTGCCAACGCCACCTTTACCCGAGGTTACAACAATGACTTTTCCCATATCCCTCTCCTGTTTCAACCATTCACCCAGTTAAGTCAGTCGCGATGCCATGATCGCGTCGTTCTCAAGCCATAGCTGCGCAGCCTGACTGCGCAGCTCCGCCGGCAGATCGTCCGCCGTCTTGTAGATCCCGTCGATTGCCAGAAGCTCGGCCTCAAGCTTGCGGCAAAAGATTCGCGCCGCCGAATTGCCGATCGATCCGGCAAGTGCGCGTCCACGAAGCGCGCCATAAACGTGTATCGAGCCACCAGCGATAACTTCAGCCCCCGAAGCGATGGATCCAATGACCGTTACATCCCCTTCAGGGAAGACAATCGACTGGCCGGAGCGTACCGGTTCGTGCAATACCAGCGACGACAGCGTAGCGCGCACAACCGGCGCAACAACTTCCCGCACCTCGGCCGGCTGCGCCTTACCTGGCTTCTGCGCTTGCGCCTCGGCATCAGCAGCGGGCATCTCCACGTCAGCAGCCGGGCGTCCACCAACCATGCCCGGTGGCATGCTGGCGTCGAGCTGCGACGGCCGTGCACCTTCAATGCCCATCACCCTGACGCCACGCTCTCCGAGAGCCGCAACCATTCCCTTGAGCGCGGCACGATCCAGTGAGAGCTCACTCACATCCAGAACCACCGGCCTGCCGAGGAAAAACCCAGCGGAGCGCGCAGCGAGGTCGTCGAGGCGCACGAGCCAGTCCTCGAATGGCAGATCAGGCGTCAGCACGACCGCAAGAAACGATCTGCCTTTGATACGAATGGAGCGCGCTTCGGTTAACACGTTAGTAAACTTCGTTAATTTCGATTTAAAAGCTTTAGCTGCTTCATGGTTAACAAATCGTTAACGCGGGGCCGGTGGGACCAAAAAATGGCTCCCCGAAGCGGCGGCGACCCACCCACAAATTTCGCGCCTCCAGCCGGTTACAATTCGGCCTTCTCACGAAAAATCAGGGCCTTTCTTGATTTCAAACGCAACAGGAAATCGGAAAGCCTTGGTTCGAATGAAACGCCATGCTCTTGCTAAAATCGCACATTCGCTCGCAGAATGACCCGAGCAGTATGATGGCCTCACAATAAGAGCATACGGAAAAGGAATGACCAGCTTTTTGATCACAGGACCGGAAACGGCGAGCTTCACGATCCTCCTGGCTCATGGCGCAGGCGGAGCGATGGATTCCGCGTCGATGACGGATCTATCGAAAGCGCTCGCAGACGGAGGATTCAGAGTGGCGCGATTCGAGTTCGCCTATATGGCGCAGCGTCGCCTGACCGGAGCGGTCAAGCCTCCTCCGCGTGCCGACCATCTCCTGGATGAATATCGCGCGGCGATCGGCGAACTAAATGCCGGCAGACTCATCATCGGTGGAAAGTCGATGGGAGGCCGCGTTGCAAGCATGATAGCCGACGAGAGTTTTGCGGCGAAGAAAGTCCGGGGCCTGCTTTGCCTCGGATATCCGTTTCACCCGCCGGGGAAGCCGGACCAGCTCCGCACCGTGCATCTGGAAAGCCTGCGCACGCCCACACTGATCTGCCAGGGAACGCGTGACCCCTTCGGATCAAGGGAAGAGGTCGTATCCTATACGCTCTCAGACCGGATTGATCTGCTCTGGCTGGAAGATGGCGACCACGATCTCAAGCCGCGGAAGAAGATCTCCGGATATTCCGCTGGCGACCATATGCGGCGACTGTCCGAATATACGGCGGCCTGGGCAGAACGGTTGTAACGAACAAATCAACGCTCGCACGACGCGATATTCCCACTAATATCAACCGTTTCCTCAATATTTAAGCTTGTTCAGTAAACATTTTTAAAAGGTTTGCTTGATCGAATGCGCCCTCGCGCATCCGCGCAGAAATCAGCTCCTGAACAAAGCGGCTTCCAGCTGAACACGCCCTTTGTCATCCGACGGGAAATCAGTCATGCGCGCGATCGAAGGCAGGAAGATTGACGGCAATCTTTCCATCTATCTTGATCTGCTGCGGCTCGGCGCAGCCGTTGTCGTATTTCTCTCCCATGCGCATGTTTTCCTGCTCCCCTCCATCAAGATCGGACCTCTTGGTTGGGGACGGGAAGCTGTCGCGGTTTTCTTTGTTCTCTCGGGATTTGTCATCAGCTACGTCGGGCAGGTGAGCGAAAGGGAATGGCGCGTATACCTCGTCGCCCGTCTCGCTCGAATAATGCCTGTTGCTTTGCTGGCGATCGCAGCGATCTTCGTGGCCGACACCATCGGGATGCACGCGAACGCCTTTTACTATGACTTCATCAATACCGGATTTTTAACTCCGGTATCAATCGAAGCCGCGCTCGCCTATGTGACCTTCACCAATCAATTGTGGTTTGCCCATGCCGTTTTTGGCAGCGGCGAACCATACTGGTCGTTGGGCTTCGAAGTTCAGTACTACTTGTTCTTCGGGCTATTTGCCTTTTCGCCGCGGCGCGCGAAAATCCCGTTGCTGTGCCTCTGGGCCGCGGTCGCCGGCCCGAAAATCCTGATGTATATGCCGCTGTGGCTCATGGGCTGGCTGACGATGAAGTGCGTCATCGAACGCCCGCCATTTCGGCGCCCCATCTCCATTGCGATGATCGGCGCGTCGCTTTTGCTGTTCTTCAGCCTAAAATTCTTCGCCGATCGCGCTGCTACCAACATGTACGAGACCTGGTCACTATCTCAGGAAGCGATCAATTTCGTATACTTCAATCTGATCGGCGTTGCGGTCGTCCTGCACCTCATCGGTGCGGCATCGTTGCTTTATGAGGCTCCGGTACTGTTCGAGAAGACAGGCCCGGCGATCAGATGGCTGGCTGGCGGCAGTTTCACGCTCTATCTTGTCCACCAGCCCCTTATCCTGATGTTTGCGGCCTTCCTGCATCCGGTGGAGGAGCACGTTCCGATGGCGGCTGCCCTGCTCGTCGCCTGTTTGTTTCTTTGCTTCCTGTTGGCAGAGGTCGCCGAACGCCGAAAGAAGTTCTTCGCCTCACTCATCGTCAGCCTGCTGCCGGTGCTATCGCGAACGGGTCAAAAAACGCCCGCCAATATTGCTTCCGGCACAGTCTCCTCAGGCGATAAGGCGCCGGCGACCTCGCAGCTCATTCGAGTTCTTGAGGAAATGCAAAACGCCCTCGATGGAGAAGAAAAAGTGGGCGACAGTCATGAAGCACCCTCTCACGACCGCGTGTCGCGCGCTTGAGTGATCGAATCTCCAGCGTCTCTCGGATCTGGCTGATCTGATGCACTCTCAACCATTCTCTGATCTTCCGCCTCAATGAACGCTCGGGAGCTTCATCGCGGAGGCGAATTCTTCTGCCACCAGTTCGCTGATCGCGATCAATGTTTCCTCGATCGTAAAACCGGAGGCGACACTCGCATCGATCAGATCCTGCAGATCCGGGCCGATAGCCTCGCGGCAGTCGTCAAGCCGATCATCGGAAACCGTCAAACTACGCAACTCTTCCATGAATGTCCCTTTTCAGAATAGAGGGCCAGAATAGAGTGCCGCCGGCATATTGCGGCGGCGCTGCTGTCATCAGCGTGCGGACGCGCGGCGTCTTGCGGCCGGCAGAAGCCCTTCGCGCTGCATCTTCTTGCGGGCAGCCTTGCGTTGTCGGGCAATTGCCTGGGCTTTTTCGCGGACACGCCGCTCCGAGGGCTTCTCATAGGCCCGGCGTTCCTTCATTTCGCGAAATAGTCCTTCGCGTTGCATCTTCTTCTTCAGGGCGCGGAGAGCCTGTTCAACATTGTTGTCTCTGACAATAACCTGCATGTTTTCTCCTTGCGGATAGTGGTGTTGAGCCCGCTCGGCTGGCGATCTCTCGGCATTCGTTCTGCGCAAATGGCGCAATCGTGGGCAGCCTTGGCTGAAGGGATCAGAGGATCACGCCTTGCCGCCGCGCTGCGTCGACGCGGCCGCAATGTGTGATGAACCAGCCAGTGGTCGATATTTGCTAAGGTTTTGGCTGGAACGCGCACACCTCTTCTAGAAGAGCACGCGTCGTTCTCTGGGCCTTACCAAACCGATAGGGGTGATGGGGAGGTAAATAAGAACGGCCTGACGGTATTGCAAGGCAGCCTGATCCGCCCACCAGCGGCCTGACGGGAACCTTCTGAAGCCATGCACATTCCCTTTGCCGAGCGCGGGCCGTGTCAACCGGACGCGGCGGGGATGGCGAATATGGCGATTTTTCCGGTTTCCCGCCATGGCCGACGAATGGCAGACGATCGTCCAACCTGTCCGGCCCGCCTCACTCTTTGGAGGTCGATTGAAGATAGCTACCTACAACATTAACGGGATCATCGGCCGCCTTCCAATACTGCTGCGATGGCTGGAAGGAGATGCGCCTGATGTCGTCTGTCTTCAGGAGCTGAAAACCTCTGACGATAAATTCCCGCGACGGGAAATCGAAAGCGCCGGATATCGTGCCGTCTGGCATGGCCAAAAGAGCTGGAATGGTGTGGCGATCCTTGCGCGAAGCGTTTTGCCGGTGCTGACACGCCGTGGCCTGCCGGGCGATCCGGATGACAGCCACAGCCGATACATCGAGGCTGCCATAAACGGGATGTTGATCGGCTGCCTCTACCTTCCAAACGGCAACCCGGCGCCTGGCCCAAAATTCGACTACAAGCTGCGCTGGTTCCAGCGCCTGCATCACTATGCCGGGGAGCTCTTGGACCTCAAAGTCCCCACCCTGCTCATTGGCGATTTCAACGTCATACCGACAGACATGGATGTCTATTCCCCGGAACGATGGCGCGATGATGCCTTGTTCAGACCCGAGGTCAAAAAGGCCTATGCCAGGTTGGTTCAACAGGGATGGACGGATGCGCTTCGCCACCTTCACCCGAATGAGCGAATCTACACCTTCTGGAAATACTGGAGAAACTCATTCGAACGGGATGCAGGAATGCGGATCGACCACGTTCTTCTCAGTCCCGACCTCGCTGGGCATCTTCGCTCTGCTAGCGTGCGGCGCAACCCGCGAAGTTGGGACCATACAAGCGATCATGCGCCAGTCATGATTGAGCTCGACCTGCCTTACGCGACTGGCGCGAGCCGGTGAGTCCACAAGTATAGAGCGCCGGCGAAACCTCTTCGTCCGCACGATCCGGAAAGAGTTGACGGCGCATGCGATCGAGGGCATCTGCTTCCTTGCGTGTTCTTGCAAGCAAATCGGTGGTGACGTCGCCGTAGCGTGAGCCGTCCGCCGAAGCAACGCCGACAGTCCCGCCGCTCGACAGGAAGTCGCAGAAAGAACGCACCGATCGAAGACGCGTGGTGATCTCGATATAGTAGCTATCGTGTCCGGCCATGCTCATCTCCTTTCGCTTTCAAAGGTTAACGCGCACTGCGTCAATATGATGGCGCTATTTGCGCCTTTCAGCGGGACCACACCGAAGGCACCGCATCATGATCGGCGTCGTTGGTTATCAGGCCCGCATAGGAAGTTATTCTCTTTTCGCAGGAACATTCACCCGCCATCCGCTTTTGTTCCCTCAAGGAGAATCGCCATGGCCAACGCTCGCACCACCTTCCATGAAGTCGTCTCGGAGATCGAGGCACTCGCGACTTCAAATGCAGCAGACCATTCCGGTCGCTGGACGGTCGAATATCTGACTCGACGCGAGGTCTTCTATCAATTTTCGGGAAATCGCAGTCTCGCAGGCGAGGACGCAACCGGACATCGGTTTGACGGTACACGCGATACGCTGACGGCCCTGCCCGCAAATCTGCTCATTCCCGCCATCGCCGACTTCGATAACAATACGATTATGGCCTTCTATATCGGAGCAAGCACGTCGGTGACGACAATCGCTCGGGAAGCAGTCGATTGCTCCGTGCGGGCGCCGGAAGTGCTGCTGCTGGACATCACCATTGATGACGAAGATCTGCTGGCAGGCACAAGATCCCTGACAAGACTGGCCTTCGTCGGGCTCGATGCCAATGAAGGATGGTCGCCGCTTGTTCCATGTGCCGACATCCTGACCATCAGTGACATGATCCATCCGTTCTGGTGCCACGGCAGACAGGTAGCCAAAGGGGGCCTGTTGCAGATCAGGATCTGACGAGACGATGTCGTGCGAGATGAGGTCTCACTTCCTGTCACTTGTCTGTTATGAGCGACCGCTGGTTGTCACTCAGTCAAATAACTCGCCACGTCCAATCTGCCCTTGCCTCGCATCGACGTCGCTGATTGGCGGATCGTCGGCAGGGTCGGGGTCCCTGGTGTTTGCGTCTTTGAGAGACCGTACCGCCTCAACGAGTGCCACGGCCATTTCATCCGTGCTCCAACCCGCAGCGTTGGCATCGGCGATAAGCGCCTCCAGGGCAACGCGGGCAGCATCGGTCGCATCCTGAAACCGGCGCGTGGGATCATTGCTTGTCGGGGTTGGAAAACTCATCTGCGTTCCTTTCGAGGGTTCGAACAAGATCCGTCCTTGGAGTGAACGCAGAGGACCGCAAATAGATGCGTTCGATCATCTCTATGTAGGTCCGCCGAGCGAAAACTATATCGATCGCTGCTCTTCAATGAATGCTTATGTTCTTCGACAGGTGCCGGCGGAGTGAAACCTTGAGTGAACAACGCCGCAAGCCGGCAGTGAACACCCGAAGGAAGGAGGGCTCGGAACCAATCGCCAGTACATCGGTTGATACACTGATCTCCATGCCCGAGAGAAGCGAAACCGGTGGAAAGGCCGAACGGAGGTTTCAATGCATCTGAACGAGGCAAAGGTGACGCATCGGCAGAAGGCCTGGCATGTCGATTTCTTCGGCGACGCCGGTGAGCAACTGACGGTGCGCCTTCCCGAGGCGGCGGCGCTGAGCGAAGAAGACGCAATCGATCGTGCGAGGGAAATGATGGTGCAGCTGACGCCCTTCGGCACCCGAGGCGGCGAGCCGAGCCTCAATCGCTACGACAGTTTGAGCAACGGCAATTTCGACGACGATCAACCGCCTTTCGGGGTGAAACATTAAGGGAGGCATTGGATGACCATACGATCCGGGAGCTGCAATTGCGGCCAGGTGCGCTACCAGGTGGAGGGCGAACCCAAGCGCGTCGGGCTTTGCCATTGCACCGACTGCCGCCAGGAGAGTGGCGCAGCCTTTACCTATTACGCGATCTGGCCGACGTCCGCCTTCAAAACCACCGGGGAAACCGCAGTGCATCAAGGCCGCCGCTTCTGCCCGGCCTGCGGTTCGCGGGTCTTTGCCTACGACGAAGACGAAGCCGAAATCAAACTCGGAACCCTGCAGGATGCGCCGACCGGCCTCAAGCCCACCTATGAGCTCTGGATCAAGCGCCGCGAACCCTGGCTTCAGCCGGTCGAGGGCGCGGCACAGTTCGAGGAGGATCGGATCTGACAGGCGCCCGATGTCGAAGGTTCGCGACGGGCTGCTGCGCACACCGAGCTTTTAGCTCAAAAGGGTGATCACATTCGGTTGAAGCGTGAAAGGGCGAGAGGGATCGTCGCCATTCTCGACGGAGGCAGCAACCGCAACCGCGTGGCCGCGAGGAATGTTATGGCAATGACCCCGGCGAGCTTCAGCCAGGGATAATTTCCAAGCTGCTCATGGGCACTCGCATCCGTCCATTGGGCGCGTGCCGAGATCGCGGTCTTCGCCTGCTCGCGGAGGAGAGCGAGGTGTCTGCGCAGCAACGTCAGATCCTCCTGCAATCTTGCGAGCTCGACGGTCTCCTGCTTCTCCACCGAATGGTCGACCGTAGGCATGACTTGTTCCGTTTCGGCCGCCTCCTCGATGTCGGCAAGATGTTCGTCAAGCTCAGCCTTCGTCTTGAATCCGCGCGTACGTATATCCGTCATAAGCACCTCCCATCCGCCGGGTCGATTATCGCAAGATGAGAACGCGCTCAGCCGTCATAAGTTCGAAGCTCGCCGATACATACCGCTTTATGCCTGGAACAGGAGCAACAGCCAGTCGAGTTGGGCGATCTCACCCGCCCATTTGAGAATGAAATAAATCGCCACAAGGATACAATTTTTTGGTGCATGGCGTTCGAGCATTGGCTAAGGAGACCAGCGAAAGCTGAACAGGCATCCGCATCCATGCCGCTATTGCGCACCCGTCACATGGTTCAGCTCCGCCATTAAGGCACGACCGCTGGACCATGCAATGACGACATAGGCGAGGCCTCCCACCGCAACTCCCATAAACAAGTCCACCAAAGGAAGATGCAGGCTGCCGCCTGTCATATGGAGAGCCAGGCCGACGGCGCCGACCATGACACAGGCGCCCAGCGCGGCGGGCAGGATCCGACGCAACAAGGAGGGCCAACGGAATCCGGTGCCGCGCTGCAGGAAGTAGAGAGACACTGAGGTTGTCAATGCCGCGGCCACGACCTGCGCGACCGCGATATTGACGAGGTCCGGTCGGATCCAGCCGGCGATTGCAAGGCAGGCGAGGCTTGTTGCCGTAAACAGCACGTTCAGCCGCGGCAGCAGGGCAACCCTTCCGATGATGCTGAGCACGGGCTCGTTGAGCATCTGGATGACGGCAATGCCGCGCGCAGCTGCCAGCAGAATGAGAACTGGGGCGGCCGCGAGCCACTGCGTCCCGAGCAGCACGCTGACGAGTTGTTCGGATATCACAGCGAGGCCCATGAAGACGGGAAGAGCGGCAAAAGCAGTGGCCGCCATGATCAATCCCATAAGCCGGCTGAGGCCTTCCGCCCCGCTGCCCGCCGCGTTCTGCTGGCGGGAGAAATAGCTCCATGCCAGCATCCGCACGGGTTCGGAAATCAGCTCTGTGACGGCGCCGACGATGCGGCTTGCCATTCTATAGATGCCGACCTCCGTCGCGCCGATGAAGAACACGATCAGGAACTCCGCGCCATAACTTTGTGCAAATTGCATGAGGCGCGATGCCAGGAGCCGGGTGGAATAGGCAAGCGCCTCGCGGGCAGTCGTGAGCTGGAATTCGAACCGCGGAAGCCAGCGCGCAAAGCCGGTGGACATCAGGAGTGCGACAAGCACGACGCAACAGCGTCCTGCCGCAAGCGCGACGATGCCCCAGCCGAGCAATAGCCCTCCGGTCGTTACGAGAAGGCCCGAAAATTCCGAGGCCGCCTGATAGAAGGCAAGTTCGCGCAGGCGTCGCCTCCTGACCAATACGCCGCTCTGGCAGATGATGAAGGTGCCGGGCACGATGGTCGCCATCAGCAGGAGGAGGGTGAAGAAGATCGGCCCGGTCGGCGCCAGCCAGATGAGGGAAACAGCAAGTCCAATGAAGCCGAGAATGGTGAAGGCGAGTCCGCTTGCAAGCGCGCAATAGAGAACCGTTCCGGGCAGCTCCCTATCATGCGGTGCAGCAATCAGATATTCGCTCCATCCGGCTTCAGCAATCTTCGATTGCAGCAAAACGGTCGAAGAGACCATGGCAAAGACGCCAACCTCGGCCGGTGAGAGGACGCGGGCTGCGACCAGCAATGTACCGATACCGCAGAGTTGGCTGACCAGACGAGCGCCCGAAACCCATAGCGCATCCCGTGATGTCGACCCACTGCGCGGCTCCTGGTCTTCCCCTGCGCCGGGTAGTGATGCCGTACTAGATGTGCTCATGGTCACATGTTCTTTTGAGTTTATCTGGAGTTTATATTGTCATTATTACGCGCACCGCATGTGTTACCAAAGTAACAACTTTGGTGTATATTCGATATTGACGACCTATACTCACTTCTGCATAGTCAAGATGAAATTACAATCCTGCATATGAAGATTGGTCGGCACATGCATGGATTTAATCCGCCCTTTGTGACGACACAAAATCGTTTGTTGGCCGATTGGGCCGGAGGGACATAATGATGATGATACTCGCACATCGTGGCTGGTGGCTTGCACCCCATGAGCGGAACACTTTAGGCGCATTCGACAAGGCATTTGCCGCCGGACACGGCGTTGAACTGGATGTTCGCGATCTGAATGGCGAACTGGTAATTTCACACGATCCTGCCACAACCGGGGCATTGTCCTTCGCGCGCGTTCTTGAGTGCTATGCAGCAAATGGCGCCCCGGGACGACTGGCCATCAATATCAAGGCGGACGGCCTCTGCCCTGCCCTGCTGCCGATGCTGGAAAAATATGAGGTGACGAACCGCTCCTTCGTTTTCGACGCGTCGGTTCCCGATCTCAGGCCCTATCTCGATAGCAATATCCCGGTTTTCACCCGCTACAGTGAGGTCGAGCTCTACCCGTCCTTCTACGAACGCTGTGAGGGCGTATGGGTGGATTCTTTCACCGAGAAGCCGGCCTCGATCGAACGCGCGATCGATGATCTAAGGCGCGGCAAATATGTCGCGATGGTCTCGCCGGAACTGCACAAGCGCCCGCATGAAGCGGTCTGGGCCGCCTGGTCTGGCGCATTGCGACAGGCTGCAAAGAGTGGTCTTCCGCTCGAGCGGCTGATGATCTGTACCGATCTGCCCGATGCAGCCGAGCAGAGCTTTGCCTGGATGGTTGAGGAGGAAGTCACATGATCCGTGCTGTTTTGTTCGATATGGATGGCGTGCTGATCGATGCCAAGGAATGGCATTATGAGGCGCTGAACCGGGCGCTCGATCTTTTCGGCATGCCGATCGACCGCCAGGCGCATCTGACTACGTTCGATGGCCTGCCAACCCGCCGCAAGCTGGAGATCCTCTCCCGTACCAATGGCCTGCCGAAGGGGCTCAACGAACTGATCCACGAGCTGAAGCAGGACTATACGATGGAGCTGATCTACACCCGCTGCAAGCCGGTGTTTGCCCATCAATACGCGCTCAGCCGTCTCAAGCACGATGGCTACAAGATCGCCGTCTGCTCGAACTCGATCCGTGTCACCATCGAGTCCATGATGCGGCGTGCCGGATTGATAGAATATATCGACCTCATCGTTTCCAATGAGGATGTCACCCGCGCCAAGCCGGATCCGGAAATGTATGTGACGACGATGGAGCGCTTCGGCCTCAGACCGGATGAGTGCCTGATCCTAGAGGACAATGAATACGGCCTGAAGGCCGCGCGCGACAGCGGCGCTTACGTCATGCAGATCGGAACACCGGCCGACGTTGTCTACGGCCGGATCGTGTCGGAGATCAAGCGTGTATCGGAGGTGATGGCATGATCGTCCTGTTCCCCACTACGGGCACAAGCCCGCATTTCAGCCCGGAAGACTATGCCTATCCGCGCCCGCTTATCGAAGTGGCCGGAAAGCCGATGATCCTATGGGCCATCGAAAACATGAAGTCGCTCGGCAGCGACGCGCATTTCCTCTTCCTCGTCGACCAGCAGGATGCCGTCAAATATTCCTACGAGCGGATCTTTGACCTCAGCACCAACGGCCGTTCCGAGGTGGTCATGCTGAAAGGCCCGACGGCCGGTGCGCTCTGCACCTGCCTGATGGCGGTCGACAAGATTGACCCCACCGAGCCGCTGGTGATTGCCAACAGCGACCAGATCATCGACACCCGGCTTGCATCCGTGATTGCGGAATTCGAGGCAGCCAAGGCGGATGCCGGCGTCATCACTTTCGAGACGATCCACCCGCGCTGGTCCTATGTGACGCTCGGCGACGACGGTTTCGTCAACCGCACGTCCGAGAAGGATGTGATCAGCAACAAGGCGATCGCTGGGTTCTATTATTTCCGCGAGGCCCAGATTTTCTTCAAGGCCGCGACTGCCGCCTTGAGGCACGGGGTGACGGTGGATGACCGCTACTATGTCAGCTCGTCGCTAAACGAGGTGATCCTGGATGGCGGCCGCGTCGTTTCCGCAAGCGTTCCCGCGGACCGCTACCACAGCTTCTACAACCCGAAAATGATCGAGAATTTCGAGGTCAACGGGGTCCGCCGCCTATCCTCAGCACAGGCCCAGCGACCCGTGCAACTGGTGGTGCCGGCCGCTGGCCGGGGCAGCCGCTTCGCCAAGGTCGGGTTCACCCGCCCGAAGCCCTTCATCGACGTGCTTGGCCGGCCGATGATCCAGCATGTGCTCGAAAACACGCTGCCGCCGGGTGGACAACCAACGGTCCTGCTGCTGCGCGAACATCTGGACAGCCAGGCGGATGCGGTGGCCGAACTTCGCTCGCAGGGCGTCGGGGTCGTTTCGGTCGATCAACTCACCGAAGGCACCGCCTGCACCGTTCTGCTGGCGCGTCAGCATCTCGATGAGGAAGCTCCCCTTCTCATCGCCAATTCCGACCAGGTGGTGGACATGCGTATCGTCGATTTCATCGATGACTGTATGTCGCGCGATCTCGACGGATCGATCCTCGTGTTTCGCGACCCGAAGCGCGACCCGAAATGGTCTTTCGCCGAAACCGATGCGGCAGGATTCGTGCTCAGGGTTGCCGAAAAGCAGCCGATCTCCGAACTGGCAACAGTCGGTATCTACTTCTTCCGCCGCGCCGGCGATTTCATGAAGGGCGCGCTCGACATGATGGTGCACAACGATCGCACCAACAACGAGTTCTATGTCTGCCCGGCCTATAATTACGCCATCCGTAACGGTGCACGCATCGGCGTTTACGAGATCGATGTCAGGAACATGCACGGGCTTGGTACGCCCGAGGATCTGGCCGAATATCTGCAGGGCCGTGAGCCTGCCTATGCATGACGTCGGAACCAGGCCGGACGCGATGGCGCCGCTGAACATCATCATTCCCATGGCCGGGAATGATTTTGAGCGGCCTGACGGCTCGGTGAAGGCGGAGATGCCGGTTGGAAAGACGACATTGCTCGGCGCCACGCTGGAGGCGCGTCCCTGGTGGAGCAGCGCGGCTGTGCCTGTTTTCGTGCTGCGGGACAGGCCTGCATCACGGCGCTACGCTCGGGAAACATTGCAGGCACGCTATCCGGCAGCGCGGATCGTCTGGCTGTCCGAAATGAGCGGTGGCGCTGCCTGGAGCGCTGCGGCCGGTGTGGCACTCGTCGCTTTTCCGGATGCGCCCGTTGTCGTCGACCTCTGCGATATCATGTTCGACTGCGATGCGGATATTGCTGCAATCTTTGCAACCGAACCCAATCTCGGCGGTCTGGCACTCACATTTGCCTCCCACCATCCGCAATACAGCTATATCAGGCTTGGAAATGATGGCCGGATGCTGGAAGCAAGGGAAAAGGTCGTCATCTCCGAGAATGCATCGGCAGGCGTCTATGCGTTCCGCAACGTCGCCGTTTTTCAGCTGGCTCTGGCCCACAGCCTGCAGAACCGGGCGCGCCTCTCGCATAACGGCCTGCTCTTTGTCTGCCCTATGCTGAACGGCGTGGTCGCACACGGTTTCGATGTCCGGACGCTGCCGGCGCGTGACGTGTTCGATGTCAAGATCGCAGACGTGACCCTTGCCGGCTAGTGGCTAGGATAGGGGAAAATACCGGTGCCGTTCCACTTCGACGGAGACGGGCGGAGCCTTGCTAACGATCCCCTCGACACGCGTTCGCGGGATCAGGGGACCTAGTAAACGGGAGTTCATCATGACAGCCGGGATATCGAGCAAATTACCCTCTCTCGCCATTATCATACCCTGCTACAACAATGTTGAGACACTTGCGGAGGCGCTGGACAGCGCTCTGGCACAGGATTATCCGAACTTCGAGGTCCATATCTGCGACAACGGCTCCACGGATGGCAGCCGGGAGATGATCGCATCCTACTCATCTCCATTGCTGAAGCCGGCCCTGCACCGAGACACCGTGCCGCGCACGGACAACTGGAATCGCGCCTATACCGCCGGCGCAAATGCCGATTACCTCGTCACCCTGCATGCCGACGACCGTCTCGCACCGGGGGCGTTGCGCGCGATCGGGCGCGCGGCAATGCGCCACCCTGCCCTGATCCACGGCCGTTTCCGGCAGATCACCTACGAGGGTGATCCTATTCCCGGCCGCCGCTTCGGGTGGAGTTACAGCAACAGCGGTGAGGCCTTTCGCGAACTGCTGCTGCTCAACAATATGGTCGCGATGCCGGGCGCAACGATCCGCACGGATGTCTTCTTCAAGGCCGGCCGCTGGGACCCCGCCTGGCAATATCTGCAGGATATGGAGCTCTGGTGGCGCTGCGGCGAGCTCGGAGAAGTGGCATTTGTTGCCGATATGCTTGGCGACCACAGGGCCTACAAGCATCCGCAGGCACTGCACCGGCATGCCGAAGAACATCTGCGCTGGGCGACGCGCAGGCTTCGCAACGCTCCGACCCGCCGACTACGGCAGGCCGCTGCCGATGGTCTGAACGCCTACCTCACGCGCCTCGAGGCGGAAGTGGATGCCTTGCCGGATGTCGCCGGCAGCCTGGTGGAGCCCGTAAGGGCGGCCAGGGCGGCGCTCGCGAAGGCACCGGGAACGCGCGTCGATGCCCTTCGCCGGCAACGACTGTTGCGTATGCGGGCTGCCTCGCTCTCGGCCATCGCTAAGTTCTTTGGAAGACTTTCGCCATGGCAGGCCTTATCGCGTTGATGGTCGACAGCATCCGCCCGTTCCAGATTGACGTAGGCTCTTTCAAATCGTCTTCATGGCACGGCTACCGACTGGCCTGGATACTGCCATTCGAGAACCATTTGACACAGGCGTGCGATAACTGTCATCGCGAGCATTCACGTCCCGTTGGCCGCCGCGACGGTCATCACTATCCGCTATAGCAACGAGTGCGGCGATAATTCCCGCCATCGCAAACAGGATCGCGATGACAGGCACGGCAAAGCCGCTGGATCTTTCTCCGGACTCGCCGTTCCGACGCTCGGACTTTGGTCTGATGACGCGCGGGACTGAAGTCCCAGATCCGGAACGCACTGCCTCCCCATCCGTTCGGCCCTCCATCGAAAGAGGAGTTCAGTCATGGGTGACAGGAACGAAATCCCGGGATTTTCCAGCGCGTGGAACGCATCCCTGCTGGCACTCGTCATCTTTCTTGCCGCCATGCTCTATGTCTTCGGCACGGCCATGTCGGGCGATACCGATCAGTTGACCGCCAGCGTTCCTGGCGCCGATGTCATCCAGGCCAGGTGAACTGGAAAAGTCCAGCCGATGCGATAGTTTGCATGGATCGTCGCAAATCAGGTTGGAAATGAACTGGCTCATACGGTGGAATGCCCGCTCCCTCGCTTCCCAATTCTTCATCATGGGAGGGTTTGTTTCCCTTGGCGCAATGTTCGTCATAGGGCTCATCGTCACCCATCTCATCGAGGATGCCGTCATCCACAATTCCGGGGCTGCAACAGCGCTCTATGTCGATAGCGTCGTCGCACCCTTGCTTCCCGACATGCAGACGGAATCGCTGCTCGACGAGGGAAGCGCCAGGGCGCTCGACGAAACGCTCGGACAGGGCGCGCTTGGCCGCCGTCTCGTGTCGTTCAAGCTGTGGCGCCGCGATGGCACGATCCTTTACTCCAATGAAAAGGAACTTGTGGGGAAGACATTTCCTGTCAATGACAAGCTCGCCCAGGCATTTGCGGGCTCGCTGGTCGCACGTTACGAAGTCGCAAGCGACCCCGAAAGCGCCGAGGAGCGCAGTCTCGGCAGGGCGCTCATGGAAATTTACAATCCTGTTTTGCAGCCTTGGTCGGGCGAGGCTGTGGCCGTGCTTGAATTCTATGAGACGGCCGAAGGGCTGGAAGACAGCCTCGCACGGGCACGGCTCTGGAGTTGGCTGGCCGTGGCCGGCCTGACCGCAATCTTCTTCCTCGTTCTCTCCATTCTCGTCTTTCGCGGCAGCCATACGATCGAGGTCCAGCGCGAAGCGCTAAAGGCCAGAGTAGACGAACTCTCCGCACTTCTCGCCGAAAATCGCGGTCTGCAACGCAGGCTTCAATTGTCCTCCCGACGCGCCGCCGCCTTGAACGAAACCTATCTGCGCAGCATCGGGGCCGATCTGCATGACGGCCCCGCCCAGCACATCGCCTATGCTTCGCTACGTCTCGACAGCAACCTGCTGGTCGATGCCGCTATCCAGCCGGAGACGCGCGAGAAGGAACTCGCCTGGATCCGTTCGAGCCTTGCCGAGGCGATGAAGGAGATCCGTGACATCTGCAAGGGGCTGGTCCTGCCGCAAATCGAGAAGGCTTCGACTACGGAGATCGTGAAACGCGTTGTCGAGGCCCACCAGCAGAAGACCAACACCACCGTCGACACGACAATTGACGAGGACGATCGGGAGCTTGCCCCCGCTCTCAAGATTTGTATCTACCGCTTCATTCAAGAGGCACTCAACAATGCCTATCGCCATGGCGGCGGCGTTGAGCAGGCCGTCAGGGCAACATCACACGGCGGCGGCGTCCGCATCGAAGTCAGTGACCGAGGCGAGGGTTTTGATCCGACGCAGGTGAGGTCGGCGAGCCTCGGCCTTGCGGGGCTCAAAGAGCGAATCGATAGCCTTGGCGGTGAATTCGACATAAAAACCGGTGAAGGCGGAACGACTGTCATTATGACCTTCGCGCCTATGGAAGTGGAGGAATAGAATGACGTCTATCAAAGTCGGCGTCGTAGACGACCATCCCCTTTTTCGCGAGGGGGTGACTCGTAGCCTCTCCGAGGTCAGCGATTTTGTCGTCGTGGGAGAAGGCGCCAACACATCTGATGCCGCAATGATCGCCGCCGATACCCGTCCGGACGTGCTGCTTCTCGATGTGTCGATGCCCGGGGACGGGCTCTCGGTGATCGACGAGATCCTCTCCATAAGCCCGGATACCAAAATCCTCATGCTCACGGCCTCAGAGGAAGTCGATACGCTCGTCGAAGCGCTGCAACGCGGGGCAAAGGGTTACATTCTCAAGGGTGTTGGTTCCCGCGGTCTGGCGGAAGCGATCCGCACTGTTTTCAAGGGAGCCCGCTACGTCTCACCGGCGATGTCAGCCAAAGTCATGGAATATTCATTGAGCGGGCAGGCATCGGACAGGGACGCGCTTACCCCTCGGGAACGAGAGGTGATGGATCTCGTTGCGCAAGGCCTTTCAAACAAGCACATCGGCCTTCGTCTCGATCTACAGGAGAAAACGGTAAAGCATCATATGACCCAGATCCTGACAAAGCTCGGCGTCACGAACAGGACGGAAGCTGCCTTGCGGTGGCGTGAAAAACGCTAGCGCAGGAGGCGCGTGAGCCGCGTACTGTCAGCCGATGTCGCCCGCCTGTTGATGATCGTGCGGCCTTTCGAGTCCTTCATGATGTAACGTCCTGCGCGAAGGGTTTCGGTTATTCCATTCGTATGCCGGACATCGATCGAGCCGTCAGTATCTTCGGTTGCCCGTTCTCCAGATGTTGAGGGCGCATTGTTCGTGCTGCCGGCTCCGTTCGAGCTGGATCGGCCGTTCCCACCGCTGTTGCCGCTGCCGCCCGAATTACCGTTTCCATTCCCCCCGCCATTACCGTTTTCGTTCTTCGCGAAGGCTGCCTCGCTGGCGAGCGAGGGAAACGAACCCGCCACATCGACCTTCAACGGCGCAACGGCAAGAATACTCGCGCCGCAGCCCTTCAGGAAATTGCGCTTAGACATCGCCATCGTCACTTGCCTTGTCGTTCTTCCCTAGTGTCTGCTCAAAAGCAGGAAGCACGAGATTGACCGCTTGTTCCGAAATTGCAAGACGGTCGGACATAGGTGCCAGGCGGTCTGGGACTTTGGTCCGGGATCACAAGCAACGGTCGCCCCTCGGGGACGCAACCTTCTCACGGCAAGAAAAAATGGCTTCGCTCAGATAACGGGGGAAACGCACGGACGTCTTGGCCCGCTGAACGGCTGATAGGTATTGTCCAAGGCGCGATAGGAATTATAGCGCGCGGCACACCATGATATATGCGGGTTGGGGCTTGTATCGGCCGCCGGTAGTCCGACGGAAAGCTCTCTGTCTTCGATTACGCAGGGCTTGCGGGGTCCGCCGTCAAAAGGCTGGTATGAATTGTCAGCCACATTATAGGACCGGTAGCGTTGCTGGCATAGGCTGAGATGATGACTGTCAGCCATCCATTCCTGCTTAGGCTGCTCAATCGCACCCGCCACGGCTGCATCAGGCGGCGCGATGGCTGCAATGCCGACGAGATTGGCAGGCTTTGAAAGCGAAGCGTCGTCCGCCATGGCCTGGAGGGGCGGAAGGCGCTCGTAATCTTGTGTTTGGGGATCAACGCGTGTCGGTGTCGTCGTCCAGAGCGGCGCATCGAGATTGGCGAAATGATGGGGTTCCGGTTCGCGGAACCCATAGGACGCAACTCCGAGACCGCCAACCAGAACGGTCCCCACCACTGCCAGACAGATGGATGGTGCAGCAAGCGACTTCATGACGCGATCTCCCATTCCCGGTACAGATAGAAATTAGGAACGCCGGGCTTCGGTTCCGCGGACAGGTCGAAAATCGCGTCTTTTGATGCTTATTTTGCTGGTGCAATGGGGAGGACTCTCGGAGATAGGAATTTATTGCCATCGCCCCGATTTTGACGAATAGCTGTTCTATTGGGTGATCCGATCGATCGCAGCAGATTGCGGGCAGAAAGAGGAAGCATGTCGCAGAGAGCAGGCAGCGCCGACCTCCTCCTTCACGGAGGGCGCGTGCCGCCATGGCTGGGCAACCGCATGACCACGCTTGGTGCGCTGATTGCCGAGGCTATCGTCCACCACTACGGACGTGACGAGTTTCTGCGCCGGCTTGCCCATCCCTTCTGGTTCCAGTCCTTCGGCGCAGTCATGGGCATGGATTGGCATTCCTCCGGCATCACGACCAGCGTGCTCGGCGCGCTGAAACGCGGGCTGAAGCCGCTTTCGAAAGAACTCGGCCTGCATGTCTGCGGTGGACGCGGGGCGCAATCGCGCAAGACGCCGGACGAGCTGATGGCGATCGGCGACCGCACCGGGTTGGACGGCGCCGGGCTGGCCAAGACAAGCCGCCTGGTCGCCAAGGTGGACAGCGCAGCCGTGCAGGATGGTTTCGATCTCTATCTCCACGGCTTCATCGTCGCCGATGACGGCCATTGGGTGATCGTCCAGCAAGGCATGAATGGCGACAAACGTCAGGCGCGGCGCTACCACTGGTTCTCGGAAGGATTGGAAAGCTTCGTCAATTCTCCGCATGCGGCCATCGAAGGCCGCTCGCAAGGCGAGATCATCAATCTGGCCGACCGGCGCGCGGAAAAATCCCGCCACGATCAGCTCGATCTTCTCGCAGCGTTTGGCCCGGACCGCATTATTCGCGAGGCGGCAGCCCTTGCCCTGGCCGCTGATCCTGCACCCGCGCCGGAGCCAGCCGAACAGCTGATGCTGCCGCATCTCATCATGCCCGCCCATCACGATGTGCGCGAAAGCGACGTCAATATGCGGCGTCTGCACGGCAACCTTGCCGCAGCTGCCGATCGCGGACCGGTCGATTTCGAGGATCTTCTTCTCGTGCCCGGCGTCGGCGCCCGCACAGTCAAGGCGCTGGCGCTGGTTGCCGAAGTCGTGCATGGCGCGCCCTGCCGCTTCTCCGATCCCGCCCGCTTTTCCATCGCTCATGGCGGTAAGGACAGGCACCCCTTCCCCGTGCCGCTCAAGGTCTATGACGAGACGATCAATGTGATGAAATCGGCGGTCTTGAAAGGAAAGCTCGGCCGTGAGGAGGAACTGCAGGCACTGCGTCGTCTCGACGATCAGTCACGGACGATGGAGCGATACGTCACCGGCCCTGATCTGAAGGAGATCGTCGCCGGTGAATTCCGGCAATCCTCCGCCTTTAGCGGCCGCAGCGTCTTCGGCTGGGAGCCACCACCGGAGGACATCTCGCTAGAGACTGCAGGACGGCCTCGAATGAATAAGCGCTGAAGCCGGGAAGCGGGTCAGCCCCCGGGCAGCGCCACCGGCTCATCAGCGAAGCCGGCAGCATCCAATGCCTTGCGCACCAGACCGCTCGCCTTTGCCTCTTCCATGAAATCGGTTAGCAAAGCGAGGGCTGCCGGCCTGTCTTTTGCGGTCGCAATCGCAATGCCCGTACGCTGAAAGCCACCCTCCAGCACACGCGATCCCGGCAATTGCGGCAAGAGCGAACGGAAAGCATCTCGGGAAAGGGCAAGAACATCCGCCCGGCCATCCAGCAACCTTTCGACGCCTTCGGCAACCGTTTCCACCGGCTCCGGTCGGATCGTCATCAATGAGCGGTCAGCACTTCGGATCGTCGTGGTATTGGTTATGCCGACGACACGCACGCTGGCACGGTCGACTTCGGACAGGCTCTCGATACCCGAGGCGGCGCTCACGAGATAGGTGCTCTCGATGAGATAATAGGCCGGACCAAAGGCCACGCGTTTACGCCGCTCGTCATCGACGGGCATGAAGCTCACATCGATGGCGCCCGCTTCCACAGCATCCGTGCAGGCACCGGAATTGGGGAAACGGACGATCTCGACATCCAGGCCGAGCTCTGCTGCGAGCGCCCGGCCGATATCGACCGTTACGCCGCGATAGGTGCCGTTTTCCAAAATGGCGAAGAAGGCCGAAGCCGCAGGCGCCACGACAATTCCGAGGCGCAACCTGCCGGTCGGTGCAAGTTCACGAAGAGTGTCTGCGGCTTTCATTTCCAAATGCATATCGAGAGTTCTCTTGAGAGTTGCTCAGGCCGGCGTGCCGACACCAAGCAGGGCTTCGTTCTCATTCACCGAGAGGCTTGTCAGGCGATAGAGGATGAAACCCGCCTTTTCGCAATGGATGCTCGCCAGCGTCTCGCCGAAGACGGTTTTGATCTCTCCCAGCAATTCGCCCACTGCCACGCGATCACCGAGATCCTTCTGCGGATACCAGAGGCCCGTTACCAGTGCCGTCGGCACCCACATAGTCACGACGTCGAGCGCGGTTATTGGTGCTTCTCCGGGCAGCATGCCGATATGCTGCATGACACGACGGACACCATCCGTCATCTGCGTTACGGTCGCCTCGCCCCAAAGGCCGTTGCCACTGGCCTCAGGCAGGATGCTCGGAACGCCGAGCTTGTGGGAGGCATCAACCGAATAGCCGGAGCCGCCGGCCGCAACGGCAACCCTGATGCCAAAGGCAGCCGCAAGGGCCTTTGATTTTTCGCAGCCTGACGGGAAGATCGTGAACGGCGCCAGGCCTTCGTTCAGGTCACCGCCATGACAATCGATATAGGCATCGGCTTTCGGGAACACCTCGGTCACCAGCCAATGCGCCAGTTGCTCGCTGGTCGTTCCATCGGGCTTGCCGGGAAACATGCGGTTCAGGTTCTTGCCGTCCTGCGGCATGATATAGATCTTGCGCCTATAGAAGGCCTCGACATTCAGGATCGGCAGGACGATGAGCGTGCCCTTGATCTCCTCCGGCTTCGTCTTCATCAGCCGAACGGTTGCCTCGATCGAGCAGAATTCAGAACCATGAACGCCGGCCGTGACGAGCAGGCACGGCCCCTCTTCCGCCCCTTCGATGATCGCAAAGGGGATTTCGAGCTCCTTTGTTGGGCGGACATGGCCGAATTCCGACCGGGGCTTTCCGGTGCGCAGGGCAGGCAAGGATGTCATCGAAAAATCCTCTGTCAAAACGTTGTCGGCGTTCGCCTCGTCTTGGCTTCATTCAGGCCGAGGCGGCAAGCCGCCTTAGCAACATCGTCCAGGCCCGCATGCCCAGCTTGAAATTAGCGAGCCGCAGGAATTCATTCGGGGCATGGTAATCCTCGTCCGCCGTAGAAAAGGAGAAAAAGATCGAAGGGCTGCCGAGATATTGACGAAAGGCGCTGCCGATCGGGATGGTCGCCCCCATGGCGACGCGCAATGGCTTCGCACCGAGCAATTCGCCAAGAACCTCTTCCGAAATCTTCAGCGCGGGCAGGCCCGGATCGACGAAATCGGCCTCGCTGCCCGGCCCGTGACGATGGGTCTCGAGGAGGAAGCCCTTCGGCAGGCGCTCTTGCAGATGGCAGATAATGGCGGCGATCACGGCATCCGGCTTTTGCCCGGCAACAAGGCGGCACGTGATCTTCACGCTTGCCGTATTCGGAATGACTGTCTTGGTACCTTTACCTTGGTAGCCGCCAGAGATGCCGTTGAATTCAAGCGTCGGCTCTAGCCATTGGCGGATCAGCAACTCGCGGCCGTTATCGATCGGATCGCCGCCGGCAACGCCGATCTGCCGATAGTAGGCTGCGCTGTCGAATTTCGATGCCTCTATCGCCATGATGATCTTCGGATCGGGCGGTGTGGCGCCGTCGAGAAAACCCTCGACGCTGACGCGGCCATCCGGCCCATGCATGGTGGCGAGCAGGCCCGCAAGGGCTGCAATCGGGTTCGGTGCGCTGCCGCCGTGGCGGCCGGAATGCAGGTCTTTCATAGCACCGATGATCGTGACATCGAGGGCCACCAGCCCGCGGCTTGCCACTGTTATCGACGGCTTGTCCGGGCGCCACATGGCGCCATCGGCCGAAAGCACAAGATCGCAGCAAAGCTTGTCGCGGTATTTTTCTAGCGTCAGCGCAAAATGCGGACTGCCGGATTCCTCCTCACCTTCGATCAGCACCTTCAGATTGACCGGCAACCGGCCCTCGACGCGCATGAATGCCTCGGCGACGGTGATCGGGATCAGCAGCGGTCCCTTGTCGTCGGAGACGCCACGGGCATAGAGCCTGTCATCCCGCTCATCCGGTTCGAAAGGCGGCGTTTTCCACTTTTCGAGCGGATCGGGCGGCTGCACGTCGTAATGGCCGTAGACGAGATAGGTCGGCAGATCGGGATTGGAGAGGAACTCCCCATAGACGGCCGGATGGCCGCCGGTCTCGAGAATCTCGACGGCAGAGAAACCTGCCTTGCGCAGGCGATCCGCCACGAACGCCGCGGCCTGACGAATACCATCGGCAAAGGCCGGATCAGTGCTGACGCTTGGAATGCGGCAGAAGGCCTTGAGATCGTCAAGTGCGGCCGGATAGTTCTCTTCCAGATAGGTCTCGACGCTCATCTGCCGCCGTCCACACTGATGACCTGACCGGATATCCAGCCGGCATAATCGGAGGCGAAGAACATCACCATCGCCGCGATATCTTCCGGCAGACCTAGGCGCTTCAGCGCGATATTCTGCAGAAGCCGAGCCTGGCCTTCCTCGCCCATTGCATCCCATTGACGCTCGGTGGTCGGGTTGGACCGCACGAAGCCGGGGGCCACATTGTTGACGGTGATGCCCCAAGGGCCGAGTTCATGGGCGAGTTGACGCGTCAGGCCGATCTGACCGGCCTTGGCGCTGGCATAGGCCTGGATGCCCGTCAGCGAAATGCCGAGGCCCGCGCCGCTCGAAATGTTGATGATGCGGCCGGCCTTGCGGCTTTTCATGGTTGGCGCCACCGCCTGCGCCATGAAGAAGGCGCCCGAAAGATTGACATCGAAGATCGTCTGCCAGTCACTTTCGGAAATCTCCTCGATCGGCCGTCCGACCTGGCCACGCACGCCGCCGGCATTATTGACGAGGATATCGACCTCGCCGAAGGTCGGCACCAGCGCCTGCACGTCGGTGCGGTTGCCGACGTCGAGCACATGCACCGTGGTCTTTTCACCGCAGAGTTTTACGGTTTCCTCCAGTCCCGCCGCATTGACATCGCAGGCGTGAACCCGCGCGCCGCGGTCGGCAAAACCCTGCGCGATCGTCCGGCCGAAACCGTGGGCAGCACCGGTGACGACGACCACCTTTCCATCAAAGGAGATATTCATGCCACCCTCGCAAGCTCTTCGATATTGGCGACCGTGAGCGGTCGTTTGCCCTCCTCGATCTCATGGATCATGGAAATTACGCGCGCGGCAAGCGGCGTTGGAACGCGCGATTCCTGACCGATTTCGACTACCGGCAGTACCTGCGCATCGACTTCGGTCTTGCGCTTGCGCACGGCGAGATCCCGCCAGATGCCCGAATGCGATTTTACCGATTTGCGATTGTGGACGGACATGTCGTCAAAGGATTTGTTAGTCTGTTCCGGCGTCGCGAGCGGACCGAAGGCAGCCGGATCAAAGCCGTCGAAAGCCTCCGGTTTGATATTGTTGATCGCGGCAACAGTGGCCACTTCCAGCGCCAGCCTGCGCAAAACCGGCCGGGCGGCCGGATTATCGAGAACATCGGCGATGCTGTCATTTGTCAGTGCTGTGCCGAAGAGCAATGCGCCATAGATCAGCTTGCCCCAGAGGAAGCCCCATATATTGTTGGTGATCAGGGCGTTCGGTTCGAACTGCTTCATCAGTTCGTAAATATTTTCGGCACGGTCGGTGAAGCGCCCGTCGAGTTCGCCGATGACGACGGCGCCGTGACCGCTATATTGCACCACACCAGGCCCCAGATAGTCGGCGCCGAAATTGACGAAGCAGCCGATCACCCGGTTCTCGCCGACGATACGGGAGATAACACGCTCATTGAGGCCATTCTGGGCGGAGACGACATAACCATCCGAGGCCAGATGTTGGACGAGCATATGCGCCGCATCTTCGGTGTGATGCGCCTTCACGCAGAGGAAGGTGCGGTCATAGATGCCTTCGAGATCTTCCGGCAGATAGGCCTTCGCCCTGACAACATCCTCGAAGATCGGTCCGACGATCTTCAGGCCCTTCTCGTTGATGGCATCGACATGCTCCTTGACTTTGTCAACGAAGATCACCTCGTTGCCGGCCCGGATGAAGGCGGCGCCGAGTGTGCCACCGATCGCGCCGGCACCCCAGATCAGGATCGGTCCGCTCATGCCCAACCTCCCTCGAGAAGCGTACGGGTTTCTTCGACCGCCACATCCCAGATCGCCTGCATCTCTTCGTCCAGCCGCTCGTAGTAACCGCCGAAATTGCCATCACCGAGATAGGCTTTGACGGCATCCGGCGACATGACCCGCATGCGGGCAAGATCGATCATCGGCTTCTGCTGCGTCGGCTGCTTGACGCCTTCAAGACGGGTCCAGGGGAAATTCTCCATCCAGGAGGCGTGCGAGGCGACGGTGTCGATCTCCTGCACCTTGGCGAAGGTCTTCGGCGCGTTCCACCAATTGTGGAACTTCACCGCCGTATCCGGATTATCGGCCATCCATTCGATCGCCATGCTGCCGGCAGGCTGGTTGCCGCCATGGCCGTTGACGATGAGGATCCGGCGAAAGCCCTGTCGCCTCAAGCCATCGAGAATGTCGCGGACCAGGCTGATATAGGTCTGCTGGCGGATGCTGATCGTGCCGGGAAAGGAAAGGAAGTAAGGCGTGATCCCATAGGCCACGACCGGAAAGACCGGAATGCCGAGGGATGCCGCGGCATCGGCAGCCACTTTTTCCGACAGGATGGAGTCGACCGAGAGCGACAGGCCGGCATGCTGCTCTGTACTGCCGAGCGGCAGGATCGCCCGGTCATCGGTTTTCAGATAGGTTTCGATTTGCTGCCAGTTTGACTCGGATACTCTCATCTCGTCTGCCTTTCCTAGATTTTTGCGTCGATAGCGTCTCGTTTGGATGTGTCGTCTTCCTATGAAGGGATGCCGGCAGCACGAATGATCGGGACGATCACTCTTTCAATGTCGGCTGTATCAGGTGCATGACGGTATTCGATTGCCTGCGTGCCTTCAGGAAGAAGATCGGTCACGCTTTCGGCTCCCGAAGCGTAGATCACGACGGAGACACTGGCGAGGAGCGTCTCCAGCCCCGCCGCCTCGAGCGTCGTGGCGGTGATTTCGCTGACATGCGGCGCAAAACGCTGCACGCCGCTCTTCATGATCGGTAGGAAATCCGGAAAGCGCGAGACGACGGCGATCGAAGCCAGTGAATCGAGCGATGCAAGCGCCCGGCGCGTCTCTTCCGACGGTGTGAAGCTGATCGTAACCACTTTGGTGTTCGGCACGAGGGTTGCGACCTCGCGGTGCCGGTTGGCAAAGGTGATGGCGAGATCGGCAGAGTTGGCGCGTGCCATGGCGGCCGGATTGCGCTCGATCGAGGAGACCGTCAACGGTTCAACCGTCACATCACGGCCAAGGCGGGCAGCGATGAACCGGGCGTAGCTCGCCGTCGCATCCCGAAAGATGCCGATCATGACGATGCGCAGCCGTGGACCGATGCTGTCTCGGTAAAAGGCCCGGGCATTGACGAGTGAGACCAGGTCCGACGAGCGAATGCCGAGCCTCCGACTTTCATCGATAAGGTGATCGATCTGGCGATGCAGTTCGGTTGCGTCCGCTCGTGCTGCAAGCCGCGCCTGATGGCTGTCGCCGACGAATGTGCCGGAGCCTGGGCGCGTGTCGATGAGGCCTGCCGCCTTCAGGTCGGCATAGACCTGACTGACGGTCATCGGGGCAACGCCCACCTTCTCGGCGAGTTCCCGAACCGAAGGGAGCGCTTCCCCCGGAAGAAGTTCACCGCAGGCAATGCCATATTCAATTAGGCCGTGAAGCTGCGTGCGTAAAGGCACGGGCAGTTCCCGGTCGACGAAAAAATCCATGAGACCCGTTCGACGCTATCTGTTATAGAACGTTATAACAGTTATCGTGAAATAGGCGCCCAGACAAGCCAAGTGTCTTGATGGGATCATACGAAAACCAGTTGACAGGCTTTTTGCTGCGTGAAATCGTTATAACCAATAAGAACAGTTAATATCCATAAAAGGGGAATGATGTGAGAACGATCGCTCGTGCGGCCGTGGCCGCTGCAGTTTTACTCGGAACCAGTGTTTCAGCATTCGCCCTGGAGCGGGGCGGCACGCTGACCTATGGCCGCTACGCCGACAGCCTTTTCCTGGATCCGGTCCTGAACGACGCCAATGTCGATATCTGGATCCTGTCCAACCTTTACGACACTCTGCTCCTGCCGACCGACGATGGCAAGGGTGTACAGCCGGGCCTAGCCAGCGATTATAAGCTCACCGACGACGGCACGAGCGTCACGTTGACCCTGCGTGACGGCATCAAGTTCTCCGACGGTTCGCCGATCACGCCTGCCGACGTCGCCTGGTCGCTGAAGCGCGCTGCCAAGAAGGACAACGGCATCTGGGGCTTCATGATCGAGTCCATCGATGACGTTACGACCGAGGGCGACAAGACCGTCATCATCAAGCTCAAGCATCCGGATCCGGCCATCCTCGCCGCACTGACCGTCTTCAACACCGGCATCATGCCGGAGAAGGCTTTCGAGGCTTCGCCGGGCGCGACCGACGAGGAAAAGGCCAAGGCCTTCGGCGAGCATCCTGTCGGCTCCGGTCCTTTCGTGCTGAAATCCTGGGATCGCGGCTCCAGCATGAAGCTGGCGCGCAACGAATATTACTGGGGCAAGGGCGAGGACGGCAAACCGCTGCCCTATCTCGACGGCATCGATTTCGAGCTGATCCCTGACGATGCGACTCGCATCCTGAAACTGACATCAGGCGAAATCGACGGTGCGGAATTCATTCCCTACGCCCGCGTCGACGAACTGAAGTCGTCCGGCAATCTCGACATGGAACTCTTCCCCTCAACCCGTGTCGAATACATTACGCTCAACGTACGTCCGCAGCTCGGCGGCAAGGACAATCCTCTGTCCAACGCCAAGGTTCGCCAGGCGATGAACTATGCCGTCAACAAGGACGCGATCATCCAGATCGTCACCCATGGCGTCGGCACGCCGCAGACTTCCTATATGTCGACGGCGACACCGCTACACGTCGGCGACAAGCCGCTCTATCCTTACGACCTCGAAAAGGCGAAGAGCCTGATGAAGGAAGCTGGCTTCGAAAGCGGCTTCTCGACCAGCATCCTCGTGCTGGCGGGCAATCAGGACGAAATCGGCATCTCGACTGCGCTGCAGCAGATGTGGGGACAGATTGGCATCAAGCTGGAACTGCAGCAGGTCGACAACCCGACCCGCACTCAGCAATATCGCGACGGCACCTTCGTGATGCGCAATGCCGCCTGGACGGATGACATCGCCGATCCGAACGAAATCACCTCCTACTTCGTCTATTCCAAGACGATCGACGCGCTGCACACCGGCTGGAAGAGCGACGAGGCCGACAAGCTCTTCGAAGACTCCCAAAAGGAAATGGATCCGAAGAAGCGTGCCGAGCAAAATGCGAAGATGCAGGAAATCTATAACGACCAGGGGCCGATCGTGCCTCTCTATGAGACGCCCTATCCGGTTGCGCTCAGCAAGAAGGTCCATGGCTTCCTGCAAATCCCGCTTGGCAACAACATCTTCGCCAAGACCTGGAAAGACAAGTAACCCCTGACCCAGCCTGTTGCGCGGGCCTCACTTGGGGCCTGCGGCCTTTTTCGACTAAGGCATCGGTCCGAAAATCGTGACCGCTTTTCGGAAAGCCTGATGCCCAGATTCAAAGAGTTAGAGCGTCCTTAGTGCATCCGAATGGACGCACTGCGCTCTGGAGGAAGACCCGGAGCGGCTATTGCCTCTTTTCAGTTTCATAATTCGCCGTATGCTTCAGATGATCCCGACGGTGATCTTCATTCTCATCGTCACTTTCGTCCTCGTGCGTCTGCTGCCGGGCGATCCCGCCAGTGCCATGCTCGGCGACCGCGCCATCGATGCCGACGTTGAGCGCATCAACAGGCAACTCGGGCTCGACCAGCCCGTGCCCGCGCAGTTCCTCTATTATGTCGAGCGCATCCTGACCGGTGACCTCGGCAACTCTATCGGCCTGAAAGTATCCGTCATGTCGCTGATCCTTCAGCGCCTTCCGGTAACCCTCATGCTGACGGTCATGTCCGCCCTGATCGCCCTCGTTCTTGCCGTACCGCTCGCCTTCGTCGCCGCGCTGAAACGCGAACGGCTTCCCGACAGCATCATCCGCGGCACCTTTCAGGTCGGCCTGTCGATGCCGGTCTTCTATGTCGGTATCGTGCTCCTGACCGTCTTTTCCGCGCAACTGAAGATCTTCCCGGTCGGCGGCTATGGCGATACGTTCGGCGATCGCATCTACCATCTCTTCCTGCCGGCGTTAACGCTCGCGCTGAGTTTTGCCGCCGTGCTGATGCGCAATCTGCGCTCCTCCATCATCGGCGTCATGAACGCCGAATATGTCGATTTCGCCACCGCCAAGGGCCTGCGCTCGCGCGTCATCCTAATACGCCATATACTGCGCAACGCGCTGATCTCCACCGTGACACTGTTCGGCCTGCAGACGGGCACGCTATTTGGCGGCGCCGTCATCACCGAAACGGTCTTTGCCGTTCCAGGCGCCGGTCGCCTGTTGATCGAAAGCATCTACGGCCGCGATTATCCGGTCCTCCAGGGCCTCACCATCGCACTGGCGATCCTCGTCTCGCTGACCTTCCTGGTCACCGATATCGTCCAGGCCTGGCTCGACCCGAGGATTGCCCGATGACCGGTCACGCCGCCAAGCCTGCCCGCATTGCGTCGCGCTTGCGCATGCCGCGCTCGCTGATTTCGGGCGGCATCATCCTCGGCCTCAGCCTGATCGTTGCGATCTGGCCGTCGCTCTTTGCGCCCTATGATCCGACGACATTCGACTATAACACGCTCTTGAAACCGCCGAGCCGGGCGCATCCTTTCGGCACCGACAGTTTCGGCCGCGATGTGCTCTCGCGCGTCATCCACGCCTATACGATAGACATGCAGATCGCCGTCTTTGCAACAGTCGGCCCCTTCATCTTCGGCACGATCGTGGGCGCTTTCGTGGGTTATGCCGGCGGCATCTGGGAGTCGATTTTCGGCCGCATCGTCGATGCGACGATCACCTTCCCCTTTCTGGTGCTGGTCATCGCCATCGTCTCCGTGCTTGGACCTGGTCTCGGCAACATGTATGTCGCCGTCGGCGTGGTCGGCTGGGTCTTCTATGCGCGGCTGATCGCAGCCGAAATCAAGGTGCAGAAGCGGCTCGACTATGCCGATGCCGGCAGGGTGATGGGCTATGCGCCGCTGCGCATCGTCTTCCGCCACCTGCTGCCGAATGCGATCACGCCTGCGATCGTCTACTGGATGACCGATATGGCGCTTGCCATCCTTCTTGGCTCCAGCCTCGGCTATCTCGGTCTCGGCGCCCAGCCGCCGGCCGCCGAATGGGGTGTGCAGATCGCCGACGGCAAAAATTTCATGAATACCGCCTGGTGGATTTCGGTCTTTCCGGGTGTCGCGATCGTGCTGACCGGCCTCGGTTTCAGCCTGGCGGGTGATGGTGTCGCCGAACTGTTGAGGGTCAGACGATGATGGGCATGCCGAACGAGAATGGCGGGCTGGTCGTGCGCGGCCTGACGACGACTTTCGACACGCCGCGCGGACAGGCGATTGCCGCCGCCGATGTCGATTTCGACGTGGCGCCGGGCGAAGTCGTCGGGCTCGTCGGCGAATCCGGCTCGGGCAAGAGCGTCACGCTGCGCTCCATCATGAGACTGATCCGCCAACCAGGACACGTGAGCGGCCGTGTCGAATGGCGCGGCCGCGATCTCGTCGCCATGCCGGCCGAAGAACTACGCAAGGTTCGCGGCGGCGAGATCGCGATGATCTTCCAGGAGCCGACGACGGCACTGAACCCGGTCTTGCCGGTCGGCATGCAGATCGAGGAGAATCTCGCCGCTCACATGACGCTGAATGCCAGGGAGCGCAAAGCGCGCGCGCTGGAACTGATGAACATCGTCGGCATACCCGCCGCCGAGCGGCGCCTGCTGGAGTATCCGCATCAGTTTTCGGGGGGCATGCGCCAGCGTGCCATGATCGCCATCGCGCTCGCCTGTTCGCCAAAGCTCCTCTTGGCCGACGAGCCGACGACGGCGCTCGACGTCACGATCCAGGACCAGATCCTGAAACTGCTGCTCGACCTGCGCGACCGGCTCTCCATGAGCGTCGTGCTCGTCACCCACGACCTCGGCGTCGTCGCCGCGACCTGCGACCGCATGGCGGTCATGTATGCGGGCCGTATCGTCGAGACCGGAACAGTCGTCGACGTCTTCAACAAGCCGCTCCACCCCTATACCCGCGGCTTGCTCGGCTCGGTGCCCCGCTCGGGCGCTTCCCGCACGGTGCTGCAATCGATCGAGGGCACACCGCCAAGCCTCACCAATCTGCCGGATGGATGCGCCTTCCATCCGCGCTGCAAGTTTGCAACCGAACACTGTCTGAGAGAACGGCCGCCGTTGGGGGCCGTCGTCGCCTCTGGGGAGCGTATGGTTGCCTGTTTCCACCATGAGCTCGTGGCTGCGGCGGAGGCGATCATTTGAACGCGAACCTTCCCATTCTTTCGATTGACGGCATCTCGAAGCGTTTTGCTGGCCCTTATTCCCTGACGCGCAGACTCCAGGGAAAGCCTTCGCTCGCGGTCCATGCGCTACGCGACGTCTCGCTGCAGATCCACCGCGGCGAAACACTCGGGATCGTCGGCGAATCCGGCTGTGGAAAATCGACGCTGGCGCGCTGTTTGGTGCGCCTGCACGAGCCGGATGGCGGAGCGATCCGCTTCGAGGGCAAAGATATCGGCACGCTCCGCGGCGGCGAACGTCGCGCCTTCAACCGGCGCGTCCAGATGATCTTCCAGGATCCCTACGGCTCGCTCAACCCGCGCATGACCGTCTCGCAGATCCTCGGCGAAGCGCTTTCCGTTCACAAGATGCGGCCAAAGCCCCAGATCGAGGATCGCATCGCCGAACTCCTGGAACTGGTGCGCCTACCACAGGACGCGGTCGCACGCTATCCACATGAGTTTTCCGGTGGCCAGCGCCAGCGCATCGGTATTGCAAGAGCACTCGCCGTCGAGCCCGACGTTATCGTCGCCGACGAACTGGTTTCGGCGCTCGACGTCTCGGTGCAGGCGCAGGTCGTCAATCTGCTTCTGCAACTGCAGGAGCAATTGCACCTCACCGTCATTTTTGTCGCCCATGATCTACGCCTCGTGCGCCACATCTCGCATCGGGTGGCCGTCATGTATCTCGGCCAGGTGGCAGAGGTGAGCACCTCGGAAGGCCTCTTCACCGCCCCGCGCCACCCTTATTCCAAGGCCCTGCTCGATGCCGCACCCGAACTCGATCCCTCACGCCGCAGCCGCACGGTTGCCGCCCGCGGCGAACTGCCGAGCCCGCTTGAGGTGCCGCCCGGGTGCGCCTTCGCAAGCCGCTGCCCGCATGCCTTCGACCGCTGCAAGGTCGAGCGACCACTCCTGACGCCACGTGGCCACGGCCAACTTGCTGCCTGCCACCGTGAAGACTTCGGGGCACCTGCGCTCCAACAGGATAGATAACCATGAGCTATGCCGTTTTCGAAACCGAGATTGCCAGGATCAACGATATCCTTTGCGCCGTGAACCTGCTCACGTGGGATGCGCGCACCATGATGCCGCCAGGCAGTGTCGATGCGCGCGGCAAGCAGATAGCCACGCTTGTCAGCCTCGCCCGCGATCTTGCCACAAGCGACAAATTGCAACGCGCCATTGAGGACGCGCGCTCGGAACTGTCGGGCATCAATGCCGCCAATCCGCGCCGCCTCGCGGTCGAACAGGCAGCCGCCGCAATCGACACGCTCTCGCGTATTTCCGCCTCTCTCGTCAGCGCCGCGGCCGAACTGAAAACGGTTGCCCAGGCGGCCTGGAGCAAGGCCCGCGCTATCAATGATTTCGCCGGTTTCGTCCCCCTTCTCGAACGCACGATGGAGATACAGCGCGAGATCGCCGCCGACATCGGCTACGAGGAACATCCCTATGATGCGCTCGTCGCAACCTACGAGCCAGGCATGAGCTGGTCGCGGCTGCGCGGCTTTTATGGCGAATTGCGCGACGGTCTGCTGCCGCTGCTCGCTCGCGCGAAAGAAGCAAAAGTCCGCTCCGAAATTCTCGACCGCGCCTATCCCGTCGACCGGCAGCGGGCGTTCTCCAGCCTGATCTCTACCCGCTTCGGCTATGATTTCAATCGCGGTCGCCTCGACGACACGGTCCATCCTTTCGAGATTTCCTTTACGCGTTCCGACGTGCGCATCACCGGCCGCTTCCGCGAGACCTGGCTGCCCGGCGGCCTCTTTGCCGTCTGGCATGAGGCAGGTCACGGCATCTACGAGCAGGGCATATCGGAAGCCTTCAGCCGTTCAACCTTCACCACCGATTTCGTCAATCTCTATGCCGTCGGTGGCACCAGTTTCGGCACGCATGAATCTCAGTCTCGCCTCTGGGAAAACCGCGTCGGTCGCTCCCGCCGCTTCTGGGAGCTGAACTTCGCCGACTTGCAGAACACCTTCCCCGACCAGCTCTTCGATGTCACGGCGGAGGATTTCTGGCGGGCGGTCAATGCCGCGCGGCCGGGTTTCATCCGTGTCGAGGCCGACGAACTGACCTATGACCTTCACATCATGCTGCGTTCGGAGATCGAGGCCGGGCTGATGGCGGGCGAGATCCGCGTCGCCGATCTGCCTGAGATCTGGCGCGAGAAGATCAAGGCCTATCTTGGCCTCGATGTGCCGAACGATACGCTCGGCGTGCTCCAGGATGTCCATTGGTCGTCGGGCATGGTGGGTTCCTTCCCCACCTATACGATCGGCAACATCATGTCCTCCCAGTTCTTCGCCGCCGCTCGCAAAGAGACGTCGATCGAGCGCGGGCTGGAAGCGGGCGACTATCTGCCGCTGAAGACCTGGCTAAACGACAATGTCCATCAATACGGGCGGTCGAAAAGCCCGAGCCAACTGCTGGTGGATGCAACGGGGCAAGACCTCTCCGTCGCTGCTTACATCAGCGATCTCGCGCGCAAGGTCGAAGACCTCACCGTCTGAGGGTAGTGAGGTCTTTCACTTACTTGTTTAATAAGCTTGCCTGAGACGGCTAGCCGATCAGCAGCTTGACCCAGGCCTCGACATCATCGCCGCTGCTCATGTCCGGGCGTACCAGCCCGTCGATCATGAAGGTCGGCGAGACATGAATACCGTTCTGACGGGCATATTTGCAATGCCACTTGATCTCCCGGTCGAGATCGGGAATGGCGAAGGCTTCCTTCAGCGCAACACCGCTATAGCGCTCGAGGCGCTCGATGATCTGGTTCGGCGTCACATCCATGTTCGGGCCGCCGGCGTGACGCTCGAACTCGAATTCCTCGCGATGGGCGGCAACGGCCGCCATGACCTTCTTCGCAGTCTCCTTGCCGCCTTCCAGCGTCGATGCCGCCAGGATAGAGCGTACGATCACGCCGGAGTAGAGATGCCATGGCTGCGACTGTAGCCGGATCTTCACTGTGATCTTTTCCGCACCGGCTTGCTCCAGAAGCGTATCCAGCTTCTTGAACGTCCTGACGGAATAAGGGCAGGTCGGCTCCAGAAAGGCCTCGAAAACCCGTGGTCCAGAACCCCAAACGAGCGGGTCTGCCTGCCAGGAAGTCGTCGTCATATTCATGTCCTCTTGTCCTGCGGAACGATATTACCAGCCACCATAATCAACGGCGCAGCCGGCGTCGCTGATGATAAGGTTGTTTCCCGTTCTATTTATTCACGGTGTCATGAAAGGCATAAGACCGTTTGGCCTGTCATGCCTCTTTCACAAATGCATCGAGCCGCTATGCTGTCGTCACGGATAAAATGATGGGTAAATCAGTGATGCAGGTACGGCAGGGCGAATTGCGCGAGCGAATGACGATCCTGGGCGATGTCAATGCCGCCTCGTTCATCCCGTGGATCCGCCGCCATGCCGACAAGCTTGGACTTTCCCAGGATTTCTTTCACACCGGCGCCGACCGAATCGAACTTGAGGTCGCGGGGCCAGTGGAACTGATCGACATGCTGGAAATGGGGTGTTCGCTTGGCCCGATCGACGTCTGGGTGGATGAGATTCAGCGCAGGATTGTAGATCCCGCCGACACACCGTAACGCAGGCCGCATTGATCCCCTGCCCTTTATTTAATCATTGTTGCCAATGCGATTTTTTTATGCAAGCCTCTGGAAACTGAGGCCGCAAGCTCGGCGACAGTGCGCGGCCAACAGCGCTAAAGCCTTGGTAAAATTGGGGAATCATAGGTTATGCCATCTGCTACGGCCGGCTCCTGGACGCCTGTCGCCCTTTCTGCTGATCTGCCGCCGGCGACCGTGATGCCGGCCTGGACACCGGCGGGATCGATCGCTCTCTGGCGCAGCCAGTCCGGACGCGCATCGGCATCGTCGGATCGCTGTCCCCATCGCGGGATGCGATTGTCCCATGGCTTCGTGCGCGGCGAGGCGCTCTCCTGTATCTATCATGGCTGGAGCTATTCTCCGGCGGGAGGATGTATCCGCATCCCCGCCCATCCCGATCTCGTGCCGCCGGAAACGATCCGTGTCGCGGTCCACAAGGTCGCGGAATCGGATGGTGTCATCTGGGTGGCTGTTGGCGAGCCGGCGGCCCAGCCGCCACGCTTTGACGATCTCGTGCCGTTGCGCTCGCTGACTATCGAGTCGGATATTGGCGCACTCGAAGACGCAGCTGGGGCCAAAGTCGATTCGGACGGGTTTATCCGCATCGCCGATCTTCCCTGGGTCCGGCTGCTGTTGGCTGAGCAGATCAATCGCACGCTCGTTCACGTCATGATCGAGAAGGATCGCAGCCCGGCAGACCGTGTTGCCGCGTCCCGTATCGCCGAGGCTGTGCGCCGCCAGGCGGAAGCGCGGCGCAAGGAGGTCGCATGATGAAGGCTGGCGCGATGATCGACGAGTGGTATCCGGTTGGCCTCTTTTCCCAACTCACCGAGACAGGGACCAAAACCGCTCTGATGGGCGAACCCATCGAAGTGGCGCGCACATCCGATGGCAATGCGCTGGTGACATACTCCGATGGGCGCAGCCTCCCGGTTCGTGTCCGCTACGGCCATGTCTGGTCTTCCCTCGGCAACCCCGCCAAGGAGCTTTTTGCCATTCCCGAGGCGGATCAGCCTGGCCGCCGCTTCGTCGATGTCGGCGTGGTACGGGTGCGCTGTTCACCGTTGCGGGCGGTGGAGAACTTTCTCGACATCGCCCATTTCCCCTTCGTCCACACCGATATTCTCGGCGCCGAGCCACATACGGAAGTCGAGAATTACAAGGTTGAGATCCGCGAAGACGAGGATGAGGTCTGGGCGACGCAGGTGAAGTTCTACCAGCCGCAGGCCGCCAAGTCGGCGAGTGGCGGGATCACTACCGAATATATGTACCGCGTGCCGGCGCCGACCTGCTCGGTGCTCTACAAGACCTGCCCTCCCCGGCCGGGCGAATGGGATGTCATTACCCTCTTCGTGCAGCCGCTTGCAGAAGACCTTTGCGACGTATGGCCATGGATGGCCCTTTTTGATGACGAAACGCCGATGACAGACCTCATCCATTTTCAGCAGATGATCTTCCTGCAGGATCGCTCGATCCTCGAAAACCAGATCCCTTCCCTGCTTCCGCTCGACCCCGGCATGGAAATCCCGACCAGGGCCGATCTAACGTCGGTCGCCTACAGACGCTGGCTCAAGCGCCATAACTATACCTACGGTGCACAGTTGGTCGCGCAATGAAGCTCTACGACTACATTCTCTCGCCGAGCTGCTACAAGATCCGCCTGATGGCCGCGATCCTCGGCGTCAAGCTGGACATCCGGCCGGTCGATTTCCATCCTGGCGCCGAACATCGCGGACCCGAGCTCCTGGCGCTCAATCCGGCAGGTTCCATACCGATCCTCCAGGATGGCGATCTCGTCCTGACGGAATCCTCAGCCATCCTCGCCTATCTCGCCGCCAAAAGCGCACCGGAATGGTTAGGCACCAGCACACCTGAGGAGACGGCACGGGTTCAGCAGTGGCTCTCCTTCTCGCACCGGCTGACGGCGAACCTCGGCGGCGCGCGGCTGCACGAGATGCTGCTGCGCCCGGGCAATATCGAGACCCTGCAGACGCAGGGGACCGCAGCATTGCGTGAGCTGGAAGCCGGTCTCTTCGAACAGCAGCTTCGTGGCATGCGCTTCCTGGCATCGAACCGTGCCACGATCGCCGACATCGCCTGCTTCCCCTATGTGGCGCTTGCACCTGATGGCGGCATCTCGCTCGATCCCTACGCAACGATCCGGTTGTGGCTGCGCGCCATCCGAAGCATCGACGGTTTCATCGAAATGCCCGGCATCCACCGACTGCACGAGCTAAAGCCCGATCCCCATCCTGCGAAGGAGGAAAGCTGATATGGCCGGCTACCTCCTGAAGAACTGCGCAGCCGTCATCGTCGACGAGGGCAACGGACCAAGTGTGCGCCGGAACGTGGACGTGCTGACCAATGGTTCGGCGATCCAGGCAATTGGCGCGAACCTGTCGCAGGAGCCCCTGCCTTCCGGCACGATCGTCCAGGATGCCACCGGCTGGTTCGTCTATCCGGGCCTCGTCAACACGCATCACCATTTCTTCCAGTGCTTCGTGCGCAACCGGGCCGATCTCGACTGGACGAAACTGTCGGTCATCGAATGGCTGGACCGGATCTACCCGATCTTCTCGCGGTTAAATGAGGATTGCTTCTACCATTCCTCAGTCACCGCCATGGCCGAGATGATCAAACATGGCTGCACAACGGCCTTCGACCATCAATATTGCTTCCCCCGCCATGCCGGAAAACGCCTGATCGACCGCCAGTTCGAGGCGGCTGAGCTTCTTGGCATGCGCTTCCATGCAGGCCGCGGCGGCAACACGCTGCCGAAGTCCGAGGGGTCGACGATCCCGGATGCCATGCTGGAAACGACGGACGAATTCATCGCCGATTGCGCCCGGCTGATTGACAGCTACCACGATGCCAGCCCCTTCAGCATGCGGCAGGTGGTTGTTGCCCCCTGCCAGCCGGTCAACTGCTACCGTGAGACCTTCGTCGAATCCGTAGCACTTGCCCGTGACCGCGGGGTATTTCTGCACACGCATGTTGGCGAAGGGGAAAGCCCTGTCATTGAGGCGCGGCACGGCATGCGCACCGTAGATTACTGCGCTGAACTGGGCTTTGCCGGCCCGGATACCTTCTATGCCCATTGCTGGGAACTGACGCATGACGAATTGCGTAAGATGGCGGCAAATGGCACCGGCGTCTCTCATTGCCCCGAGCCGGTCTATCTTGTCGGCGCCGAGGTCACCGACATTCCGGCAATGTCGGCCGTTGGCCTGCGCGTCGGGCTCGGCTGCGATGGGGCTGCCTCGAACGACAATTCGAACCTCATGCACTGCATCCATTCCGCCTATATGCTGCAATGCCTGGCGGCATCGACGCGCAGTCATCCGGTTCCGCCGCCGGTCGACTTCCTGAGCTACGCAACGACGGGCGGCGCAAGCCTACTCGGACGCAGCGATATCGGCCGTCTTGCGCCGGGCATGGCCGCCGATCTCTTCGCGATCGATACGCGGCGGATGGATTTTGTCGGCACGCGGCACGATCCGCTGAGCCTGATCGCCAAGGTCGGGATCGGCATGCCGACCGACCTCACCATGATCAATGGGCGCATCGTCTGGCAGGCAGGCGAATTCACCGGCCTCGACGAATTCAAGCTTTTTGCGGACGCCGAAGCGGCGCTCGCGACCGTCGAATTTTGAAGAACCAAAAGAGGGGAACTGACATGTCCAACAATCTGACCCGCAGAACGCTCATGAAGAGCGCGGCCGCTGCCGGCCTCGCCACCGCCTTTGCCGGCCGCTCCGCACTTGCTGCCGACGAACCGCTCGGCATCGCCCTCGTCGTGCCCTCGCCGATCGGCGATGTCGGCTGGGGCCATGCACTTGCCGCCGGCATCGATCCGATCAAGGCCGCCTATGGCGACAAGGTGAAGGTCACCGTTATCGAGAACATCGCCGAAGGCCCGGATGCCGACCGCATCATGAACAAGACGGTCGCCGACGGAAACCACTTCCTGATCGCCGGTTCCTTCGGCTATCAGAATGGTGCGCTGCAGATCGCCCGCCGCAATCCCAAGGTCACCGTGTTGCATGCCTCGGGCTTCCAGGTCACGCCGAACTTCTCACCCTTCGCCGCCAAATATTTCCAAGGCACCTACCTGCTCGGCATGGCAGCCGCCGCCGTTTCCAAGACCGGCAAGCTCGGCTCGGTTTCGGCCTTTGCCATTCCGGAACTCATCACCTCCATCAATGCCTTCACGCTCGGCGCACAATCGGTCAAGCCTGACATCGAAGTCTCCGTCGTCTGGGTCAATTCCTGGTTCGATCCGGCCAAGGAGCAGGAAGCCGCCAAGGCGCTGATCTCGCAGGGTTGCGACGTGATCTTTTCCAATGCCCAGGATACGCCTTCGGTGATCTCGGCCTGCGAGGAAGCCGGCATCTATGCCTTCAACCTGAACTCCTCGATGAAGAAATATGCCGAAAAGACCTATCTCGGCTGCGTCGCCACCGACTGGTCGCCCTTCTTCAAGGCTTCGGTCGATGCCCATCTCGCCGGCACTTTCAAGGGCGCCAACACCTTCCTCGGCGTCGCAGACAAGGTGGTCGAAGTCGTCGACTGGAACCCGGCAATCCCGGCCGATACGATGAGCAAGATCAAGGCCATCGAGGCAAAGATCGCCGATGGCAGCTTCTCGCCTTTCACCGGTCCGATCACCAAGGCCGATGGCAGCGAAGGTGCTGCTTCGGGTGCGACGCTGACGGACGCGCAGATCGTCGCGATGGACTGGCACGTCAAGGGTGTCAAGACGCCACTGCCGAAGTAAGCCATGGTAAGCCCGCTCCTGTCGCTGCGCGGCATCTCCAAGAGCTACGGCCAGGTCCATGCCAACCAGCAGATCGATCTCGACGTCGCTCCCCGCTCGATCCATGCCATCCTCGGAGAAAACGGGGCCGGCAAATCGACCCTGATGAAGCTGATCTACGGCGTCGAGCAGCCGGACAGCGGAACCGTCGCCTGGAACGGGCACCCCCTTAGCCTTGCCTCCCCCGCGGAGGCAAGGCGTGCCGGCATCGGCATGGTCTTTCAGCATTTCTCGCTGTTCGAAAGCCTGACAGTGGTCGAGAACATCAGGCTTATCGTGGCGGGCAAGAAAGCCGAACTGGCTGAGCACATCCGCAAGCTGGGGCACGAGTTCGGCCTCGAGGTCGATCCGCTCGCCCATGTGCATTCGCTTTCCGTCGGCGAGCGGCAACGGGTGGAAATTATCCGCTGCCTGATGACCGATCCGAAACTGTTGATCCTCGACGAGCCGACATCGGTTCTGCCGCCGCAGGCCGTGGAGAAACTGTTCGAGACCTTGCGCCGGCTGCGTGATGGCGGCGTTTCCATCCTCTTCATCTCCCACAAGCTGGAAGAGATCCAGTCTCTTTGCGACCGGGCGACGATCCTGCGCGGTGGACGCGTGACGGGCTATATCGACCCGCGCGAGCATGACGCCCACGACCTTGCCCGCATGATGATCGGCCGCGACATGCCGGAACCCATGCCGGCGCTGCCACTTGCCGAAGGCGAGAAGCGGCTGGAACTGATCGGCCTTGATTACAGGCCAGACGATCCTTTCGCCGTGCCGCTCTCCCAGGTCAGCCTGGCCGTGCGCGCCGGCGAGATCCTCGGCATCGCCGGCATTTCGGGTAACGGCCAGAGCGAGCTTGCCGCGCTGATCTCTGGCGAAACGATCCTGCCGCGGGAACAACGCGATCAGATCTTCATGATGGGCAAGGATGTCGGCACACTCGCCCCGGCGGTCCGCCGGCAGCTTGGTTTTGCCTTCGTGCCGGAGGATAGACTCGGCCGTGGCGCAGTTCCCGAGATGTCGCTCACCCTCAACAGCCTGCTGACCGCCCATCCCCTGAACCTCGTCAGACGCGGCCTGCTCGATAAGGCGCAGACGACCGCCTTCACCAATGAGTGCATCCGGGACTACGACGTGCGCACGCGTGGCCCCGAGGCCGAAGCCGGCTCACTCTCGGGCGGTAATTTGCAGAAGTTCATCGTCGGGCGAGAAATCATGCTGGCACCCAAACTGCTCTTCCTTGCCCAGCCCACGTGGGGCGTCGATATCGGCGCAGCCTCGGCAATCCGCAAGCGGCTGATCACGCTGCGCAACGAAGGCATGGCGATCCTCGTCATCTCCGAGGAACTGGAAGAACTGTTCGAACTTAGCGACTTCATCCAGGTCCTGCACCACGGGAAGCTGAGCCCGCCGCTCGTCACACGCGATACCAAACCCGAAGAGATCGGACGATACATGATCGGCGCCCAGTCGCAGCGCGAGAAAGCGATCGCATGAGCAGACCTCTGTTTGCCGCCCTGCCAACCCTCGTCCGCCGGGAGCGCGCCTCGCTTGCCGCCACCCTGCTTGCCCCGCCCATCGCGCTCGTCATCACCATCATCCTCAATCTCGGCCTTTATGTCGTCATGGGGCGTGATCCGGCTGCGGTCATCTATGCGATGCTGATCGAACCCTTCTTTTCCTGGGCATCCTTCTCCGAAGTACTGCTGAAGACCGGACCGCTGCTGCTGATCGCGCAGGGGTTGGCGATCGGCTTCCGCGCCAAGGTGTTCAACATCGGCGCCGAAGGGCAATTCGTGCTCGGTGCAATCTTTGCCTCCGCCATTCCGATCTGGTGGCCGGATGCGACCGGCCAGTGGATCTGGCCGGCGATGCTGCTGCTCGGCACCATTGGCGGCGCGCTCTGGGCATCGCTGACCGCCTTCTGGCGTGTCCGGCTGAACGCCAACGAAATCTTGGTCTCGCTGATGCTGAGCTTCGTTGCGGTGCAGCTTCTCAATTATCTGCTGCTCGGCCCCTGGAAGGATCCGAATGGCTTCAACTTCCCGCAGTCGGTGATGTTTCAGTATGACGCAATGGTGCCGATCCTGATCGAGGGAACGCGTGTCAATGTCTCGCTGATCCTTGCCGTTCTGCTGTCCGTCGCGGCATGGATCTTCATGCAGAAGAGCTTCATCGGGTACAAATTGCAGGTCGGCGGACTGGCGCCGCGTGCCGCAAGCTATGCCGGCTTCAAAGAGGGCTGGGCAATCTGGCTGTCGCTCCTGATCGGTGGTGCAGCCGCCGGTCTTGCGGGCGCAGCCGAAGTCGCCGGCCCGCTTGGCCAGCTGCAGCGCTCGATCTCGACCGGTTACGGCTATGCTGCCATCATCGTTGCCTATCTCGGCGGGCTGCATCCGATCGGCATCGTCATATCGTCGATCGTCATGGCGGCCCTCTACATTGGCGGTGACAATGCCATGGTCTCCGCCAATTTGCCGATCGCAGCCGTCCGCGTTTTCCAGGGCAGCCTACTGCTCGCCTATCTGATCGCCGTCGCCTTTGTCCGCTACCGCCTTGCCTGGCGCCCTGTCGCTGTCAGGAGCCCATCATGAATGCCATCGAGTTCATCCTGGCCGGCATGCTGGCGGCAGCGACACCCTTTTTGCTCGCAGCGCTTGGCGAGCTTGTGGTCGAGCGCGCGGGCGTGCTCAATCTCGGCGTCGAAGGGCTAATGGCGTTCGGCGCCGTCATCGCATTCATCGTCGTCTATCACGGCGGCGGCCACATTCTGGCGTTTATCGCGGCCGGCATCGGCGGCGTCCTGCTCTCGCTAGTCTTTGCCGGGATCATCCTTGGCTTCAATGCAAACCAGGTCGCGACAGGGCTTGCCATCGGCATTCTCGGTCAGGGCCTGTCGGCACTGTTCGGCAAGAGCTATGAGAGCCTCACCGTCAAGGCATTGCCGAAGATTACCATTCCCGGCCTTTCCGACATTCCTCTCATTGGCGGGTTGTTCACCCAGGATATCGTCGTTTGGCTTTCGCTTTTGGTGACACTCGCGATCTGGGCGACGTTTGCCTATAGCAAGGTGGGTCTCGTCATTCGCGCCGTCGGCGAAAACCCGAAAGCCGCTCACGCCATCGGCTATTCCGTCATCGCCGTACGCTTCGCGGCTGTCGCATTCGGCGGCATGATGGCGGGCTTCGCCGGCGCCTATGCGTCGACGATCTATACGCCGCTCTGGGCGGATGGCATGATCGCCGGCCGCGGCTGGATCGCCATTGCGCTCGTCGTCTTCGGAACCTGGCTGACGGGGCGGATCTTCCTCGGAGCTTGCCTCTTCGGCGCCGTATCGCTGATGGGGCTTGCCGCGCAGGCAACCGGGCTCGACGTGCCCTCGCAGCTTTTGGCTTGCCTGCCCTATCTCGTGACGATCATCGTGCTCGGCATCATCTCGGCAGATCGTCGCCTGCTGAAGCTCAATGGCGTCGCCTCCCTCGGCGAACCATTCGAGCGATAGCCGGATGCAGGCTGCACTGATGGCGCAGGCCGCTGACTGCAATCAATCATGCCTGGTGAGAAAGGCTGAGACGATGTCGAGGCAAAGTTCGTTTTCCTCGACATGCGGCATGTGACTGGAGTTCTCGAAGAGCACCCACTCGCACCCCTTCACACGATCGACATAGGGTTTGACGACAAGCGGGGTCGCCTCGTCATATTTGCCGGAGATCAAAAGCGTCGGCGCCTGGATGAGCGGCAGGCGATCCTCGATGGTCCAGTCCTTCATCGTGCCGATGACGTGGAATTCGGTCGGGCCGTTCATGTTGCGGTAGACGGTGTTGTCTTCGTCCATGATCGCGAAAGTGCGCGCGACTTCCTGCGGCCAAGGGGAAACGCGGCAGACATGCCGGTCGTAAAAGACGCGCGCGGCGGCAACATAGTCCGGATCGGTAATGGTGCCAGCTTCCTCATGCTTCAGCAGCGTATCCTGCACCTCCTGCGGCAGTTCCTCGCGCAGGCGGTTTGCCTCTGCTACCCAGGTATGCATGTTGGCCGGCGAATTGGCGATGACGAGCGCCTTCAGGCCCTTCGGCTGGCCTACTGCATGTTCGGCACCCAGCATGCCGCCCCAGGACTGGCCGAGGAAGGCGTAGCGATCCTGAATGCCGAGATGCTTCAGCAGCGCATCGAGTTCTTCGAGGAAGAGCGCTGGCGTCCAGAAATTCGGCCCCTTGTCGGGTAGCCTGGTCGAGTTGCCGTTGCCGAGCTGATCGTAATGGATGACGGCGCGGCCATCGAGCTCCGAGATGCCCTTGAAGGAATCGACGTAGTCATGCGTACAGCCGGGACCACCATGGGCGACGACGAGCGGTAGTTTTCCGGAACCAAGCGAACCGGTGATGCGATACCATGTCCGGTACTCGCGAAACGGCAGAAAGGCTTCCTTCGTCGGAACTGAGGCCACAGATATCTCCATCCTCTAGGGCAATGATGGAAAAGCATAGCGTGGCCGAAAAGGCGAAGGCAGCTATCAGAAGTTATAGGATGGGCGATCTTCCAGCAGCCGGTAATGCGTGGCGCGCACCACGGCCTGGGTGCGGTTGCGGGCGCCAAGCTTCTTGGCAGCCGCATTGAGATGCATGACGACGGTCGGCACCGAACGGTCGATGATGCGCGAAATCTCCTTGGCCGAGAGGCCCTCTGCCGAATGACGCAAACATTCGCGCTCCCGCTCCGTCAGGCGGATCTTGCCGACGCTCAGCGCCTTGGCATCGAAAAGCGAATAAGCGGCCTCATGGAAGACATGGGCCAGCAGGTTGAAATCGGCGATGTAGCGCAGCGCATGGTGCTCGAAATCGCTGTTGGCGCCGAAGCGGATGCCGGTCACCGTCGCATAGTCACCTCGAGGCATATGGACGGGAACAGTGACGCCCGTCGACATGTCACGTTCGCTGAGATAGCGCGTCACCGGCGCGGTGTCATCGCTCATGAAGCGATTGATGAGCGTGTCTGCATCCCGGTCGTAATTCCAGAAGAAGGGAGCGGAGGTGCGCAGCGCCACCTGCTGAACGGGATCGATGCGGAAGTAGCCGCGGTCGAACCAGTATTCCCGCATGTCCTCGGAAATATTGCGCAGCTTCAACAGCGACGGGATCATGATCGCGCCGTCGATGTCATAAGGCACCGGTGTGTAATCGTAGATCAGGGCCTCGAAGCCGATCTCCTGCATCGCAGCGAAAACCTGATCGATACGCCCGTCCAACGTCTGATGGGCTGAGAATTGCCGTCTGATCGTTCCGATTTCATCAAGCATGGGCAGGCTCCCGGTCGGTGGTTCCCCACCCTATCACTTCTTATAGCTGGCAAAGACTGTGGTTTGCGGTAAAAATTTAGCCATGCCCAATTATTGAGCAAGCGAAATCTTCTGCCGGAGCGGTCAATGTGGCGTGAAATCGAGCCTGAGGCGCGGCATGAGATCGAAGTCGACGGTTACAAGGTGGTCGCCTACAGCTTCGGGAGCGGCAGCGAGACCGTCTTCTGCCTGAATGGCGGCCCGGGCCTGCCCTGCGATTATCTGCGCGAGGCCCATTCCTGTCTCATCGACAAGGGCTATCGCGTGGTGGCCTTCGATCAGCTCGGCACCGGCGCCTCCGACAGGCCGACCGACGCATCGCTCTGGACCATCGGCCGCTATGTCGAGGAGACGGAGACGGTGCGCAAGGCGCTCGGGCTCGGCAGGGTGCATATGCTCGGCCATTCATGGGGCGGCTGGCTGGCGATCGACTATGCACTCACCTATCCGGAGAACCTGCAGACGCTGATCCTGGAAGACACCGTCGCCGACATGCCGCACCTGATTTCCGAACTGGAACGGCTGCGCGCCGCCCTCGGGCCCGAGACGGTGGCGATGATGCAGAAACACGAGGCGCAGGGCACCTATAATCATCCGGAATATCAGGCGGCTGTAACGATCCTCAATTACCGCCATGTCTGCCGCCTGCCGGAATGGCCGGCACCCGTGCGCCGCTCGCTCGACGACTGGAATATGGGTCCCTATGAGACCATGCAGGGTCCGAACGAGTTCCTCTATATCGGCAATCTGAAGGACTGGAATCGCATCCCCGATCTGCCTGGTGTGACGACGCCGGTGCTGATCACCACGGGCGAACATGACGAACTGACGCCGGCCTGCGCGCTGCGCATGAAGCTTGCCTTGCCGAATGCCGAGCTCAAGGTTTTCGCCAATGCCAGCCACATGCCGTTTTATGAAAATCCGCATGATTACTATCCCGCACTGGTCGATTTTCTATCGCGGCACAGGGCAAGCTGATGCAGGATCAGGTGATCGGAACCCGCCGAAGACAAGGGGGCGAGCGCCGCCATGCACCGTTATAAATTCATACTGACCCGGCCGGTCCAGTTTCTGCCCGTTATCTTCGGCATCAGCGTCATCACCTTCATCCTGGTGCGATTGATCCCCGGTGATCCCGCCCGCAATATTCTCGGCACGCGCGCGACACCGACGGCTCTTGCCAATGTCCGCGCCCAATACGGCCTCGATCAGCCGATGTGGCTGCAATATTTCTACTTCCTCAAGAACCTCGCGAATGGCGAAATGGGCAAGTCGATCCTCTACAAGATCGACGTATTTCCGCTGATCGCCACGCGCATCGAGCCGACGATCGCGCTGGTCCTGACAAGTGTCATCCTGTCGATCCTGATCGCCGTGCCGATGTCGGCGATTGCCGCCCGCAACGCTGGCCGGGCGCCTGATCATGCAGTACGCGTCATCTCCACATTCGGGATCGGCTTTCCGCCTTTCTGGCTCGGCCTGATGCTGATCATTCTTTTCAGCGTCGAACTCGGCGTCCTGCCCGTTTCCGGCTACGGCACGACACTGGGCGACAAGCTCTCCCATCTCATCTTGCCTGCGTTGACCGTTGCATTGTCGCTCTCAACAGTGCTGACCCGCAGCCTGCGCTCCGCGATGATCGAATCCCTGAAATCCGATGTAGCGACAGCTGCCCGCGCTCGCGGCATGCCTGAGAGTATAGTCTTCTGGCGCCACGTCCTGCCGAATTCGCTCGTGCCGACAATCAATCTTCTGGCCGTCAACATTGGCTGGCTGATCGGCGGCACCGTCGTCGTCGAAAGCGTCTTTGCTCTGCCCGGCATGGGCCAATTGCTGGTGCGCGCCATCTTCTCGCGCGATTACATGGTCGTTCAGGGCGTCGCCATGACCTTTGCCTGCGCCACCGTGCTCGTCAATTTCATTGCCGATATCGTCACCGTCGCCGTCGATCCGAGGGTTGAGCTATGAGCGTCGAAGCCCTTGCTCCCTCTCCCGTCGCCTGGCGCCGTTTCCTCCACCGCCGGCTAACGCTCGTCATCGGCGCCGGCATCCTACTGTTCTTTCTGCTTCTGGCGATCGCAGCGCCAGTAATCGCGCCCTATGATCCGATCCTGCAAAATGCCGATGTACGACTGCAGGCGCCGTCGCTGCTGCACCCCTTCGGCACGGACAATTTCGGCCGCGACATCCTCTCGCGCGTCATATGGGGCGCGCGCATTGATCTGCAGATCGCCGTCATCGGCGTTATCTTCCCGTTCCTGATCGGCACGACGGTCGGCACCATCGCGGGCTTCTTCGGCGGCATCGTCGATGCGGTTTTCATGCGCCTCGTCGATATCATTCTCGCCTTCCCGTTCCTCGTCCTGATGTTATCGATCATCGCCATTCTCGGGCCGGGCCTCGGCAGTTTCTACATCGCCATGGCGCTGGTCGGTTGGGTGTCCTATGCGCGCCTTATCCGTGCACAGATGCTGGTTCTGAAAAGCAGCGACTATGCGGTCGCCGCCATCAGCCTCGGCTTCAGTCGTTCCCGCATCATGTTCCGGCATCTGCTTCCCAATGCCATTGCCGGCTCCATCGTCTTTTCCATGTCTGATGCCACACTGGTGCTGCTGAGCGGTGCAGCCATCAGCTATCTCGGTCTTGGCGTACAGCCGCCACTCGCCGAATGGGGTGTCATGGTTGCCGAAGGCCAGAGCTTCATCACCACAGCCTGGTGGATCACGCTTTTCCCCGGCCTTTCGATTGTCTGCCTTGCCTTCGGTTTCAGCATGTTGGGTGATGCGCTCGGCGAAGTTCTCGGAGTTCACGAATGAGCGCTTCGGTCCTTTCCGTCCGCGACTTGACGGTCAAGGTTCATCTCGATGGCGGCGTGCGCACGCTGATCGACCATGTTTCGCTGGATCTTGCCAAGGGCGAAATCCTCGGCCTCGTCGGCGAAAGCGGCTCGGGAAAGAGCCTGCTCTGCCGTTCACTTGTCCGGCTACTGCCCTCCTCGCTGATCAAGATCGAGGGCGGCACCGTCCTGCTCGAGGGACGCGATCTGACGACGGCAAGCGACGCCGAGATGCTGGAAGTGCGCGGCGGCGAGATCGGCATGATCTTTCAAAATCCGACGAGCCATCTCGATCCGGTCATGCGCATCGGCGACCAGATTTCCGAGGGCATCCGCTATCATCAGAGGCTCAGCGCCAAGGAAGCACGAGCGGCGGCCATCGAGATCCTGACACAGGTTGGCTTTCCCGATCCCGTTCGCCAATATGACAGCTACCCGCACGAGTTTTCCGGCGGCATGCGCCAGCGCGCCATGATCGGCGTGGCACTCTCCTGCAATCCAAAGATCCTGATCGCCGACGAGCCAACGACCGCACTCGACGTGACGATCCAGGCGCAGATCCTGAAGCTCCTGCTGGAGATCCGAGAAAAGCGTGGCCTGTCGATCATCCTCATCACCCACGATCTCGGCATCGTCGCGCAGACCTGCGACCGCATCGCCGTCATGCGTAACGGTAAGCTGCTTGAACAGGGGCCGAAACGGACGATCCTCTCCCGGCCGCAGGACGCCTACACGATCAATCTGATCAACAGCCATCCCTCCATGCCGGACGAGGCGCCAAAGCCAGAGCCGCAGGTCGTGTCTTCGGCCGCATCGACCAAGCCGCTTCTTGAAATCGACGACCTGCATGTGCGTTTCAAGGTTGGCGGCAGCCTGTTCAAGGGCAGTGCCAAGACGGTCAGCGCCGTTTCCGGCGTCAGCCTGCAGGTCATGCCGGGCGAAACCATCGGCATCGTCGGCGAATCCGGCAGCGGCAAGAGCACACTCGCACGCGCCGTGCTGGGGCTGACTCCGATCTCCTCAGGCCATGTGTCCTTCGAAGGGATCGATCTCGCGCAGCAGCGGGCTGCCGGACTCGCAAAGCTGCGGCGCGAGACGGCCATGGTCTTTCAGGATCCTTATAACGCACTCAATCCGCGCCTCACGATCGGGAAGATGCTTGCCGAGGTGCTGAAGGTGCAGGGCAAGGTGCCGGCAGCAGCCATTCCAGAGAGGATCGGCGAATTGCTCGACCTTGTCGGGCTGGAGCGGGAGTTTGCCAATCGCAAACCCCGCAGCATGAGCGGTGGCCAGTGCCAGCGCGCCGGCATTGCCCGCGCACTCGCAGTCGATCCGAAGCTCATCATTGCTGACGAATGTGTTGCGGCCCTCGACGTCACGATCCAGGCACAGATCATCGCGCTTTTCCGCGAACTCACCGCCAAGATGAACCTGACGCTGATGTTCATCGCCCATGACCTCGCGATCGTGCGTAATCTGTGCGAACGCGTCGTCGTCATGTATCGCGGGGAGATCGTCGAGGAAGGCCTCTCGGAAGAGGTCTTTGCGCGGCCGAAACATCCTTATACCGGAGCACTCATTGCCGCCATTCCCGACATCGATCCGGACAAGCCGCTTCTGAGCAACACCCGTTTGGAAGACGAGCTGCCATCGGTGCCGGCACTACCCGTCAAACGCATGCCATAACAACGAAGGGAACGAACGCATGATCACCAGATGGAAATCAATCGGGCTTGCAGCGCTTCTTGCAGGCCTGACGCTCAGCGCATCCTACGCCGAAGCCGCCGGCGTGCTTACCATCGGTCGTCGAGAAGATTCGACGACATTCGATCCGATCAAGACGGCGCAGAACATCGACAACTGGGTCTTCTCCAACGTCTACGACGTGCTGATCCGCGTCGACAAGACCGGCACCAAGCTGGAGCCCGGCCTTGCCGAAAGCTGGACCGTCTCCGACGACGGCCTGACCTATGCCTTCAAGATCCGCGACGCAAAATTCTCTGACGGTTCGCCGCTGACGGCGGAAGACGCGGCCTTCAGCCTGCTGCGTATCCGCGATGACGCAGGCTCGCTCTGGAGCGACTCCTACAAGGTGATCGACACCGCCGTCGCGACCGATCCACACACGCTGACGATCAAGCTCAAGAATCCGTCGGCACCCTTCCTTTCGACGCTGGCGCTGCCGAATGCCTCTGTCATCTCCAAGGCTGGCATCGAATCCATGGGCGCGGACGCTTACGCCGAAAAGCCGATTGCATCCGGCGCCTTCGTTGTCGACGAATGGCGGCGCGGCGACCGCGTCATCCTGAAGAAGAACCCGAACTTCTGGCAGGCGGACCGCGTGAAGCTCGACGGCGTCGAATGGATCTCCGTGCCTGATGACAATACCCGCATGCTGAACGTGCAGGCAGGCCAGCTCGATGCGGCCATCTTCGTGCCCTTCTCGCGTGTAGAGGAGTTGAAGAAGGATGTCGGCCTCAACGTGCTGATCGACCCGTCGACGCGTGAGGATCATCTGCTGATCAACCATGCGCATGGCGATCTCGGCAAGAAGGAAGTGCGCCAGGCACTCGATCTCGCAATCGACAAGAAGGCGATCGTCGATGCCGTCACCTTCGGTCAGGGCACGGTCGCCAATTCCTACATTCCGAAGGGCGCTCTCTATTACTACGCCGACAACCTGCAACGCCCCTATGATCCGGAAAAGGCCAAGAAGCTGCTGGCGGATGCCGGCGTCTCCAACCTGACGCTGAACTACCTGATCCGCGCCGGCGACGAGGTGGATGAGCAGACCGCGGTGCTATTGCAGCAGCAGTTCGCCAAGGCCGGCATTACAGCCAACCTGCAGAAGGTCGATCCCAGCCAGGAATGGGACATGACGGTTGCCGGCGATTACGACATCTCGGTCAACTACTGGACCAATGACATTCTCGATCCGGACCAGAAGACGACCTTCGTGCTCGGCCACGATTCCAACAACAACTACTCGACCAATTACAAGAACGAAGCGGTGAAGGAGCTGGTCGCCAAGGCTCGCCTGGAACTTGATCCCAAGAGGCGCGAGCAGATGTATATCGACCTGCAAAAGACGGCGAAGGACGACGTCAACTGGATCGATCTCTACTACAGCCCGTATATCAACGTGGCGCGCAAGAACATCGATAACTTCTATCAGAACCCGCTTGGCCGCTTCTTCCTGGAAGACACAGTCAAGAACTGAGTATTTGATATATGCGATCATGCTCCGCCGCTCACAACGCGGCGGAGCATTCTGCTGACGGGAGATCGAGGATGACTGCGGACGAAATCGCATTCACTGGTGTGGCCGAGCTTGGACGCGCCTATCGAAACGGCTCGTTGTCGCCGGTCGATGCGGTGCGTGTCAGCCTTCAACGGCTCGAGAGCCTGGAACCCGCCCTCAATGCCGTCGCTCAGAGACTGGATGCGACGGCGCTTGCCGAAGCGGAACAAGCGACCGCAGAGCTCCGATCAGGCAAGGACCGCGGGCCGCTGCACGGCATTCCCGTCGCCATCAAGGATCTGATCGACGTGGAGGGCGCACCAACCGGTTATGGCAGCAAGGTGCGGCCACCGGCAATGGCGAGCGAAGATGCAGCGCTGGTGCAGCGCCTGCGGGAAGCGGGCGCGATCATTCTCTGCAAGGCCAATCTGCTGGAATATGCCTATGGCATCGCCCATCCGGATATCGGCCAGACCAACAATCCGCACGACATCGGCCGCACCTCCGGCGGCTCGAGCGGCGGCTCGGCCGCCCTGGTCGCCGGCGGCATCCTGCCGCTGGCGATCGGCACCGATACGGGCGGCTCGATCCGGATTCCCGCCTCCTATTGCGGTATTGTCGGGCTGAAACCGTCTTTCGGTCTGGTGTCCCTCGACGGCGTCTTTCCGCTGTCATGGAGCCTCGATCATGCCGGACCGCTTGCACGGAGCGTTGCGGATACGGCACTGCTGCTCGAAGCAATCGCCGGCAAAACCTTCCAGCCTTCACCGCCATCACTTGCGGGCGTCAGGATCGGTGCCGTCAGCTTTCATTGCGAGAGTCCCGAATTGACGCCGGCGGTTGCCGCCAATCTTGCCGAAGCGCTGAAGCGGCTGGAAGCGGCTGGTGCGATCATCAAGCGCATAGACATTCCGGAGCTAAGGCTTGCCAATTCGGGACTTCGCCGCATCATCCTGCCGGAAGCCTCGGTTATTCATGCGGGCCTCTACATCGAAAACCCTGCGGGTTACGCGCTGCGCACACGATCGCAGGTGGAAGCAGGCTTCGAGGCAAAGGCCGTCGACTACATCAAAGCCCAGGACTTCCGCGTGAAGCTTCGGAATGCCATGGAGGCAGCATTTGCCGAGGTGGACGTGCTGATCGGGCCAAGCGTGCCCTTTCCCGCCCCGATCGAGGATCCGGAATTCACCGAGGATGGCGAGGAAGGCGAAATGCTCTCCAGCGGCTTCGCCAACATGACCGGCCAGCCATCCCTCAGCCTGCCCTCTGGTGTGGATGGGCATCTGCCACTGGGGCTGCAATTGACCGGCCCTGTCGGCGGCGATGGAAAGCTCCTGCAGATCGCCCTCGGCGTCGAGGCAGTGCTCGATGCCTGGCGCCGACCGTCTCTTCCGGCAGTCCTCTAGGTCGGGTCGCTCTCTCAGACCGACGGAAAGTCACTGCCTGCAGCCAGCCGGCGATAGGCCTCGACTGCATAGAGCACGGTTCGCGTCTGCGCCTCGTGGCAATCGACGAAGACCTGCTCGTAAACCGTCTCGTCAGTCGCTTCGGTGATGATGGTCAGCGGCGCCTGGTACATTGAGCCGACCTGCCTCAGGATCGGAATACCGTAGCGTACCGCGAACGGCGCGTTCGGCATGTGCAGGCGGACGCAATCGATCTGCTTGGCGTTGAATTCGACGAGGCTCTTGTCTTCAGCCAGACGTTTGGCGACCTCATCGAGCAATGCTTCGCCGATCGCCTCCCAGCCCGGATGCGTGCAGACGATCAGGAAGAAACCCTTCGGAATGGTCCAGAGTTCGAAGCCGCGCGGCAGGTAACCCGACATCGGCCGCGTCCACTCGTGCGAGGGATAGCCGTGCAGATTGAGATGCAGCCTGGCAGATGAGAGTTCGAGCGCCTTGCCTCGCACCTCACGCTCATACATCGGCGGCGGCACGGTGAAGGAGAGGTCGTCGCCGAAGGCCGTGTAGCGGGCGGCATGATGCATATGGAAGGGGTTTTCCACGATCAGCCGCTGGTGCAGTTCATATCCGTCAACATTTTCGACCGGTACGATGGCGAAATGCTGGTCGGGATCGGCGGCAAGCTGTTGCGCCGCGCGTAGCGCCCCAACCGGACCGCTGGTCTCATTGGCATGCTGGCCCGAGGAGATGAGCACGGCCGGCCCCGGTCCATTGTGATAGCGACCAAGCACCTCGCGGCCCTCGCGCGATATTGCCTTGATCGGCACACCCTTGATCTTCGCCAGTTCGCGGCGGATCTGGCCGATCTTCAGCGGCCGCGTCGCGGTCGCCATGTCAATATCCTCGCCAGTCGCCTCTTCGTGCTCGCCGAATTCCTCCACACTCATGACGATACGCGGATTACCGTCCGTGCTGCGGATATCAGGAACGACCTGGCCCGGTCGCGCGCCGCCGCGTCCAGCCATGGCGCCCATCTCCGCATCCAGGCATTCGCGCAGGCTGAAGAACAGCTCTTCATGCATGGCTTCGCGCAGACTGATGCTCTCGCTGCAAAAATCGAGGTCGAGATCATTGGCCGGCAGATCGACCGTGATGCGCAGACGGTCGAAATAGGGCTGCTTGCGCTCCCATGTCTGCTGTTTGACGGCATCGACGGCCGCGAGGAACAGGATCTCGAAATCGGTTTTCAGCCGTTCCCCCTTGTGCCAGCCGCAGCAGCGCAGCACCGGCGTTCCGACGTGGTCGTCCTCCACCACATTCGGTGCAAAGACGGTATAGGTCTTCGTTTCCCCCGCCTTTGTCGTCAGCTTGATGTCGTAGGTAAGATCAAGCGTGTTGGCGTGAAATGCGACTTCCGCATCGCCCACAAGAGCTGCCAGCGGATAGGCTTCGATCAGGAAGCGCTGCGGATCTGCGGCCGGGTGGACCGGGTAGCCAATTTCCACCTTGGCAAGCGAGGGAATATGCAGTTCTTCAAGGAAGAAATAGACCAGCGGCTTGTAGGAGCTGCGGATCCGCGCGGTGATGCCGGCGGCGGCGAGTTTCTCTTCGGCGGCCTGCCGTGACGGCGCATCGTCGAAGACCCAGGCCTCAACAGGCGTGCCCGGAGGATTGGCGGTCAGTTCGGAAACCAGCACGTCGAGCGTGCGCGGAACTTCGAGATTGAGGATGGTGCTCATTTTTCCCTCGTCGGATCGAGATAGTCGCGGAGCCAGTCACCGAGCAGATTGAGCCCGAGGACGGTGAACATGATGGCAAAGCCCGGAAAGACGCTGACCCACCAGGCGGATTGCACATAGGTGCGCCCGTCGGCGAGCATGCCGCCCCAGCTTGGAATGGAGGCATCCACGCCGAGCCCGACAAAGGTCAGGCTGCTTTCCAGCAGGATGTTGTTGGCGACGTTCAGCGTCATCAGCACGATGATCGGACCAATGATATTCGGCAGGATATGCACGAGAATGATCCGCATGCGCCCGACACCGATCGCTCGCGCCGACTGGATGAATTCGCGGTCGCGCAGCGACAGCACGAGACCGCGCACCAGTCGCGCATATTGCACCCACTGGGCAATGATCATCAGCGAAATCAGGATCGGCAGACCCGGCCCGACAATGGCGATGAAGGTCAGCGCCATCAGCATGAAGGGCATGGCGAGCTGCACATCAGCGATGCGCATGAGGATCATGTCGGCGACACCGCGGAAATAGCCGGCGATCAGACCGGCGATCGTGCCAACGGCGGTGGCACCCGCGACCGATAGCACTCCAACGATCAGCGAGATCTTGCCGCCGGCGGCAATGCGCGCCAGTACGTCTCGGCCGAGGGGATCGGTGCCGAATATATGGTTTAGGCTGACGAACGGCGGCAGCAGACGGGCGCGAAGATCCATCATGTCGGCCTTGTTCCCGAAGATTACGTCGGAGAAGACGACAAGCAGAACCATTCCGCCGGTGAACAGGATGCCAAAGAGAAGTTCCAGCGGCGTGTGACGGAAGAAGGACGATTTAGCCGAGGAGGATGCCATGGCTCACTTCCTCCCAATACGCGGATCGATGATGCCATAGGCAATATCGATCGCAAGGTTGATCAGGACGATCAGCAGCGCCAGCACAGTAATCGTGCCCTGCAACACGGGATAGTCGCGCGATGAAATGGCATCGAAGGCAAGGCTGCCCATGCCCGGCCAGTTGAAGACGCGCTCGACGATAACGACGCCGCCGAGCAGGTCGCCGAACTGCAGGCCGACGAAGGTCAGCAGCGGAATGAGGCAGTTGCGCAGGGCGTGCTTGTAGAGCACCACCCTGTCCTTCAGCCCCTTGGCGCGGGAGACGAGAATGAATTGCGCCGACAAGGTCTCCAGCATGGCCGAGCGCACGATGCGCACGTTCACCGCCGAGAGTATCAGCGCCAGCGTCAGGCAGGGCAGCACAAGGCCCGAATAGGCAAGGAAGCCGCTCGACGGCAGCCATTCCAGTTTGATCGAGAAGATCAGCACCAACATGATCGCCAGCCAGAAATTCGGGAAGGACAGGCCGACGAGCGACAGAATGCGGACGACCTGATCTGCCCACGAGCCTGACTTCACAGCCGCATGGATGCCGAGCGGGATGGAAATCACGAAGGACAGGATGAGCGACAGGAAGGACAATAGCAGCGTCGCCGGCAAGGCCTGCGCGATCAGGCTCCAGACTGGCGTACCGCCGAAGAAGCTCTTGCCGAAATCGCCTGTGACGACGCCCGACATGAAATTCAGATATTGGATGTGGAACGGCTGGTCGAGACCGAGGCCGGCACGGATATTGTGCAGATCCTGCTCGGTGACGGCAGAACCGCCGCTGACGAGCATGGCCGTCGGATCGCCGGACAGCCTGATCGCATAGGAAACGAGCAGCGTGACGACGATCACGACAAAGAGAGCCTGCAAGAGGCGTTTGGCAATATAGGCTGGCATGGCATGACCCTGCGGAGGATGTGACTGCCTGCCCACAGGCAGGCAGTCGAGCGGGGTTCGGTTACTCGACCGATACGTCTACGAAGCGGAAACGCACGTCCGGGGTCGGCGCCAGGTTCTTCACCCGCTTGTTGATCGCATAGAGCGTATTGCCGTTGTAGAGCGGCATCTCGAAGGCCTGGTCGGCGGCATAGGCCGCAACTTCGCCCAGGATCTTCTTTCGCTCATCGACATTATAGGTCGAGCGCTGCGCTTCCAGCAGCTGGTCGAGCTTGGCATCCTTGATGTAGGGATTCCAGAACTGGCCGCTGTGATAGAGCAGATAGGCCGTGTTGTCGAAGTCGAAGGTCCAACCACCCCATTGGAACTGATAGAGCGAGCCGGTTTTGCCGTGCGCGATGATATCAGTGTAGTAGACGTTGGTTTCGTAGGACTTCAGCGACGCATTGATGCCGACCGCCTGAAGATAGGCGGCGACCGTCTGCGACACTTCGCGGAAGGTCGCATCCGTACCGACGAAGGAAAGCTCGAGATTGGTGCCGGGCTTCACACCCGCCTTGTCGAGCGCAGCTTTCGCGGCAGCGGGATCGAAAGGCAACGGCTTCAGGTCGGGATTGTAGCCAAGCGACAGCGAGCTCTGGAGGCTCGCAATCGGCTTGCCATTGCCCTGCAGGATCTGCTCGATGATGGCATCGCGGTCGACGGCCTGGATGAGCGCCTTGCGGACCGCCGGATCCTTGGTGATGCCGTCGGTATTATTAAAGCGCAGCATGGAGACATCAGGACCGGTGATGCTCTCCACTTCCAGCTTGGGGTCGCCCTTGATCGTATCGATCAGGCTGATCGGCACGAGCGTGGCGATATCGATACCGCCCGACTGCAGCTCGGAAACCTGGGTCGCGGCTTCGGAAATGAACCGATAGACGAGGCCAGAGAGCTTCGGTGCGCCACCCCAGTAATCCGGATTGGCCTCCAGTGTCAGGCTGATCTTCGGCTTGTAGTCGACGAACTTGAACGGACCAGTACCGACCGGATGCAGGTTGAAATATTCGTCGCCCTTTTCCTTGATATATGCCGGCGGCACGATCATGCCGCCGTAGCCGGCAAGCTTGGTGATCAGTACCGGATCCGGGCTCTTGAGGATGAAGTCGACCGTATAGTCATCGACGATCTTCACTTCGCCGATCGAGGTATAGTTTGCCTGCTGCGGCCCCTTGGCGCCTTCCGGCCCGAGCAGCCGGTCGAAGGTGAACTTGACGGCAGCCGCATTGAAATCTTCGCCATCATGGAATTTGACGCCCTTGCGCAGCGTGAAGCGGATGCGCTTGTTGTCGTCGAGGAATTCCCAAGCCGTGGCGAGGCCGGGCAGCAGCTTCAGGTCAGGGCTGCGCTGGACGAGACCGTCGAAGATGTTGCTGCCGATACGGCCCCAGGTCAGTGTGAAGGTGTCGATCGGATCCCAGCTGCCGTCATCGCGTTCGAGCGCGACGGTCAGCGTGCCGGCGGCGTGTGCGGCGTCGATAGTTGCGGTAAGCGGCAGGAACGACAGTGCGGCTGCCAGGAAGAGCTTTCGGTATCCCATTATTTTAGTTCCCCATTTTTATTGTGCGGTGACTGTTTTGTAGCGGTCTGTCCTATGGGAGGGTTTCGGACAGCTTCTGCGGCTCGGCCGCAACGAAGTGCGAGGGCGAAAAACGGCGATATTGCAGAAGCGCCGGTTCATCGCCGATCTTGCGGAGCGGGCTCGGTATCGCGCCGGTCAAAAGCGTGGTGTCGATGCTGCGATCGGGATCGGGCACAGGGATCGCGGCCAGCAGCTTGCGCGTATAGGGATGCTGCGGGTTCTCGAATATTTCCTGTCGGGTGCCAATCTCGACGATCTGTCCGAGATACATGACCGCGACACGATGGCTGATCTTCTCGACCACAGCCATGTCATGGGTGATGAAAAGGTAGGAAAGGCCGCGCTCCCGCTGCAGTTCCAGAAGCAGGTCCAGGATCTGCGCCTGGATCGAAACATCGAGCGCCGACACGGATTCATCCGCGATGATCAGTTCCGGATCGCTGGCAAGCGCCCGGGCGATGCAGACACGCTGGCGCTGGCCGCCGGAAAGCTCGTGTGGAAACCGCGTTCTGTAATCGCGCGGAAGGCCGACGCGATCAAGCAAAGCGAGCGTTCGCGCCTCGATCGCCGCCTTGTCCGGCTGCAGCTTGTGAACGATCATAGGCTCGGCAATGCTGGCGCCGGCCCGTTGGCGCGGATCAAGCGCTGCATAGGGATCCTGGAAAATATACTGGACCTTCTGCAGCAGGGAGCGCTTCTCGCGCGGATCCATTTCAGAGATATCGCGGCCACGGAAACGGATCTTGCCGCCAGTCGGCTCCATGATCTGCTGCAGCATTCGCCCGGTCGTCGATTTGCCGCTGCCGGATTCCCCGACCAGCGCCAGCGTTTCGCCCGCGGCGATCTCGAAGGAAATGCCTTCGACCGCATGAATGCGATGTGTCAGCCTGCCAAACAGGCTTCTGCGCGCGGCAAAACGCGCCGTGAGACCATCGACCTGCAGAAGCGGCGGCTTGCTATCGGAACGAACGGCTTCCAGTGCCTCGCTGTTCGGGGACGCCTTGCCCGACATGCTGCCGAGACGCGGCACGGCGGCAAGCAGGGTCTGCGTATAGGGATGCTGCGGATTGGAAAACAGCGCCCGAACCGGCGCCTCTTCCTGCTTCTCGCCGTGACGCAGCACGATCACATCATCGGCCATTTCGGCGACGACACCCATATCATGGGTGATGAAGATCACCGCCATGCCGAGTTCGCGCTGCAGCTCGCGGATCGTATTGAGGATCTGCGCCTGGATCGTCACGTCGAGCGCGGTCGTCGGCTCGTCGGCAATCAACAGCTTCGGACGGCAGGAGAGCGCCATGGCGATCATCACGCGCTGACGCATGCCGCCGGAGAGCTGATGGGGATAGCGCTGCATCATTGCATCAGCGTCGGGAATGCGAACCTTTTCGAGCATATTCCGCGCAATACGATTGGCTTCCGCGCGCGTGGTTTTCTGATGCAGGAGGATGGCTTCGACAATCTGATCGCCGATCGAAAAGACCGGATCGAGCGAGGTCATCGGCTCCTGGAAGATCATCGCGATCTCCCCGCCCCTTATCTGCCGGATGCGATCGGGATTGGCGGTGACGAGATCGAGAGGTCCATTGCGGCTCTGGAAGACAATTTCGCCGCCGCTGATGCGGCCGCCCGAAAAATCGGTGAGGCGCATGATCGCCCTCGAGGTNNCCCGAGCCGGATTCTCCGACGATGGCGAGCGTCTTGCCCGGCTTGACGTCGAAACTCAGCGATTTGACGGCCTGAAACTGGCCGGACTTGAAGTCGACGGATAGTGAACGGACCGAGAGGACGACGGGGATGGCGGCGCTGTTGCTCTCGGTCGATCTACTCATAAAGTTGCCGCTGACCTCGCTGCCTGTTCGTAGTATCCCGACAAGGCCCTCAGATGGGAGGCAATGTCGGAAAGTTCATCCTGTGAAAGACCCGAGAGCTTGGTCGCCTCTACCAGCAACCGCTCGCGGATTTCCGAATAGCGGGTCAGCGCTTCCAGGCCCTTGTCGGTGACCTGGATCACCTTTTCCTTGCCGGATTTCCCGGTCTTCACCAGGCCAGCCGCATCGAGCTTCTTGACCGCATAATTGGCGACATGTGTGTCTTCGATATCGAGCACGAGGCAGAGATCGGAGAGCGTCTTCGGACGACCGCGATGACGCACGGAATGGATGATCAGGATCTCGACCGGCGACAGGCTCGGCACGCCGGCAGCCGCCATGCAGCGCACCATCCAGCGATTGAAAGCGTGAGAAAAGAGGATCGATCCGTACTCTAATTCGGAGAGGGCCGGTGAGCTGCCGAGCGCCAGATGGGCGGACGACACGATCAATTCGCGGGGCGCTTTTCGTTCCTTCGGTTTATCCAATGAACTCTCTCATCTCAGAACTGAAGTACGTGTGGCAGGTTAGCTGGAAGCGATAATTTGTCAACAAATTATCGCTAAGATTCCTCTATTCCGCCGCCGTTTCCCGGATCTTGTTTTCCTGCACGTTCGACATGCAGGAACGAACATCTATTCCATTGATTTTAAACCGTTTTAGCCGAACCAATATCAGGCATTGCGTGGCCCATATCCGCCACCCGTCGGGGTCACAATCGTGAAGGCTTCGCCCGCTTCCAGCACGGTATGGGCAGCGCCGATCAGCTCATCGATCGTACCGTCATTGCGGCGAACATAATTGCGGCCGGTCTGGCCGTCTTCGCCACCCTTCAGCCCGAACGGCGCGACGCGACGATGGCCGGAGAGGACGGCAAATTCCAGCTTCTCGAGCGTGCGGATCGTGCGTTGCGTGCCATTGCCGGCATGCCACTGACCGCGCCCGCCGGAATTCGGCCGGATATGGAAATCCTCCAGCACGACCGGGAAACGGCTCTCCAGAATTTCCGGATCGGTGAGGCGTGAATTGGTCATGTGCGTGTGCACGGCATCTGCACCATTGAACCCCGGGCCTGCCGGCGCACCGGAGCAGATGGTTTCGTAATATTGGTATTTGTCATTGCCGAAAGTCAGATTGTTCATCGTGCCCTGAGCAGCAGCCATGGCGCCGACCGCGCCGATCAGGCAGTTGGTCACGGCCTGGCTGACTTCGACATTGCCGGCAACGACGGCGGCCGGGTATTCCGGCGTCAGCATGGTACCATCGGGAATGACGATACGGATCGGCCGCAGGCAGCCGGCATTCATCGGAATATCCGCTTCGACCAGCACTCGGAAGACATAGAGCACGGCAGCCCGCGTTACCGGCGCCGGCGCATTGAAGTTGTCGGGGCGCTGCGCTGAGGTCCCGGTAAAATCGACTGTCGCTTCGCGCTTTTCCCGATCGATGGAAATCCTGACGACGACCTTGCAGCCCTGATCCATCTCGTAGGAAAACTCGCCGTCCGGCAGGCGGTCGAGCACGCGGCGAACACTTTCGGCGGCGTTGTCCTGCACATGGCCCATATAGGCGTCGACCACGTCCTCACCGAAGAGTGCAATCATCTTCTTCAGCTCCGCCACACCCTTTTCATTGGCGGCAACCTGCGCCTTCAGGTCGTTGACGTTCTGCGCCAGCGTACGCACCGGATAGCGCGCGCCGGTCAAGAGATCGGCAAGGGCATCCTCACGGAATTTACCGCGATCGAGAAGCTTGAAATTGTCGATATAGACGCCTTCCTCCTCGATGTGCGTCGCCAGCGGCGACATCGAGCCCGGCGAGATCCCGCCGATATCGGCATGGTGACCGCGGCTCGCCACCCAGAAGCGGATGCGCGTACCGGCATCATCGAAGACGGGCGTGCAGACGGTCAAGTCAGGCAGGTGCGTGCCGCCGTTGTAGGGCGCATTGATCAGGAAGACGTCGCCCGGATGAATGACCGGATTTTCGCGGATGGCGGTCGCCACCGACGCATCCATGGAGCCGAGATGCACAGGCATATGCGGCGCGTTGGCAACGAGATTGCCGTCCGCATCGAAAACGGCGCAGGAAAAATCGAGCCGTTCCTTGATGTTGACGGAATAGGCGGTGTTCTGCAGTGTCACCCCCATCTGCTCGGCAATCGACATGAAGAGATTGTTGAAAATCTCCAGCATGACCGGATCGGCCTTGGTGCCGATCGCCGTGCGCTCGGGCAGCGCCTTGATGCGGGTCAGCACGACATGATCGCGCGCCGTCAGCTTCGCCTGCCAGCCATCTTCCACGACGATGGTCTGGTTCGGTTCGATGATGATGGCCGGCCCGGTCACGGTCTGGCCGGGGAGGATACGATCACGCAGGACGACCGCCGCATCATGGCTTTCACCCTGCGAATGGAACAGGGTTCGCCGGATGGGCGAAGCCTCGCCCTCACCTGCTTCCCCGCGATCGACATCGATTTCGGCGGCGGCACCGCCGATGCATTCGACCTCGACGGCTTCCACGACCAGCGGCTTGTCCTCGGCAACGAAGCCGAAACGGCGCTTGTGCAGGATCTCGAACTCCTTGCGAAGGCGCGCCGCGTCATCAGTTTGCGGGAACAGTGCCTCGACGGCCAGTAGAGTATCGGTGCCGGCATAGCGGATATGAGCGCGCAACACCGTCTTGATCTTGCCGGCCTCGACGCCCTGCGCCACCAGCTCCGGCTGGCATTCACCCTGCAATTGCCTGCCAAGCGCGGTCATCTCTGCGGGTGCGGCCGCATCGAGCGTCACACCGAGCGCCTTTTGACGCGTGGAGCGGATATCGGCGAGACCCATGCCATAGGCCGACAGCAACCCCGACAACGGATGCAGCAGGATGCTCTTCATTCCGAGCGCGTCGGCGACCAGGCAGGCATGCTGGCCGCCAGCGCCACCGAAGCAATTGAGCGCATAACGCGTCACGTCATAACCGCGCTGCACGGAAATCTTCTTGATCGCCTCGACCATATTGGCGACAGCAATGCGGATGAAGCCGTCAGCCACTTCTTCGGGGCTGCGCCCGTCGCCGATCTCGGCTGCCAGCTCGGCGAACTTCTGCCGCACCGTCGCGACGTCGAGCGGCTTATCCTGGTTCGGGCCGAAGATTGCCGGGAAGAAATCCGGCAACAGCTTGCCGGCCATGACATTGGCATCGGTCACCGCAAGCGGGCCGCCATTGCGGTAGCAGGCTGGACCTGGGAAAGCGCCGGCGGAATCGGGCCCGACGCGGAAACGGCCGCTTTCGAAATGCAGGATCGAACCGCCGCCGGCCGCCACCGTATGGATCAGCATCATTGGCGCGCGCACACGAACACCGGCGACTTCCGTCTCGAAGGCCCGCTCATACTCGCCGTCGAAATGTGCGACGTCTGTCGAGGTGCCACCCATATCGAAGCCGATTACGTGGCCGAAACCCGCCTGCTCGCCGGTCTTGGCAAGACCGACCACACCGCCGGCCGGACCGGACAGGATCGCATCCTTGCCCTGAAACATGTTGGCTGCAGTCAGGCCGCCCGAAGACATCATGAACATGACGCGCGCGCCGGTACGCGCCACGTCAAGTTCGTCCGAGACCTGACTGACATAGCGGCCAAGCACCGGCGAAAGATAGGCGTCGACAACGGTCGTATCGCCACGGCCGACCAGCTTGATCAGCGGCGAGACCTCGTGACTGACGGAAACCTGTTCGAAGCCGATGGCGCGGGCTATGCGCGCAGCGACTGCCTCATGATCAGGATATTTATAGGCGTGCATGAAGACGATGGCGACGGCGCGATAACCCTTGGCGCGCAGATCGCGCAGGGCCGCTTCGGTCGCGGCCTCATCGAGCTTTGTCTCGACGGTACCGTCGGCCAATACGCGCTCTTCGAGCTCGACCACATCCTGATAGAGCGCTTCCGGCTTGATGATCTCGGTCGCAAAGATCTTCTTGCGCTCCTGATAACCGATGCGCAGAGCGTCACGGAAACCCTTTGTCGTTACCAGCGCCAGACGTTCGCCCTTGCGCTCCAGAAGCGCATTGGTGGCGACGGTGGTGCCCATGCGCACCTCGTCGATCAGCCCGGTCGGGATTGGTTCATCCGCGCTCAGGCCGAGATGCAGGCGAATGCCGTGGACGGCGGCATCGCGATAGGCTTCCGGATTTTCGGACAGCACTTTGCGGGCATGCAGGGCACCGGAGGGGTCGCGCCCGACAATATCGGTGAAGGTGCCTCCACGGTCGATCCAGAAGTCCCAGCTACCAGCCGCAATGCCCGACAAAATCGCCTCCGCCGTTCGTTTCCAATATCACTAAGAAATTATCGATAAATCGTCAACATTTTACAGAAGACAAAATCGCCGCGGGTATCGATGGACGCAGGGCGTATCACAGGCTGGATATTCAGGCGCATAAAATCGAACGCCGCGGCCCGAGGACCGCGGCGACAGGATTGGTGGAAGTGACCGATCTTCGAGGGCCGCGCCGTTAGGCGCCAACGCTTCTATCCGATCAACGCGAGGTCAGATCGTCGGGCAGTTCTGCATCGTGGTACTTGCGATAGATATCGCGCAGCACCTTGTTGTCGAAATTGGTCTTCACCCACTGGTCGAGCCAAGTCTTGAGGCCGGCTTCGCCCTTCGGAATACCGATGCCGAGGTTGGTTTCCTTCTGGGTGAACTTCACCTGCAGCGGATGATCGGCCATCTTCTTGTTGATGCCGTTGATGACGGCCGACTGGCTGGAGAGAATATCGACCTGACCCGAGACGACCGAGGTGATCAGTGTTGCGTCATCCTCGAAACGGACGATATCCGCATCCTTTGCATTGGCCGTGATGTCCTGGTCATTTGTTGTGGCGCGGGTGACGCCGATGCGTTTGCCGCCGAGATCGGCATAGTTCTTGATCTCAACGCTCGGCTGAGCGGCAACGACGAGCGCAAGCGTCGCGTAGGGAACGGAATAATCGATCGCCTTCTTGCGCTCTTCGGTAATGCCGAGCGAAGAGACGACCATATCGGCCTTGCCCGTCTGCACGGAGGGAACACGAGCAGCATTGGTGATTTCCACCAGTTCCAGTTTGACACCGAGATCCTTGGCAATCAGCTTCGCGGTTTCGACGTCCGAGCCGGTCGGCTTAAGGTTTTCATCGACGAAGGAATATTCCGGAATGCCCATCGCAACCGCGATGCGGACCTTGCCGGCCTTCTTGATATTGTCGAGCACGTCGGCATGGGCAACGCTTGCCAACGCCAGCAGGCCAGCGCCCGCCAACAGTGCCAGTTTCGAAATCATTGTCTTCGGCATACTCCAAGTCTCCTCTACCTGATTGCCTCTGCCCGCTCTCTGTCGGGCCTCCTCTCAAACCTGTGCCGGCTCATCCGGGACAGGCAATTTCCTCTCGCGATGACGGGGGCTAAAGCTCTGCGGCCATGAATTCCTTGAGTTCGGGCGTCTGCGGTTTGCTCAGAATGTCGGCGCCACCGGTCTCCCAGACCTTGCCGGTGTGCATGTAGATGACGCGGTTGGCGGCGCGCTTGGCAAAACCCATCTCGTGGGTGACGACGATCATCGTCATGCCGCCGCGCGCAAGATCTTCCATGACGCGTAGAACTTCACCCGTCAGCTTCGGGTCGAGAGCCGAGGTCACCTCGTCGAACAGCATCACCTTGGGCTGCATGGCGAGCGAACGGGCGATTGCGACGCGCTGCTGCTGGCCGCCTGACAGTTGCTCCGGATAGGCATCGATCTTTTCCGACAGGCCGACCTTTGCGAGTACCTGCTTGGCGATCTCGAAGGCCTGGTCCTTGCGCATGCCCTTCACGCGGCGCAGTGCCAGCATGATGTTTTCCGCGACCGTCATATGCGGGAAGAGATTGTAGCTCTGGAACACCATGCCGATATCACGACGCAATGTCCTGAGATCGAGCTTCGGGTCTTCGACGCGATGGCCGCAGACCTCGATCGAGCCGTCCTGGATCGTCTCCAGCCGATTGATGCAGCGAAGCGCCGTACTCTTGCCGGAGCCGGACTGGCCGATCAGCGCCACCACTTCTCCGGCGTTGATTTCGAAGGAGACGCCCTTCAGCACCTCCAGCGCGCCGAAACGCTTGACGACATTGGTGAGTTTAACGGCGACCGACATTGAGCTTCCTCTCGAGAGAGCGGCTCCAGACCGACAACGGATAGCAGACAGCGAAGTAGAGAAGCGCTGCGATACCGAAGACCAGGAAGGGCTGGAACAGGGAGTTGTTGATGACCTGCGCTGCACGCGTCAGCTCCAGGAAGCCGACGACCGAGGCGAGCGAGGTGTTCTTGACGAGCTGGACGAGGAAACCCACCGTCGGAGGCGTGGCGATCCTCAGCGCCTGCGGCAGGATCACATCCCGCAGCGCCTGCCAGCGTGTCAGGCCGAGGCATTCGGCCGCCTCGAACTGCGTGCGCGAAATGGATTCCACCGAGCCGCGCCAGATCTCTCCGAGATAGGAGCTCGAATAGATCATCATGCCGAGGCCGGCTGCGACCAGCGGCGGCACCGAGATATTGATGACCCCAAGGCCGAAATAGAGGATGAACATCTGGATCAGGAGCGGCGTGCCCTGAACGATCTGGATGTAGATGAGGGCTGCGCGCCGCAGCCACAGGAAGCGCGAGATGCGGCACAGCATCACGAAGAAGCCGGCAATGCCACCCAGCAGGAAGGCGAGCGCAGACAGCACCACCGTCCAGACGAGACCATCCAGCAGATAGATCAGGTGATTGAAGGAAAACCCACCGAGCATGGCGACCTCTAGAGCGACGTGCCGAGCCGGCGACGGCGCGGGAAGGCGATGAGACCGAGGCCGTAGAAGCCCGCCCGCATCAGATAGGTGATGGCGATGTAGAGAACGGCGACGACCATGTAGGTTTCCAGCGAGCGGAACGTGTTCGACTGGACGTTGTTGGCGACACCCGTCAACTCCTCGGCCGATATCTGCGAGGCAATCGAGGTCGATAGCATCATCAGGATGAACTGGCTGGAAAGTGCCGGGTAAACGCGCTCGATTGCCGGCAGAAGGATGATGTCGCGGTAGATCTGCAGCTTTGACAGGCCAAGCGCTTCAGCCGCCTCGATCTGGCTCGGATGGATGGAATCCATGCCGGCGCGTACGATCTCGGCCGTATAGGCCCCGACATTGATGACCATGGCGAAAACGGCTGCCGCGATGATCGGTAGACGGATGCCGACCGAGGACAGACCAAAGAAGATGAAGAAGATCTGCACGATGAAGGGCGTGTTGCGTACCGTCTCGACATAGATACTGACGAGGGCACGCAACGGCCCGATAGTCGAGCGGCGGGCGATCGCGCAGGCAACGCCGATTACCAGACCGATGATCACCGAAAAGACGGTGATCTCGATCGTGACGAGCGCGCCTGACAGGAAATCGCTCCAATAGGGCAGCAAGGCCGAAAAATCGAACTGGTACTGCATGTCCTCCTCCATTCCGGCCACGCCAACTCCACTGACGCGACCTCGCCTTCCCGCAGGAAAACGTCATGTCTCCTCGCGGCTGTCGCGTCAGCGCGCCAGCCAGCCTCCGTCGACCGGCAGCACCGTGCCATGCACATAATCGGACGCCGCCGATGCCAGGAACACGGCGGCACCGCCGATATCGCCCGGCTCGCCCCATCGGCCGGCCGGTATGCGGGCCAGGATGCTGGCATTGCGATCGGCATCTTCGCGCAGCGCCGTCGTGTTGTTGGTCACGAAATAGCCGGGGGCGATGGCATTGACGTTCACACCTTTGCCCGCCCATTCGCAGGCGAGCAGCCGGGTCAGACCTGCAAGGCCGCTTTTCGAGGCCGTGTAGGACGGGATGCGGATGCCGCCCTGAAAGGAGAGCAGCGAGGCGATGTTTATGATCTTGCCGCGCCTTTTTTCGAGCATGTGACGGGCAGCCGCCTGAGACAGGAAAAAGGCCGTCTTCAGGTTGACGTTCATCACCGTGTCCCAGTCCTCCTCGGTAAAGTCGATCGCGTCGGCACGGCGGATGATGCCCGCATTGTTGACGAGGATATCGAGCGCTCCGAAGCGTTCCAGCGCCTCCGCAACGATCGGCTTGACCGGCTCGATCGTACCGAGATCGGCCTTGATGACATGGAATGTCGCTCCCGCCTTCGCGACCAAGACTTCGGTCTCATCCATCGGCGAACGGCCGACGGCGACGATCGAAGCACCAGCCTCTGCCAGCGCGACGGCAATGCCCTGCCCGATCCCGGTATTGGCACCCGTGACGACGGCAGTTTTTCCCGAAAGGTCGAAAAGAGCCTGCATCGCCATCACCTCAGATCGCCGATGGCGATATGGTCCATGTCGGTGAAACTCTTGTTGTCGCCGGCCATTGCCCAGATGAAGCTGTAATTCTTGGTGCCGGCGCCGGAATGGATCGACCAGGGCGGCGAAATAATGGCCTGTTCGTTGGCGACGAGCATGTGACGCGTTTCCTGCGGCTCTCCCATGAAATGGAAGACGCGCTGATCGGCATCGAGGTCGAAATAGAGATAGGCTTCCATGCGCCGGTCGTGCGTGTGGCTCGGCATGGTGTTCCAGATGCTGCCGGTCTCCAGGCTGGTGAAGCCCATGGTCAGCTGGCAGGACTGGCAAACCTCTGGATGGATATACTGATAGATCGAACGCTTGTTGGCGCTTGCCGCCTCGCCCGGCGTCAGATGCCGCGCCTTGTCGCGCGTCAGCAGCGCGGTCGGGTGGCTGGCATGGGCCGGCGTCGAGACCAGATAGAATTTTGCCGGATTGGCAGCAGCCTCGGCACTTTCGAAACTGATATCGACGGCGCCCCTGCCGACATAGAGGCAGTCATACTTTGCCAAAGTGTAGGTCGTGCCGTCGACGATCACGCTGCCGGAATTGCCGACGTTCAGAACGCCAAGTTCACGCTCTGCCAGAAACGTGTCCTGGCCGATCGCCTTTGGCGCCGTGAGTACCAGAGCCGTGGCGAGCGGCGCAGCGCCGCCGATGACCATGCGGTCATAATGCGAATAGGTCAGGCTGATCTCGCCAGGCGCAAAAACCGTCTCGACCAGGAAGTGGCGCCGCAGCGTTTCCGTATCGAAGTCCCTGACAGCTTCAGGATGGGAGGCGTGTCGTACGTCAATCTGCATTGGAATTGTCCCTCTCTCCTCCGGATGCCGCCGCGTACGGGGCATCCTCAATGAAATAGGCTGGGTCGAGCATCTCTGCCTCTTCGACTTCGTGCAGCAGCTTGCCGAGATGGAACTCCATCGCCGCCTTCGCGCCGTCCTTGTCGCCGGCTCGCATGCAATCGATGACCGCGGCATGTTCCTCGATGACGCGCGTCAGACGGCCCTGCTGCGGCAGCGTCAGCAGGCGGTAGCGGTCGCTGTGAACCTTGACCTGCTGGATGATCGCCCAGATGCCGGGAAAGCCGGCGATATTGCTGATGAGCTGGTGGAAATCATTGTCGATGACGTGGAAGGCGGCGACATCGCCGTCACGGTGGCAGGCATCCAGATCAGCGAGATTGCGCTCCAGCGCACGCAGGCCTGCCGGCGTCATCTTCTCGACCGCGATCGAAACCGTCGTGTCCTCCAGCGCCTTGCGCACCAGGATCGCTTCGTAAAGCGCGCGGCGCGGAATGCGGGAGACGAAAGTGCCGGATTGCGGGAAGACATCAACAAGGCCGTCATCAGCAAGTCGGATAATCGCCTCGCGGATCGGCGTGCGGCTGACGCCGAACTGCGCTTCGAGCTCCTTCTCGTTCAGCAGTTCCATCGGCTTGCGACGCAGCGAGACGATGTCATCGAGAAGTGCATTGTAGACCAGCGTCGCTGCCCGCGGGGCAGCCGCCCGCTGATGAGAAAGCACCGTGACTCCTTGCAGGGAGCGCTTCTTGCGCGCGATTCCGGAGGGCGAATTCATCGCATTCCTTCCAAGCAACAGATCAGCAATCGAGTGTTTGAAATCATCGAGGACCGCCTCCAGCCAGTCTGATGTAAAAGTAATATATTAGTATCCAACTTCTGGCAAGCGCGTCGATGAGCCGTAGTTTTACGGTTGTAGAAAACGAAGCAGCGGTGGAAAATCTGCTAGGCGCACAGAGGACGAGAGTGTTGACGCGATCTGTCTGAAGCGATTCTCGCGGACCATCCGTCGCAATCGAATGGTGGTCTGAACTCTTGGCCGATAGCCCCTTAGAACGAAACGCGCAACCAAGGCGCGACTAGGCCCCACCATCGTTCCGTCAGCGACGCCGTATTTAAGACAGCCTTGAAAGAAGGCTCTAATACGCCATTTTCTGACGCAACCAGAATGGCCGTTGCGGTCCTAAAGCAGGCTCAATGCAAGGGTCGGCGCACGCGGTGCCGCCGGCGCCCGGGTTAAGATGCATCGCGACCAGAGGGAACAAAAAAATGAAAGTACTTTTGGCATCCACCATCTTCGCAGCCGGCACGATGCTCGCGAGCGGCAGAGTTTTTGCAGCCGATTGCGGCAATGTCACGATCGCGAGCATGAACTGGCAGTCCGCGGAAGTCGCCGCAAGCCTCGACAAGATCATTCTTGAGGAAGGGTACGGCTGCACGGCCGAAATCGTCACTGGCGATACCGTCCCTACTCTGACCTCCATGGCAGAAAAAGGCGAACCGGATATCGCCCCGGAAGCCTGGGTCAGCCTTCAGCCGGAACTGGTGAAGCGTGGCCTTGAAGGCGGCAAGGTCGTCGCAGGCGCCAAGATCCTCTCCGATGGCGCAATCCAGGGCTGGTGGATCCCCAAATACATCGCCGACGCCCACCCCGACGTTAAGACCATCCCCGACCTTCTCAAGCATCCCGAACTCTTCCCGGCACCGGAAGACAAGAGCAAGGGCGCGGTCTTCAACGGCCCTCAGGGCTGGGGCGGCACTGTCGTCACCGCGCAGCTCTTCAAGGCCTATGATGGCGAGAAAGCAGGCTTTACGCTCGTTGATACCGGGTCTGCCGCAGGACTCGATGGCTCGATCGCCAAGGCCTATGAAGGCAAGCAGCCCTGGGTCGGCTATTATTGGGCGCCGACCTCGCTGCTCGGCAAATATGAGATGGTCAAACTCGGATACGGCACGGAATATGACGCGGCCGAATGGAAGCGTTGCACCTCGATTGCCGATTGTGCCGATCCCAAGCCGAATGCCTGGCCGGCCGATGACGTGCAGACGCTGATCAGCAAGAGTTTTGCCGATCGCGGCGGCCCTGCCATCGATTACCTGAAGAAGCGCGCCTGGACCAATGACACCGTCAACAAGCTGATCGCCTGGATGACCGACAATCAGGCAACCGGCGAAGACGGTGCCAAATACTTCCTGAAGAATAATGAGCCTCTCTGGAAGGACTGGGTCTCCCCGGAAGCCGCCGAAAAGATCAAGGCTTCGCTCTAATCACTCAGACATGACATGGGCAGCCTTGCCGCTGCCCACACAATCCTTCGGCGCGACGGCCAAAACAACAATCGGCCGCCGCCGCTATCTATTTTGGGAACGGCTATGGATTGGCTCTGGAAATTTCCGACAATGAATGACGACGTGCTGCGCGAGCTGAAGAAGAGCGTCGATGAAGGATTTCGTGCCTTCACACGCGCCTATGGCGACAGCATCGAGGCAGCCTTCAGCCCGCTGCAGAGTTTTCTTATCTGGGCCGAACGGCTGCTGACCGGCACACCCTGGCCAATCATTCTGATTGTTTTTGCCGCCATTGCCTGGTTTGCCAGCCGCAGCTGGAAGGTCGTTGTCGGCTGCGTTCTGACGCTTCTCGTCATCGGCTATTTCGACATGTGGCAGGATACGATGAAGACCGTGTCGATGATCTTCGTCTGTACCGTGCTTTCGATCGTGATCGGCCTGCCGCTTGGCATCCTGATGGCGCGGTCGAATGCGATGCAGAGGATCGTCAATCCGATCCTCGACGTCATGCAGACCATGCCGAGCTTCGTCTACCTGATCCCCGTCGTCATGCTTCTCGGCATCGGTCGCGTGCCTGGTGTCATTGCCGTCGTCATCTACGCGCTGCCGCCGATGATCCGCCTCACCAATCTCGGCATTCGCATGGTGGACGAGAATGTGCTGGAGGCAGCCGATGCCTTCGGTTCGTCGAGCTGGCAGAAGCTTCGTAACGTCCAGCTGCCGCTGGCGCTGCCAACCATCATGGCCGGCATCAACCAGACGATCATGATGGCGCTCGCCATGGTGGTCATCGCCTCCATGATCGGCGTTCAAGGGCTTGGCCAGCCGGTTCTCAAGGCCATCTCCAACCAGTATTTCACCCTCGGCGTCTTCAACGGTCTCGCAATCGTCGGCATTGCCATCATTTTCGACCGGATCAGCCAGGCCTATGGCCTGCGACTCCAGAAGCACCGGGAGATCGTGCATGGCTAGTAATTCGATCGAGATCCGGAGCCTCTTCAAGATCTTCGGCCCGAACGGCCGCGACTATGTGGAAGCCGTCAGCAAGGGCATGTCGAAGACCGAGCTCAACAAAGTGCATGGTCATGTGCTGGGGCTGAAAGACATCAACATCACCATCCCCGGCGGCAAGATCACCGTCATCATGGGTCTTTCCGGCTCTGGCAAATCGACGCTGATCCGCCACATCAACCGGCTGATCGACCCGACTTCCGGCGAAGTCCTCTGTGGCGGCGAGGATGTCTGCCGCATGGATGCCTTGCAGCTTCGCGAATTCCGCCGGCGGAAGACCGCGATGGTCTTCCAGCGTTTCGGCCTGCTGCCGCATCGCAACGTGCTGCAAAACACCGTCTACGGTCTGGAGATCCAGGGCGTCGCGAAGGCGGAGCGTGAAGAGCGGGCCAATGCCTGGATCAAGCGCGTCGGCCTGGATGGCTTTGATGGGCACTATCCGAATCAGCTCTCCGGCGGCATGCAGCAGCGTGTCGGCCTGGCGCGTGCACTCACCAATGATGCCGAAATCCTGCTGATGGACGAGGCTTATTCGGCGCTCGATCCATTGATCCGCGTCGACATGCAGACCGTCCTCCTCGATCTGCAGAAGGACCTGAAGAAAACAGTGGTCTTCATCACCCACGATCTCGACGAAGCTCTCCGGCTCGGGGAGAAAATCGCCATCCTGCGCGACGGTGAAGTCATCCAGCAGGGTTCGGCGGCGGAAATCGTCCTCAATCCCGCCAATGATTACATTGCCGCCTTTGTGAAGGAGGTCAATCGCGGCCGGGTCATCAAGATCGGTGCCGTCGCGAAGCAAATCCCGGTCGAAAGCCAGCTGCAGCTTTCCGAAGAGATGGATATCGAAGGGGCATTGCGCGAAATGTCTCGCGCTGACGTCTCCTCTGCCGCTGTCATATCACAGGAGGGTCAGCCGCTGGGCGGCGTTTCGCTGCAGCAGTTGCTGGCGCTGCTTTTGCACCAGGCATGAAAATCTTAAGCAATCAGATGGCATGCAGCCAAACACATGCCGTTTGTTTAAACATGGTTAATTTTTTCATTATAATGATCTTGGGGAAGGAACCGAACGACACGTCCGGATTGATAGCACGCTGTGGAGGACCTCAAAGATGTTCAAATTTTTCTCGATCAAGCCGTCGACTGAAGAATTCGACGCCGATACCGGCACCTATGCCGATGGCATGACCGACCGCTACTATCGTGATCTGACCGGCCGCACCGAACACCGCTTCCGCTCCGCTCACGAGCGCGATTATGGCGCCGCCCGCGAGATTGCCGAAAATGCGCCGCATGGCGTCACCGGCAACTGACCTGCATACTGCCTCTTTCCTGATTCAGGCGCGTAGCGTTTCCTGCGATCGCCTGCTCAAATTGCTTGCCAGAACAGTTTTATTGCGGCCCTTGGCCTTGGCGTCGAGAAGGGCCGCGTCGGCGCGACTGACCAGCGTATCGACTGCGCCTTCTGCAGGTGACACCGCCACGCCGATTGATACCGTCACTGCGCCAATGATCTGACCTGAGTATGAAAGTGCCGCGCCGCCGATCTGCGCGCGTAATTTTTCGGCGAATTCGAAACCATGCTCTTCGCTGCAGTCAGGCAGCAATATGGTAAACTCCTCCCCGCCAAAACGGAATGCGTTGCCGATATCGGCGACAGCGCTACGCAGGACCTGCCCGACATATTGCATGACCATGTCGCCGGCATCGTGACCGAACTGGTCGTTGAAACGCTTGAAGTGATCGATGTCGATCATCAGGCAGACGAGTGGCTCTTGGCCATTGTCGCGCCCACGCCGATGCAGCATGTCGTCGAGGAAACGGCGGTTGAAGAGCGCGGTCAACGGATCGCGGATAGCAAGATCAGTCAGCTTTTCACGAAACTGCAGATTGGCGACCGCCAACCCGACATTCTCGGCGATCAGCTCTAGATAGAGGCGGACATTGTCCAGCACTGGCGCCTGCGCGTGACGCTCCTCGAGATAGAGGAGACCGATCATATCACCCTGTGCCGTCAACGGGAAACAGGAGGCCGCAACACCACTCCCCTCGACATGCTGGCAGGGCACATCGCCGTCGCCGATGCCGCTCCTATGCGGGCGGCCGCGTCGCAGTGCCCAGCAGGCATTGGCCGGAAAGGCCGCCTGCGCGTTGACAGGCTCCAGCCACGTGCCGGCTTGCGCGAGAGCGGACTTATCCTCGTCGAGGATATAAAGACTTCCGGCAATGCCTGGAAAGATCTGCGGCGCGAAGCGCGCAACGACATCGGCCAGCTCATGTTGATTTTCACAAGCCTGAAGGCGATGCATCATCTGCAGGATGAGATCCTTGGTATGCTGGTCAGCCCGCCGCTCCGCATCCAGGCGTTCACGCTCAAGCCCGTTTTCGCGAAAGATCTGGATGGCCTCGTTCATCTCGCCTATTTCATCGCGGCGGTGGTCGTCAGGGACCTCGACCGCGTAATCCTGCCTGGCGAGCCGGGTAACGATGCCGGTCATGCGCACCAGAGGCATGGCCACGCGGCGCCGCAGGATGAAGTAGAGCACTGCAAGGAAGAGCAGACCGGTCATCGCCAGCATGATCTTGGCGACAAGGCTCCATTGGTCGCTGCGCCGGCGTGCATCATCAAGTGCTGCTCCCGTGCGTGTCGCCGTGATATCGCGCAGATGCGCGGCCGACTCCAGGAGAGCCGTTTGCAACCGCTCATGTTCCGGCCCGAAAAGTGTTTGCTGCGCTGCCTGTCTGTCCCCCCTCTGGAAAGTATCGACAGCGGCGGCTTCCACCGCGTCAAGTGCCTCAGCCTGTTTGATTATGCCCTCGAGAATATTCCGCTCGACGATGGATATGCCTCTTGCCGCAATCTGCTCGACCGCCGTTTCTCGCCGCCGTTCGGTCTCCTCGTCCGCCTTGAAGGCATCGAGGTGGCGCTGTTCGCCGCGCATGACGTAGAGCCTTGCTTCATCACTGGAGACTTCGGCACCCATCTCAAGCTGTTCGGTCAGCGTATCGAGAGCGAGACGTTCTTCAACCGCACGCCGCTCGTCGTCGGCGCTACGCGACGACATAATGAAAGCAACAGCCGAAAGCGCCGTGAGGATCACGGTTATCCCGTAGGCCCAGTTGGTGATGGTGCTTATTCTCATATGGCCATGATAGCGAAATCGGATTGAAGGGGAATTAAAGAAACTTCTAACATAATACTGTTGCAGTATACGGTTTGCGAAAAAGCGCGAAAATCTGAATCGAGCGATAGCTGCAGAACGGCGTAGCGGCGGGCATAGCTCTTGGCAATCGCAGCGCGGTGCTGTCGATATCGAATGGTCTCAATCAATCAGTTTTGTGTAACTGATCCCGGCCTGTGGGCCGCCCTCTATCGGATTCGTTTCAAGAGGTAATTGTAATCGGTCCGGCTGGGCCAGCTGCAACGGACCATCGAGTGCGCAACAAGCGAACAGCGATGTTCACCCGTATTTGACGTCTGGACGCGGCGGAGAAGCCGCGTCCAGACAGGTTTTTTCAATCAGACGAGATCGAAACGATCAGCGTTCATGACCTTGTTCCATGCGGCAACGAAGTCCTTCACGAACTTCGCCTTGGCATCGGACTGGCCGTAGACTTCCGCAAGCGCGCGAAGCTGCGAATGCGAACCGAAGATCAGGTCGATGCGAGTGCCGGTCCACTTGGCCGCATTGGTCTTGCGGTCGCGGCCTTCATAAACACCGTTCTTGCCGGCAACCGGAGCCCAGACCGTGCCCATGTCGAGCAGGTTGACGAAGAAGTCGTTCGTCAGCACTTCCGGACGCGCGGTGAAGACGCCATGTTCCGGCGTGCCGGCCGTGAGCACGCGCAGGCCGCCGACGAGAACCGTCATTTCAGGCGCGGTCAGCGTCAACAGCTGGGCGCGATCGACGAGGGCTTCTTCCGGCTTCAGGAACTGCAGGCGGTTGCTGTTCACGTAGTTGCGGAACCCGTCAGCACGCGGCTCAAGCGCTGCGAAGGAAGCAACATCCGTCTGCTCCTGCGATGCATCCATGCGGCCCGGCGTGAACGGCACGACGATGTCCTGGCCACCGGCCTTGGCCGCCTTTTCGACACCAGCTGCACCCGCAAGCACGATCAAGTCGGCGAGCGACACCTTCTTGCCGCCGGTCTGGGCTGCATTGAAGTCCTTCTGGATGCCTTCGAGAGTGCCGAGAACCTTGGCGAGCTGTGCCGGTTCGTTGACTTCCCAATCCTTCTGCGGCGCAAGGCGAATGCGCGCGCCATTGGCACCGCCGCGCTTGTCGGAGCCGCGGAAGCTCGAAGCGGACGCCCATGCGGTCGAGACGAGTTCCTGAACGGTGAGACCGGAGGCTAAGACCTTGACCTTGAGGTCGGCGATATCCTCATCGTCGATAAGGGGATGATCGACGGCCGGGATGACATCCTGCCAGATCAAGTCTTCTGCCGGAACTTCCTTGCCGAGATAGCGGACCTTCGGGCCCATGTCGCGATGGGTGAGCTTGAACCAGGCGCGAGCAAAGGCGTCTGCGAACTGATCCGGGTTTTCGAGGAAGCGGCGTGAGATCGCCTCGTAGACCGGATCTACGCGCAGTGCGAGGTCGGAGGTGAGCATTCGCGGCAGGTGCTTCTTCGAAGAATCGAACGCATCCGGAATGGTGGCACCAGCGCCCTTTGCGACCCACTGGTGGGCACCGCCCGGGCTCTTTTCCAGCTCCCATTCATAGCCGAACAGGTTCCAGAAGAAGTTATTGCTCCACCTGGTCGGGGTCGTCGTCCAGGTAACTTCCAGACCGCTGCCGATGGCATCGCGGCCGACACCGCTGTTGTACTTGCTCGTCCAACCGAGCCCCTGGGCTTCGATCTCGCCACCTTCGGGATCGACACCGACAAAGGACGGATCGCCGGCACCGTGCGTCTTGCCGAAAGTGTGACCGCCGGCGATGAGCGCCACGGTTTCTTCGTCATTCATCGCCATGCGGGCGAAGGTTTCGCGAATGTCGCGGGCGGATGCGAGCGGATCGGGAGTACCGTTCGGGCCTTCCGGGTTGACATAGATGAGGCCCATCTGCACGGCGCCGAGCGGTTCTGCCAGTTCGCGTTCGCCGCTATAGCGCTCGTCACCCAGCCAGGTTCCTTCCGGACCCCAGTAGAGCTCTTCCGGCTCCCAGACGTCGGCGCGGCCGCCGGCAAAACCAAAGGTCTTGAAACCCATGGATTCGAGCGCGACGTTGCCGGTGAGGATCAGCAGGTCGGCCCAGGAAATGCTGTTGCCATATTTCTGCTTGATCGGCCAGAGCAGGCGGCGAGCCTTGTCGAGGTTGACGTTGTCAGGCCAGCTGTTGAGAGGCGCAAACCGCTGCTGGCCCTGACCGGCGCCGCCGCGACCGTCAGTGATGCGATAGGTGCCTGCGCTGTGCCAAGCCATGCGGATGAAGAGACCGCCGTAGTGACCGAAGTCTGCCGGCCACCAATCCTGCGAATCCGTCATCAGCGCATGAAGATCCTTCTTCACCGCATCAAGATCGAGCTTTTTGAACTCTTCCGCATAGTCGAAATCCTTGCCCAGCGGATCCGAAAGGCCGGAATGATGGTGAAGCATCTGCAGGTCGAGTTGGTTCGGCCACCAGTCGCGATTGCCTCTGCGACTTGCTCCCGAATGATCAACGGGACATTTACCCGCGCTGTCAGGTTTCTGGTCCATAGTTTTCTCCTGTTGCTCCAGGCGACCGTTCGACAGCCGCCTTGTCCGTTAAACTATTGGGCCTGATTGCGTGCCTGCACCTCACTCCGGTCAACCGGAGTCGGCACGCATCCTCCCTCTCATTTCTTTTTATCGGAAGCGTATGATAATTTTAAGTTGGATTTACTGATGAGCGCGATAAGTTTGCCTTATGACCAACGTTACACTGAAACAGCTTCGTTATTTTGAAGCCCTGGCACGTCACGGCCGGTTCCGGCATGCGGCCGATTCCTGCGCGATTTCGCAGCCCGCTTTGTCCATGCAGATCAAGGAGCTTGAAGAGGAGTTGGGCGGAAATCTTTTCGAACGCGGTGCGCGGGAGGTCAGGCTGACTGCCTTCGGACAACTCTTTGGGCTCAGGGTTCGCGATATTCTGCGTGCCGTTGACGAACTTGGAGACCTCGCCCGCGCGTCACAGGACAGGTTGCTGACGCGGCTGAGAATCGGGATCATTCCGACCATAGCCCCCTATTTGCTGCCGGCGATCATCAGCGATCTGAACAAGACCTTCGATAATATTGAGATCCAGGTGCGCGAGACGCTGACGGCGAGACTGGTGCATGAAGTGGCGCAGGGCGAATTGGACCTGGCGGTCGTCGCATTGCCCGTATCGGAACCATCGCTAACCGAAATCAAGCTGTTTGAAGAGGAGTTCCTGCTGGTCCGGCACCGCGAGGACGAAGGCAAGCCCGTGCCGGAACCTGAAGCCTTGCGCGAAATGCGCTTGCTTCTTTTGGAAGAGGGCCACTGCTTTCGTGATCAGGCCCTGTCCTTCTGCGGTATACAATCGACGCGCCCACGGGAAATCATGGAGGGCAGTTCGCTCTCGACGCTGGTGCAAATGGTCAGCGCCGGCATCGGTGTCACCCTGATCCCGGAAATGGCGGTGCCGGTGGAGACGCGCTCGGCAGATGTTTCCATCTCCCGGTTCCGCAGACCCCAGCCCCTAAGAACGATCGGCATCATCTGGCGCAATTCGACGCCTCTGGTTAAACAACTGCTGCAGATTTCGGAGGTTATCCGCCACTCGGCCGCAAGCCTGCATCAACACGTCGATCCCACACGACCCGGTATCGAAGGGTGATTTTAGCTGTCCCACTGGCCGGTCCGCCGGTCGCGCTCTAGCTTCCTGCACTAATAACAGGGGAACGGCTGAGTTGGATCTGATCGAACTGATGCCCATGACGCCGAACTGGACGGACATTGCGCTCCGTCTGGCAGCAACGGTCATCGCCGGCGCATTCATCGGCCTCGACAGGGAGCGAGGCGGACATCCCGCGGGATTGCGCACGACCATCCTCGTTGGGCTCGCCGCCTGCCTTTCGATGATCCAGGCGAATATCCTCCTGGCGACGAGCCAGAGCGTAAACGGTTCGATGGATATCCTGCGCTTCCCGCTCGGCATCCTTACCGGCGTGGGCTTCATCGGCGGAGGCGCGATCCTGCAGCGCGGCGACATTGCAACCGGCGTCACCACCGCTGCGACTTTATGGCTGATAACGGCAATCGGCCTGTGTTTTGGTGGCGGGCAGATCGCGGTCGGCGCCATCGTGACCCTTCTGGCAGTGCTGATCCTCTCTCCACTCAAGCATGTGGACCGCTGGATTTCAGGCGAGCAGAAAGGCACCGTCGCGATCAAACTGGAAGGCGGCGCGGGGATTCCAGATGTGACGGCGGCAACGCCTGCACTCTCCGAAGCAAGCTTCACGGGGCTTAGGGATTTCGACGACGGACATCGCGAGCTAATCTACGATATCAGGTGGAAATCCGTTCGCGGCGTTCCAGGCGCGGATCACATTGCTGCATCGCTGGAACAGAATTTCCGCGTTACGCGCTTTGAGCATCGCACCACTCTAACATAGAGCATCGGCTTCACGTGGGGCATGTGAGGTGTTTGGAAGCACGATGAATAGCCAAACGATCGTTTGTGTTGACGAAACTGGGAGATGACGGAAGGCTGACGCCACCATAGAACGGAGAATGACCTTGCCGCTTCTTGTTCAGAACAACAGCCGGATGCAGCGCTATGAGCTGCCAATCAACACTGATGCAATGGCCATGGCCTACTATCGGATGGAAGGCGACAAGATCGTCCTTACCCACACCGAAGTTCCGTTCGAATATTCTGGCGCCGGAATCGGAACGAAGCTTGCTGATGGGGTTTTCGCGCTGATCAGAGAAAACGGCCAGAAGGTCGTCCCACAATGCGAGTTCATGGCGCGCTTCGCCGCAAAGCACCCGGAACACAATGATCTGATCACTGGCTGATAGACGCCGGCAGCAGTTACACGGGCTCAATTCCCTCGCGGCCGCATTCCCATACGACCGCGATATTGGCCGATCGCTCTATTCCAGCCCAGCCCTGTCCAGACCGTAAAGCTTATCGGCCGAGCCCGGCACTGCCTTGACCGCAACGCTGATCCGGTTCCATGCGTTGATGGCCATGACCTGGAAGGTCAGATCGGAAACTTCCTTCTCGGAAAGCTGGCCGCGGACCTTCTCATAGAGTTCGTCAGGAACCCCGGTGTCGGAGAGCTTGGTAACCGCTTCGGTCCAGGCAAGCGCTGCACGCTCGCGCGGGCTGAACAGCGTCGATTCACGCCAGGCGGCGACGTGATAGAGACGGAGTTCGCGTTCGCCGTGGATCTTTGCTTCCTTGGAATGCATGTCCACGCAGAAGCTGCAGCCATTGATCTGGGACGCGCGGATTTCGACCAAATCCTTTATCGTCTGCTCGATGGAGCTCTCTTTCAGCTCCATGGTAAAGGCGGTCAGCTTTTTAACGAGTTCCGGCGAAAGTTGGGCGTAATTCAGTCTTTGCGTCATGTCATCCTCGTCCTTCAAAATTACTGATTTGGGGAGCCGACCGCCAAGGCAAGCGCCTGCATGCGGTCACAAAATGAGTAGCAAGCGCACGGAAAAACGGTAGCTAACCATCGGTTGGGGGATGAGCCCGACATAGGGGCGGTCTTATCAGTCACCCGTCGCTGACCGCGAGCTTGCTTGCCGCGATGCATGTTTCCGGATTTCGGTCTCGATGAAATCCGAAAAGAGGCGCAGCCGGTAGGTCGGCATTCGACCGAAAGCGTGGACAGCCTGGAACGGCATCGTCTCCAGCTCGAGGTCGGGCAGAAGCTGGATGAGTTCCCCTCGATCCAGCTCCTCCTGAACGATGCATTTCATCAGGTAAGCAACGCCTGCTCCACTCAATGCCGCAAATCGGATCGCCGTCGCCGTGTCGAGGTCCACCTGGCCCGTCGGTATCATCGTCGCGCCATTGACGAAGTGAATGGGATATGTGTGGCCGTCGATCGCATATCGCGCGAAGGGAATTTCACGCAACCTCTCCACCGAGTTCACCCGTCCCCACGTTTCGACAAAGGCAGGAGACGCAACCAGCGCCATTTCCAGATGCACCAGCGTTCGCATCATCAGGTCGCTTCCCGCGACCTTGCCGACGCGAAAGGCGATATCGTAGTTTTCGCGAATCAGGTCGACGTGGCGATCCGTCGTCCCGAGATCGAGCGTTATGCCGGGATGCTGCGGCAGAAAACGCGTGAAGATGGGTGGCATCAGCAGCCTCGCAAGCTCGCTCGGCAGGCTTACGCGCAAATGGCCGGCCGCACCGACATCCGCCTGAAAGACATCCGAAGTTTCCTCAATCTGCCGGAGAAGTGGCGCAATGATTCGGAAGAAGGTTTCTCCGTCAGGCGTTAGCGTCAGGATACGTGTCGAACGACGAAAGAGCTTCCCCCCCAGCAGGCTCTCCAGCCGGGAAACGCTTTTAGATACGCCCGAGGGCGTTGTCTGCAGGCTGCGCGCCGCAGCACTGAAGGATCCCGTTTCCACGGTTCGGACAAAAGCTATCAGCCCCGCGGTTTCGCCCAGCAAATTGCCCATCTCGCCTCCACGAATTCGACCTGCAGATAAGCAGCAACGCCCGGATATCGGCTGCGGCGCCACAATGGTCACCCATGTGCATGGTTGCGGAATACGGATCGGATGGCTTGCAGCAGATAGGACCGACGGCGGTCATGCTGCATGGCGTGATTGCCGATATTCTCGCTCAATGCCTCCCGATAGGCGAGATTTGCCGCAAGGTCTTCTGCGAGTTCGGGGCGCTCGTGCAGGAGCGGTGCAAAAGCCTCCTTGCCGATTTCATAGACGGTCACCCGTGTTACCGCCTGAAGCGCATGGCTCTCTCCAATCCCGGCAAGGAAGCCCCCTTCGCCAAAAAAATCGCCAGGTGCCAGGCGCGCCGTCTCACTGCCGTCTCTTAGCATCGAAACGATGCCTGCCCGGATGATCATCAGGCTGGCAAGAGAGTCTCCTTCTTTCGCGATCTCGTCACCGGGAGCAAACGTGCGCTTGGCCGCAGATGCCGCAAGCGTCGTTATCTCGTCGGCTGTCAGTACAGAGAAAACGGGGATCGCTTCGATGAGACTTTGCGCCGGGCCTGCGCTGGAGACCAGTGCATTCTGTGCGACGGGCTCGTCTGCGGTGATGACCTTGCTGAGCGGCATCGCAAGCTGAAGTCCGCTGGACTTGCAGTGGCGGTACACAAGATCGATGACTTCACTGCGGGCGAGGCCTCGCCGCAGCGGACTGGTGACTTGAAAATAGAGTTCGATATAAACCGCGCTGGCATCGATGCCGACAAGCGAAACCGCCGGCGGCGGGTCCTTGATGATGGAATTGCAGCTATCCAGCACCGTCTGCATGACGCCGAGGATGATGTGCGGCATGCGTGTCGGAACAATTCGGATCGACAGCGTAATCAGGTGGTTTTCATCCGGTTGGCTGATATTGGTCAGCCCAAGTTTGGCAAGCACGCTGTTCGGCAAGACGACGATATTGTGGGCGGCCGTCAGCAGATGCGTCGAGCGCCAGTTGCTGGCAACGATCCGTCCTTCCGTGCCATCGCTGAGCAAAATCCAATCGCCGATGACATAGGGACGTCCGAGCGTCAGAGCGATCCCGGAGAACACGTCTCCCAGCGTGTTCTGCAAGGCAAGACCGAGGATGACGGCGATGACGCCTGACGTCGCGAGCAACGTTCCGATCGGAACCCCGAAGACGAAAGCCATGACCGACAGGGCGACACCGAGATAAACCACCGCGACCATGAGGTCCTGAATGAGCCTTGCTTCTCGCGGCCTGCCATCCAGCACGATGTAGATGCGCAGGAAGCCGATGACGGCCCAGGAGAGATGAACCCACCAGAGGATCTTGGCAGAGACAAAAAGTGCGCTCATGCTTTCCAGATGCGGCGGGTCAAACCGAAACGGAACAATCCCTGCCAGCAGGAGAACGATCGTCATCGCGGCAAAGAAGGCGATCTGCACGATCAGGCGCGCATTTGGCCGGGAACGGCCCTGCAGATGCCATATGACGATGCCCGCTATGCCCAGGGCATTCAGCAAGACGACGAACGAAACGATTTCCTGCGGCATCCGCTCTTCTCATCGACAAAAATTGCAAGGAAACACCCCCACCCGTCGTCGCTTGGAATTTAACGACCGGCCAGGCGGAAAGAGATAGCTTTTAAGCTCGGTCCGGTCGGGCTATGCCCGACGCCGAGTTCTCGGAAAGCCTGCCGGCGGCGTCCTGGTTTCGCCCGCGTCGAGATCGAGGCTTCTGAGTTCGAGCGGTAATTCCAGCCGATTGAGTAGAATACGGATTTTCCACGCGCTTCCAGGAAATCGACCGTCATAAAGGCGAAGCATGATCGGGCCTTTGGCAATAAGTGCACGACCCCTAGTTTAGCCACTCGCCAGCCTGCCTGACTACTAAAACAAGAGTGGGCTTGACACCAAACCTGGCATCCATTGTTCGACAGCCCTAACGTGCGAATCCATCGGGCCATCGCCACCGATCGGCCAAGCAATATTTGTCGATACTACTACGGTTGAAAACCTGGCTGACATCGTCGCGGATTTTCAAATTGCGCTTCCAAGAACCTTTGATTGAGCCAGCTGGAGCGAATCTCTGGCCGGAGACAAACTTCTGTTTAGTTGAAAGGCGACCAATATCTATTACCATAGGGTGCAGGCTGAGGGCTGCCTCATGGGGAAACAGATAGTCGCTAAGGCTTCCATTGGCATCAACGATGTCGGGGGTCCGGCGAGCAGATCCATACCATCTTGAAAGACCATCTGTTCCACTGATGCCAGCAATTTATAGGGTGTAGCAATATCCTCAAAATGCCGGATGAACCGGCTCAATGTTGTCAGAGGTCTTATGCAATCCGGTCAAAAAACGACGATCGCAATCATTGACGACGATCAGTTTCTGTTGGAATCGCTGAAGGATCTGTTTGAAGCGACCGGCATTGAAAGCCGGACCTATGCGTCCGCGGACGCCTTCCTCAATTCCGGCGACATGCATCATGTGAATTGCATATTGGCGGACGTGAGAATGCCCGGAACAAGCGGCCTTGACCTGCTCTCAGCCGTGGTCCGGGATGGCGGTCCGCCGGTTTGCATAATGACCTCTTTTGCCGACAACCGCACGGAAGCAGCCGCAAGATCATCTGGCGCAGCTGCGTTTCTGGAAAAACCGCTGAGCTCCAAAGACCTGATGGAATTCGTAGCCTCTGCTGCAAAGCGTTGATCCCGGCCACGGCATATATCCAAATCAATTTCGCTCAGGACTGCGAAACCATTCGTCACTATGCTCACCGATGATGTCCCTAGAGGTG
>UCCS01000007.1:0-44026 GCA_900470965.1 Hyphomicrobiales bacterium
AGCTGGTGCGGCCGATATGCGGATAGGCGATCGGCGAGATGCGCATCGCCGGCTGCCCGTCCACGAGCGGCGTGATGGCGAAGAGGCCAGGCCTTATCGAGGTAGGAGGGGAAAGCGTAAGCGCGCCATCAGCCTCCTTGATCGCCCAGCCGGCCGGCGCGGAAAAGCTGACACGTCCTGCAGACGCAGCCTTGATCGTCAGCTCCGGCCTCTCGCCATCCACGGGAATGATGAAGGCATTGGGCTGAAGGTTCAGCGAGTGCTGCGGCGCGACTGTAAGCGGCTCCTCAAGATTGACGGCTACCGTGACCGAACGGCCTCCGATCTGCGCCCTTACATCGGCGAATGCATTGCCGTTGCCGCCGAGGCTCGACCATCCCGGCTGATATTGCCGCGTGAGCGGTGCATCCGCTGCCGCTGTCAGCGCATACACAATCCGCTGCGGCGAGGTTTCCTTGACGCTCGCCGAAATGCCTGCCGGCAATCTGATGCTGGCGTCGACAACAGCGGTTCCGGCATTGCCGCTGAGATGAAGGATCAGCGTGCCGGTTGCTCCAGGCGAAAGCGCGGCGGGTTCGGCAACCGCCCGGACGAAGACCTGTTCGGCTTCGCAAAGTGCGGCATCGATTTCCACGAGCTTGCGCTGCAGACGATGCCCGTGCGTTTCGAGGAACGTTTCAGGTGATTCCTCAAGCGCCTTTTCAATGTGATGTGCCGCCTGCAGCAGCGCATCGACGATGGCGGATCGTTCCGGAAAGCGCTCGATCGCTTTGCCGATGGCGCCATCCGCCCGCATCAGCGCATCGACGACACTTTGCGGAAGCTCCGTTTCGCGGGCGAGATCGGCGAGCGTCGAGGGAAGCGAATCGAGGATGGAGGTTTCTGCGATGGAACCCTGCGCGCTGAGCTTCAGATGCAGTGGCCATTCGGTATCGCCGATATCGTACCAGCGGCCCATGCCCTGAGAGGCATGGTAATACCGCGACCATTCGCCGATATGGTCGTAGGTGACGCCGCTGACAGGTTCGAGATCAGTGGCTTCGAGCGGCAATGTCATAACCGGCGGCGGCACTTCGTCATCGTAGGTATCCCCGCCGCCTGACCATGCCGGCAGATAGAATTTCGCGACCTGCCATGGCGACAGACCCTCGTCGAAATGTTCGGGAAAAGCCGAGGGATCGGCGGCAAGTCCGACAGCGGCTTCCGCCGCCCGCGTCATCGCGCGGTGGTGCCCATGCTGACCCGGTACGTCGAGAAAGGTCGGCAGCACGATATCGGGACGCTCCGTGCGATAGGCCCGCACTAGCCGCTCGACGATGCGCTTTTCGCCCCATCGGTCGAATGTCCGGTCGCCATTCTTGGAAAAGCCGAAATCATGGATCGGATCATCAGGGCCGTGGCCGAGCCAGTGGACATCGGCGTCGAGTTCGTAGGCAGCCTCTTCCATCTCGCGGCTTCGCATGATGCCGAGCGCGCCGAGCCGTTCCGGTCCGAGCGCATTCTGCCCGCCTTCGCCGCGCGTCGAGCAGGCGACGATGACGCGCATGCCGAGGCCGAGGCGCAGATAGGCGAGCAGGCCGTTATGCTCGTCATCGGGATGCGCGCCGGTATTCATCATGGTGACGGTCGAGGTCAGGCGGGACAGGGCCCGGTGCAGCCGCGTGAGCGAAAGGCTCCGCTTCTGTTTCTCAATACGATCTCGATCGGTCAGCATGGTTCCTCCATTGGGACAGACCGGCGGCGCGCGTCTCAGGCTGCGTTATCGGCGACGGTGGTCGGTGAAATGTCGAGTTTGGGGGTGACGGCTTCGAAGAGCGGCAGCGCCGCTGCGCCAAGTGCGGCCGTCAACTGGCCCGTCTGGCCGCGAATGACGCGCGGCAAGGCGCGCGTGCGCCGACTGGCAACAGAAACGGGAAGGGTCTGCATGGCCGCGACGATCTCATCGATGACGGCATCGGGGAGCGCACCGCCGAGGATGACGGTCTCCGGATCGAGAACGTTTTCCAGCATTGCCACCATCGGCGAGAGATAGTCAGCGGTCTCCGCGATCCACTCCTTCACGACGGGATTGCCGTCCCGGTGCAGCACTTCGATCGCCGCAAAATCAGCATTCTCATAGCCCGCCTCGGTAAGCTTCTCCTTCAGCGCATGCAGCGAGGCATAACGCTCCAAGCAGCCGCGCTGGCCGCAAGGGCAGGGTTTTCCGCGCGGGGCAACGACCACATGGCCAATTTCGCCGGCATTGCCGAAGGCGCCACGGAAAGGTGCGCCGTCATGGATCAGCCCGAGGCCGACGCCGGCGCCGAAATAGATCATGCAGAAATTGGAAATGGCGCGGCCCGCACCGAACAGCCGCTCGCCGACGGCGGCAGCATTCGCATCGTTTTCGACGACAACGGTCTCGCCGCTCGCTTCGCTGAGCAATGCAGCCGGATTGATGCTGCTCCAGCCGGGCAGGGTGGTCGGGCCGACCGAGCTCATGCCTTCGATCTCGAAGGGGCCAGGCATGACCACACCGATGCCGAGAAGCTTGGACGGGAAGTGCTTGCGGACCTTCTTCACCTCGCCGGTAAAGAGCGGAACGATATGTTCCGGGCTCGTATTCTCCACCGGCATGATGGTCTCGGAACGCACCTTGCCGGAAAGGTCGAGTACCGTCGTAACCATATGGTCGGCAGCGATTTCGACGCCGATCGTGACGGCTCCATCAGGGTTGACGGCAAACTGGATCGGCGGCTGGCCGCGGCCGGAACGCAAGCGGCCGATCTCCATCAGCAGCTCTTCGCTGACGAGCTCGTCGACGATATTGGCCACCGCCTGCGCAGTCAGGTGCGTCAGCTTGGCGATATGCATGCGGCCGAGCGAACCATGCATGCGCACGACATCGAGCACGACACGACGATTGTGGTCACGGCTGCGCTCGGGGTTCTTGCCCATCGCGATCTGCTGCTTGCCGGATTGCCGTGTCATCTCGCCGCCCTCGTCTCTGCCGATATGGATAGCGCCGATATCATGAAAGGAGCAATAGAATAATTAAACTAAATTATCTTATTGACAAAACCCTTCGCCCGAACCAGCCTGAAAGGGTCGCAGTGCGATGCCGAGGAAGAGGAGCCTCAGTTCCATCTTCCCGAGCCAATCAAATCGGGGCGCTGCCGATATGCGGGATGCCCTGGGGAACCAGATGAGCGCGAGCGGTTCGAAGGCCGGCTCGGCAATGGAGGGATAATATGCGTCGCGGAATCTTATTGGCCGGGCTTTTTGCCGGCATCAGCATGGTTGCGGTCAACAGCGCCCAGGCGGTCGAAATCGAATATTGGCAGTATGTCTACGATACGCGTGTCAAGGCGATGGACCAACTGATCGCCAATTTCGAAAAGGCCAATCCCGACATTACCGTCAAGCAGACGACCTTCCCCTATGCTGACTACCAGACGCGCGTCGTTGCCGCCAATCTCGCCGGCAATGGTCCTGATGTGATGCAGCTCTTCTATGGCTGGCTCGACCAGTTCATCGCTGGTGGACTGCTGCAGCCGCTGCCAACAGACGCTTTCCCGCATGACCAGATCGAGAAGGACTTCTTCCCGATCGTATCAGCCATGAAGCGCGGTGACGACTATTACGGCCTGCCGACCGCCGTCCGTTCGCTGGCGCTCTTCTACAACAAGAAGCTCTTCCAGGAAGCTGGTCTCGACCCGAACAAGCCGCCGCAGACCGTCGATGAATTCGTCGCTGCCGCCGAAAAGACAGTCAAGCGCGATGCCGCCGGCAACATTGCCGTCGAAGGCACGACGCTCGACATGGGCGGCCAGGATCACCAGTGGTGGCGTGAAGTGCTGATCCGCCAGTTTGGCGGCGAGCCCTATACTGCCGACTATTCCAAGGTGACCTACAATAGCGATGCCGGCATCAAGGCGCTGAAATTCTACACCAGCCTGCAGACTGAAAAGAAGGTCGGTCAGACCGGTTTCATGGATGAGGGCCAGGCAGCCTTCCGCGGCGGCAAGGCGGCGATGACCATCGACGGCACTTTCCGTCTCGGCTCCTTCGGCAGCATCAAGGATTTCGAATGGGGTGTGACCGAGCTGCCGGCCAATGCCGATGGCCTGCGCTCGAACTATGCAAGCTACTTCGCCAACGGCATCGGCGCCAAGGTATCGGGCGAAAAGCTTGAGGCCTCCAAGAAGTTCCTCGCTTACGTGACCTCGCCGGAAGCCATGAAGATCTGGCTCGGCACCGTCGGCGAACTGCCGGCCCGCCGCGAAGCAGCGCTGACCGACGAGAACCTTAAGAATCCGATCTACGCGCCTTTCCTGAAGGCGCTCGCATACTCCCACACCTCGCTCTTCGTGGATGAAGCCGGCCAGCGCCAGAACGCCATCGACATGGTCAACCGCGTTCTGCTCGAGGGACAGTCGCCCGAGGATTCCATTGCCCAGGCCGCAATGGCCGAGCAGGAAATCATCGACAACGCCAAGAGCAAATAAGGGACGGCCATGAGCTCCGCACCCGCGAATACGGAAGGGGCGGCCTTGAGCCGTCCCGCCGGATCGTTCTGGGATCGGCTGACGATGCGCCAGAAGCGCCTCGTCTGGGTCTGGACATTCCTTGCCCTGCCGATCCTGTTTTACTGCGTGATCCGTTTTTATCCGACGCTGCAGGCCTTCTACCTGTCCTTCACCAATTGGAACCTGATGAAGCCGCCGAAATTCATCGGCGTCGCCAATTATGTGAAGCTCTATAACGACCCGCAGTTCTGGAAGGTTTTCCGAAACACCTTCACCTATTTGATCATCGGCACGCCGCTGAGCCTTATCATCTCTTTCGTCGTGGCCTTCTTCCTGGATCGCGTGCGCTTCCTGCACGGGCTGATCCGCGCGCTCTATTTCCTGCCGTTCCTGACGACGGCGGCCGCCATGGCCTGGGTCTGGCGCTGGTTCTACCAGCCGGCCCCGATCGGCGTCATCAACGATGTGCTCGGCATGATCGGCCTGCCGCAGCAGCAGTTCATCCGCTCGGTCGATCAGGCGCTGCCGTCGATCATGGTCACGTCCATCTGGGCCGGTCTCGGTTTCCAGATCATCATCTTCATGGCTGGGCTTCGCGCCATCCCAAGCACCTTCTACGAGGCTGCGAAGATCGACGGTCTCGGCGAATGGCCGATCCTCTGGAAGATCACGCTGCCGCTCCTGAAGCCGACGACCGTCTTCCTTGTCGTCTTCTCGTCGATCGGCTTCCTGCGCATCTTCGATCAGGTCTACAACATGACGACTAACGATCCCGGCGGCCCGCTCGGATCGACCAAGCCTCTGGTTCTGATGATCTATCAGACGGCCTTTTCATCCTACAACATGGGTTATGCAGCCGCGCAGACCGTCGTGCTCTTCGCCATCCTGCTCTGCGTCTCCCTGCTGCAGCTCTGGATTCTGAGGGAACGCAAATGAGTGCCGTAACGAATACAGCGGCACCGCTGCCGAAAGCCAATATCCGCCCCGGCGCGATCATCACCTGGACGCTGCTTTTCATCGGCGGCCTCATCATGGTCTCGCCGCTGCTCTTCATGTTCTCGACCTCGCTGAAGACGGCAGGCCAGGTCTATGACCTGCGCCTCATCCCGGCCGAGCCGACGCTGCAGAACTATATCACCGTTCTCTCGGACGGCCGCTTCATGCGCTGGTTTCTGAACTCGACAATCGTCGCCTGCACCGTGACGCTCTCGAATGTCTTCTTCGACAGCCTGGTCGGCTACACGCTCGCCAAGTTCGAGTTCCGCGGACGTTATCTGATCTTCCTGGCAATTCTCTCGACCCTGATGATCCCGACGGAAATGCTGGTCATCCCCTGGTATCTGATGTCAGCGCAGCTCGGCTGGCTCGACAGCTACTGGGGCATCATGTTCCCGGGCATGATGACGGCCTTTGGCACCTTCCTGATGAAGCAGTTCTTTGAAACCGTGCCGAACGATTTCCTCGAAGCTGCCCGCATCGATGGCCTGAACGAATTCCAGATCTGGTGGAAGGTGGCGATGCCGCTGGTGACGCCGGCCCTCTCGGCGCTGGCGATCTTCACCTTCCTCGGCAACTGGACGGCCTTCTTCTGGCCGCTGATCGTCACCACCAGCCGCGAACTCTACACGCTGCCGGTGGGCCTCTCGAGCTTTGCCGTCGAGCAATCCATCCAATGGGAAATGATCATGACCGGTGCAGCACTCGCGACATTGCCGACGCTGCTCGTCTTCCTGGTGCTGCAGCGCTACATCGTGCGCGGCGTCATGCTGGCCGGTCTGAAGGGATAAAACATGACCGAAACCAACCCCCGTCTTTCCGACAAGAGCGTCTTTCCTGATCCTGTCTATAAGGAAACGGTGTTGAAGCCGCTCTTCGATGGCGCCAAGACCCATCATGTTGATGGCTTCCGCCGCATCGACCGCGCTCATCTCGTCATGCTGGTCGAAACCGGCATTCTCGACCGTGAGCAGGCCGGCAAGATCGCCGGCGCGCTCGAGGCGATCGACCATGACATCAATCCCGAAAAGCTCGTCTATACCGGCGAGGTCGAAGACTTTTTCTTCCTCATCGAGAAGGAGCTGAAGGCTCGCATTGGCGTCGATATCGCCGGCCGCCTGCATACGGCGCGCTCACGCAACGATATCGACCATACGCTGTTCAAGCTTGGCCTGAAGGAACGCATCGATGCGCTCATGGTCAAGGCGCGCAAGCTGCTCGATGCGATGATCGCCACGGCCGACTGGGAGAAGCAGACGCTGATCGTCGCCTATACCCACGGCCAGCCGGCCCAGCCGACCACCTTCGGTCATTATCTCTCGGCAGCGATTGAAGTCCTGATCCGCGATATCGAGCGCTTTGCCGAAGCTCGCGAGATCGTCAATCTCAGCCCCATGGGGGCTGCGGCGATCACAACGTCGGGCTTCCCGATCGACCGCGCCCGCGTTGCCGAACTGCTGGGCTTTGCCGCGCCGCTGCGCAATTCCTACAGCTGCATCGCAGCCGTGGACTATACGACCTCGACCTATAGCGCGATCGAGCTGATGTTCCTGCATCTCGGCCGCCTGATCCAGGATTTCCAGTTCTGGACGAGCTTCGAGGTCGGCCAGATCTATGTGCCGAATGCGCTGGTGCAGATTTCCTCGATCATGCCGCAGAAGCGAAATCCGGTGCCGATCGAGCATATGCGCCATCTCGCGAGCCAGACCTTCGGCCGTGCTCGCACCGTGCTCGACGTCATGCACAATACGCCCTTCACCGACATGAACGACAGCGAGGGTGATACACAGGGAATGGGCTACGAAGCGTTCCATTCCGCCGGTCGCGTGCTCGACCTGCTCGCCGCCTTCGTCGCCCAGATCAGCATCGATCCCGAGCGCGTGGCAGACAATATCCGCCGCTCCTGCATCACCATTACCGAACTGGCGGATTCGCTGGTCCGTCTGGAAGGCCTCTCCTTCCGGCAGGCGCATGAGATTGCCGCGACGGTCGCCCGTGCCGTCGTCGCCAAGAGCGGCGGTCTTTCGGATGACGGTTACGAGCCCTTCCTCGCGGCTTTCGAGGAACTGGCTGGCCGCAAGCCCGGCATCGACAAAGCACAATTTGCCGAGATCGTCTCGCCGGAACATTTCGTTGCCGTCCGCGCCCGCTTCGGCGGTCCCGCGCCGGCACCGATGGCGGATGCGCTTGCAGCCTACCAGGAAAAGGCTGCCGCATTCGCCAGACAAGCGCAGGAAAATGCAGCGCGCGAAGCCGCCGCTGCTCAGGAACTTCAAACCAGATTTACGGCATTGATGGGGACGGCCTGATGGCAAATATTGAACTGCAGGGGCTCGTCAAACGCTACGGCAAGCTGGATGTCGTCCACGGGATTGATCTCGCGATCGCCGACGGTGAATTCGTTGTCTTCGTCGGCCCGTCCGGCTGCGGCAAGTCGACGACGCTGCGCATGATCGCCGGCCTTGAAGACATTTCCGGAGGCACGCTGAAGATCGGCGGTGAGGTGGTGAACGAGCGCGAGCCGAAACAGCGCAACATCGCCATGGTGTTCCAGAATTACGCCATCTATCCGCATATGAGTGTACGCCAGAATATCGGCTTCGGTCTCTACACCTCCAAGCTTTCGCAGGCGGATAAGGACAAGCGCATCGACGAGACGGCGCAGATCCTCGGATTGACGGATTATCTCGCCCGTCGCCCGGCGGCACTATCCGGCGGCCAGCGCCAGCGTGTCGCGATCGGCCGCGCTATGGTGCGCAATCCCTCTGCCTTCCTTTTCGACGAACCGTTGTCAAACCTCGACGCCCAGCTGCGCACCCAGATGCGCATCGAGATCAAACGCTTGCACCAGCGCTTGGGCACGACGATCGTCTATGTCACCCACGATCAGGTCGAGGCCATGACCATGGCCGACCGTATCGTCGTCATGAAGGATGGCCACATCCTGCAGGCGGGAACGCCGATGGATATCTATGAGAACCCCACCGACGTCTTCACGGCGCGCTTCATCGGCAGCCCGTCGATGAACCTTCTGCCGGGCACGGCTGCGGCCGATGGTTTGCGCATCGGGCAGGGCGGTCCGCATCTGATCGGCGTGCGTCCGCATGATCTGGTTATCAGCGAAGGCACGGGCGTCCTTTCGCTCTCAGGCATGGTGACGGCCGTCGAGCCGCTCGGCGCCGAAACGCTAGTGCATTTCGATGTGGCGGGCACGTCCGTGATTGCAACCGCCCCCGGTAAGGTGATACCGGCCGTCGGCAGCACCGTGAATGCCCATGCAGCCCCCGGTGCTCTCTATGTTTTCGATGCAAAAACGGAAAAGGCCCTCGGGCGCCAATGACATCTGATAATGACATGCGATCCGCGGTGCTCAGCATCGGCCGGATCTATTGCGACCTGATCTTCACAGGACTGGAGACCATGCCTGTGCTCGGGCGTGAGCTCTTTGCCCATGACTTGCGCATTGCAGCAGGCGGTGGCGCTTTCATCATGGCCGCTTATTCAGCCCATATCGGCCGCAAGACGGCTCTGCTCTCCCGTCTCGGCACCGATGGGCTTTCGAACGGCCTGATCGCGGAACTGCAAGCGAGCGGCGTCGACCTTCGTTTTCTCGACCGGGCGGCTGATGCCGGTCCGCAGGTCACCGTCGCGATCAACAATGGCGAGGAGCGGGCCTTTCTGTCCCGTCGTGCCGGCGGCGCGGAGCCGGCTACGCTCGGTGAGGCGCTTGCCTGGAACGAGGCGCGTCATCTGCACATCGCCGAATTTGCCACTTTGGCGGAAATCCCCGGTCTGATCGCAAAGGCGAGGGAGAACGGTCTCACCGTATCGCTCGATCCGAGCTGGGACGAGACGCTGATCTACCAGCACGATTTCCTCGATCGCTGCGAGGGCGTCGATCTCTTCCTTCCGAATGTCGAGGAAGCCGTTGCCATCACCGGATACTCCGATCCGGACGTAGCGCTGGATAGGCTCGCCGAGCGCTTCCCGGCGGTGGCGTTGAAGGCTGGCGCCGGCGGAGCTTATTTCGCGGCCGGAGATCTGCGCCTCCATCAGAATGCCCCCACCGTCAATGTCGTGGATACGACCGGTGCGGGGGACGCCTTCAATGCCGGGCTCATCCATGCCTGGCTTGGCGGCGCGAGCGCCGATATCTGCCTGCGCGAAGGCATTGCCATGGGCAGCCTCGCGGTTCAGGCGGCAGGCGGCGCCGCAATTCTGCCTGCACGTTAGGGCTTGGACGATGCCGCGGCCTTTCCAGAGCCGTGGATCGCTCTAGGTCGACCGAATTATTCGCGTCGGGCCCGCGGGCTTGTTGCCGAACAGCTTTCGCTGACTGCGCCATCCAGCTGTTTCCTTACGAATATTTCATGTTTTTCAGCCGCATTTCCGTGCCATCGTCAGGGCATCGGTAATGTTGGGTTCATCTTCGGCATGATTATCTCGGCGTGAAGCAGGGCTGATACGGCGAAGCATACATCGAGGATTAGATGGACAATTTGGAGGCTGGCAAAGAGACCGGTTCTGTAACAGGCGCAAATGCCGATCTGGCTGCCGTGCTGGTCGCTGGCCGGCAGAGCAAGGGCCGTCGCTGGCGTGGACGCCTGATCGTTCTGGTGCTCGTGATCCTGGCTGCTGCCGCTGCCGCCTATTTCTATGCGGGCCGAGGCCGTGCCGAAATCACCTACACGACCCAGCCGGTCAAGCGCGGCGACCTCACAGTGCTCGTCACCGCCACCGGTTCCGTCCAGCCGACCCAACAGGTGGATATATCGAGCGAATTGTCGGGTACCATGCGCGACGTCAATGTCGACTATAACAGCACCGTCAAGGCAGGCGATGTTCTGGCCGTCCTCGATACCAACAAGCTGGAAGCCGATGTGAAGAGCTCGCGTGCCAAGCTCAACTCGGCAAAGGCCAATGTGGTCAAGGCGAATGCCGATCTGGAATCGGCTGCGACCTCGCTCGACCGCCTGAAGAGCCTCGTGAAAAGTAACGTCTCCACCCAGCAGAGCCTCGACGACGCGACCTACAAATATGACTCTGCAGTCGCCGCCAAGGATATCAATGAGGCCGAGGTCCTGGCCTCCGAGGCGGACCTGCAGCTTGCAGAGGTCAATCTCGGCAAGGCGAAGATCGTCTCGCCGATCGATGGCGTGATCCTCACCCGCTCCGTCGATCCGGGTGCGACCGTTGCTGCCTCGCTTTCGGCGCCCGTGCTTTTCACAATTGCCGGCGATCTCAAGAAGATGGAGCTGCAAGTGGATGTCGATGAGGCTGATGTCGGCCAGATCGCCGTCGGCCAGAAGGCGACTTTCACTGTCGATGCCTATCCCGACCGCACCTTCCCAGCCGTGATCGAGCAGATCCGCTTTGCCTCCGAAGTGGTCAACAATGTCGTCACCTACAAGGCGGTCCTCTCGGTTGACAATGCCGACTTGCTGCTGCGCCCCGGCATGACGGCGACATCGGATATCACCGTCGAGGCCGTCAAGGATACCCTGATGGTGCCGAATGCGGCCCTCCGTTACGCGCCGCCGCAGGTGGAAGGGCGTGGTGGTCGCGGCATCTTCAGCCTGTTCCGTACGCCGCGTATGCCTCGCAGTGGCGGCGGCGGTGATTCCAAACTTACCGGCACGCAGCGCCGCGTCTTTGTGCTACGCAACGGCCACCCTGCGCCCATCGTGATCCAGGTCGGCTCTTCCGATGGCCAGTTCACGCAGATCACCTCGGGCGAACTCACCGAAAAGGATGCAATCATCACCGATGCCGCGGCACGGACGAACTGACGGGAGCCAATCATGGAACGCCCGCCTCTTCTTGAGTTCAGGCAAGTCTCGAAAATCTACGGTGAGGGCGCTGCGGCTATCCGCGCGCTCGACCGCGTAGACCTTTCGATCCGCGAGCATGAATTCGTCGCGATCATGGGACCGTCCGGTTCCGGCAAGTCGACGGCGATGAATATTCTCGGCTGCCTCGATGTACCGACCTCGGGCGACTATGTTTTCCAGGGCATTTCGACAGGCGGCTTCGACCGCAGCCAACTAACGTTGCTGCGCCGCCATATGCTGGGCTTCGTCTTCCAGGGCTTCAACCTGTTGTCGCGCACATCTGCAGTCGAGAATGTCGAACTGCCGCTGATCTATCGCGGCATGGCGGTCGGCGAGAGGCGCAGGCGGGCGAGGGAGGCGCTCGGCCTCGTCGGCCTGTCGGGCAGGGAAAACCACAAGACGCAGGAACTCTCCGGCGGTCAGCAGCAGCGCGTGGCGATCGCCCGCGCCATCGTCACCGAACCAGCGCTGCTGCTTGCCGACGAGCCGACCGGCAACCTCGACACCAAGACCAGCATGGAGATCATGGATCTGATGACGCGGCTGAACCGTGAACAGGGCATTACCATCGTCATGGTCACGCACGAGCCTGACATCGCCGCCTATGCCGGACGCCTGCTGCGCTTCGTCGACGGCAAGCTGGAAACCGAGGTCGAGCATCAGCGGAGGGCGGAACATGTTCTTTGAGACGCTGAAGCTGGCGCTGCGCGCCATCAGCCGCAATCTTCTGCGTTCCTTCCTGACCGTGCTCGGCGTCGTCATCGGCGTTGCCGCCGTCATCGCGCTTGTCACCATCGGCAATGGCACGACGGCGCAGGTTTCGACCGAGCTTTCGCGCCTTGGCACCAACATGCTCTTTGTGCGCCCCGGCCAGTTTGGTCCCGGCCGCGCCAGTTCCGAGGCGCGGCGCTTCACGCTGAAAGATGTCGAGGCGATCCGCGATCAGGTCTCCGGTCTGCGGGCGGTGGCGCCGTCCAATCAGTCGACGGCGACGGTCATCTTCGGCGGGCAGAACCATTCCACCACGGTTTATGGAACGACCAACGACTATTTCATCGCACAGGACTGGGATCTGGCGCTTGGCCGCAATTTCATGCCGGCAGAAGAGCGCGGCCAGTCGCGCTGCATCATCGGCGAGACTGTGCGCGAGCAGCTTTTCGGCGCCGCCGATCCGACCGGCCAGCTGATCCGTGTCGGCAAGGTTTCCTGCCCGGTCATCGGCGTCCTGGCAAAGCGCGGCCAGTCCGGCATGGGCAACGACCAGGACGATGCCGTCATCATGCCCGTCAAGGTGTTCCAGCGACGCATCAGCGGCAGCTCCAATGTGCCGACGATCCTCATCTCCGCGCGTGACGGCGTCTCGACATCAAAGGTGCAAGCCGATGTCGAAAACCTGCTGCGCGAACGCCGCAAGATCATCCCCGGCCGTCAGGATGATTTCAACGTCAACGACATGACGCAGATCGCCGAAGCCATGACTGGTACGACGACGTTGCTGACCGGTCTGCTCGGCGCGGTCGCCGCCGTCAGCCTGCTCGTCGGCGGTATCGGCATCATGAATATCATGCTGGTATCGGTGACGGAGCGCACGCGCGAGATCGGTATCCGCCTTGCGATCGGCGCACTTGAAAATCAGGTGCTGACGCAATTCCTCGTCGAGGCCGTCGCCCTGTCACTCTTCGGCGGCATAGCCGGCATCATGCTGGGGCTGACACTTGCATACGGTACGGTCAGCTTCCTCAATGTGCCCTTCGTGGTCAGCCCGCTTAACATCTTCATTGCCTTCGTCTTCTCGGCGGCAATCGGCATGATCTTCGGCTTCTTTCCGGCCAGACGCGCAGCACAGCTCAATCCCATCGAGGCGCTGCGTCACGAGTAAGGGGAGTGCTTTCGCGTACTGCATGACCTTGATATATCAGGATAACTTGTCTTCGGCATTTAACCGTGCCAGTATTGATATATCAGTCTGGGATTCGCCCGCATGCAGAAATCGCTAAGCCATCTCGCCTATCTGGCGCTGGAGCACGCTATCGTGACACTGGCTTTGGCGCCGGGTGCGTTGGTAACGGAAAAACAGCTCATCGATCTTGCGGGCCATGGCCGCACACCGGTGCGCGAAGCGATCCAGAAGCTTGCCTGGCAGGGGCTGATCGTAGTGAAGCCGCGCGTCGGCCTGCAGATCGCCGAAATCCATGCTGAAGATCATGCCAATGTCATGCAGGTGCGCCGCAAGCTGGAGCCGGTTGCGGCAGCACTCGTCGCCGATGCTGCGAATGAGGAGCAGAGGGCCCGGCTCGTTGCCTGCGCCCGCGCGATGGAAGAATGCGCTGTCAGCGGCGATGTGGCGGGCTTTTTCGCAGCCGACAAGGCCTTTGACGAGATCCTCGAGGATGCCTGCCCGAACAGCTTCATGACCGCAGCATTGGGGCCGGTCCAGACCCATTCCCGCCGCCTGTGGTATTCGACCGCCAATCCGGAACGGATGGATCGCTCCATCTCTCTCCACGTCGTAGTCATAACGGCTATTCATCAGGGTGAGGTCGAGCAGGCGCGCGAGGCCATGGCCGATCTGATCGATTATCTGAGCCAGAAATAGAAACGGCCCCGTCTCCGGAGCCGTTACCTGGAAATCTATTTTCTGGCTTCAGCCGACGAAGGCGCGTTCAATCACGAATTCGGCGGGCTTGCTGTTGGCGCCTTCTTCGAGACCGGCCTTTTCCAGAAGCTCCTTTGTGTCCTTCAGCATGGCGGAGGAACCGCAGATCATGCCGCGGTCGATTGCCGGATCGATCGGAGGCACGCCGAGATCGGTGAAGAGCTTGCCCGAGGAAATCAGGTCGGTGATGCGGCCGCGATATTCGAAATCTTCGCGGGTGACGGTCGCATAGTGGCGCAGCTTGTCGCCGACGACTTCCTTGAGGAGCTCGTCATTCTGGATCTCGTGGACGAGATCGAAGCCATATTTCAGCTCGGAAATCTCGCGTGTCGTATGCGTGAGGATGACCTCGTCAAACTTCTCGTAGGTTTCCGGATCGCGGATGAGGCTCGCGAACGGTGCGACGCCGGTGCCGGTCGAGAACATGTAGAGGCGTTTGCCCGGGGTGAGCGCGTCGAGAACCAGCGTGCCCGTCGGCTTCTTGCGCATCAGCACCTGGTCGCCCGGCTTGATGAGCTGCAGATGCGAGGTCAGTGGGCCATCCGGCACCTTGATGGAGAAGAATTCCAGCTCCTCGGCCCAGGCCGGGCTTGCGATCGAATAGGCGCGGAAGACCGGTTTACCTTCGACCATCAGGCCGATCATCGCGAATTCGCCCGAACGGAAACGGAAGCCATCTGGCCGGGTCATCGTGAAACGGAAGAGCCGGTCAGTGTAATGCGTCACGCTCAGCACCGTCTCGGCGTAAACGCCGGCGGGAATGGCGGAGGCGAATTCTTCGGTCTTTGCAGGAGCGTTCATTTCGATATCGGGCTCGTCGTTCGCAGGATGATCATCGGCATGCGAGGCAGATATTACAAAACCTCGCTGAATTAAAGGCAATCCATTCCATCGCACGGCTGGGGAGCGAAATATGCATGTCACGGTCAGGATTCTTGGCCTGTGATGAACTGTCGCTTTTGCGCTGGCTAAGCTATTCAAAGGATGCATATTAGGCGAAAAACGACGCCCGCCGCGGCGCGGGGCGCGACAGGTGGTCACGGGGGAACATGAAAATCTTCAATTACAAGCGCGTTCCTTACGCGGAAATGCGCGCATTTTCCGTCCATATACTGACGGCGTCCGGTTCCTTCCTTGCCTTTCTCGGTGTGGTGGCCGCCGCCGAGCATCGTTTCGTCGATATGTTCTGGTGGCTGGGCCTGGCACTCCTGGTCGATGGCATCGATGGGCCGATCGCCCGAAAGGTGCGCGTCAAGGAAGTCCTGCCCAACTGGTCCGGTGACACACTCGACAATATCATCGATTACGTGACCTATGTGCTGCTGCCGGCCTTTGCGCTCTATCAGAGCGGCATGATCGGCGAGCCCTGGTCCTTCGCCGCCGCCGGCATGATCGTCGTTTCCAGCGCCATCTATTATGCCGATATGGGCATGAAGACGGAGGAGTATTTCTTTTCGGGCTTCCCCGTCGTCTGGAATATGGTGGTCTTCACGCTCTTCGTCATGCATGCGAGCGAAATGACCGCCTTTATCGTCGTCACCGTCTCCGTGATCCTGACTTTCCTGCCGATCAACTTCCTGCACCCCGTACGGGTCCAGCGTCTGCGCCCTTTGAACCTCGGCGTCTTTCTGCTGTGGTCGGCACTCGGTGCCTATTCGCTGCTGAAGTATTTCGACATGCCGCAATGGGCGGTCGTTCTCTTCATCGTGAGCGGGATCTATCTTTACGTTATCGGTGCCGTGCTCCAATTCTTCCCGGCGCTTGGACGTAAATGAGGTAGACTGAGATGACAAAGACGAAAGCGGTTTCTTTCTCCAGAAACGGTGGTCCCGAGGTTTTCGAATATGTCGATATCGATCTGCCGCCGCCTTCTGAGGGGCAGGTGCAGATCCGCCAGCAAGCGGTCGGACTGAATTTCATCGATGTCTATTTCCGCGATGGCACCTACAAGGCGCCGCATCTGCCCTTCGTGACCGGCAAGGAAGGCGCCGGCGTCGTCACATCCGTCGGCCCCGGCGCAGCCGATTTCGCCGTGGGCGACCGCGTCGCTTATGCCAGTGCCGATGGCGCCTATAGCGCGGACCGCAATATCGAGACGAAACATCTGGTAAAGGTGCCTGACGGCATCAGCCTGGAAACGGCCGCTGCCATGATGCTGAAGGGTATGACGGCGGAATATCTGTTGAACCGAACCTTCAAGGTCGGCCCCGAGACCGTGCTGCTGTTTCATGCCGCAGCCGGCGGCGTCGGCCTCATCGCCGGCCAGTGGGCGAAGGCGCTCGGTGCAACCGTCATCGGCACGGCAGGTTCCGCCGACAAGGTCCAGTTGGCGCTCGAACATGGCTATGATCATGTCATCAACTACAACACCGAGAACTTCGCAGAGCGCGTGCGGGAGATCACCGGTGGCAAGGGTGTGGACGTGGTCTATGACTCGATCGGCCGCGATACTTTCCCGCAATCACTTGATTGCCTGAAGCCGCGCGGGCTCTTCGCGTCGTTTGGCCAATCCTCGGGCGCGATCGAGAATTTTACCATGGCGCATCTCGCCCAGAGGGGCTCGCTCTATGCCACGCGGCCGACGCTCTTCACCTATATCGCCTCACGTCAGGAGCTAACCGATTGTGCAAACCATCTATTTGATGTTGTGCGCAGCAACAAAGTGCGTATCAATATCAACCAAACCTATCCGCTGCGTGAGGTTGGGCGGGCCCACGCAGATCTGGAAACAAGAAGAACAACCGGAACGACGCTGCTGATTCCATGAGATCCGAACGGACCGGTCGGCAGAAGAAATGAGGGGAACGTGTCGCCATTGAATGTGCCGGCTTCCGGTACGTTATTATCGGTCCAGAAGCTGACGAAATTCTTCGGTGGCTTTGCCGCCTGCAATGAAATCGATCTCGATATAGCGCCGGGCGAAATTCATGCGCTCCTCGGCGAAAATGGCGCAGGCAAATCGACATTGGTCAAGATGCTGTTCGGCGTTCTGGAGCCGACGGACGGGCATATCCTCTGGGAGGGCAGGTCGGTCACGATCACCTCGCCGGGCGAGGCCCGGAAGCTCGGCATTGGCATGGTCTTCCAGCATTTCTCGCTGTTTGAGGCGCTGACCGTTGCGGAAAACATCGCGCTTTCGCTTGATGACAGCATTCCGATCGGCAGGATCGCCGAAGAGGCGAGGGCGCTGTCGCAGGCCTATGGCCTGCCGCTCGATCCGCACGCCCATGTCGCCGATCTCTCGGTCGGTGAGCGCCAGCGGATCGAGATCGTTCGCGCTCTACTGCAGAACCCGAAGCTTATTATTCTCGACGAGCCGACATCGGTGCTGACGCCGCAGGAGGCCGACAAGCTCTTCGAAACCCTCTTCAAGCTGCGCGCCGAGGGTCGCTCCGTTCTCTATATTAGCCACCGACTTGAAGAAGTGCAGCGCATCTGTGATCGCGCCACCGTGCTGCGTCATGGCCGCGTAACCGGCGCCTGCGATCCGAAGCAGGAGACGCCAGCCTCTCTCGCCCGCATGATGGTCGGCAGCGAGGTAGCTTCCGTCACGCATCCCGAGCGCAGTGACAAGGGTGATGTGCAGCTTGCGGTCTCGAACCTTTCCGTCGCCGCACGCACGCCCTTTGCCATGCCGCTGCGCGATGTCTCCATGACGGTACGGTCAGGCGAGATTCTCGCCATTGCCGGTGTTGCTGGCAATGGACAGAGCGAACTCTTCGATGCGCTGTCAGGCGAATATCCTGTCACCTCGGCCGAAGCGATCGTGATCCGCAAGAAGCCGGTCGGAGCGCAAGGCATTACCGCGCGCCGCCTGCTTGGTGCCGGCTTCGTGCCGGAAGAGCGGCATGGCCATGCGGCCGTTTCCGCCATGAAACTCTCCGATAATCTGGTGCTGGCCCGCAGCCAGTCCGACCGCAAAGCCTTCCTCGGCATCCTCGGCATTATCCGCTACAGCGCAGTAAAATCTGCCGCACGTCGCATTTCGGAGGCCATGGACGTGCGCAAGAGCGGAGATGATCCCGCCGCAGGCTCGCTCTCCGGCGGCAACCTGCAGAAATTCATCGTTGGCCGCGAGCTTGATCGTCAGCCCTCCGTTCTCGTCGTCAATCAGCCGACCTGGGGTGTGGACGCTGGTGCCGCAAGCCGCATCCGTCAGGCATTGGTGGACCTGGCAAAGGCGGGTTCGGCCGTCGTCGTCATCAGCCAGGATCTCGACGAGATCTTCGAAGTCGCGACTGATATCGCTGTCATTTCCGAGGGACGTCTTTCGAAACCCTACGCGGCAGGTGAACTCACGCGCGAGAAGATCGGTTTGCTGATGGGCGGGCTGCATGAAAGCAAGCATGCTGCGGAGGCTGCTCATGCGCATTGAGCTTGAAAAGCGCCCGCAGGTCTCGAAACTCTATGCCTTCGTTTCACCACTTCTCGCTCTCGTCCTGACGCTGATATTTGGCGCTATCATGTTCGCCATGCTTGGCAAGGATCCGGTCGAAGCGCTCGACGCCTTCTTCCTCGAGCCGCTTCTGGAAGTGTGGTCGCTGCACGAATTGGCAGTCAAGGCTGCACCGCTGATCCTGATCGCTGTCGGTCTCGCGGTCTGTTATCGCTCCAATAACTGGAATATCGGCGCCGAAGGCCAGTTCACCATCGGCGCGATCACCGGCTCATATATTCCGATCGTCTTCTACGACTGGCATTCGCCGCTCGTCCTGCCGCTGATGCTGATCCTGGGCGCGCTCGGCGGCGCGCTGTTTGCTGCCATTCCGGCGCTCCTGAAGGCGCATTTCAATACCAACGAGATCCTGACCTCGCTGATGCTGGTCTATATCGCCCAGCTGTTTCTCGACTGGCTGATCCGGGGCGCATGGCGCGATCCCAAAGGCTTTAACTTCCCGGTCTCGCGCGATTTCGCGCCGGAAGCGATTGTGCCGGCGATCTGGGAGGAATCGGGACGCGCCCATTGGGCCTTCATCTTCGCCATTATTGCGGCGGTGCTCGTCTGGTTTATGATGCGCTTCACGCTGAAGGGCTTCGAGATCGTCGTGCTCGGCCAGTCGGAACGAGCAGGGCGCTTTGCAGGCTTCTCGTCGAAGAAGATGATCTGGTTCAGCTTCCTCTTTTCCGGCGCGCTGGCAGGCCTTGCCGGCATCTGCGAGGTTTCGGGTTCCATCGGCCACCTGCAGCCGGCAATTTCGCCGGGCTATGGCTTCACCGCCATCATCGTCGCTTTCCTCGGCCGCCTCAATCCGCTCGGCATCATCGCTTCGGGTCTGGTGCTGGCATTGACCTATCTGGGTGGTGAGGCGGCGCAGCTTTCGATCGGTGTTTCGGACAAGGTCACGCGTGTCTTTCAGGGGCTGATCCTCTTCTTCGTGCTCTCCTGTGACACGCTGATCTATTACAAAATCCGCATCGTCTGGTCGCGGGTCAGGGGTGGCGTGGCATGAGCATCTTCGAAGCCATTCTTCTGACGGTCATTACCGCCTCCACGCCGCTCGTCATCGCCGCACTCGGCGAACTCGTGACGGAGCGCTCCGGTGTCCTCAATCTCGGTGTCGAGGGCATGATGATTATGGGGGCTGTCGCCGCCTTCGCCGGTGCGCAGATCTCGGGTTCTCCCTATGTCGGCATCATCTGCGGCATCGTCGCGGGCGGGCTGTTTTCGTTGCTCTTTGCCTTCCTGACGCTGACATTGGTGGCAAACCAGGTAGCAACCGGCCTGGCGCTGACCCTTCTCGGCCTTGGCGTCTCCGGCCAGCTCGGCGAGCCCTATGTCAGCGTACCGGGTATCCGGCTGGAGGAGATCGACATTCCGCTCCTGTCCGGTATTCCAGTTATCGGCCCGGTGCTCTTCAAGCAGGACCTGATCTTCTATCTGTCGATCGCATTGCTCCTCGGCGTCAGCTGGTTCTTGTTCAAGAGCCGAACTGGCCTGAAGCTCCGGGCGATCGGCGATAGTCACGGCTCGGCCCACGCGCTTGGCATTCACGTCATCCGCACGCGCTATCTGGCCGTCATGTTCGGCGGTGCCTGCGCGGGTCTCGCCGGTGCGCAGCTTTCGCTCGTCTATACGCCGCAATGGGTGGAGAACATGTCGGCCGGCCGCGGCTGGATCACGTTGGCGCTTGTCGTCTTTGCCTCCTGGCGTCCGTGGCGGGTTTTTGCCGGTGGCTATCTGTTCGGCGCGGTCACGATCCTGCAACTTCATGCGCAGGCCTTCGGTCTCGGCATCCCTGCGCAGTTCCTCTCGATGCTGCCCTATGCTGCGACTATTGTGGTTCTCATCATCATTTCTCATAATCGACGCACGACGTTGATCAACACGCCCGCGTCGCTTGGAAAAGCCTTCGTACCGGAGCGATAAAACAAGAACACGGACGGGTTTCCGGAATAACTTCAAACCAACAGGGGTCATCATGAAGAAGTTCGCACTCACACTTGCCGCATCGGCAGCAGCCGTGATTGGCATTTCCTCTGCTGCCGCGGCAGCAGATAAGACGAAGGTCTGCTTCGTCTATGTAGGGGCACACAATGACGGCGGTTATTCGCAGGCGCACGATGTCGGCCGCCAGCAGGTCCAGGCTGAATTCGGCGACAAGATCGAGACGCCTTATCTCGAAAACGTTCCGGAAGGCCCGGATGCCGAGCGCGCCATCGAGCGCCTTGCCCGCTCTGGCTGCCAGCTGATTTTCACCACGTCTTTCGGCTTCATGGACGCGACGGTGAAGGTCGCTGCCAAGTTCCCGAAGGTCAAGTTCGAGCACGGCACCGGTTACAAGTCCGGCCCGAATCTCGCGACCTACAACTCGCGTTTCTATGAAGGTCGCTACATCCTCGGCCAGATCGCTGCCAAAACCTCGAAGAACCACGGCGCTGCCTACATCGCCTCCTTCCCGATCCCGGAAGTCGTAATGGGCATCAACTCCTTCGAGCAGGGCGCCAGGTCGATCGACCCGAGCTTCAAGCTCAAGGTCATCTGGGTCAACACCTGGTTCGACCCGGGCAAGGAAGCCGACGCCGCCAAGGCCATGATCGACCAGGGCGTCGACGTGTTGACGCAGCACACCGACACGACCGCACCGATGCAGGTGGCCGAGGAACGCGGTATCCACGCTTTCGGTCAGGCATCGGACATGATCGCAGCCGGGCCGAAGGCACAGCTGACGGCAATCGTCGATACCTGGGGCAACTATTACTCCAAGCGCGTTCATGCGCTTCTGGACGGCACCTGGAAGTCCGAGCAGAGCTGGGACGGCCTGAAGGATGGCATCCTCAAGATGGCGCCCTATACGAACATGCCTGACGACGTAAAGAAAATGGCTGAGGAAACCGAAGCCAAGATTAAGTCCGGCGAACTGCATCCCTTCACCGGTCCGATTAACAAGCAGGATGGCACGCCCTGGCTGAAGGCCGGCGAGAAGGCCGATGATGGCACGCTGCTCGGCATGAACTTCTACGTCGAAGGCGTGGACGACAAGCTGCCGGCGCAATAAGCAGAGTTTGTAACTCGCAGTTGCGAAAAGGCGCCCCAAAAAGGGCGCCTTTTTTGCTGCGGTGCATACTAAAATGCTCATTTACAAAAGTATTACTATATGATTTTTTGATCCTGCGCCGCGAGACGCGGCATTGGGAGGACATCATGAAATTGAAGACTGCACTTTTGAGTGCCACGATTTTGGCTGCCTGCATGTTCGGTTCGGCTTCGGCTGCCGGCTTGACTGTCGGCTTCTCGCAGATCGGCTCGGAATCCGGCTGGCGCGCGGCTGAAACGACCGTGACGAAGGAACAGGCCAAAAAGCGCGGCATCGATCTCAAGTTTGCCGATGCACAGCAGAAACAGGAAAACCAGATCAAGGCTCTTCGTTCCTTCATTGCACAGGGCGTCGATGCCATTCTCGTTGCTCCTGTCGTCGAAACCGGCTGGGACGACGTTCTGAAGGAAGCCAAGGAAGCCAAGATTCCGGTCATCCTTCTCGACCGTACGATCAAGGCTCCCGACGATCTCTACCTGACAGCAGTTACCTCCGACCTGGTCCATGAAGGCAAGGTCGCCGGCGACTTCCTGGTCAAGACCGTCGGCGACAAGAAGTGCAATGTCGTCGAGTTGCAGGGCACGACCGGTTCATCGCCGGCTATCGCTCGCAAGAAGGGCTTCGAAGAGGCCCTTGCTGGTCACGACAACCTGAAGATCGTTCGCAGCCAGACCGGTGACTTCACCCGCACCAAGGGCAAGGAAGTCATGGAAAGCTTCCTCAAGGCAGAGAATGGCGGCAAGGATATCTGCGCTCTCTACGCCCATAACGACGATATGGCAGTCGGCGCCATCCAGGCGATCAAGGAAGCTGGCCTGAAGCCCGGCAAGGATATCCTCGTCGTCTCCATTGACGCCGTGCCCGATATCTTCAAGGCCATGTCCGAGGGCGAGGCCAATGCCACGGTTGAGCTGACGCCGAACATGGCAGGTCCGGCCTTCGATGCGCTTGAAGCTTATCTGAAGGACAAGAAGGCTCCGCCGAAGTGGATCCAGACCGAGTCCAAGCTCTACACGCCTGCCGACGACCCGATGAAGGTCTACGAAGAGAAGAAGGGTCAGGGTTACTGATTGCAGCTGGAACCGCACCGGTCCATCATGGACCGGTGCGGAACTGCCGGTACCAGCAGGGCGTCATGCCCGTTTTTGGTACAGGCGTAAGGCGCAATATCAGGAAACAGCAACCCTCATGGTTCACAATTTCGAGAATATTCTCGCAGCTTCAGGCATATCGAAATTCTTCCCCGGCGCCGTTGCCCTGGACAAGGTGGATTTCACGTTACGCCGGGGCGAGGTGCATGCGCTTCTCGGCGAAAATGGCGCCGGCAAATCGACGCTCATCAAGTGCATTACAGGGGCCTATCGCCGCGACGGCGGAAGCCTGACGCTGGAAGGTCACGAGATCGATCCGGCCGATACGCTGGCCGCCCAGAAGCTCGGCATCGGCACCGTCTACCAGGAGGTCAACCTCCTTTCCAATCTCAGCGTTGCGGAAAACCTTTTCCTCGGCCGCCAGCCGAAGCGCTTCGGCATGATCGATGCCCGCACCATGAATCGGAATGCCCGCGAACTTCTGGCAGGCTATGGCCTCGATATCGATGTAACCGCGCAGCTCGACCGATTCTCGGTCGCCGTCCAGCAGATCGTGGCGATCGCCCGGGCTGTCGATCTCTCCGGCAAGGTGCTCATTCTGGATGAGCCAACGGCAAGTCTCGATACGCATGAAGTCGAAATGCTTTTTGGCGTCATAAATGACTTGAAGAAGCGCGGATTAGGCATTGTATTTATTACACATTTTCTTGAGCAGGTTTATGCGGTCAGCGACCGCATCACCGTGCTGCGAAATGGCAGGCTCGTCGGTACGCACGAGGCGGCCGAACTGCCACGGCAGAACCTGATCGCCATGATGCTCGGGCGCGAACTCGCCCAGACGGAACATGCCGCCAAAGAACGCACCATTGCCGCCGGCGAGGTCAAATATACTTTCGAGGGCTTTGGGAAACGCGGCAAGGTGAAGCCCTTCGATCTCGAGGTCCGTGTCGGCGAAGTCGTCGGCATTGCCGGACTTCTGGGCTCCGGGCGCACAGAGACCGCCGAACTCATGTTCGGTATCGAAAGCGCCGACAGCGGCGTCGCCAGGATCGATGGATCGCCGGTGACGCTGTCAAGCCCGCGTGCCGCGATCGGCAAGGGTTTCGGCTTTTGCCCGGAGGACCGCAAGACCGATGGCATCATCGGCGACCTGTCGATCCGCGAGAACATCGCCCTTGCCCTGCAGGCCCGCCGAGGCTGGGCACGGCCGCTTTCGCGCGCAGAACAGAATGCGATTGCCGACGAATACATCAAGGCGCTCGATATCCGCACGACCGATCGCGAAAAACCCATCCGGCTTCTTTCGGGCGGCAATCAGCAGAAGGCGATCCTTGCCCGCTGGCTCGCCACAAATCCGGATTTCCTGATCCTGGACGAACCGACCCGTGGCATCGATGTCGGCGCCCATGCCGAGATCATCAAGCTGATCGAGCAATTGTGCGCCAAGGGCATGTCGCTGATCGTCATTTCCTCGGAACTGGAAGAGCTGGTCGCTTACAGTTCGCGCGTCATAGTACTGCGCGATCGCGAACATATCGCTGAATTGACCGGTGAGCGCATTACCGCCGCCGGCATCGTCGACGCCATAGCTGCCGCCGACAAACGAACGGAGGATGCATGACTGCCTCGCTGAAGGTGCTGGGCTCTCGTCTTGCGCCGCAATTGATTGCGCTTTTGGTTGTTCTTCTTTTGAATTTCAGCTTCTTCCCGCAGTTTCTTGATGTGATTGTTCAGAATGGCCGGCTCTATGGGAGCATCATCGACGTGCTCAATCGCGGCGCGCCCGTGGCGCTGCTGGCGATTGGCATGACCCTCGTCATCGCCACCAAGGGCATCGACCTTTCGGTCGGCGCCGTGATCGCGATCTGCGGTGCCGTCGCGGCCTCGTCGATCGTCGAAGGAAATTCGCTTGCCTATACTCTGGCGCTTACCGTTATCATCGGCCTGCTCTGCGGCTTCTGGAACGGCTTTCTGGTTGCCGTCCTCAACATCCAGCCGATCATTGCGACCCTTGTTTTGATGGTCGCCGGCCGCGGGATAGCCCAGCTCATCACCGAAGGTGTCATCATGACCTTCAACGATGACGGGCTGATCTTTCTCGGCAGCGGCTCCTTCGCCTTCCTGCCCATGCCCGTCGTCATCTGGCTGATCGCCGCCCTGCTGGTCATCCTGCTGGTTCGCCGCACGGCGCTCGGCATGCTGATCGAGGCAGTCGGCATCAACAGGCGCGCGAGCACGCTTTCAGGCGTACAGACGCCGGTGCTGCTGATGGCGGTCTATATGCTGAGCGGCCTCTGCGCGTCCATCGCCGGCATCATCGTCGCCGCCGACATCAAGGGGGCGGACGCCAACAATGCCGGCCTGTGGCTGGAGCTCGATGCCATCCTCGCCGTTGTCGTCGGCGGCAATTCGCTTCTCGGCGGCCGCTTCAGCATCATCGGTTCGCTGATCGGCGCGATGATCATCCAGGCGGTCAATACCGGTATCCTGCTTTCCGGCTTTCCGCCGGAGTTCAACCTCATCATCAAGGCGGTCATCATCATTGTCATCCTGGTCATCCAGTCGCCGGCCATGCAATCGCTCGCCAGCTTCTTCACTCGCCGGACGGACGCAGGAGGGCACAAATGAATTCCAAATATTTGCCGCTCCTTGCAACGATCGTCATCTTCGTGCTCGCCTATGCGGTCTGCACGCTGCAATATCCGAACATGCTGTCGACACGCGTCATCGGCAACCTGCTGACGGATAACGCATTTCTCGGCATTGCCGCCGTGGGCATGACCTTCGTCATCATCTCCGGTGGTATCGATCTGTCGATCGGGTCCGTCATCGCCTTCACCGGCGTCTTTCTCGCCGTGATCCTGCAGAACACCAGCATTCATCCGCTGGCGGCCTTCGCAATCGTTCTCATCATCACCACGGCCTTCGGTGCGGTCATGGGCATGATCATCCACTTCCTGCAGATGCCACCCTTCATCGTGACCCTTGCCGGGATGTTCCTTGCTCGCGGCATGGCCTATGTCCTGTCGATCGACAGCATTCCGATCGATCACGAATATTATTCGACGCTGACCAGCCTCTACTACCGTCTGCCGGGCGGTGGACGCCTGACGCTGATCGGCGGCATCATGCTGGTCGTCTTCGCAACCGGCATCTTCATCGCCCACCGCACCCGTTTCGGGACCAACGTCTATGCGCTGGGCGGCGGCGTGCAGACGGCGCAATTGATGGGCGTTCCGGTGGCGCGCACGACGATCCAGATCTACGCATTGTCGGGTTTCCTGGCGGGCCTATCCGGAATCGTTTTTTCCCTATACACCTCTGCCGGATATTCTCTTGCGGCGGTGGGCGTCGAACTGGATGCCATCGCGGCAGTCGTCATTGGAGGGACGCTGCTGACAGGAGGAGCGGGATTCGTGGCAGGGACCTTCATCGGTCTGCTGATCCAGGGGCTCATTCAGACTTACATCACCTTCGACGGTACGCTGTCGAGCTGGTGGACGAAAATCCTGATTGGCCTGCTGCTTTTTGCATTCATGGTAATGCAGAAGGCCATCCTTTTCCTTTCCAGTCTGAACAGGAGATATGGCTAGGAGGAGTATCGGATTGCGCAACAGACAGCTTGAAACCCGTAAGGCAGGGCGAAGAACCCGAACAAGCCACGCGCATGTCGTCGACGAACTCGGCCGTTCAATCGTTGCCGGCATCTATCCCGTCGGCACGATCTTGCCTGGAGATGGAGAGCTGGCGCAGCGCTTCAAGGTCTCACGCACGGTGCTGCGTGAAACGATGAAAACGCTTGCCGCCAAGGGCATGGTCGTTGCAAAGGCGCGTGTCGGCACGCGTGTGACGGAAAAGAACTTCTGGAACATGTTCGACACCGAAATCATCTCCTGGCATTTCGCCAACGGTGTGAGCGAAGAATTCCTCCTGCAGCTCTACGATATCCGCCTGGCTTTCGAACCATTTGCCGCCGGTCTCGTGGCCGAGCGCGCAAACGCGGCCGATATCGAATTGCTGCGCGGTCTGGCGCTCGACATGGCCGCAAGCGGCCACACGTCCGACAGTCTGGCACTTGCCGACCTGCGCTTCCATCTCGCCGTTTCCGAGGTATCCCACAATCCCTTCATGCGCACGCTCGGTGGGCTCATCGAGGCGGCACTCGTCGGCATGTTCCGCATGAGCACGCCGCCCTCGCAGAACGGTTTCGCCAACATCGCCGAAACCCACATGCGCATCGTCGATGCCATCGCCGCAGGCAATGCCGCAGCGGCGCGCAAGGCGATGGAAGATGTCATCGTCGAGGGCAGGGATCACGTCCACGAAGCCTTCTCCGCACTCTCCGAGCCCATCGTTTCCCTGCCGATTTCGTCTTTTTGAAGCCTCGCCTTGCTGCTATGAGCGGCAGAACAGCCGACTAGCAATGGATTCTCGGAGTCTGCCCATGGAACGCACCTGCCTCGCCGTCATTCTCGCCGCCGGCGACAGCACACGAATGAAATCCGCAAAGTCGAAGGTGCTTCATGAGGTCGCCGGCCGGCCGATGATCGCGCATGTCGTCGATGCCGTGGCCGCGACAGGCGTTTCATCCGTGGCCCTCGTCGTCGGCCGCGATGCCGAGAAAGTGGCGAGGGCCGCCGATATCGGCGGCGTGACGATCAAATCCTACATTCAGGAACAACGTCTCGGTACCGGCCACGCTGTTCTCGCCGCCCGCGAGGCGATTGCCGAAGGCTATGACGATATCCTTGTGACTTACGGTGATGTGCCGCTTCAGACGGCTGGTCCGCTGCTCGAGGCGCGCAAGGCGATTGCCGAAGGCAGTGACATCGTCGTGATTGGTTTCCATACGGATCGTCCGACCGGATACGGACGTCTGCTCGTCAAGGACGGCGAACTGATCGCCATCCGCGAGGAAAAGGACGCGACCGATGCCGAGCGCACCGTCAAGTGGTGCAATAGCGGCCTGATGGCGATCAACGGCCGCAAGGCGCTCGACCTTCTGTCACGCATCGGCAACAGCAATGCCAAGGGCGAATATTATCTGACCGATCTTGTCGAGATCGCCCGCTCACTCGGTGGCCGCGTCACTGCCGTCGATGCGCCTGAAGTCGAGATGGCCGGCTGCAACAACCGTGCTGAACTCGCTGCGATCGAACGTTTCTGGCAGGAGCGCCGCCGCCACGAGCTTATGCTCTCGGGTGTTACGATGATCGCCCCGGAGACGGTCTTCCTCTCTTACGACACGGTCATCGGCCAGGATGCCTTGGTCGAGCCGAACGTCGTCTTCGGTCCCGGCGCCGTCATCGATAGCGGCGCGGTCATTCATGCCTTCTCGCATATCGAGGGCGCCCATGTCAGCGAAGGTGCAACGGTCGGTCCGTTTGCGCGTCTGCGGCCGGGTGCCGATCTCTCTGTTGGCTCCAAGGTCGGCAATTTCTGCGAGGTCAAGAACGGCAAGATCGGCGAGGGCGCCAAGGTCAATCACCTGACCTATATCGGTGATGCCGTCATCGGCTCCGGCACCAATATCGGTGCCGGCACGATCACCTGCAATTATGACGGCGTGAACAAGTTCGAGACTGTCATCGGCAAGGACACTTTCATCGGCTCGAACTCGTCGCTGGTTGCCCCCGTCACGATAGGGGACAGCGCCTATATCGCTTCGGGTAGCGTCATCACGGCGGATGTGCCTGATAATGCGCTGGCTTTCGGCCGTGCGCGGCAGGAAATCAAGCCCGAGCGGGCCAAGCTGCTACGCGAGCGGGCGCTTGCCATCAAGGCGGCGAAAAAGGCCAAGGGTTGAGCCTTCTTGCGTAACGGGCGGAAACCGAAAGTGACCGCCGTACCAATTGAGAAATAAGCGAGAATCGCTAGGAGTGGCCTCACTGGATAGGTCTGAGGGGAAGTTTGCATGTGCGGAATTGTGGGGATCGTCGGAAATGCGCCGGTTGCGGGCCGTCTCGTCGATGCGCTGAAGCGGCTGGAATATCGCGGCTACGATTCCGCCGGCGTCGCCACAATCCATGAAGGCGTAATGGATCGCCGCCGCGCAGAGGGCAAGCTCTTCAATCTCGAAAAGCGTCTCGACAGCGAGCCGCTGCCCGGATCGACCGGCATCGCCCATACGCGCTGGGCAACCCATGGTGTGCCGAACGAGACCAACGCCCATCCGCATTTCGTCGAAGGCGTCGCCGTCGTCCACAATGGCATCATCGAGAACTTCTCCGAGCTGCGCGACGAGTTGAGCCACGAGGGCGCTGCCTTTCAAAGCCAGACGGATACGGAAGTCGTCGCCCACTTGATGGCGAAATATCTGCGAGAGGGTCTTTCCCCGCGCGAAGCCATGCTGAAGATGCTGAACCGCGTCACGGGCGCCTATGCGCTGGCGGTCATGCTGAAGAATGACCCAGGCACGATCATGGCGGCCCGCTCCGGCCCGCCGCTGGCCATCGGTTACGGCAAGGGCGAAATGTTCCTGGGTTCGGATGCCATTGCGCTATCGCCATTCACCAACGAGATCACCTATCTCGTCGATGGTGACTGGGCGATCATCAACCGCGAGGGCGCGACCGTACTCGATTTCTCCGGCAAGGTGGTCAAGCGTCCACGGCAGATCTCCCAGGCGACCGCTTATGTGGTTGATAAGGGCAATCACCGCCACTTCATGGAAAAGGAAATCTACGAGCAGCCCGAGGTCATCTCCCATGCGCTCAGCCACTACGTGGATTTCGCCGCCAACACGATCAGCCCGAATGCATCCACCATCGACTTCAAGGCTGCGACCGGCCTTGCAATCTCGGCTTGCGGCACGGCCTATCTCGCCGGCCTGATCGGCAAATACTGGTTCGAGCGTTATGCGCGCCTGCCGGTCGAAATCGACGTCGCCTCGGAATTCCGTTACCGCGAAATGCCGCTGCAGCCCTCGCAGGCAGCCCTCTTCATCTCGCAGTCGGGTGAGACCGCCGATACGCTGGCGTCACTCCGCTACTGCAAGGACAACGGTTTGAAGATCGGCGCCGTCGTCAACGTGCGGGAATCGACCATCGCCCGCGAATCCGACGCCGTCTTTCCGATCATGGCCGGGCCGGAAATCGGCGTCGCTTCCACCAAGGCCTTCACCTGCCAGCTTGCCGTGCTTGCTTCGCTGGCAATCGGTGCCGGCCGTGCGCGCGGCACGATCAGCGCCGACGACGAGAAGGCGATGGTACGCCATCTTGCGGAAATGCCGCGCATCATGAGCCGCGTCCTCAATCTCATCCAGCCGCAGATGGAAGGCCTGTCCCGCGAACTCTCAAAGTGCAAGGACGTGCTCTATCTCGGCCGCGGCACCAGCTTCCCGCTCGCCATGGAAGGCGCGCTGAAGCTCAAGGAAATCTCCTATATCCATGCCGAGGGTTATGCCGCCGGCGAGTTGAAGCATGGACCGATCGCGCTGATCGACGAAAACATGCCCGTCATCGTCATCGCACCCTATGACCGTTTCTTCGAGAAGACGGTCTCCAACATGCAGGAAGTCGCAGCCCGCGGCGGCCGAATCATCTTCATCACCGACGAGAACGGTGCGGCTGCTTCGAAACTGCCGACGATGGCGACGATCACGCTTCCGAATGTCGATGAAATCATCTCGCCGATGATCTTCTCGCTGCCGATCCAGCTGCTCGCCTACCACACGGCGGTCTTCATGGGCACGGACGTCGACCAGCCGCGCAACCTCGCAAAATCGGTGACTGTGGAGTAAGTCCTAACAGGCCGAAATATATTGTATGATAAGCCGAATTCTGGCAGTTTTGTGCCTGCGGACACAGGGGGAAGGCCGGGTGAACCGGACTGTCTAAAGACTGAAACGGAGTTCATCAGAAAAGATGACCGAGAAGGCTCCCCGAGTGCCGGTCGCAATGCGGCTGAGGAATAATTTTCTCGCCGGCCTTATCATCTGTGCCCCGATCGCGATCACCATCTGGCTGACCTGGACCTTCATCCACTGGTCTGACAGCTGGGTGCGGCCCTATATCCCGGCGCGCTGGAATCCGGAAAGCTACATAAATTTCGCCATTCCCGGCTTCGGCTTGTTGACCGCGGTGATTATCATCACGATCGTTGGCTTCCTCGGCAAGAACCTCATCGGTCAGAGCATCGTCCGCTTCGGCGAATCTATCGTTCAGCGCATGCCGCTGGTGCGCACTATCTACAGAAGCGTGAAGCAGATCTTCGAAACGGTGCTAAAGGAACAGTCGAATTCCTTCAAGAAGGTCGGCCTGATCGAATATCCTGGCCCAGGCCTTTGGGCGCTCGTTTTCATCGCCACCGATGCCAAGGGCGAGATTGGCTCGAAGTTCAATGCGATGGGTGAGGATATGGTCGCGGTCTTCCTGCCGCCGACACCGGTGCCGACGGCGGGCTTCCTCGTCTTCGTGCCGCGCGAGAAGATCGTTATGCTCGACATGAACCCGGAGGATGCCGCCAAATTCCTGATATCAGGCGGCCTCGTCGCCCCGGAACATTTGCCGGTCGTCCGTCCCAAGCCGAAAGCGATATCCAAGGTCGACTAACCGGCTCTAAGAAACCGGATCGCTTCGTCTCGACGGAAGAGATAGAGCAGGGTGCGCACTGCCTCGCCGCGTTCGCTCGTCAATTCCGGATCGCGCTCGATCAGATAGGCCGCGTCCTTGCGGGCGATCTCCAGGAGGTCGGCATGCGCCTCGAGACTGGCGATACGAAAGCCCGGCGTACCGGACTGACGCGTCCCGAGAACTTCGCCTTCGCCGCGCAGCTTCAGATCCTCTTCCGCAATCCGGAAGCCGTCTTCCGTTTCACGCATGATGGAGAGCCGCGCATGCCCCGTTTCACCGAGAGGCCCCTTATAGAGCAGAATGCAGGTTGAGGCCTCATCGCCTCGTCCGACACGCCCGCGAAGCTGGTGCAGCTGCGCCAGCCCGAAGCGCTCGGCATGTTCGATCACCATGATCGTTGCATCCGGCACGTCGACGCCGACTTCGACGACGGTCGTCGCCACCAGCAGCCGCAATTCGCCGCTCTTGAAGGCGAGCATCACGGCATCTTTCTCCGGTCCGCTCATGCGCCCGTGAATGAGGCCGATGCCTGGACCGAGCGCAGAGACCAGCGTCGCATGCCGCTCCTCCGCCGACATCAGATCCAGCTCCTCAGATTCTTCGACCAACGGGCAGATCCAGTAGGCCTTCTTGCCTTCCATCAGCGCACTCTTCAGGCGGCCAACGATCTCGCCAGTCCGCTCGGTCGGAACGGTGATCGTCTGGATCGGCTTGCGGCCAGCCGGCTTCTCCGTCAGCTTCGAGACGTCCATGTCGCCGAAGGCTGCCAGCACCAGCGTGCGTGGGATCGGCGTTGCCGTCATGACCAACATATGCGGCGAGATGCCCTTTGCCGTTAGCCGCAGGCGCTGGTGCACGCCGAAACGATGCTGCTCGTCGACAACGGCCAGCATCAGGTTCTTGTAATTGACGCTGTCCTGGAAGAGGGCGTGCGTGCCGATGATGATCTGCGCTTCGCCCGACGCAATACGCTCGAGAATATCTTCGCGCTCGCGACCCTTGGTGCGGCCCGTCAGTACTTCGACGCCAAGACCGGCGGCACCCGCAAATTTCGAGATTGTCGCATGATGCTGGCGGGCGAGAATTTCCGTCGGCGCCATCAGCACGGCTTGTCCGCCACTCTCGATGACGGCAGCCATCGACAACAACGCGACCAGCGTCTTGCCGGAGCCGACATCGCCTTGCAGCAGCCGCAGCATGCGCTCCGTGCCGGCCATATCCTTCAGGATGTCGGCAACGGCTTCTGTCTGGCTGCGCGTTGGCGAAAAGGGAAGGTTTTGCAATATTTTGCCGCTGATTTCTCCAGTGGCATATACGGGTTGCCCGGCCACTTTGCGCAGCCTCTGGCGCACCAGCGTCAGCGACAGCTGACCGGCCAGAAACTCGTCGTAGGCAAGCCTGCGGCGGGCAGGGGCTTGCGGGTCGATGTCGGATGGATCCCGCGGCTCGTGGAGCATATGAAAGCTATCGCGGATCGATGGCAGACCTTGCTTCTGCGCCAGCGAAAGATCGATCCATTCCGGCAGTTCCGGCATGCGGGGTAGGGCCGCGTCGATGATCTTGCGTAGCGTCTTCGGCGAAAGCCCCGCCGTCAGCGGATAGATCGGCTCGACCAGCGGCAGGTTCTCGGCATCGCTCGCCCTGACGATATAGTCGGGGTGGACCATGGAGGCGCGGCCGTTGAACCAATCGACCTTGCCACTGACGGTTACTTCCTCGTCGATCGGCAGCTGTTTTTCCAGCCACGCCGCCTGTCCGCGGAAGAAAACGAGCGAAAGCTCGCCAGTCTCATCGTGCAGGAAGACGCGGTAGGGAATATTGCTCTTGCCGCGTGGCGGCGCCTGATGTCGGTCCACACGGGCGGTGATCGTCACGATAGCGCCCTGCGGCGCACGGGCTATCCCCGGCTGGTTGCGCCGGTCGATCAGCGAATAGGGCGCATGGAACAAGAGGTCGATGACCCGGCAATCGTCAGGCGTCTCGCGTCCGAGCAGCTTGACGAAGAGCTCCGAGATCTTCGGGCCGACGCCAGGAAGGCCCGAAACGGGAGAAAACAGCGGATCAAGAATGGCGGGGCGCATGGGCGCCAAAATGCGATGAACAATAGGGCCTTGGCAAGGCTGACAAGCCGCTTTCGAGGGTCTATAGAGGCGCATCAACAAAGAAGGTGAATGCCATGACAGGTGTAACGCTCACGAGCGCCGGTCTTGACCCGCGCCGCCGCCGGATTCTTTTCCGTTGCTGGCACCGCGGGATCAGAGAGATGGATCTTGTCTTCGGCCAGTTCGCTGAAAACGAACTTCCCACCATGAGCGAAGCCGAGCTCGACGAGTTCGAGGCGATCATGGCGGAGGAGGACAATGACCTCGTGCGCTGGATCATGGGAACCTGGCCGACGCCCGAGCATTTAAAGACACCCATGTTTGCCCGCATTGCCGCCTATAAGCCCGATTTTGACACGCCCCGGATGCCTGAATGATCCCCGGTTTTGACGCCAAGAAGCTTGCAGCCGCCGCCGAGCCGCTGACGATCGGCAACGTGCCTGCCGGCATGGAGCCGCTGCTGCTTGCCGAGCTCGCCCGCAACGGCGAACCCGTTGCCTATGTTCTGTCGGACGGTCATCGTATGGCCGATCTGGAGCAGATGCTGGGCTTCGTCGCGCCCGATATCCCTGTTCTGACACTGCCTGCCTGGGACTGTCTTCCCTATGACCGTGTGTCGCCAAGCGCCGATACCTCGGCACGCCGTCTGGCCGCGCTCTCGGGTTTGATCGCCCACCGCAAGAAGCCGCATGCGGCAATCGTGCTGGTGACGGCCAATGCGATGCTGCAGAAGGTGGCACCGCAGGACATCATCGAAAGCCTGACCTTCTCGGCGCGACCAGGTAATCAGGTGCGCATGGAGGATATTGCCGGCCGGCTGGAGCGCAACGGCTTCGAGCGCGTGGCAACCGTGCGTGAGGTCGGCGAATATGCCGTGCGTGGCGGCATTCTCGATGTCTTCGTGCCCGGGTCGGAAGAGCCCGTCCGCCTCGATTTCTTCGGCGACACGCTGGAGAGCATCCGCAGCTTCGATCCCGCAAGCCAGCGCACGATCGGGCAGGTCCGCTCCCTTGATCTCAACCCGATGAGCGAGGTGACGCTGACGCCGGATACGATCAGCCGCTTCCGCAAGAACTACCTTTCCACCTTCGGTGCTGCCACCCGCGACGATGCGCTCTACCTCGCCGTATCGGAAGGACGCCGCTATCCCGGCATGGAACACTGGCTGCCGCTGTTCTACGAAAAGCTGGATACGGTGTTCGATTACCTCTCGGGCTTCCGCATCGTCACCGATCACACGGTGCGTGAGGCTGCCGAAGAGCGTTCCAAGCTCGTCTATGACTATTATGATGCGCGCCTGAATTCCGGCCAGCCGGGCAAGGGCCAGATGGCGCAGGGCACGCCCTATAAGCCGGTCTCGCCCGGTCAGCTCTATCTCGACAGCAAGATCTTCGCGCGCACGCTCGATGCGATCAACGCTATCAGGGTGTCGCCTTTCAACGAACACGAGGGCGAGGCACGCCGCGTCGTCAATCTCGATGCACGCCAGGGGCCGCGATGGGCGCGCTCCAATGCCGAAGGCGGCGGCGATGCCGAGCGCGTCAACGTCTTCGACGTCGTTGTCAAACATATTGCCGACAAGCGCGCCGGCGGCGCGAAGGTCGTCATCACCGCCTGGACCGAGGGGTCGCTCGAGCGTCTGCTACAGGTCCTCAACGAACACGGCCTTGAGCGGATCAAGCCGATCACCGCGCTGAAGGATCTCGGCGGCCTGGCAAAGGGTGAGGCGGCAGCGGCTGTATTCAGCCTGGAATCCGGTTTCGAGACCGGCGATCTCATCGTCATCGGCGAGCAGGATATTCTCGGCGACCGTATGGTGCGCCGCTCCCGCCGCAGGAAGCGTGCGGCAGACTTCATCTCCGAAGTCGCCGGTCTGGACGAAGGATCGATCGTCGTCCACGCCGAACACGGCATCGGCCGTTTCGTCGGCCTTCGCACCATCGAGGCGGCCGGTGCGCCGCATGCCTGCCTCGAACTGCAATATGCCGATGACGCAAAACTCTTCCTGCCTGTCGAAAATATCGATCTTCTGTCGCGCTTTGGCGGTGAGGGCACGGAAGTACAGCTCGACAAGCTCGGCGGTGGCGCGTGGCAGATGCGCAAGGCCAAGCTCAAGAAGCGCCTGCTGGATATGGCCGACGCGCTGATCCGCATCGCCGCCGAGCGCCTGACGCGCCATGCGCCCGTGCTGACGACGCCGGAAGGGCTCTACGACGAATTCGCCGCCCGTTTCCCCTATGACGAAACGGAAGATCAGGACAACGCCATCGAAGCCGTGCGCGGAGATCTCGGCGCCGGCCGCCCGATGGATCGCTTGGTCTGCGGCGACGTCGGCTTCGGCAAGACCGAGGTCGCACTGCGCGCCGCCTTCGTCGCTGCCATGAACGGCGTGCAAGTCGCCGTCGTCGTGCCGACGACGCTGCTCTCCCGCCAGCATTTCAAGACTTTCTCCGACCGGTTCCGTGGTCTGCCGGTCCGCATCCAGCAGGCCTCGCGCCTCGTCGGCTCCAAGGAGCTGGCGCTCACCAAGAAGGAAGTCGCCGACGGCAAGACTGACATCGTCGTCGGCACCCACGCGCTGCTCGGCGCCGGCATCAACTTTGCCAATCTCGGCCTGTTGATCATCGACGAAGAGCAGCATTTCGGCGTCAAGCACAAGGAACGCCTGAAGGAGTTGAAGAGCGACGTGCATGTGCTGACGCTCTCGGCAACGCCGATCCCGCGCACGCTGCAGCTTGCCATGACCGGGGTGCGCGAACTCTCGCTGATCACCACGCCGCCGGTCGACCGCATGGCGGTGCGCACCTTCATTTCGCCCTTCGACAGCCTCGTCATCCGCGAGACGCTGATGCGCGAGCACTATCGCGGCGGTCAGAGCTTCTATGTCTGCCCGCGCTTAGCCGATCTGGAAGACGTCCACGCCTTCCTGCAGTCCGACGTGCCGGAGCTGAAGGTTGCTGTCGCCCATGGCCAGATGCCGGCCGGCGAACTGGAGGACATCATGAATGCCTTCTATGAAGGCCGTTACGATGTGCTGCTCTCGACCACCATCGTCGAATCCGGCCTCGATGTGCCGACGGCGAACACGCTGATCGTCCATCGCGCCGATATGTTCGGCCTCGCGCAGCTCTACCAGCTGCGCGGCCGTGTCGGCCGTTCGAAGGTGCGCGCCTTCGCGCTCTTCACGCTGCCGGTCAACAACGTGCTGACGGCAACTGCCGAGCGCCGCCTCAAGGTGCTGCAGTCGCTGGACACACTCGGCGCCGGCTTCCAGCTCGCAAGCCACGACCTCGATATACGCGGTGCGGGCAACCTGCTCGGCGAGGAACAGTCCGGCCACATCAAGGAAGTCGGCTTCGAGCTGTATCAGCAGATGCTGGAAGAGGCAGTCGCCGAGGTGAAGGGCGTCGACGAGATCCAGGATACCGGCTGGTCGCCGCAGATATCCGTCGGCACGACCGTGATGATCCCGGAAGGCTACGTACCCGACCTGCACCTGCGGATGGCGCTCTACCGCCGCCTCGGCGAACTTACCGATCTCAAGGAGATCGATGGCTTCGGTGCCGAGATGATCGATCGCTTCGGCCCGATGCCGGTGGAGGTCCAGCACCTGCTGAAGATCGTCTACATCAAGTCGCTCTGCCGCACGGCCAATGTCGAGAAACTCGATGCCGGCCCCAAGGGCGTCGTCGTGCAGTTCCGCAACAAGGAATTCCCCAACCCCGCCAATCTCGTCGGTTATATTGGCAAGCAGGGTGCGATGGCGAAGATCCGCCCTGACCACAGCCTCTTCCTGACCCGCGACCTGCCGACCCCGGAAAAGCGTCTGCAAGGTGCAGCCGTTATCATGACGCAGCTTGCGGAGCTCGCGAAAAGCTAAGGGCAGCCCGGCGAAAACCGGACTGCCCTCCAACTGCGTTTTCAGTTTGTCGATCCTGACGCGCGTCAGTTCATCCCGGCACGTGCTTCGGCCTTAGCTGCGGCAATTTCCCTGAGCGCGCCCGCCAGCACATCAGGTGTCTGTGCGCCGCTGACTGCATATTGCTGGTCGAAGATGAAGAACGGCACCCCGTTGACACCCATGCGCTGCGCTGCGTCGATTTCCGAGAGAATGACGCTGCTATCGGCGTCCGAAGCGAGCAGGGCGGCAATGACCGAGCGCTGCAGACCTGACTTCTCGGCAATATCGAGCAGCACCTCATGATCGCCGACATTGCGGCCCTCCTCGAAATTGGCCTTGAACAGCGCCGAGACGACTGCCTCCTGCTTCTGCCGGTCCTCGACACCAGCCCAGTGGATCAGGCGGTGCGCATCGAGCGTATTAGGCCCGATCTTGATGGCCTCGAAATTGAACTTGATGCCGACTTCGCGGCCATAGCCGGTCAGCATCTTGTGCGCCTCAGCCACGCGTTCGGCGCCACCGAGTTTCTGCTCCAGCATCTTTTTCTGGTCGACACCTTCGGGCGGATAATCCGGGTTGAGGCGGTAGGGGCGCCAGTTGATATCGACGCCGATTTCATCCTGCACCTCGGCGATCGCCAACTCCAGCCGCGCCTTGCCGAGATAACACCAGGGGCAGACGACATCAGAGACAACGTCGATGGTGATGCGTTCCATTGTGATTCCTTATTCTGCCATCCCTCAATGACGGTTGGCTCGATCGCATAGAAGATGTTTTCGACGATCTTTAGAGGAAGGTCGAGGCAAGAGAAAGGAAATAGAACGACGCGCGTGATGATGTGATTATTGCGCGCTCGTATCCCACCATGTCTGCAACTGATAGCCATAGAGCGGCACCATATCCGGGTGACCGATACGCTTGTTGCGCGCAACCCACTGCTGATCGATGTGGTAGAGGGGTAGCACATAGTGGTTGGAGAGCAGCAGCCGGTCATAGGAGCGGACGGACGCCGTAAAATCCTCTGTCGAGCGCGAGCGCAGCAGATGATCGATCAGCGTATCGAGATTGGGGTCGTTGGCCCCGGCGAAACTGTCCGTCCCTTCACGCGTGCGGGCAGCGGACGACCAGCGGCCGAGTTGCTCGTTGCCGGGTGAGAGCGATGAGGTGTAGGCCTTCATGATCATGTCATAGTCGAAGCTGTTCGTGCGGCTTTGATACTGCGAATCGTCGACGGTGCGGATCGACGCGGCGACACCGATCGTCTGCAGCGATCGCTGGTAGGCGACGGCGAGCTTCTCCTGGTCAGCATTCTGGGTCATGATCTCGAAGGCGAGCTGCTTGCCGCTCTGATCGGCCATCTTGCCGCCCTGGATCGTGTAGCCTCCCTGTTTCAGGAGGTCGACAGCCTGCCTCAGCACGTTGCGGTCGCGTCCCGAGCCATCGGTCACCGGCAGCTTATAGCTGCCGTCAAGAATGGCGGCGTCGATCTGGTCCTTGATCGGTCCGAGCAGCGCCAGCTCACGTGCATCCGCCGGTACCCCGAAACTCGAGAGATCGGAATTCTGCCAGAAGCTTTGCGTGCGCTTGTAAGCGCCGGAATAGAGATTCTTGTTGGCCCATTCGAAATCGAAGACCAGCGACAGGCCCTCGCGCACCTTGATATCGCTAAAGATCGGCCGCCGCGTATTGAAGACGAAGCCGAGCATACCGCTCGGCAGTTTCGGCTTGAACACATCCTTCACGACCGCGCCCGACGTTGCGGCCGGGAAATCATAGGCATTGGCCCAATGCCCCGGATTGCCTTCCAGATAGATATCGACGTCGCCTTTCTTGAAGGCCTCAAAAAGCGTCGTATCCTGCAGGAAATACTGCACGGTGAGCTGGTCGTAATTGTCCATTCCGACCTTGGCCGGAATGTCCTTGCCCCAGTAATTCGGGTCGCGCTCATAGGTGATGCTTTCGCCCGGCTTCAGGCTCTTGATCTTGTAGGGACCGGATCCAACAGGTGGCGTGAGCGAGCTGCGGTCGAAGCTATCGGGGTCGATCGCGTGTTTTGGCAGGATGGGAAACAGGCCGAAGATCATCGGCGTCTCGCGGTCTGCCTTCTCATTGAAGGTGAAGCGTACGCTGTGGTCGCCAATCTTCTCCATCTTTGAAACGAGATTGAGGCGGCTGGAGAAGGGCACGCGCCCTTTGTCGCGCAGGAGCTCGAAGGAAAAGATCACGTCTTCGGGCGTGATCGGCTGCCCGTCCGACCACCTGGCTTTCGGATTGAGGTTGAACTGGATGAAGGTGCGGTCTTCATCCCATTCCACCGTTTCCGCCAGCAGGCCGTAGAGCGTGAAGGGCTCGTCGCTCGAACGCTGCAGCATGGATTCGTAGATGAGGTTGCCGAATTGCGGATCCCACATGCCGCGCGCCGTCGTGCGCATGCTTTTCAGGATAAAGGGGTTTAAACTATCGAAAGTGCCGACCACGCCGTAGGTGATCTTCCCGCCCTTCTTCACGTCGGGATTGACGTAAGGGAAGTGCTTATAATCGGCAGGCAGCGCTGCCGAACCATGCATGGCGATACCATGCACGGGTTCCGCGGCGGCGGCACCGCAGGTAAGCATGAAAGCGGCGAGGAGGACGATCCGAAGCATTCTGAAATTCCTTGATGCGTGGCGACGGGCACGATTCGCCGGAAGGGTAGCATGGGAGCGCTCAATTCCAACCGCAGCCGCCGCTTTCTTTACCTATGTGCCAAAATGCCCGCGAAATTGCCAAAGAAATGCTGGATATCTTCAACGCTGCGATGTAACACGTGACCCGAAGTTTTGGGGTCATGCATTTGCCTTATTTTTTTAAGAGGTGGAGTGCCGAACGACCCGGTGGTTGGGGCGGCCGAACGTAGCCCCGAAACGGATATCAGGAGACGGAATTCGTTATGATGTTCAAGTCTGAAAAGAAAATGCGGGCAGCACTGTCCGTTATGGCAGTGATCTTCGGCGCTTCGGCTCCGGTCTCGTCCTTTGCACAGGACGCGGCCGCCCAGGCTCCGGCAGCGTCAGCTGACGCTCCCGCACAGGCCGTCGGCGCACCGCGCCTCGGCTGGTACAAGACCTGCAGCAAGCAGGAAGACAACGACATCTGCGTTGTTCAGAATCTGGTTCTCGCCAACGGCGGCCAGTTGGTGACGGCTGTCGGCCTGATCTCGGTTTCCGGCAAGATCAACCGCAAGATCCTTCAGGTTTCGGTTCCGGCCGCACGCCTGATCCCTCCGGGCATCAGCATGCAGATCGATGGTGGCAAGGGCCAGAAGCTCGATTACGCCGTCTGCCTGCCGGACAAGTGCACAGCTGAAATTCCGCTGACGGACGCCATGATCGCAAGCCTCAAGAAGGGCAGCGACGTGGTCTTCACCTCGATCAACTTCCGCCGTGCTGCGAACCCGATCAAGGTTTCGCTCGAAGGCTTCACCGGCGCCTATGACGGTGAACCGGTTTCCGAGTCGAAGCTCGCCGAAAGCCAGCGCAGCCTGCAGGACAGCATGCAGAAGAAGGCTGAAGAAGCCCGCAAGAAGCTGGAAGACGCCCAGAAGGCAGCAAAGGCCCAGTAATCGGGACTTTAACGAATTGACGAAAAGCCCGGCTTCAGGCCGGGTTTTTTGTTGCCAAAAGAAAGGCCCCGACATGCGGGGCCTTGTCATGGAGGTTCTGTGATCCGACTTTAATGGGCGAAGCTCATCTTGGGTTTGAACTGGCCTGTCGGGCCGCGGTCGAAGATCTGTTCGACCTGCGGATTGCGAAGCGGTGTGTCGCTCTCGTCGCTCACCAGGTTCTGCTCGGAGACGTAGGCGACATATTCGCTGTCGTCGTTTTCGGCGAGCAGATGGTAGAACGGCTGGTCCTTGCTGGGGCGGACTTCCGCGGGAATGGAATTCCACCACTCTTCCGTATTCGCGAACTCCGGATCAACGTCGAAGATGACGCCGCGAAACGGAAAAACCTTGTGCCGGACCACTTCGCCTATACTGAACTTTGCAACTCTTTCTTTCATGGTACGACTTCCTTTCTCACCTGATTTGGTGATCGGTCCCCCGCAAATCAAGATTTTTACGGGATTTCGTCACATGATCGTCATGTCTGCCGATCGGCTTTCATGACCTCGGGGTCGAAAAAAGCCCCGGCGAACCGGGGCTTCCTGTCTTGTCTTATGCCGAGTAGTACATGTCGTATTCGACCGGATGCGGCGTCATTTCGAAGCGCATCACTTCGGCCATCTTCAGTTCGATGAACGCGTCGATCTGGTCGTCGTCGAAGACGCCGCCGGCCGTCAGGAACTTGCGGTCCTTGTCGAGGCTTTCGAGCGCTTCGCGCAGAGAGCCGCAGACGGTCGGGATCTTCTTCAGTTCCTTCGGCGGCAGGTCGTAAAGATCCTTGTCCATGGCTTTGCCGGGATGGATCTTGTTCTTGATGCCGTCGAGGCCTGCCATCAGCATGGCAGCGAAGGCGAGGTAGGGGTTGGCAGTCGGATCCGGGAAGCGGACTTCGACGCGCTTTGCCTTCGGGTTGGAGCCGAACGGAATGCGGCAGGAGGCCGAGCGGTTGCGGGCGGAATAGGCGAGCAGTACCGGAGCTTCATAACCCGGGACGAGACGCTTGTAGGAGTTCGTCGACGGGTTGGTGAAGGCGTTGATCGCCTTGGCATGCTTGATGATGCCGCCGATATAGTAGAGGCAGGTTTCGGAAAGGCCTGCATATTCGTCGCCGGCAAAGGTCGGCTTGCCACCCTTCCAGATCGACTGGTGCACGTGCATACCCGAGCCGTTATCGCCGAAGATCGGCTTCGGCATGAAGGTTGCCGTCTTGCCATAGGCATTGGCGACCTGATGAACGACGTACTTGTAGATCTGCATCTTGTCGGCGTTGCGAACGAGCGTGTCGAACTTAATGCCGAGCTCGTGCTGGGCGGCGGCCACTTCGTGGTGGTGCTTTTCGACGACGACGCCCATTTCGGAGAGAACCGTCAGCATTTCAGAACGCATGTCCTGGGCGCTGTCGACGGGCGGAACCGGGAAGTAGCCGCCCTTGACGCGTGGGCGGTGGCCGAGGTTGCCGGTCTCATAGTCGGTGTCGTCGTTCGACGGCAGTTCGGTGGAGTCGAGCTTGAAGCCGGTATTATACGGATCAGCCTTGTACTTCACGTCGTCGAAGACGAAGAATTCGGCTTCCGGGCCGACGAAGATCGTGTCACCGATGCCGGATGCTTTCAGATAGGCTTCGGCCTTCTTGGCGGTGCCGCGCGGATCGCGGTTATAGGCTTCGCCGGAAACCGGGTCGAGGATGTCGCAGACAATGACCATGGTCGATTGGGCGAAGAACGGGTCCATATGCACCGTGTCCGTGTCGGGCATCAGCACCATGTCGGACTCGTTGATGGCCTTCCAGCCGCCGATCGAGGAACCGTCGAACATGACGCCGTCAGCGAACATGTCTTCATCGACGCAGGCTATGTCCATCGTAACGTGCTGCAGCTTGCCCTTGGGGTCGGTGAAGCGCAGGTCGACGAACTTTACATCGTTGTCCTTGATCTGCTTCAGGATTTCGCTTGCACTCGCCATAAGATGCTTCCTCTGTTTTGTGATGATGTTACGTTATGTGCGATGAGGATGGTCAAGCTTCGCCGAAGGCAAAGCCGGTCAGATGGCATCGATACCGGTTTCACCGGTTCGGATGCGAATGACCTCTTCGACGTTGGAAACGAAAATCTTTCCGTCGCCGATGCGCCCCGTCTGCGCGGCCTTGCGGATCGCGTCGATGACGGCCTCCGCGTTTTCATCTGCGAGCACGACCTCAACCTTCACCTTCGGCAGGAAATCGACGACATATTCTGCGCCGCGGTAGAGTTCGGTATGGCCCTTCTGGCGACCGAAGCCCTTCGCTTCCGTGACAGTGATACCCTGCAGACCGACTTCCTGAAGGGCTTCCTTCACCTCGTCCAGCTTGAAAGGCTTAATGATCGCTTCGATCTTTTTCATGAGAAAATGTCTCTCCGCTTCTCCCGTTACAGCAGGAACCTTCCCGCTCGCGGGATATGATGCAGATATCGTGCCAGTTTGAAATCCATCTCATGCAAAAAATCGCGGAATTTTGTGCGTGCGACCTTGTTTGCCTGCGTTTCCGTGTCGTTTTGATGAAAAACGAGGTGAACAATAGTGCGTTTTGATCAAAAATGACGCGAAAATTGAAAAAATCCCTCGACTCATAATTTCTTGTGGCTCGTTGCGAAGTGTTCGAAAAATAGGCAAATGCACAATATTTGTTCTCTCGTCGTGATAATCATGCGGTTGTTTTTTAGGCGCTTTTTGAATTGAATAGGGGCATGAGCAAACGCCTCGCCGATCTTCTTCTGACACCTGTCGAAATGGCTGCGGCCGATAAGGCTGCAGCCGAATCCGGAATCGATTCCTATGGCCTGATGGAAAAGGCAGGTGCCGCGGTCGCCGCTGCAGCATTGCGTCTTTATCCCGGCGCACAACGTTTCGCGGTGTTCTGTGGCCCCGGCAACAATGGCGGTGACGGTTATGTCGTCGCCCGGCTTCTGCAGGAGAGTGGTGGACGGGTGGAGATCTTCCATCTTGGCGACCCGGAAAAGCTGACGGGCGATGCGGGCCGCGCTAGGGCAGCCTGTGCGCTGAAGGGGCAGGATATCGCGTGCTATGACCAGCAGATAGGTGATGTCATCATCGACGGCCTCTTCGGAGCCGGCCTCGCACGCGCTGTGCCATCCGAGGTCGCCGATCTGATCCACAAGGTCGGCAAGGCAGGAACTCCCGTCATCGCCATCGA
>UCCS01000007.1:44059-92180 GCA_900470965.1 Hyphomicrobiales bacterium
CGTGCTCGGCGGCGCCTTCCGAGCGGCGCATACGGTGACCTTCATGACCCGCAAGCCCGGCCATCTGCTGATGCCTGGCAGGGAGCTTTGCGGCACGCTCGAGGTCTTCGACATCGGCATCCCCGGACGCATCATCAGGGCGCAGACGGATGGCCGTCTGGACGAGAATACACCTGCCGCATGGCGCGCTGTCATTCCGACCGAGCAGCTGGAGACCCACAAATATAAGCGTGGTCACCTTGTCGTATTTTCGGGTGAGGCGAGCAAGACGGGCGCCGCCCGCATGTCGGCCATGGCGGGGTTGAAGGCCGGGGCAGGGCTCGTTACCATCGCCGCGCCGACCGAAGCACTTTCCGCCAATAGCGCGCACCTGACAGCCGTCATGCTGCACGCCATTGATGATGCAGCAGCATTGGCAGGATGGCTGAAGGACACACGCCTTCAAACCTTCGTTCTCGGCCCCGGTTTCGGCATCGGAAAGAAGGCCCGCAAATTCGTATCCCTACTGCGCGACCGTCATCTCGTTCTCGACGCCGATGGCATCAGCTCCTTCAAGGACGATCCGCAGGCGCTTTTCGAGCTGTTCAAGGGAGTGCCGCGCCTCGTTCTCACGCCGCACGACGGCGAGTTTGCCCGCCTCTTTCCCGATATTGCCGCCGACGAGAAGGCGGGCAAGGTCGACAAGGCGCTCGCCGCTGCCAGCCGCGCCAATGCTGCTATCATCTATAAGGGGGCGGATACCGTTATCGCCTCACCAGACGGCCGGGCGCTGATCAACACCAACGCACCGGTCTGGCTTGCTACCGCCGGCTCCGGCGATGTGCTGGCAGGCATTATCGGCGGTCTGCTCGCCCAGGGCCTGCCGGCCTTCGAGGCCGCGGCCGCTGCTGTCTGGCTGCATGGAGAGGCAGGCCATCGCGCCGGCAAGGGTCTGACAGCCGAAGACCTCGCCGCGCACGTCTTGCCCTACTGAATAATTACTTATCGACCCGCTTCTGCAGGGCGATCGCCCCGTGCGGCGCATTGACCTTGCCCTCGTGGATCATGAAGGCAAAGACGTCGCGCGGCTCGACCTTGACCTTCCTGTCCTTGTCGATCAGCGGCAAGTCGTCAGGCACTTTGCCCTCGGCCCAGATCTGCAGCCGCTTGGTCCAGTCTTTCAACTCCGGTTCCGGATAGCAGGTCGGGATATCGTCGGACCCTTTCTGCAGCCGCGTATAGACGAAATCCGCTGTCACATCGGCAATCATCGGATAGTCGAAATGCTCGGCGCAGACGGGTGCCACACCATATTTTTCGAGGAGTGTAATGAATTCCGGCACCTTGAAGGAATCGTGCCTGACTTCCACGACATGGCGCAGCTTCAGCCCGTCCTGCTTTTCCGGCAGCAGCTTCAGGAACGCCTCGAAATCATCTGGTTCGAACCTCTTCGTTGGCGCAAACTGCCAGAGCAGCGGGCCGAGATGATCGCCGAGTTCGCTGATGCCGGACGAGAGGAACTTCTCCATCGATTCCCAGGCCTCGGCTAGCACACGGCGGTTCGTGGTGTAACGCGTCGCCTTCAGCGAAAAGATGAAGCCGTCAGGCACGTCGGCAGCCCATTTGGCGAAAACCGCCGGCTTCTGCGTGCTGTAATAGGTGCCATTGACCTCGATGACCTTCAGCTGGCGGCTGGCATAGTTCAGCTCGTCCTTCTGCTTGAGATCGGTGGGAAAGAAATGGCCGCGCCACGGCTCGAACGTCCAGCCGCCGATGCCTACGCGGATCGTGCCCGATTTGCTCATCTGTTCCTCCTCGCTTGCGATCTCTCAGATCGCACCAACCTTTTTCGTCATATCGACGACGGTCCATCCTGGCCGATAGGGATTGGGCCGGCGACCAGTTTCCTGAAAACCGAAGGCGGAATAAAGCGCGATGTTCCGCTCCATCCGCGCATTGGTATAGAGCCGCATCTCAGGCGTTTCCCACTCCCGCGCCTTGTCCTCCAGCCAGCGCAGCATGGCCACACCATGTCCTGCTCCCTGGAAGTCCGGCGATACCGCGATACTGAAAAGCATCACGTGGTCGGCATGGCGCTCGACGACAGAGAGCCCCGTCACAGCACCGTCAGCCTCCCGCAGCCAGACTTCGCCGCGCTCAATCCGCGGCTTGTAATCTTCCGTCACTGGAATCGGCGGACAGCCGAACAGATCGGTATAGGGCTGGTAGGCGGCCGTCGTCAGCGCGACGACGGCGGGCAGGTCCGCAATCGTGGCGAGCCGCATGGTCATTCCGCTGCTGCGACCGCCTTCTTGACCGGTCGCCGCTCCAGCAGCTCCTTGAGGAACTGGCCGGTATAGGAACGCTTCTCCTTGACGATCGTCTCTGGCGTGCCGAAAGCCACAATCTCGCCGCCGCCGTCACCACCTTCGGGGCCGAAATCGAGGATCCAGTCGGCGGTTTTGATGACTTCGAGATTGTGCTCGATGACAACGACCGAATTGCCCTGATTGACCAGTTCGTGCAGCATTTCCAGAAGCTTGGCGACATCATGGAAATGCAGGCCGGTCGTCGGCTCGTCGAGAATATAGAGGGTGCGCCCGGTCGAGCGTTTCGACAATTCCTTGGCGAGCTTGACGCGCTGCGCTTCGCCGCCCGAGAGCGTATTGGCTTGCTGACCGACCTTGATGTACCCGAGGCCGACATCGAAGAGCGACTGCAGCTTGTCGCGCACGGCCGGGACTGCCGTGAAGAACTCGACACCTTCCTCCACCGTCATATCGAGCACGTCGGAAATCGACTTGCCCTTGAAGGTGACATCGAGCGTTTCGCGGTTGTAACGCTTGCCGTGGCAGACGTCGCAGGTGACGTAGACATCAGGCAGGAAGTGCATCTCGATCTTGATGACGCCATCGCCCTGGCAGGCCTCGCAGCGGCCGCCCTTGACGTTGAAGGAGAAACGACCTGGCTGATAACCGCGCGCCTTCGCCTCCGGCAGGCCGGCAAACCAGTCGCGGATCGGTGTGAAGGCGCCGGTATAGGTCGCAGGGTTCGAACGCGGCGTGCGGCCGATCGGCGATTGGTCGATGTCGATCACCTTGTCGATATGCTCGAAACCATCGATGCGGTCGTGATCGGCAGGGATTTCACGAGCGCCCATGACACGCCGTGCCGCCGACTTGTAGAGAGTCTCGATCAGGAAGGTGGACTTGCCGCCACCCGAGACACCCGTCACAGCCGTAAAGACGCCAAGCGGAATGGCCGCCGTGACGTTCTTCAGATTGTTACCGCGTGCGCCGACGACCTTGATCTCCTTGCCCTTCTTAGGCTTGCGCCGCTCATCGGGCAGGGTCACACCAAGCTCGCCCGACAGATATTTGCCGGTGAGCGACTTTGGATTGGCCATGATTTCCTGCGGTGTGCCATGCGCCACTACCTGGCCGCCATGCACACCGGCGGCGGGGCCGATATCGACCACATCGTCAGCCGTCAGGATCGCATCTTCGTCATGTTCGACCACGATGACCGTATTGCCGATGTCGCGAAGGTGCTTCAGCGTATCGAGAAGACGGGCATTGTCGCGCTGATGCAGGCCGATCGACGGCTCGTCGAGAACGTAGAGAACGCCGGTCAGGCCTGATCCAATCTGCGAGGCAAGACGGATACGCTGGCTCTCGCCGCCGGAAAGCGTGCCGGAATTGCGAGACAGGCTCAGATATTCGAGACCCACATCGTTGAGGAACCGCAGGCGGTCGCGGATTTCCTTGAGGATGCGCACGGCAATCTCGTTCTGCTTGGCGTTGAATGCCGCCGGCAGCGTCTCGAACCAGTCGCGTGCGATCCGGATCGACATCTGCGTGACTTCGCCGATATGCAGCTTGTTGATCTTGACCGCCAGCGCTTCCGGCTTCAGGCGAAAACCGTTGCAGGCCGGGCAGGGGGCCGCCGACATGAAGCGCTCGATATCCTCGCGCGCCCAGGCCGAATCCGTTTCCTTCCAGCGCCGCTCGAGATTGGGCACGATGCCTTCGAAATTCTTCGAGGTCGTGTAGGAGCGCGCGCCATCGGCATAGTGGAATTCAATCCTCTCCTCGGTGCCGTTCAGGATGACATCCTTGGCTTTTTCGGGAAGGTCGTTCCAGCGGCTGCCGAGCTTGAAGCCGAAATGCTTGCCGAGCGCTTCCAGCGTCTGGTTGTAATAGGGCGAAGTGGACTTGGCCCAGGGCGCGATAGCGCCGTCGCGCAGCGTACGCTCCGGCTCGGGCACGATCAGGTCAGGGTCGATCTTCTGCTGCGAACCGAGACCGTCGCAGGTCGGGCATGCGCCGAAGGGATTGTTGAACGAGAAGAGCCGTGGTTCGATTTCCGGAATGGTGAAACCGGAGACCGGGCAGGCGAATTTTTCCGAAAACAGCACGCGCTCGTGTGTCTCGTTGAGCGATTTGTTGGCCGAGCCGCCAGCCGAGGTTTCCTCAGGCGGCAACGGCTTGTCGGCGAATTCGGCAACGGCGAGGCCGTCAGCGAGCTTCAGCGCCGTTTCGAAACTGTCGGCCAGGCGCGAGGCCATGTCAGGCCGCACGACGATACGGTCGATGACCACGTCGATATCGTGCTTGTATTTCTTGTCGAGAACAGGTGCATCGGCGATCTCGTAGAACTGGCCGTCCACCTTGACGCGCTGGAAGCCCTTTTTCATGAGCTCCGCCAGTTCCTTCTTGTACTCGCCCTTACGCCCGCGGATCATCGGCGCCAGGATGTAAAGACGCGTGCCTTCCTCGAAGGCCAGCACACGGTCGACCATCTGGCTAACCGTCTGGCTTTCGATCGGCAGGCCGGTGGCAGGAGAATAGGGAACCCCGACGCGCGCAAACAGCAGGCGCATATAGTCGTAGATTTCGGTAACCGTACCGACCGTCGAGCGCGGGTTGCGCGAGGTCGTCTTCTGCTCGATCGAGATTGCCGGCGACAACCCGTCGATCTGGTCGACATCGGGTTTCTGCATCATTTCCAGGAACTGGCGCGCATAGGCCGAAAGGCTTTCGACATAGCGGCGCTGGCCCTCGGCATAGATCGTATCGAAGGCGAGCGAGGATTTGCCGGAGCCGGAAAGGCCGGTCATGACGATCAGCTTGTTCCGCGGCAGATCGAGGTCTATGCCCTTCAGATTATGCTCGCGCGCGCCACGGATGGAGATCGTCTTCAGTTCGCTCATCGTCTCTGCTTCAGATGGTTTGGGGATAACAGCCCTTATTTAGTGATGCCAGCGGGCGAGTCGAGGCTGAAAGTCCGGAACAACAAAGGTTTTCGATTCTGTTGACAGGATCATAGCGAATAATTAGAACAAATAAAGAACAAAATTCCTTGTGGATTAAGAGGGGCTGGATGCGCATCGCTTGTCCTCTATGGTTTAAGGTGCGCCGATGATTTTTGAACGCCGCCGGTCAGGGCGGCAGTAAGGTGAATGATATGGCTGGCAGTGTGAACAAGGTAATTCTTATCGGAAACGTGGGCGCCGACCCCGAAATCCGGCGCACGCAGGATGGCCGGCCGATCGCCAATCTTCGCATCGCGACCTCGGAAACCTGGCGCGACCGCAATTCTGGCGAGCGCCGCGAAAAAACCGAATGGCACACGGTGGTGGTCTTCAACGAAGGCCTCTGCAAGGTGGTCGAGCAATATGTGAAGAAGGGCGCCAAGCTCTATATCGAAGGCGCTCTGCAGACACGCAAGTGGCAGGACCAGACCGGCAACGACCGCTACTCGACGGAAATCGTGCTGCAGGGTTTCAATTCGACGCTGACGATGCTCGACGGGCGCGGTGGTGAGGGCGGCGGTGCTGGCTCCGGCTTCGGCGGCGGCCGTGGCGGCGACGATTTCGGTGGCGGTGGTTATGGCGACGATTACGGCGCACCCGCTCCAGCGTCCGGTGGTGGTCGCAGCGGTGGTGGTCGTAGCGGCGGAAGCAGCGGCAGCGGTAGCGCTGGCGGCGGCAACTTCTCGCGGGATCTCGACGACGACATTCCGTTTTGATCGGTCTTATTCAGTAGTAAACGGCGCCCTCGGGCGCCGTTTTCATGTCGGCGTGGCGCTGATCAGGTTGAGAGCAGATTTCGCACCGTCGACAACGAACTGCGCGGCGAGTGCGGCCAGGATCACGCCGAGAAGACGGGTCAGGATCGCCCGGCCGGTGACGCCGAGGAAGCGGTCGAGCCGGTCAGCCAGGAAAAGCACCACCAGCGTGATCAGCAGGCAGGCGGCAATGACGCCGATCAGCTGCGCCCGCTCGACGGTGGAGGGCAGAGTCCCTCCGAGCAGGATCGTCGCCGAAATGGCGCCCGGCCCGGCAATCAGCGGCAGTGCCAGCGGGAAGACGGCAATATTCTCGATATGATCCTTTGTAATCGCAACTTCCGTGGTCTTTTCCTTGCGGTCCTGGCGCTTCTCGAAAACCATTTCGAAGGCGATCCAGAAAAGCAGCAATCCGCCCGCAAGCCGGAAGGCGCCGATGGAAATGCCGAGCACGCCGAGCACGCTGGAGCCGAACAGGGCGAAAACGGCAAGGATGATGAAAGCGATCGTCACACCGCGCAGCGCCACCTGCTTTCGCTCCGGGCGGCTCATGCCGACGGTGAGGCCGAGAAAGAGCGGGGCAAGTCCCGGCGGATCGATGGTGACGAGAAGCGTCGTGAACGCGTTGATCAGTTGGTCGGCGCTTGCCATCGCTTCTCCAAAACCCCATATAGATGCTTGTTTTTCATGATTGTGCTGTGCCGATTCCGATTTGGCAAATGCATGATCGCTGATTGTCTCCCTGCCATGGGCAAATACCATGATTTGCCCTCTTTCGAACGCAAAAGCCTGTTCAAAACCCCTGGCCAAATTGGCGTGGGAACAGGCTTTCCGCTATAAATCTTCGAGTGATTCTAGAAGAGAACGTGAACCGTTTTGACTGAGCAAACACCCCCCGGCGGCGGGAAGCTCCCGCCAGGCATCGAGCCCATCTCCATTATGGAGGAAATGCAGCGGTCGTATCTCGATTACGCCATGAGCGTGATCGTGTCGCGTGCGCTGCCCGACGTGCGCGATGGCCTGAAGCCCGTGCATCGGCGCATCCTTTACGGCATGTCCGAGCTCGGCATCGACTGGAACAAGAAATACGTCAAATGCGCCCGCGTTACCGGGGACGTGATGGGTAAATACCATCCGCACGGCAATGCCGCGATTTATGACGCGCTCGCCCGCATGGCGCAGCATTGGTCGTTGAGGCTGCCGCTGATCGACGGCCAGGGCAATTTCGGCTCGGTCGACGGTGACCCGCCGGCGGCCGAACGTTACACCGAATGCCGCCTGCAGAAGGCCGCCCATTCGCTGCTCGACGACCTCGATAAGGAAACGGTCGACTTCCGCGACAACTATGACGGCACGCTGTCAGAGCCGGTCGTAGTGCCTGCCAAGTTCCCGAACCTCCTGGTCAACGGCGCAGGCGGCATCGCCGTCGGCATGGCGACGAATATCCCGCCGCATAACCTGTCTGAAGTCATCGACGCCTGCATCGCGCTGATCAATGATCCGGCAATCGAACTGCCGGAGCTGATGCAGATCATTCCCGGTCCGGATTTCCCGACCGGCGCCAAGATCCTCGGCCGCGCCGGTATTCGCTCGGCCTATGAAACCGGCCGTGGTTCGGTCATCATGCGCGGTGTTGCAACCATCGAGCCGATGCGCGGCGATCGCGAACAGATCATCATCACCGAAATTCCCTATCAGGTGAACAAGGCGACAATGATCGAGAAGATGGCCGAACTGGTGCGCGAGAAGCGCATCGAAGGCATCTCCGATCTGCGCGACGAATCCGACCGTCAGGGCTACCGCGTCGTCGTCGAGTTGAAGCGCGACGCCAATGCCGACGTGATCTTGAACCAGCTCTACCGCTACACGCCGCTGCAGACCTCCTTCGGCTGCAACATGGTGGCGCTGAACGGCGGCAAGCCGGAACAGCTGACGCTGCTCGACATGCTCCGCGCTTTCGTCTCCTTCCGTGAGGAGGTCGTTAGCCGGAGAACGAAGTTCCTGCTTCGCAAGGCGCGTGAGCGCGCCCACGTCTTGGTGGGTCTCGCAATCGCCGTCGCCAATATCGACGAAGTCATCCGCGTTATCCGTCAGGCTCCGGACCCGCAGTCCGCCCGCGAAGAACTAATGACCCGCCGCTGGCCGGCGGAGGACGTCGAAAGCCTGATCCGTCTCATCGACGATCCGCGTCATCGCATCAACGAAGATCTGACCTACAATCTCTCGGAAGAGCAGGCTCGCGCGATCCTCGAACTCCGTCTGGCCCGCCTGACGGCTCTTGGCCGCGACGAAATCGGCGACGAACTCAATAAGATAGGCGAGGAAATCAAGGACTACCTCGATATCCTGTCGTCGCGCGTGCGCATCCAGACGATCGTCAAGGACGAGCTGACCTCTGTCCGTGACGAGTTCGGCACACCGCGTCGCACCGAGATCATCGATGGCGGCCTTGAGATGGACGATGAGGATCTCATCGCCCGCGAAGACATGGTCGTGACAGTCTCACACCTCGGCTATATCAAGCGCGTGCCGCTGGCGACCTACCGAGCGCAGCGCCGCGGCGGCAAGGGCCGTTCGGGCATGACTACCCGCGATGAAGATTTTGTTAGCCGGCTATTCGTGGTCAATACTCACACGCCGGTTCTGTTCTTCTCCTCGCGCGGAATCGTCTACAAGGAAAAGGTCTGGCGCCTGCCGATCGGCACCCCGACCTCGCGCGGCAAGGCGTTGATCAATATGCTGCCGCTGGCGTCAGGCGAACGCATAACCACCATCCTGCCGCTGCCTGAGGACGAGGATAGCTGGGACAACCTCGACGTCATGTTCTCGACGACACGGGGCACGGTCCGTCGCAACAAGCTGTCGGACTTCGTCCAGGTGAACCGCAACGGCAAGATTGCCATGAAGCTTGACGAGGAGGGCGATGAAATCCTCTCTGTTGAGACCTGCACGGATCAGGACGACGTTCTGCTGACGACAGCGCTCGGCCAGTGCATCCGCTTCCCGGTCGATGACGTCCGCGTCTTTGCCGGCCGCAACTCGATCGGTGTGCGCGGCATCAATCTCGGCAGTGGCGACAGCATCATCTCGATGACGATCGTCGGCCATGTCGATGCCGAGCCGTGGGAACGCGCAGCTTACCTCAAGCGTTCCGCCGCCGAACGGCGTGCGACGGGCGTGGATGAAGAGGATATCGCTCTGGTCGGCGAGGAAGTCACCGAAGAGGGACAGCTCTCTGAGGAGCGCTACGAAGAGCTGAAGGCACGCGAACAGTTCGTGTTGACGGTTTCGGAAAAGGGCTTCGGCAAGCGCTCGTCCTCCTACGATTTCCGCATCTCTGGCCGGGGCGGCAAGGGTATCCGCGCCACCGATACGTCGAAAACCGGCGAAATCGGCGAACTGGTCGCCGCCTTCCCGATCGACGATGGCGATCAGATCATGCTCGTCTCGGATGGCGGTCAGCTGATCCGCGTTCCGGTCGGCGGCATCCGTATCGCCAGCCGCGCGACGAAGGGCGTGACAATCTTCTCCACTGCCAAGGATGAGAAGGTCGTCTCGGTCGAGCGCATCAGCGAGCCGGAAGAAGAAGAGACGACGGAAAACGGTGACGAAGCCGTGGTTTCCGAAGGCGAAGCTCCTGCAGCGGGCGAAGCCGACGAAACCCCATCGGCTGAATAATTCACCACTTTCTCATTGCGGACCGGGCGGCCCCTGCCGCCCGGTTTTTTATTGCGCTATGAAGAGCTTGCCGATTCATCCGGAGGGGGAATGTTGTGGGCAGGTGGACAAGGCGAGGGGTGCTGGCCGGCATTTCGGCCGCAGCCGGTGTGGCGGCGGGGCGTTTTTTACTTCAGCCGCAAAGCGATCCCGGACCAGCCTTTCCAGCGGAACTTCGCATTGAAGATGGCGCGACCATTCTCAATGATGCCGGAGAACTGACACCGACCCGGGTTGCGGCACATCTGACCGTCAAGGAGCCGCCGCAGGAGGCCATGATCGGCCGGTTGCGCGCGGCGCTCGCTGAAGCCGTCAAGGCAAACAGGCCCTTCATCGCCAGCGCCGCGCGCCATTCGATGGGCGGCCAGAGCCTTGTCGAGAATGGTACGGCACTGACGCTCGATCAGGATTGGCTGGAGGCAGATACAGCCGCCAAGACCTACCGTGTCGCTGCCGGCGCACGTTGGTCGACGATCATTTCCAAGCTCGATAGAATCGGCTTTTCGCCCGCCGTCATGCAGTCCAACAACGACTTCGGCGTTGCCAGCACCTTTTCGGTCAATGCCCATGGCTGGCCCGTTCCATTCAGTGCTTGCGGCAGCACCGTCCGTTCCATCAGGTTGATGACGGTGGACGGCAATCTGCTGACCTGCTCACGCACGGAGAATGCGGAGTTCTTCAACCATGCCATGGGCGGATACGGCCTTTTCGGTGTCATCACCGAGCTTGAGCTCGACATGGTGCCGAATGTGCTCCTTGAGCCGACCTTCGAGCATCTGGCGGGCGAGTATCTCGGACGGCGCTTTACCGAAGTTCTGGCGAGCGATAGCGCGATCAACATGGCCTATGGCCGAATGGATGTTTCGCTTGATCGTTTCTTTGAAGAGGCGCTGCTGATCACCTATCGCGCCGCTCCGGACCAGACGAAAATACCTCCGGCCTCCGGTTCCGGTTTCATCAGCCACGTGTCTCGTGAAATCTTCCGGGCGCAGCTCGGTTCGGATACGGCCAAACATCTTCGCTGGTGGACCGAGGCTGTCATCAATCCATCGCTTGCGGCGCAGGCGACGCGCAACAGCCTGATGAACGAACCCGTCGTCACGCTCGATGACCGGGATCCGTCCCGCACGGATATCCTGCATGAATATTTCGTCTCACCGTTCCGCTTCGCTGATTTCGTTGCAGCCTGCCAGGATGTCATTCCGGCTTCCTATCAACAGCTCTTCAACATCACGCTGCGCTATGTCGATACTGATCGCGACAGTGTGTTGGCTTACGCTGCGGAACCCCGCATTGCCGCGGTCATGCTCTTCTCGCAGGAAAAGACGGTCAGGGGCGAAGCCGACATGCAGCGCATGACGGAAGCGCTTATCGAGCGCGTGCTCGCAATCGGCGGCAACTACTATCTGCCGTATCGGCCGCATGCCCGATTGGATCAGTTTACCCGCGCCTATCCCCGCGCTGGGGAATTTGCAGCTGCCAAGCGTCAGCTGGATCCCGGCCTTACCTTCCGCAATCATTTCTGGGATCGCTATCTCGGAAGCCTCTAGGGAGATCATGATGTCCAGGCTTCGGCTGATTGCTGCGCTTTATACAGTGGCTCTGCTCTTTGCGGCCACATTGAATTACATTCCGGGACTGACGGATGCGGAGGCGCGCGCATTCGGCATCTTTGCGCTCGATATCTATGACGACAGCCTGCACCTGGCCTCGGCTGCCTGGGCCGGCATCGCAGCCTTCCTGTCGGCCCGGGCGTCCCGAAACTTTCTTTTCTATTTCGGCCTGCTCTATTTCAGCGATGGTCTGCTTGGACTGATCACCGGGTCGGGTTACCTTGATCTCGGCATCGTCAACTACGGCATTCAGGATCTTCCCTTTACGTTCAAGATCCTCGCCAACCTGCCGCATCTCTTTCTTGGCGGTGTGGGAATCGCATCCAGCTATATCTTCCGCCGCGAGGCCCCGTGATGCGGCGCCTTCTGAAAATCATCGGCTGGCTCCTGGCGGTTCTCGTGGTCGCCGTCCTGCTGGTGCTCAGCCCGGCTGCCTACGTCGAGACCTTCTGCCATGCCGTTCCCGAACCCGACAGCTACAAGCCGCTGATATCGGATCCCGAATTCCGCCGGCAGGAGGCCAATACCTATCTCACCTATCCGGAGTGGCATATCGTCTATGCCTATGACGGCCTCGCCGAAACCCTGAAGACGGGCGACGAATATGGCTTCAATTATTTCTCCAGTGTGAAGGATTTCTGGGTCGCAGACTGTGCGCTGACCCGTATTGCCGATCGCCACGGCGGCGCCGACAGCGAGACGCGAATGATGATCGCGACCATCGGTGTCAGCTTCACGCTCGAAATGGGTCTCAAGGCGGCCTATGAGGAAACGATCGGCCGGGTCTTTGCGCTCTGGCGCGGCAGCGAAAAGACGCCGCAGGATATCGTCGCCCGCGATATGGCGATCGATTATGCCGGCTTTCTGCGCCAGACCCCATGGTACAAATATCCGTTCCAGCCCTGGATCGACAGGCTTTGGGCCGCACCGGTGGAAGAACCGCTGCGTGGCTGGGAGCGCCGTCTGGCGCTCGGCGGCGAGTGGCGTGCAAAGATCGCCTATGCCGGCATGATCGCCAGCGCTGTTGCAGCAACCGGTGAGGCGAAGCTGACGATCCGATCAGTCGTATCGGGCCTGCCGGCTACCACGCTTTCGGCAATTCCCGATGTATCGGTCATTTCGGAAAGTGCCGATGGTGTGCTGATCGAAACGCCGCGCTACGACCGCTTCACCCATATTCTCGCGGAGATCGCCAAGGCAGGCGGTACAATCAGCGAGATTGCCGGCAATGACGAGATCATGGTGTCGCTGACCATGCCTTCAGGGATGGAGCAGGGCAATCTGCCCGGTGAGGTGATCGCACGCCTGCCTCGCACCGGTTTTGACAGCGACCGCCTGCTTCTGTCGGTCAAGATGGCTGATCTCGCGCCTCTGCTCAAAGACCGGCCAATTGCCGATCCAGGCCTCGAACATATATTCGATTTCTGAAACATCGGACGGGTGGCTCTTTGATCAGACGCTTGGCACGCAGGGCAGGCACTGCGATTGCGGTCGTTGCCGCAGTCTTCGCGCTGTTTGCTGTGGTCTTCGCGGCAACGGGTGAGGCGCCGGCTGCCATGGTCTTTCCCGCCGGCAGCATCGAACCCGGCGCATTGCCCGAGGGTGTCTCCATCCTGCGATGGGGCAGGGGCTTTGCCGTCGTCACAAGCGAACGCAGCGACTATGTGCGTGCGCTCTATGGCAAGGGGGCTCTTCTTGTTCTGCCGCTGCGAAAGAGCGGCTGTCTGGCGCTGCGGCCTGCATCTTCGACATGAGAAAAGCCGGATGCAGAACATCCGGCTTGCATTCAAGCTTTGCGCTGCGGGGGCGCGCTTTAGAAAGCGCTATGCTTCTTGTTTATCGATTTCACTTCCTCGCTTTCACGGCGCAGCGCGGAAATCGTCGAAGTAACGGACACTATGAACATGATGCTGATGAGTGCTGTGAAAACTGTCAGGATCGTGAACATGGTGGCGTTCCTTTCTGTAGGGAGTTGCGTTCGCGCCCCTTAGTACTGGCCGAGCACGCTTACGGAGCGAGCCGAAGCGAACGGGCCATAGACCTTGGAGGCATCGACCTTCTGATTGTCATAGAGAGCGATTGTGGCAGTCAGCATGCCCGTAATCATTACCATCCAGAGCATGTTAATCATGGTGATCTTGCCAGGCATCTTAATTCCCTTCCTGCCGCGCTTCCGCATCTCGTATGTGTCGATCATTTGAACGCATCCGTCTTTAAAAGGTTCCCGCCGGATGTTGACGGGGGATTTACCAACCGTGATCTGAAGCGACCTTGAATGTCGTGTTCATCTGCCGTTCAGAATTCAAATCGATTAGAACGCATCCGGCCAAGCTGTCGCATGATGGCCGCATGTTCATTGACCTCCGGCCGTACCCAGCCAAGCTGATGCCGATCTGCGAAGTAGCCGTAGAAAAGCTCCGCAAACACCGAAAAAATAACGGCTATGGCGATAAGGATGATCAGCATGATCGGGGTCTTTCCGGGGAGTGACGCTGCCGGGACCGGCAGCTTCTGTTGATGATCCGAGTAAAGCAGATCGCATCTGAGCGGGCCTTGAACGCCCCGTTCATTCATCGTTCAGACGCGTCGGGCGGCACGGCTAAATAACTTGCGGGAAACCGCCTTCCATGACAAAAGGCGTGAAAACAAACGGCCGGACGATATGACCACAGCTTTCTATCCGGGGTCCTTCGACCCGATCACCAATGGACACGTTGACGTGCTGGTCCAGGCGCTGAACGTCGCCGAGAAAGTGATCGTCGCGATCGGTATTCATCCTGGTAAGGCGCCACTCTTCTCCTTCGAGGAAAAGGCAGCGCTGATCCGTGCGTCGCTCGCTGAGGTCCTGCCGGAAAAGAGCGCGCATATCGACGTCGTCTCCTTCGACAATCTCGTTGTTGACGCCGCACGGGTGCACGGTACGAGCCTGCTGATCCGCGGCCTGCGCGACGGTACCGATCTCGACTATGAAATGCAGATGGCCGGCATGAACCGGCAGATGGCGCCCGATATCCAGACCATCTTTCTGCCGGCAGGCACGGCCTCGCGGCCCATTACCGCCACATTGGTGCGCCAGATCGCGGCCATGGGCGGCGATGTCAGCGCCTTCGTGCCGGCGGCCGTCTTGCAAGCCCTGAAATCCAAGCGCAAAGCCTAGGCGGATAACGCCTCAATGGAGCCAACATGAAACTCTTCTATCTTGCATTTGCCTGCGTGCTCTATCTCGCTTCCTTCGCGGGCGACGCTTTTGCGCAGGCTGCCGATCACTATGTCACCATTCAGTTGAAGAGCGGCCCGGTCGTGATCCAGCTTCTGCCTGACGTCGCGCCGAAGCATGTGGCGCAGATCGAGGCGCTGGTGAAGAAGGGCGAGTATGACAATGTCGCCTTCCACCGCGTCATCCCCGGCTTCATGGCCCAGACCGGCGACGTGAAGTATGGCAACATGGAAAAGAACTTCGATGCGAGCCAGGCCGGCACCGGCGGCTCCGACCTGCCTGATCTTCCGGCTGAATTCTCCAAGACGCCCTTTGTCCGTGGCACGGTCGGCATGGCGCGCGCCCAGGATCCGAATTCCGCCAATTCGCAGTTCTTCATCATGTTCGCGGACGGCTCGTTCCTGAACGGTCAGTATACGGTCGTCGGCAAGGTTGTCTCAGGCATGGAAAACGTCGACAAGATCAAGAAGGGCGAAGGCCAGAACGGCGAAGTCAGCAATCCCGACCGCATGATCAAGGTCACGCTGGGCAAGAAGTAAGTTCAAGACAAGAAGGAGAACGACAATGGCCGAGATCAAGGATCCGGAAAACACCATCATTCTGGAAACCACCAAGGGCAAGGTTGTCATCCAGCTTCTGCCGCAGGTCGCGCCCGAGCATGTCAAGCGCATCAAGGAACTCGCCCGCGAGAAGGCCTATGACGGTGTCGTTTTCCACCGTGTCATCGCCGATTTCATGGCGCAGACCGGCGACGTGCAGTTCGGCAAGAAGGGCGGCGAGAATTTCAACCCGGGCCGCGCCGGCATGGGCGGTTCTTCGAAGGACGATCTCAAGGCTGAATTCTCCGCAACGCCGCATGTTCGCGGTACCTGCTCGATGGCTCGTTCGCAGAGCCCGAACTCGGCCAACTCCCAGTTCTTCATCTGCTTCACCGATGCTCCGTGGCTGAACAAGCAGTATTCCGTCTGGGGCCAGGTCATCGAAGGCATGGACAATATCGACAAGATCAAGAAGGGCGAGCCCGTCTCCGATCCGGATTCGATCGTCTCCATGCGGGTTGCCGCCGACGTCTGATTGTGATTTCTGCAGGAACCCGCCCTTGCGCGAGAGCGCGGGGCGGGTTTCGCTTTGCCTGGAAGTACCTTGATGCGCGTAGACCTCTTCGATTTCGACCTGCCGGATGAACGCATAGCGCTGCGGCCCGCCGAGCCGCGCGATAGCGCGCGGCTGCTTGTCGTCGATCCGAATGCGCAGCCGGTTCTTTCCGATCACCACGTCTCCGACCTGCCGTCCTTCCTGCGGGCAGGCGACGCGCTGGTCTTCAACGATACCAAGGTCATTCCGGCCCAGCTCGAAGGCATTCGTCATCGCGAGGGCGCTGGCGGCCAGCAGGTTTCGGCGACGCTCCACATGCGCATCGGCGCCAGCAAGTGGAAAGCCTTCGCCAAGCCCGGCAAGCGTATCAAGGAAGGCGACCGTATCGCCTTCGGCCATGGCGGCGAAAGCTGCATGATCGGCTCGCTCGATGCGACGGTCGAGGAAAAGGGCGAAGCGGGTGAGGTGACGCTCGCATTCGATCTCTCCGGCCCTGCACTGGACGAAGCGATTGCCAGCGTCGGCCATATTCCGCTACCGCCTTATATCGCCGCCAAGCGTCCGGAGGACGAACGCGACCGCGCCGACTACCAGACGATCTATGCGCGGGAGGAGGGCGCCGTCGCCGCCCCGACCGCCGGCCTGCATTTCACACCTGATCTGTTCGAGGCGCTCGACAAAGCTGGCATCGAACGGCATTTCGTAACGCTTCACGTTGGTGCCGGCACCTTTCTGCCGGTCAAGGCTGACGACACCGACGATCACAAGATGCATCTCGAAAGCGGCTATGTCAGCGCCGAGATCGCCGCGAGGCTGAATGCCGTGCGGCAAAGGGGCGGGCGCATCGTCTGCGTCGGCACGACCTCGTTGCGGCTGATCGAGAGCGCTGCAGAGGAGAGCGGTGAGATCAAGCCCTGGGCCGGCGCGACAGGCATCTTCATTACGCCCGGCTACCGCTTCAAGACGGTCGATATCCTAATGACGAACTTTCACCTGCCGCGCTCGACGCTTTTCATGCTGGTTTCGGCCTTTACCGGTTTCGAGACCATGCATGCGGCCTATGAACATGCCATTTCTACAGGCTACCGCTTCTATTCTTACGGCGACGCGAGCCTTCTTTTCCGGAAAGACCGATGACGACTGAGAACTTCCAGTTCACCCTCAAGAAGACCGATGGCGGTGCCCGCCTCGGTGAAGTTTCCATGCCGCGCGGCACAATCCGCACACCGGCCTTCATGCCCGTCGGCACGGTCGGCACGGTCAAGGCCATGTATCTCGACCAGGTGCGCGAGACGGGCGCCGACATCATCCTCGGCAATACCTATCACCTGATGCTGCGCCCGACGGCCGAACGCGTCGCCCGCCTCGGCGGTCTGCACAAGCTCATCCGCTGGGAGCACCCGATCCTGACGGATTCCGGTGGCTTTCAGGTCATGTCGCTGTCCGGCCTGCGCAAGCTCGATGAGCAAGGCGTCACCTTCAAGTCACATGTCGACGGCAGCCTGCATCATATGTCGCCGGAGCGCTCCATCGAAATCCAGGGGCTGCTCGGCTCCGATATCCAGATGCAGCTCGATGAATGCGTGGCGCTACCGGCCGAGCCCAAGGAAATCGAGCGTGCCATGGAGCTGTCGCTGCGCTGGGCCGAGCGCTGCAAGGTTGCCTTTGGCAACCAGCCGGGCAAGGCCATGTTCGGTATCGTCCAGGGTGGCGACGTGCCGGCCCTGCGTGTCCGCTCAGCCGAGGAACTGGCCAAACTCGACCTCAAGGGCTACGCCGTCGGCGGTCTTGCGGTCGGCGAGCCGCAAGACGTGATGCTGAAGATGCTCGAGGAGACGCTTCCGGTCCTGCCAGGCGAAAAGCCGCGCTATCTGATGGGCGTCGGCACACCTGATGACATTCTGAAATCCGTTGCCCGCGGTATCGACATGTTCGACTGCGTGATGCCGACCCGCTCGGGCCGTCACGGTTTGGCCTTTACCCGCCGCGGCAAGGTCAATATTCGCAACGCCCGACACGCGGAAGACATGCGCCCGCTCGACGAACAGTCGAGCTGCCTAGCCACACGGGATTATTCGCGCGCCTATCTCCACCATCTCGTGCGCGCCAACGAGGCACTCGGCGGCATGCTGCTCTCCTGGCATAATCTGAACTACTATCAGGAACTGATGCAGGGCATCCGCAAGGCGATTGCCGAAGGCCGTTTCGCCGATTTCATGGCGGAAACGATCGAGGAATGGGCGAGGGGCGATCTCGAGCCCGTTTGATATATCCCGGCGAGGGCCGCCTTGCTGCGGCTCTCGTCTGGTAACGAGACGACGCGCCTATGCTGTTACCAATCAGCGAACAGGTGTACAGCTCCCGACGTCAGCTGGCTTGACACGGCCGGCCTGGAGATCGCTCCATTGCGGTATAGACGGATCAGGACCACCGATCGATGCCTCAAACGCGGCGCGGTCCAGCTTGATGGTCCTTCCGCTTGAAAGGATGCTCATCATCTCTTTCTGGTTGACATACGCCAGGCTGGCATTCAGTCGGCAGAAGAAACGTGTATTGCCGTTCGAGACGACCCAGCCATAACCTCCGACCTTCCCCTTGGTGAGTTTGCCGATGGCATAATTTTGCTGTGTCAGCTTGGAAAAGGATTCCGCCTGAGCAATGCCCGGCATGGCTGCGAAACCGATCGCCGCGACAGCGACCAAATACTTGAAAGAAGTAGGCATTAACTTTCAATCCCCAGACAGAATGATATAGGCTCTCTACTCTTCGGGGAAACCTCACACAACTTTAATATGCAGGGATGCTTAATCCACTAAATGCCCTTGCTGTCGGCATTCGGCACGATCTGCACGCCGTTGATCTTGAAGCTACCGTCAGGCTGACGAGCGACCTGATAGATCGCCGTCCAGTCCTTGCCGTCCCGGCCGGAAATCAGCACTTCCTGATAGATCATTGCGCCGTCGTCGATCGATCTGCTGCGCCCGAAGGCATAGTTGCCGGGATGATAGACCGGCTCGTAGCTCTTCTTCACCATGGCGAAGAAGACATTCTTGTCGGGATACATGGCCTTGATGCCGGGCGCGGCGAAGGAATAGGCGGTATCCGCATCATCCTTGAGGAATGCCCTGATCTGCTCCTCGATCATTGTCTGTGTTGTCTGCACGGGATCTTCGGCGCGGGCCGTGCCTGACATTACGGATACGGCACACAGAACCAGCACTGCGAAGAAAGCGCGCATGGGATCATCTCCGGCTAGGTCAGCGGAAGTGTAGGCTATTTTGCGCGTAAGGAAAGAGCCGGTCAGGACCAGCGGCGGAAGAGGGCGCTGGCGTTGACACCGCCGAAGCCGAAGCCGTTGGTGATCGCATATTCCATCGCCACCTTCCGGGCCACCTTGCCCACGAGATCGATGCCTTCGGCTGCGGGATCGGCCATTTCGAGATTGCGCGTCGGCGGGGCGATCTGATCGCGCAACGCAAGGATCGTGAAGATGGCCTCGAGCCCGCCTGCTGCCCCCAGAAGATGACCGGTCGCCGACTTGGTGGCGCTGACGGCAATGCCGCCGTCGCGGCCGAAGACCGTGCCGATCGCGGCGATCTCGCCCCTGTCACCGACCGGTGTCGACGTCGCATGAGCATTGAGATGCTTGACTTCGGAGGCCGGGATCCTGGCCTGCCGTAAGGCTGCCTCCATCGCCCGGCGGGCGCCATCGCCATCTTCCGGCCCTGCCGTCATGTGATAGGCGTCGGCGGCCGTGCCATAGCCGACGAGTTCGGCAAGCGGCCTCGCGCCGCGCGCCAGCGCATGCTCAAGCGTTTCGATGACGAGAATGCCGGCCCCTTCGCCCATCACGAAGCCGTCGCGGGCCGTATCGAAAGGACGCGAGGCAAGTTCGGGCCTGTCGTTGAAACCGCTCGAGAGCGCACGGGCTGCGGCAAAGCCGCCAAGACTAACCTTGTCGATGCAGGCTTCCGAGCCGCCGCAGATGGCGACATCCGCCTCGCCGGACCGGATCAGCCGCGTTGCGTCGCCGATTGCCTGAACGCTTGCCGCGCAGGCCGTTACCGGCGCCCCAAGCGGCCCCTTGAAGCCGTAGCGGATGCTGACCTGACCGGCCGCCAGATTGACGAGGAAGGAAGGCACGGTGAAGGGCGAGAGCCGCCGCACGCCGCGCGTCTCAGCCGTGCGTACCGCATCCGCAATCGCCGGAAAGCCGCCGACGCCGGAGGCGATGATCGTCGCTGTTCGCTCGCGCGCATCGACGCCCTCAGGCATCCAGCCGGCCTGGCGCACAGCTTCGTCTGTTGCCGCCATCGCGAACTGGATGAAGCGGTCCATCTTCTTCTGGTCCTTGGGCGAAACGGCACGATCGGGATCGAAACCAGCTTCGGTATCCTCCTCAATAGAGGGAACGACACCGCCGACCTTGGCGGCGAGATCGCCGACCACATTCTCTGGCAGCACGCGCAGGCCGGAACCGCCCGCTACGAGCCGATTCCATGCCGTCTCGACGCCGACACCAAGTGGCGAAACGAGTCCCATGCCGGTGACAACAATGCGTTCCATGGATTTGTCCTTTCTAAAGCAATTCCGGCAAAAGTGCGCAGCGGTTTTGCGTTCCGAATTGCGTAAAAACAAAGAGATAGAGCATTCCCGTGTCTCGCAGAAAAATGGAAATGCTCTAGGCGTCGATGCCGAGGTAATAAGCGCGCATGCGGGCGATCCGTTCGCGGTCGCCTTCATCAGCGGCCGGTCCCGGCAGCAGGCAGGTGTTTTCGGGTTTCAGTTCTTCGCCGTTGGCTGCATCCACCAGCACGGGCTGGCGTTCCTCGCCGGAAGCGGCATTACCTAGCAGGAAGGCAAGATCCTCTTGCGGAGCGTGCCGGCGCCCCCAGGAAAACAGGGCCATCAGAACGGGGAAGAAATCACGTCCCTTGGCGGTCAGCACATACTCGTAGCGGGCAGGGCGCTCATTGTAGAGGCGCTTCTCGAACAGTCCTTCATCGATCAGATGCGCGAGTCGCCGCGTCAGGATGTTCGGCGCGACGCCGAGGCTCTTTTGAAATTCGTCGAACCGCGTCAGCCCGTGAAAGGCGTCGCGAAGGATCATCATGCTCCACCAGTCACCGACGCTGTCGAGCGCGCGGGCGGCCGGGCATTTGAAATTGGCGAAGCTTGTTCGTTGCATGATGCAAGTCACTACAGAAGTCACTTGCATGATGCAAGGCACTTGCGATGCGCAAGTAACTTGTCAGGCGTTGTCTCGCCCGAAGATCCGCGCCAGAAGAATGCCGGTTACAAGAACGCCCGCTGCGACAAAAACCGTATCGCCCGGTGTGCCGATATAAAGCGGGCCGATATTGGCAAAGAGCAGGAAGGCGACGAGGAAATTGAACCAGCCCCAGATGACATTGGTGACTGGCGAGCTGAGCTTCGCCCCTTGCAGGCGGACGAAAGGTGTGCGGAAAGGCCGGCCGCTGACGCCATTAACGAAATGAGGCACGCCATTGGTCAGGAATGAAGCGGCGATAAAGTGAATGATATAGGCGGTCCAGGGCAATGGTCTCTCCGCTCGGCTGATGGCTCTGCGGACAATGTTGTGCAGGGCCGGCAAAGGACAAGAAAAAAGGGGCTCCGGAAAGGAGCCCCTATAGGACCGCCGCTTGAAGACACGAGGTTCCGATTTTAGAGGAACAGGAAATCGTCGTGATGAAGCGCCGCCAGATTGGAGAGCGTCGCGATCTGTACGGCCGCGCCAAGCCCGCTGCCGTCCGCATCGTAGTAAAGCTTTCCGGTCGTCTGGTCGTAGATCAGGCGGTCGTTCGAATCCAAAGCCTTTGTGCCCAGCACGAAATTTCCGGCGGAAAAATTCGCTGTGTCGATGGCTGTGAAAACCTCGTGGTCGAGCACGATCTTGTCACCGGCGCTTTCCGAGAAGTCCTCGATCCTGTCGATGTTGTTGTAAGCGCTGGGTTTGAAGTCGAAGACGAAATGGTCGGCTCCAGCTCCGCCGTTCAGGATATCGTTGCCCTTGCCGCCGATGAGCTGGTCGTTTCCTGCACCGGCCGACAGCGTGTTGCCTGCGATGTTGCCGGTCAGAACGTTGTTTTCGCCGTTACCCGTGGCATTGATCGCTGACGAGCCTGTGAGCGTCAGATTCTCGACTGTTCCGAGAACATTCTCCAGAGAGAAGGATATGGACGCATTGACGGTGTCGTTGCCACCGCCGCCTGTTTCGTCGACGATGTCGCCTGCCGAATCCACTTTGTACGTGTCGTTGCCGAGGCCGCCTATCATTCGGTCTTCGCCTCTGCCGCCATCGAAGTTGTTGTTGCCGGAATTGCCCGTGAGAACGTTGTTCATGACGTTGCCGGTCGCATTGATGTTACCGGCACCCAACAGGGTCAGGTTCTCGACAGTTCCCGTCACATGGTCCTTGTCCATCAGACTGAGCGAGACATAGGACTTGACGGTATCCCTGCCGGAGCCGCCAGCTTCGATCACGACATCATTGGTGTTATCGACGATATAAGTGTCGTCGCCGCCTCCGCCCTTCATGCTGTCTGCACCCGCACCGCCATCCAGCACGTTGGCTCCGTAATTGCCGACGAGAACGTTGGCGAGTTCATTGCCAGTCGCGTTGATGTTGGCGTTGCCGGTCAGTGTCAGGTTCTCGATGGCGCCGATCGCATGGGCGGTATCCGCCAGGCTGAAGCTGATCGACGATAGGACTGTATCGGTTCCGCCGCCGCGGCTTTCATCGACGATGTCGGTCGGGGAGGTGACCGTAAAGGTGTCGTCTCCGGTGCCGCCATAGATGTGGCCGGGTTCCAGCGCTGCGCCGGCACTTGCTGCTATGTTGATAATGATGGGATGGTCGACGACGTCCACATTGAGGGAGGATATGTCGCTGAAGCTCTTGACGGGTGTATCGCCTGTCAGCGGATCGTAGACCTGCACCGTCCCGAAAGCTCCGCCCAGATTGACGGTGACGCTGGTCGCCGCTGCCTGGATTGCCTTGTCGGTCGTCTGGTTCCAGATATCAGGCTCATTCCAGATGATGATCTGGTAGCTTCCGTCGGATTTCTCCGTCAGATAGCTGCGCGCGGTGGAGGGGAGCCCGTTGATGGTGTAATTGAGCGCTCCCGGATTGAAAGTAGCCTGCGCCGCGCCGTCATCCTCGAGAATTTCCGTCAGGTTATGGATCGCCATTGCTGCCGGCTTCGGGGTATAATCCAGGCGAAAGAGCCCGAAATGCTTTTCCTGATCGGCGCCTCCCGGATCGGAATAGGCATCGAGAAGCTGGTAGATGAAGGTCCCCTCCGATCCGAGAAAGGCGCCGTCCATCAGCGTGTTGAGAAGCAGTTTTGCCTGCGTCGTCTCGTCGACGCCTTCCCATCCGCCGTTGGTATCGGCGGTCAGCGACGTGTGATAGCCGATCTCGGTGATCGTGAGCGGCTTGCCGGGATCGGCCCGCATCTGGGCGCCGGATTCGCGCGAGACCCAAGAGAAGGGCTGGTCGCCCTCTTTCGCATAGGTGTGGATCGTCGTGTAATCGTTGGAAGAGGCAACCGTGTAACCGGTAAAGCCGAGAACCGGAATGTCCTTCAACAGTGGATCGGTATTCACTGCGTTGAACAGATCCTTTTGGTAGGCAAGCGCCGCGGCCTCTCCCGACAGTCCCTTATACGCGACCGGCCAGTTATTGACCTCGTTCGGGCCTTCGATGCCGACGATCGAACCGGGATGCGCTTCCACGAAGGCATGCAGTCGCTGGACAACGGTAGCAGGGGTATCATCCCGCCCGGACACGAAAACGAATTTGACACCGGCATCTGCCGCGTCCCCAAGGTGGCCCTGACCGTAAGGGTCGGAGGCAGGGGTGGGGGCATGATCGCGAACTGTGTCGAGGCCAAGATAGCCCAGGGCTTTAACAACTTCCGCGATATTGGAATATTTCCCATCGGTATAGTCGATATGTGTATCAATTCCGAATGAATCGATAACATCTGTAATTTTAGTAGCTTGGGCCATTTCATCCTCCTCGCCTGGAAGTAGTAAAACATTACTTCTATTTCATGGTGATTCGCTCAAAAGTAGGGCCTGATTCACAGTAGAATCCGCCAAAGTTATGATCGCGTTAACTATATTGTATTGCTCGCAATATGATTGCGAACTGATGCTTTGCGAGGGTCCGATATTATGCGGACCTGGGCATCTTGCTATTCAGCGTGTCAGGAGAGGATCTCGCTGCCGAAGCGAGAGGGCGTCGTCGCCGAGACGACGATGGCCACGCGCGCGATATCGACCGGCTAACGCTTGGCCAGAAAGTCGATATCCGTTTCTGCGCCTTCGATCAGAGGTCGACGCCGGAAAGGAAGGGCGGTGTCGTATCGATGTCGCCCGATGAGGTGACCGAACAGTGCAGCGGCGTTGATTAATATCCCGTGCGCGTCAGGCCGGAACCAGCAAGCTTGGAAAAGCTCACCGATCGCACTTTATCCCGGCATGCCGGCGGAGGTCTTCAAAGGTCGCGGATCACTCCGCCATCTTCTACATGACGGAGTCGCTGTGGATCAGATCAGCCAAACGTTGCGCAAGCGGTAATCGGCTGGCGAAAGTGCAGGGGGCGGCCGATCGCGTTTCCATAAAGGAGTGCCGGGACAATTCAGCCCCGGCACGTCGTAACGATCGATCACGCCGCCTTGGCAATTGCACCATGCGGATCGAGAACGAACTTTGTCGCTGCACCCTGGTCAAAGCTTTCGTAGCCTTGGGCGGCGTCTTCAAGTGAAATTACCTTCGCATTGACGATGTCGGCAATCGGCAGGCGGTCATGCAGGATCGCCTGCATCAGCTGGCGGTTATATTTGAGTACCGGCGTCTGGCCGGTATGGAACGACTGCGCCTTCGCCCAGCCGAGACCGAAGCGCAGAGAGAGGCTTCCCTGCTTGGCCGCATTGTCCACAGCGCCCGGATCTTCCGTGACATAGAGGCCGGGAATGCCGATGGAGCCGGCGGCGCGGGTGATCTCCATCATCTGGTTCAGCACGATCGCCGGCTGTTCGCCGCCGGAATGTCCACGCGCTTCGAAGCCGACAGCATCGATGGCGCTGTCCACTTCATTGGTGCCGACCACCTGCGCAATCATGTCTCCCAGCCGGTCGCTCTTCGAGAGATCGATGGCCTCGAAGCCGACGCGGCTGGCATGGGCGAGGCGGTCCTTGTTGAAGTCACCGATCATGACGACCGCCGCACCGAGGATACGGGCGGATGCCGCCGCTGCAAGGCCGACAGGGCCGGCACCTGCGACATAGACGGTCGAACCGACGCCGACGCCGGCTCTGACCGCGCCATGGAAGCCGGTTGGCAGGATATCGGAGAGCATGGTGAGATCGCGGATCTTGGCCATCGCCTTGTCACGGTCGGGGATTTTCAAGAGGTTGAAATCGGCATAGGGGACCGTGACATAACGAGCCTGGCCGCCGATCCAGCCGCCCATGTCGACATAGCCATAGGCGCCGCCCGCCCGCGACGGATTAACTGTCAGGCAGACGCCGGTATCCTGTGATTTACAGCAGCGGCAGCGCCCGCAGGCCACGTTGAAAGGTACGGAGACGATGTCCCCGACATCGAGCATTTCGACATCGATGCCTTTTTCGATAATCTCGCCAGTGATCTCATGTCCGAGCACGAGGCCCGGCATCGCTGTGGTGCGGCCGCGGACCATGTGCTGGTCCGAACCGCAGATATTGGTGGAGATGACTTTCAGGATGACGCCATGTTCGATACGGCGGCCATCCGGCGCCTCGAGTTTCGGATCGTCGATGTCGCGGACTTCCACTTTTCCGGGCCGCAAATAGACGACGCCACGGTTCTTGCTCATTTCCGTCTCCTCCGTTGAATCAAGGCAACGCATCAGCAGCTCCTCCCGCAGCGGTTGCCTGTTACAGAGTAGACCAGAAAGATCCCAGTGCCGTTCCGAAAGCGACGCCTTGCGGGCGGAAACCAGCAAACGGGACCAAAGCGTCGCTGCCATAGGTGCGGTCCGGCCACCCGCCTTGGCGGACTCGAAGGCAGGTGGCCTTTCCCCGGCAGGTGGGGTGTCTCCTGCCGAGGCGTCGCGTTAGCACCGCCCTGACCGATGCGATATCAAAACAGCCGCTCCCTTTTGACGCGACTTCCGCTATAGTTGCAGAAACAGAGCCTGGGGGCGATCATGACGCAACGCGGCCGTGCTTTCGCAGACATCGTCTACACTATCCTTATTGTAGAGAGAGCCTATCCGGTGGATGTCATCGCCGCCGCTCTAGGGATGAATTACGCGGCCTTCCACTCGCGCCTGATCAGCAGAACCTGTTTTTCCGCTGACGAAATCCAGAATCTGCTGGAAGTCGTGCCCGATCCACGCCTCGCATCCTATCTCCTCGAGGGAAGTATCTTTGTCGCAGCGGAGCGCTCTTCCGGTGTGGAACAGGCAGAGCCTGTCGCGTCACTGCAAAGAGGTGCGACGCGAGTGGTCGTCGAGGCGACGGATGTGCTCGAACTGGTGGATGCCGCACTTGCCGGAGGCGGAATGGATCATCGCAAGCAGCGCCTGGTGCTCAAGGAGATCGAGGAGGCGGAGAGGGCGCTCGCATCCCTTCGCCTCGGCCTGAAGGGAACTTACGTCGGGCAGTCCTTGCGCATCAGCAAGAGATAGCCTTCGCCCTCTTCCTCAAGCGCAAGCATCGCTTCGATGACCGAGAGGCGAGTCTCCTCCAGATAGGACTTCCAGGCGCCGCTGGCCGTCGCAAGCTGCCGGTCAACAGAAAGAAGACGAAGCTTCAAAAGATTTTTCTCGCGCACAATGCGCGCATATTCCTGAATGGGATGAGAATGATCGGATGCCATGCGAAGACCGGTGAATTCGTTTGGGCATCTAGCCAGCTGAGCGCAGCTTCGCCATCAAAACGATCTTGACGTTTTTACGCAGGCAATCCCGCTCGGCATTATCAGGCATTAAGCGGTGTGGATGAAACAAAATCGGAAGCGGATCCCGAAGCACGCGGCCACCTTCGGGATCCGGCTCTAAAGCATCCTGCGCCTATCGTACCGCTGCCGGCAGCACCTCGAATTTCCAGAATTTATCCGGCCGAAAATAGGTCGTGGCAAATTGACGGATATCCTCGGCGGTGACTTTGCCGTAGCCGCTGAGATTGTCGCGTATCCGTTCCAGACGGCGAGGGTCCGTTTGAGCGCGGTGCAGATATTGAATCCAATATTCGTTGCTCTGCTGCTGGTGCTTCAATGTCTCGATAATGGGTTCACGAGCGCGAACCAGTTCGTCCGGCGAGACGTCGTTTGACCTGAGATCGGTGGCGATCCTGTCCACAAGCGCATAGAAATCGTTGATCTTGGCCGGCGTCGTCTCGACATAGAGATAAGCGTAACCGTAACCGGGAATCTCCCACGAGAGATCCATATCGCCCTGCGGACTGTAGGTCGCGCCTTCGGCAATGCGGAACTGGTCGATCAGCCTGTTCTCGAAGATCTGGCCGGCGACGTTCGCGGCAAAGCCCCGCTGCATATCCGAGAGCATGTCGCCGATGGGGGCGGCGACAATCGCCGCGGCGTTATCGGCCCTGCCGCTGTGGGTCTGCGTGACGGGTGTTGCGGTGGGCATCGGGAAATGCACGTTCTCTGCGTCGTTGTTCGACGTCTTGTCCGGGCGGGCCGGCAGAGCACCGAAGGTTTCGGCCGTCAGGCGGATGGCATCGTCCGCCGTTATATCGCCGACGATGGTGATATCGATCGGCCCCGTGGAAATATGGCGCCCGAACAGCGCCTCGAAATCTTCCGGCTTTGCGGCTGACAATTGCGCGCGATCGGGGAAGGTCCAGCGCGGGTCGCCGGAATGAACGAGGCCGGCGAAATCGCGGCTGATAATGGCGCCCGGCGTTGCCTCATACTGATCGAGGTTGTTCAAATAGGCTTGCTGGACACGCTTGAAGGCTTCGGGCCGATAAGCGGGATCTGAAGTGTAAGCCGTCATCATCTGCAGCTGCGTCGCAAGATCCTCCGTCCGCGTACGCCCGTCGAACTGGAAGGAGTTGTCGTCCACGGAGAAATCGATGCTGGCGATATTGGCCGCCAGCGCTTTCTGCATGTCCTGGTAATCCATGGCCTTCGTGCCTGATAGTACCACGGCCGGCGATGCCCAGATCGCTAAGGGATGGTCGTTCGGCAGGTCCAGGCGGCCACGGCCGATGTCCTCGCGCACCAGCACCTCGTTGGCGCGCAGCTTGGTTGGCTTGACGGTGAGCCGCACCCCGTTGGCAAAGCGCACCATTGTCAGGCCGAGATCATCGACCGTGCGGCGTTCGACGACGGCGCCTAGCGCACCGAAATGGGTATAGGGCCAGACGACGGCTGCTGCACTCGATGGAGCCGTGACCGATACCGCCCGGGACGCCTCATAGACTTGTCTGACATCGTCGGCAGCACCCTGCGGTGATTGCGCAGTCTGCAGCACAAGTTGCGGGCCGTTACCGGAGAAGACATGCTGCAGGACTTGATTGATCTCGGCAGCCGTAACACCCTTTGTCATGGTCTCGAACATCGACAGATCTTCCGCTGGCGAGGTGAAGACCTGATTGTCATCGACGCTGGAGGCCAGCATCGAAGCGACGTCGGTGCTCGTGCGGGTCGAGGCGCCTGCCGCAGTGGCCTGCAGGAGCGAGCGATATTCGAGGATCTCGCGATCGACCTCTGCCTGGTCGGCCCCGAATTGTTGGAAGCGGCGCTGTTCCTGGTCGATGGCCGTGAGCGCCGCCTGCCATTTATCCGGCTCGCAATTCGCCATGACGACAACGAGACGGGCGGAGTCGAAAAGATCCTGGGAGCCGACGGCGGCGCTAATGAAGGGCGCGTTGCCTTTGCTGGCCATGGCACCCAGACGGCGCTTCACCACCAGAAGTCCGAGGTCCTCCATCAGTTCTGCCCGGCGTTTGGCGAACGTGTCAGGGGAAGTGTCATAGGGACGCGTCCAGGCGATCTGAACATTCGTTGTGCCGCCGGGGACCGTGATGACCTCGGCGCTTTCGCTTTTCGGCTTCAACGGCCCGAGATCGGGTTTTTGCGGGGCCGGGGCGGCCGCCTTCCAGTCGCTGAAGCGCTGCCTGATTTCGATTTCCATGGCAGCGGGATCGACATCGCCGACCACGATCAATGTGGCGCGTTCGGGCCGGTAGTTGGTGTGGTAAAAATCTCGCAGCAGATCGACAGGCGCATGGCTGATGATGTCGATCTTGCCGATCGGTGAGCGCCTCGTCACGCGCTGGCCAGCGAGTAGGGAGTTCGTGACGCCGATTGCGGCGCGATATTGCGGCGTGTCGCGCAGCCGCTCTTCCGAGAGGATGACGCCGCGCTCGCGGTCGAAGGCGCCGGCATCCAGCGTCAGCTCGCTCGCCGTTTCGCGCATCAGCATCAGGCCGGTCGAAAGCGTGTCCGCATCGACCTCGGGAAGATCGAGCGCATAGACGGTCTCATCATAGGAGGTATTGGCGTTAGTGTCCGGCCCGAAGGCCAGGCCCTTGCGCTGCAGGATGCGGATCATCTCGTCGCCGGCAACATGCGTCGAGCCCTTGAAGGCCATATGTTCGAGGAAATGCGCCAGCCCTTGTTGATTGTCGTTCTCATCAAGCGAGCCGGCGCCGATACGGAAGCGGATCGCGGCCTGTCCCGGCGGTGTGGCGTTGCGCATGATCGCAAACCGCATACCGTTTTCGAGCGTGCCGAAGCGGATGCCAGGTTCCGCCGGCAGGTCGCTGATTGTCTGCGGCCATGGTGCGGATGGGCTGTCCGCGTGGGCCGGCAGCCCTGACGTGCAGGCTGCAGCAAGCGTTAACGCTGCCAGGAAACGAAGAAAAATAGGGAATCTCATATGTTTAATGCGCATTCTGTTCTGATGGTGAGCATGAGGAGAGTATGTGACGTTGCGCGAACTATCAGACAGGTTGCATCTCACATCAACGTCTATTTACGGGATGGATGCGTTGCTACAATCATCGCCATGCGCGACGTCGGCGAAGGACAATGGCTGATAGCATAGGGGCACGCCAGAGCATTCGACGATAAGTCATTGAAATAATTAGAAGATATCACTTGGAACCGGCGCGCGCCCACGTCCGCACAAAGATCGCATAAGATAGGTTATGGAACTAAAAAGCCATACCCACTACTGCGCGGCCTGCATCTCCGGCTGTGGCCACCGCTGCAGCGCTTCCCGTCCGGCATTGGTCAAGCCGTAAATGCCTCTGTCTAGTCTTTCGAACCAGCCATAGACATTGGACAGCAGGATCTTGCCGGCCTCCGGTACACCAGACCTGATATCGCGCACGCGCAGCGGTCCTGATGCTAGTGCTGCCGCGCAGCCAAGCGCCTGCTGGCGATATGCCGTCATGAGCGGTGTGCGCGTGCTGCCGCCGAGCGCCGGGTCGCCGCGGCGTTTCTGGTGCTCGCGCATCAGCCGCGACCGGCGCTTCGGATTGGTCCGTGGCATCGGCGATACGGAGCCGACGATGACGCTGACGTCGCCGGCGTCCGAAATGCCGAGCATGCCGATGCCGAGCCGGCGGCAGAGATCGCGGTAGCGCTTGTCGGCTTCCCGGCCTTTGCCCTTGGCCGAAACCCGCGCCGCGATCCAGACCTCGTCAGAGACGGCCGCGCGGTCGACGGCCTGCAGGATGAGTTCGAGATTGAAGCTGAGCTTCAACTCGCAGACCACCACCACTGGCGGATCGTCGTCGCTCAAGCCAACCAGATCGCAGCCGCCAACTTCGCCCTTGACGACGTAACCTGCCTTTTCGAGAAAGCCTTTGACGGGCAGATAAAGCGACGTTTCCATTGGCCTGCGGATCGAAGAAAAGAATCGTTCCATAATCTACATCGATCCGTCCATGCGGGACACCGCATCGATCATCCGCCCGGATTACACGACATGACCGTGGACGCAGTCGTCAACGCATCCCTTCGCCGGTTGACGGAAAACCCTCAAGACGCTAGCACGCTCGAAGCATATCCGGGGGTAATTCAATATGGATATTTTCACAGCGGCCGGTTTGACAGCCCTGCTGCAGGTCATTGCTATCGACCTTGTTCTAGCCGGCGACAACGCCGTCGTCATCGGCCTTGCTGCTGCCGGCCTGGAAGCCACGCAGCGCCGCAAGGCAATCATTGTCGGCATTCTGGCGGCAACGGTGCTCCGCATCCTGTTCGCTTCTGTGGCCGTCTATCTGCTGGCAATCGTCGGATTGCTGCTAGCCGGCGGCCTGCTGCTGCTCTGGGTCTGCTGGAAGATGTGGCGCGAGCTGCGTGCCGGCCATGGCGAAGAACATGCGGCCGAGGCTGGCGCAGCTGCGCCGAGGAAGACCTTCTTCCAGGCTGCGACACAGATCGTCATCGCCGATGTTTCCATGTCGCTGGACAATGTTCTTGCCGTTGCCGGTGCCGCTCGCGAACATCCGAGCGTGCTGGTGCTAGGCCTCGGTCTTTCCATTGCGCTGATGGGCATCGCCGCGAACTTTATCGCCCGCCTGCTCAACAAACATCGCTGGATCGCCTATGTCGGCCTGTTGATCATTCTCTATGTCGCGCTCGACATGATCCATCGCGGATACCTCGAGGTTGCTCCGTTTATCGGCAGCTAAACCTCGACTTCGAAGCTCATCTGGTCGAACGCCGGCACCACATGATCCGGCGTTTCCGCCATGACTACATCATAGTCGAGCGGGGTGTGCATATGCGTCAGGATCGCCCGCTTCGGTCTCAGCCGCTCGATCCAGTCCAGTGACTGTTCCAGCGAGAGATGGCTGGGATGATAGGCATATTGCAGGGCGTCGATGATCAGCATGTCGAGGTTCTGCAGCCTTTCCACTGTCTGCGGTGGGAAGTCGCTGATATCGCTGCAATAGGCCACATTGCCGATGCGGAAACCGAGCGAATGGATGTCACCATGCTGCTGCAGATGCGGCATGAAGGCGATCGTTCCGCCTGGCCCGTGGATTTCAACGGGCTTTTCCAGATCATCGATCACGATCGGCAGCACGATTGGCGGATAATTGCTGCCCGGCGGCGTCTCCAGGCAGTAGCCGAAGGCTTCCCGCAGCCGGCTCATCGTGAACTGGTCGGCGAAGATCGGCACGCGCCGGCGGGTATTGTGAAAATAACCACGCAGATCGTCGATGCCGTGGATATGGTCTGCATGCGGATGGGTGTAGAGGACTGCGTCGACATGGTCGACCCCTGCCCTGATCATCTGCTCACGAAAATCCGGCCCCGTATCGATGACGACGGTCGTTGCAGCGCCATCATCAGAAAACTGCTGCACCATAAAGGCAGCGCGTGTTCTTCTGTTCTTTGGATTGTCCGGATTGCAGGCGCCCCAGTCGCCGGTGATGCGCGGCACGCCGGGTGACGACGAACAGCCGAGAATGGTGAACCGCTGCCGTCGTGCCACGCCGCTAGATCCTCGGCATCTTCGAAAACAGCCGGAACGCATTGTCGGTGGTGATCCGCGCGACCTCCTCGTAAGGAAGGCCGATCGTATCGGCCAGTACCTCGGCCGTATTCACCACGTAAGATGGCTCGTTGCGCTTGCCGCGCCAGCGCTTCGGCGCGAGATACGGCGCATCCGTTTCGACGAGCAACCGGCTGTGCGGAATGGTCTTGGCGATGTCGCGCAGCTCTTCCGACTTCGGGAAAGTGAGAATACCCGAAAAGGAAATATAGCCGCCGAGCTCGACGCCCGTCTTCGCCAGCTCCGGGCCGGCCGAGAAGCAATGCAGAATGAAGGGGAAGGCCCCCTTCCCTGTTTCCTCGGTCAGGATCGCAGCCATGTCGGCATCAGCGCTGCGGCTATGGATGACGAGCGGAAGCTGCGTTTCCCGTGCCGCGGCAATGTGGCGACGAAAGCCCGTCTGCTGGTCTTCGGGCTTCTGCGTATCGTAGAAATAATCCAGACCGGCCTCGCCGATCGCAACGACCTTCTGATGGGCATTAGCGAGCCGCACCAGATCTTCCGTCTGGATATCCAGTTCGTCACCCGCATTGTTGGGATGCGTGCCGACCGAGCAGAAAACGGAAGGATATTTTTCAGTGATGGCGAGCAGCCCATCGAGCTTGCGCACGCGGGTGCAGATCGTCACCATTTGTGCCACGCCCGACGCATGGGCGCGCGCCACCACTTCGTCGCGCTCCGCCTCGAAATCGGCAAAGTCCAGATGGCAATGCGTATCAACCAGCACGGCCTTAAGCCTCCGGAGCCACGTAGCGCGGGAAGACGGGCTTCGGCGCTTCGAGCGGCGTTCCCGGCACCAGACGGCCGGCTTCGCCAAGCGCTGCGAAGTCGCGCTTGGCGGTCGGCGCAGCCACCAGGTCGAGCAGCTTGCCGGACGATTCCGGCATGAAGGGCTGCAACAGGATGGCGATCTGGCGTACCACTTCGGCGGTCACATAGAGCACCGTGCCCATGCGCGACGGATCGGTCTTCTTCAGCGCCCAAGGCTCCTGGCCGGCGAAATAGCGGTCGGTCTCGGAGACGACCGCGATAATCGACGCCAGCGCACGATGGATGAACTGCTTGCCCATGTCCTCACGGGTCGAGGCATGCAGCGCATCGGCCTGCGCCAGCATGGCCTTGTCTTCGTCCGTCAGCGGTCCGCATTCCGGGATCTTGCCGTCGCAATTCTTGACGATCATCGACAGCGAGCGACTGGCGAGGTTTCCAATGCCGTTGGCGAGGTCGGAATTGATGCGCGTGCCGATCGCCTCTTCGCTGTAGCTGCCGTCCTGGCCGAAGGAGACTTCGCGCAGGAAGAAGTAACGCACCTGGTCGAGGCCGAAATGGTTCACCAGATTGACCGGATCGACGACGTTGCCGAGCGACTTCGACATCTTCTCGCCCTTGTTGAGCAGGAAGCCATGGGCAAAGACGCGCTTCGGCAGCGGCAGCTTTGCCGACATCAGGAAAGCCGGCCAGTAGACGGCGTGAAAGCGGATAATGTCCTTGCCGATGATATGCACATCAGCCGGCCAGTATTTCGCCCGCGGCCCGCTGCGGTCTTCGATATAGCCGGTTGCGGTAATATAATTCGTCAGCGCATCGACCCACACGTACATGACATGATCAGGGTCATTCGGGACCTTGATACCCCAGTCGAAGGTCGTGCGCGAGACGGACAGATCCTTGAGGCCGGACTTGACGAAGGAGATCACCTCGTTGCGGCGCTCGGCCGGGCCGATGAAATCGGGGTTTTCCTCGTAATGCTTCAGCAGCCGGTCCTGGTATTCGGAGAGCTTGAAGAAGTAGCTTGCCTCTTCCACCCATTCGACCGGCGTGCCCTGGGGGCCATAGCGCACGCCATCGGCGCGCAGCTCGGTTTCGTTTTCCTGGTAATAGGCTTCGTCTCGCACCGAGTACCAGCCGGCATAGGAATCCTTGTAGATGTCGCCATTTGCGGCCATCAGGTTCCAGATGTTCCGCGAAGTCTCGTGGTGACGTTCCTGCGTGGTGCGGATGAAGTCGTCGTTCGACGCATTGAGCAGCTTCGCCATCGCCTGGAATTCGCCGGAATTGCGGTCGGCAAGCGCCTGTGGCGTGATGCCTTCGGCACGCGCCGTCTGCTGCATCTTCTGGCCGTGCTCGTCAGTCCCCGTCAGGAAGAAGACATCCTTGCCGTCGAGGCGCTGGTAACGCGCCATGGCGTCGGTCGCAATCAACTCATAGGCATGGCCGATATGTGGCTTGCCGTTGGGATAGGAGATCGCTGTCGTGATGTAGAAGGGGGTCTTGTCTGTCATGGCGGCCAATTCCGGCTTACTCTATAAAAATCGTCAGCCGCTATTAGCGCATGTCTCGCACAAGCGAAACATCAAGTTTGGCAGCCACCGACGATTTCCGGGCCGCGTATTGGTGATCTTGACTCGTGTTCTGGCGCAATCTACCCCTTCTGTCGCAAGAGGACGGGGCGGAGGCGAAGTGCCATTTTTCATCGATCGGAATAGTCATGGCCGCGCGTCCACGGAGGCGCGTATTTGACGTTCGAGCCTCTCTATTCCCTGTCCGGTCTTGTCGTAGGAGCGCTGGTCGGTATCACCGGCGTTGGCGGTGGTTCGCTGATGACGCCCCTGCTCGTGCTCCTTTTCGGTGTCCATCCGGCGACGGCCGTCGGGACCGATCTTCTCTACGCAGCAATAACCAAAACGGCCGGCACGGCTGTTCACGGCATGCATGGCCGCGTCAACTGGAAGATCGTCGGCAGTCTTGCAGCCGGCAGCGTCCCTGCCGCGCTTTCAATGCTCTGGCTGATGGCCGGCGTCGACCGCAAAAGCATTGGCGTCACGAATACCATCACCACCGCGCTCGGCTGGCTTCTGGTCATGACCGCAATCATGCTTGTTTTCCGCAGCCAGATCCTCGAATTTGCCCGCCGTGCCATCGGTGAGCGCATGCTGCCGAAACCGGCGACCATCGCAATCTTCACCGTCGGTCTGGGCTTTGTGCTCGGCGTGCTCGTCACCTTGACGTCGGTGGGCGCCGGCGCCTTGGGCGTGACGATCCTGCTCGTTCTCTATCCGCGGCTCGATGTGCGTGAGATCGTCGGCTCCGACATCGTTCACGCGGTACCCCTGACGCTGATCGGCGGCACGGGATACTGGATCATCGGAGAGATCGACTGGTCGATGCTGCTTGCCCTGCTTGTCGGCTCCATTCCCGGCATCGTCGTCGGCAGCCTTCTTGCGCCGAAACTGCACGAGCGCACCATCCGCATCATGCTGGCCGTCACGCTTGCCATCGTTGCCTCGAAATTGCTTGCCGGCTGATCAGGCGTTCGGCTGCTTGATATCGGAAAGCACTTCCATGATCGTCTGCTTGCGGTCGAGATTATAGGCGTCGGAGACGGTCAGTTTCTCGGTGATCGCGGAATAGAGCCGCGCCAAGCGCTCGGCCGCCGCAATCTGCCCCTCGCCTGCCGCGAGGCGCGCACGGTTCATCACGTCATCACCCACATGACTGACGAAGAAATCAAAGATCGTATCAGCCTCCTTGCCCGAGAGCGCGTCGGCAAGCCGGTGCATAGCCTTGCGCGCTGCCGGTCCTTCGGAAGACAGGACCTGGTTATAGGCTTCGATAATATCCCCACCACCATAATTCAGCAGTTTCAGCGCCTCGCCGACGCTGCCCTTGGCGGCGGAAAGCAGGGCCTGTCCCTCACCCTGAACGCCGAGATGGGCAAGTGCGGAAACCAGCGCGTGGTCGCCAAGTGGCGCAAGCTTCAACGGCAGGCAGCGTGACCGGATCGTCGGCAGTAGCTTTCCCGGCGCATGCGACAGAACGAGGAACATCGCCCGCTTCGGCGGCTCCTCGAGGATCTTCAGGATGGCGTTTGCCGCATTCCGGTTCATGTCGTCGGCAGGGTCGATGATGACAATGCGCCAGTTGCCGGTGCCCGAGGTCTGCGAGAAGAACTTGCCGGCCCGGCGTACCTCATCGACAGTAATCGCCGATTTCACCTTCCCGGTCTTCTCATCCACGGGTCTGGCAAGATGCAGGAGATTGTGCGACGCGCCTGAGGCGATCTGCCGGCTGACAGCAGAGTTTGGATCTGGATCGGCGATGCGTTCCGGCGCGCTTGCGGTATCGGGATGCGACAGAACGTGATTGGCGAAACGGAAGGCCAATGTCGCCTTGCCAATCCCCTCAGGCCCTTCGATCAGGATTGCATGATGCCCCTTGCCGGAGCGGTAGAACTGCGCCAGGAAATCCTCAGCATCTTCATGGCCGAAGAGCTTCGTGTTCTCGGCCGGCCAGATGGCGCCGTCGAGCAGTCCGGGCCTGTCCTCACTCATGATGCGCCGCTTCCGGCATCCGCGCTTCGGCTGATGGTTTCAGCAACTGCCTGACTATGGTGAGGATCTCCGCGGCAATCGCCTCTTCCGGCTGCGTGGCGTTGACGATATGGCAGCGTTCCGGCTCGCGCGCGGCGATATCGAGATAGGCTTCGCGGCGCTTCTCGTGCGTTTCGAGCGTTTCCTTCTCGAAACGGTCAGGGCCGTCGGCGTTTCGCTTGATAACGCGCTCCAGCCCCAGCTTGGCCGGAATATCGAGGATCAGCGTACAATCAGGCATCACGCCGTTGATGGCGATGCGCTGCAGCGTCTCGATGAATTCAGGCTCCAGGTTGCCGGTAACGCCCTGATAGACGCGCGAGGAATCCATGAAGCGGTCGCAGAGCACGATCTTGCCCTTGTAAAGCGCCGGCCGGATGACTTCTTCCACGTGATCGTTGCGGGCGGCGGCAAAGAGGATCGCTTCCATGCGGGTGCCAAAGGCTTCCGCAGCGCCCGAAAGCAGCACATGGCGCACCGCTTCGGCGCCCGGCGAGCCCCCAGGCTCCCGGGTCAACAGCACGTCATGGCCTTCGGCTTTAAGGGCCTCGGCAAGACGGCGGATCTGCGTGGACTTCCCAGCCCCCTCTCCGCCTTCAAACGTAACGAACAATCCTGTACCGGACGACAATGATACTTTCCCGCATTCTGAGCGCCACGCTCTTCCTCTATCTATCCGAAGATGGTGCGGAACGAAACCTTTTGCCGCGGCGACATATTCACCTTCCCCGGCAAATTGCGGCAAAATCCGCGGGCAAAAAGGATCTCAGCTCTGCTCGGACTTGTCCCAGAGCCATGAGAAGAACAGCGATTCGCCAAGCTCCAGCAGCGCGTCGACCGCCCGGCTGGTGAGCGATCCAACCTCCACCGATTGCACTGTATAGAGTGGAACTTCGCGCAACATTCTGCTGCCGGAAACGATGCGCAGCGTGCCGACTTCCGTGTCGGCCTTCACCGGCGCCATCAGCGGCCAGTGGTAGACGATGCGGGCTGCGAGCCGGTCTGGATTGTTGATCGGAACATAGACGCTGACCGGTGCCTTGGCGACGAGATCAACGGTGCGCGCCGTGCCGCCATAGACGCTCGCCGCACCGATGACTTCCTTGTCGGCAAAGACCTGACGGCTCTCGAAGGCTGTCAGCCCCCATTCCAGCACGCGCTTGGCTTCTTCTGTCCGTTCCTTGTCCGAGGCGATGCCTGCAAGCGCCACGAAAAGCCGCCGTCCGTTGCGCTGCACCGAGGCGACGATCGAATAGCCCTCGCCTTCCGTGAAGCCCGTCGCCAGGCCATCCGCGCCAAGATCCATGCCGAGCAGCGGATTGCGGTTGCGCTGGAAGATCTTGTTCCATTCGAAATCCGCTTGGGCAAAATAGGGATAGAGATCGGGATAGGAAGCCTGCAGATCGACGGCGAGCGTCACCAACTCCCTAGCCGTCACCTTGCTCTTGCCGTCGGGAAGCCCGGTTGAATTGCCGAAGATAGCCTTTTCCATGCCAAGCTCGCGAGCGCGCCGGGTCATCGATGCCGCAAACTGGTCCTCGCTGCCGGCCATGCCCTCGGCAAGGATGATGCAGCCGTCATTGGCGCCCTGGATCGCAACGCCCTTGATCAGATCCTCGACGCGAACCTTCGATTTCAGCGCTGCAAACATCGTGGCCGCACGCGAAGGCGCGCCGCCGGTACGCCAGGCATATTCGGAGACGGGATATTCGGTATCGAGCGAAATCTGTCCCTTGCTGACGGCACTGAAAACGAGATCCATCGTCATCAGCTTGGCAAGCGAGGCAGGCGCAAAGACCTGGTTCTCGTTCTTGGCGAGAAGCACAGTCCCGGTCGAGGCCTCGATCATATAGGCCTGCGCGGCCTTGGTGACGAAACCGGCCTCGGTGCCTTCTGCGGCAAAGGCTGCAGAAGCAGGCAAAAGCAGGCATGCAAGGAGGCGAAGCAGCGGCTTCAACATCGCTAATCCCATTGATCGTGCGGGTTGATTCAGGAGGGTAAAGCGAGCCGGAAGCCGATGCAATTACACTTTGTTGTAGGCTTTTATCGCACCTTTGCGCTGCCGCCATTCTGACGCTTGAAGGAGGCGAGGATAGACTCCTGCGTCAGGCCATCATTGCGTACCATCACAGCGTCGAAAGCGAGCGGAACGTTGACTGTCCTCGCCTCCTCCTGATAGCCCATGGCAAGCGATGTGCCCTTCGACCAGCCATTCGGACGCTCAAAGGGAATGGGTCCGATTTCCGGCAGAACCACCATCTGTTCCATCGTCTGAGCGCCATTGGTGAAGGCCGGCGGCGGCGTCAGGAAATGGCCGCCTGCCGGCGCCTGCATCGGCGCAGGAACTGGAGCCGCATTATACTTGGCGCTCGGCGTGGAGCCCGCATAGGCAGTCGAGCGGAATGGTACCGGCACGTTGGCCGGCGAAGGACTGGAATAATCGCCGAGGCTCTGGAGTTGGTCGCCGGTGATTTTCTTGTTGTTGGAGGCGACCATGACGCCGGAGGCGATCTGGCCCCCGCCCGGATTGATGCCCGGGATGCGGCTACCCTTCGGAATATAGGAGGCCATCAGATAGGGCATGTCGTGACCGTCGAGCGGCGCCTTTCCGACATATTGCACGCGAACATTGCCCGTGCCGCTGTGCTGCAGGTCGAGCATGGAGGCGGTCTTGTTCGAAAGGTCGATGATGCGACCTTCGTGATAGGGCCCACGGTCGTTGACGCGGACGATCACGGAAGAACCGGTTTCGACGTTCGTCACACGCGCATAGCTCGGCAGTGGAAAGGTCGGATGCGCGGCTGAAAGATGCATCTGGTCGTAGACTTCGCCATTCGCCGTCAGGCGGCCGTGGAAGGCAGAGCCGTACCAGGAAGCGATGCCCACTTTGTTATAGGAGTAATCCTCCCTGGGGTAATACATCTTGCCCTTCACCACATAGGGATCGCCCACGATGTAGCGGCCGCCGCCCTTGGGAATATTGTTGCCGTTGGCAACGCGCGGGCTGGCTTTGACGCCATATTCGCTTTCGGAGAAATATTCCTTGCCGTGGGATTTCTTCTTGGGAACCGCCTGCGTCGTGCCGCAGGCCGCCACTGTTGCGCACATGGCCGACAATGCCAGCCACCGTGCCGTCGTTGCGAAAGACGCCGCCCCGTAATTCAGTTTCATATGCCCCACGCCACTCAAGACCGTTTTATGGTTAAGGAACTCACTCGTGAATGAGTTGGAGTTGCCTTATTCCCTGCCTGCCTAATGAGACTTTAATCTTGTGGATATCGTGGCTAATTTGCGAACAATTTCGGGGCGATAGCGAGAATTCTAATGATTATGGTTAATATTTGGTTGATTTTAACCTGTGCGGGAATGAAATCGCGAATGTATTTCCGCATGTTGGACCGTTTCGGATCGTGACAGCAACTTTCGGCGGACGTGACCGCCCTGCCCCGCGTCAGAACATATTGAAGCAGTTTATCTGCTCAATTGCCGCCCGATCTGTCAGAGCACGTTGACGCTGAAATCCGAACCGCTATAAAGCCTGCCAAACCACGATTTGGCCGTCGTTGGAAGGAGGCTTCGTCAAAACGAAGGCCTGACAACAAAGACGAGCCGGATCAACTGGATGGAAGAGTGTCCGAGTGGTTTAAGGAACCGGTCTTGAAAACCGGCGTGCGGGAAACCGTACCGTGGGTTCGAATCCCACCTCTTCCGCCATAAATCGTTGAAATTATCAGTTATTTATCCTTCTGAAGCCGAATTTCCGCGTCGCTCGCGCCGACGAAGATGACCCAGGCTAAATGCATCGAATCGTATTTCATCATCCTCTTGATTTGGGATAGGTTCGCCCGAACGATACCTAAAAGCTGGATTGCGTTGTCTGGGCTTCCCAAAACGGCGAGTTCAATGGCGCAGTTGGAGGATGAGAGGGGAATTGCATGGCGGAGGTGCTGGACCTCGACTGCGTCGTCGTGGGCGGAGGGGTCGTGGGGCTTGCAATAGCGCGCGAACTTTCAATGTCCGGCCGCGACGTGGTTCTTCTCGAGGCGGAGCCGATAACCGGCAGCATCACATCGGCCCGCAACAGCGAGGTCATCCATGCCGGGCTCTACTATGCCACAGGCAGCTTGAAGGCTGAACTCTGTGTTGCCGGAAAACACAGGCTTTACGACTATTGCCGGGAGCGAAATATCCCCCATAGGGCCTGTGGCAAACTCGTCGTTGCTGCGAGTGAGGAGGAAGTTGGATATCTTGAAAAGCTATCCAGGCAAGCTGCCGCCAATGGTGTGGAGGACTGCTATCTGATCGATGCTGCGGAACTCGCCCGCAGGCAACCACAGATCAGAGGCTTTGCGGCGCTTGTTTCTCCCTCGACCGGCATCATCGACAGTCACGGCCTCATGCAGGCATACGCTGCGGATATCGAGGCCAATGGCGGAGCCGTTATCTGCAATTCTCCTGTCATCGAAGGTGAATTCACTGCGGACAAGGTTCGCCTCGCAGTCGGCGGCCGCGATCCGGTAGAGATCGAGACACGCCTTGTGATCAATGCCGCTGGCCTGAATTCCTGGGCCTTGTCAGAAAGCCTGTCCGGGCTGGACGCCAGCACCATCCCGCCGCGTCACTACGCCAAGGGATGTTATTTCGCCCTGACTGGCCGCGCACCTGCAACGCAGCTGATCTACCCGGTCCCCGAACCCGGCGGTCTCGGGGTGCATCTGACACTCGACCTTGCTGGCCAGGCGCGCTTCGGTCCTGATGTCGAGTGGATCGAGACGATTGACTACGACGTCGATCCCAGTCGTGCGGACAAGTTCTATTCCGCAATCCGCCGCTATTGGCCCAATCTGGTGGATGGTGCGCTACAGCCTGCCTACTCGGGCGTCCGTCCGAAGATCGCCGGCCCGGCTGCGGGCGGTGGTGGTGACTTCGTGATTCAAGGGCCGGAGCAAACTGGTCACCCCGCCTATGTCGCGCTCTACGGAATTGAGAGCCCCGGACTGACCGCTTCGCTCGCCATCGGGCAGAGGGTTGCGCGACTTGCCGAATAGATAGCGTTCTATGTCCATCGGCCTTATGGCCAGCTGATATTTCGTCTCAGTACGCTGCTCGCTTTTTCGGCCGAGTTAGCCATGAGGCAAGAGCCGTAGAGGTGGTATCGACCAAAGCCTCTCCTTTGCTAATGCAAATTGAGAAAGCTCCGGTTCCAGATGATTTAATATTAGGTGTAATGCATATTGCGTCGTGAAAATTTTACTTAAACTTCATGCTTAACTACTTATTAGTAAGCAGCTTGCGCAGTTAAGGCGATGAATTATGCTTGCTCCCAACAACGGGAGGATTTGATGTTCACGAAGAGTTTGCTGATGCCGGCCGGTTTTGCCGCACTGGCCTTTTCAGGACTGATGTTTCAGATCGCGGCTCATGCGTTTTCCGCGCCGGTTACATTACTTCATCCCTGACAGCGCTAAGCCGCTGCCATACCGGAACTTTTTTCGATTGCGCGCGTTCTATCCCACGTTTTAACCAGGAGGGAGATTATCATGGAAAACGCAGGTGTAGGTTGGATTGCAGCCATCATTATCGGCGGTTTCGCCGGATGGCTGGCGGAGAAGGTCATGCACAGCAATATGGGCGTGTTCATGAACATATTGCTTGGCATCATAGGCGCGATCGTCGCCAACTGGATTCTCGGTATCCTTCACATCCAGCCACTCAGCGGCTGGCTCGGATACCTGATCGCGGGCTTTGTTGGCGCATGCATCCTGATTGCGATCGGACGCCTCATCCGCCGCTGACCTGACGCGGAAAAGATTGCCAAAAAAGATTAAAGGCCGGACGTCCTGCGTCCGGCTTTTTTCGTCTATCGACGGCTGAGGAGACCAAAGAGATAGGCGACGCCTGCCGTAATGGCGATTGCGGTCAGCGGCTCTTCACGCACCTTGTCGCGGACACGCTCGGTCATGATGGAGGCTTCGTCGGTCACTGCGGTCTTTGCGCCCTGCCCCAGCGCAATCACGCTCTCCGAAAGGCGGGCCAGATCATCGCGCAACGCAGCAACCTGCGCGGACAGATCTTCGGCGGCTACTTCGGCCTTGACGCGCGCAGCGGTGGATTCGGCGGAAGCGGTTTTCAATTCGGCCATGGTCTGCTCCTGTTTGATCGAATGCCGCTTCAACGAAATGAAGACTGTAAAGGTTCCGCAACCAAGCATCTTTTGTCGCTTGCGGCGGGTTGGCGAGAGCGTGTGCAAGTCCCGCAAGCTTTTCATGCGAGAAGCCTTCATTTCCTCGCAGCTTTGTTTTATGGAACGACGAATGTCTGCCCTTCTGGGCCAATGATAATGCGAGGTTTGCGTTTCCATGTTCCATCTTCTGAGAAGAGCTGCTCAGACCTGGGTTGCCAAGCTGCTCCTGCTCCTGCTCGTCGGCTCCTTCGGCATCTGGGGCGTATCGCGAGAGCTGATAAGCGGCGGCAATAGCACGACGGTGGTCACCGTCGGCGACCAGCATGTAGACGTCAATGAATTCCGCCTTGCCTATCAGCGCCAGGTCGCCCAACTCGGTCAGCAATATGGCGTGCGCCTGACGCCCGAGCAGGCCCGCGCTTTCGGCGTTGAACAGCAGGTGCTTGCCCAGCTTCTGGCCGGTGCCTCGCTGGACCAGCTTGCCGATGATATGGGTCTCGGCCTTTCCGAAGACCGCCTTGCCCAGCTGATCGGCGACGATCCGGCTTTCAAGGCAGTCAACGGCCAGTTCGACCGCTCGCTCTTCACCTCTCGTCTGCGCAATGCCGGCATCCGGGAAGACGACTATATCAAGGATCGCAGCAAGCAGGCTGTCCGCAGCCAGATCATCGAAGCCGTGGCCAACGGCTTCCAGGCGCCTGCAACGCTCGTCAACGCGCTGAAACTCTATGGCAATGAGAGCCGCGGCGTCGATTACCTGCTGCTCACCAACGCCAATATCGAGCCGATCAAGGCGCCTGCCGACGATGTGCTCTCCAAGTGGTTCGAAGACGCCAAACAGCGCTACCGCGCGCCGGAATACCGCAAGATCGCCTATCTGAAGCTTCAGCCTGATGATATCGCTGATCCCACGACCGTTACCGACGACCAGATCAAGGAAGCTTTCGACAAGGCCAAGGCGACTTACACGACGCCGGAAAGCCGCACCCTGGAACAGCTGACCTTCGCCAGCAAGGATCTCGCCAATGCAGCCGAAACCGCGCTGAAGAGCGGCACGAGCTTCGACCAGCTCGTCACCGATCAGGGCAAGACCGCAAGTGACGTGCTGCTTGGTGAATTCACCAAGGACAAGGTTCCGGATCAGGCCGTTGCCGAGGCTGCCTTTGCGGTGAAGGCGGATGGCGGTACCACGGCTGTCGTCGACGGTACCTTCGGTCCTGTGATCCTGCGCGTGACCAATATCAAGCCGGAGACCACCAAGAGCTTCGACGAGGTGAAGGAAGAGCTTCGCAAGCAGCTTTCGGTTGCCAATGCTTCGCAGGAAGTCATCAACGTTCACGACCGTATCGAGGATATGCGCGCCGGCGGCACCTCTCTTGAAGAAATCGCCAACCAACTCAAGCTGAAGGCCGTCGTGATCGACGCCGTCGACATGACGGGTGCGGACAAGGACGGCAATCCGGTCAAGGATATCCCGGCACAGCAGCAGCTTCTGCCGGAAGCTTTCAAGACCGATGTCGGCGCTGATGCGGTCGCAATTTCCCTCGGCAATGACGGCTATGTCTGGTTCGACGTGCGCGACGTCATGCCGGATCGCGATCGTCCGCTCGCCGAAGTGCGTGACAAGGCCGTTCAGGACTGGACAGCCGAGCAGCAGAAGGCCGAGCTCGCCAAGAAGGCCGACGAGCTGAAGGCTCAGGCGCAGAAGGGTACCTCGCTTGCCGATATCGCCACCCCGCTCGGCATCGCCGTCGAAAGCAAGAGCGGCGTCACCCGCTCGACCGACGATCCCGTTCTCGGCCGCGCCGGCGTCAATGCCGCATTCTCCGGTCCTGTAGATACCGTCGCAACGGCCGTCGGCGCCGATCCGAGCACGCAGATCCTGCTGAAGGTGACCGACGTCAACGAAGAGCCGACGACCGATGCCTTGAACAACCGCGACCAGCAGATCGCCACCATCGCAAATCAGGCCGGTGACGATATTCTCGATCAGATGGTCAACCTGTTGCAGAGCCAGTATGGTGCAGAGGTCAACCGGACCCTCGCCGAACAGGCAACCGTCCGCTAGGGAGAAGCGACGCATGACCGATCTGAAGCCGCTTCTGGCCAAGGCAGCAAGCCGCGAGCCACTGACCCGTGACGAGGCCCGCCAGGCCTTCGATATCCTGATGTCCGGACAGGCAACGCCTTCGCAGATCGGCGGCTTCCTGATGGCGCTGCGCGTCCGCGGCGAGACGGTTGACGAGATCGTCGGCGCCGTCACCACGATGCGGTCCAAGATGCTGCGGGTGGAAGCGCCCGCCGACGCGATCGATATCGTCGGCACAGGCGGCGATGCCAGTGGCACCTATAACATCTCGACGCTGGCGGCGCTTATCGTCGCCGGCACGGGTGTTCCGGTTGCCAAGCACGGCAACCGCGCGCTGAGTTCGAAATCCGGCGCGGCAGACAGTCTTGCCGCCCTCGGCGTCAATCTCGAGGTCACCCCCGAAATGATCTCGCGCTGCATCGCCGAGGCCGGCGTCGGCTTCATGTTCGCGCAGCAGCATCATTCGGCCATGCGCCATGTCGGCCCGACGCGCGTCGAGCTCGGCACGCGTACCATCTTCAATCTGCTTGGCCCTCTCTCCAATCCGGCCGGCGTCAAGCGCCAGCTTCTCGGCGTCTTCTCGCCGCAATGGGTCGTGCCGCTTGCCGAAGTCATGCGCGATCTCGGCTCCGAAAGTGTCTGGGTTGTCCACGGCGATGGCCTCGATGAAATCACCACGACCGGTAAGACCAGCGTTGCTGCACTCGAGAACGGCCAGATCCGCACCTTTGAGCTGTCGCCGGCCGATTTCGGCGTAACGCCCTGCGTGCTCGCCGATATCAGGGGTGGCGACGGCACGGTCAATGCCGCTGCGCTTCGCAATGTGCTCGGTGGCGCAAAGAATGCCTATCGCGATATAGCGCTCGCTAATGCCGCCGCCTCCCTCGTCATTGCAGGCAAGGCCGGGACGATCCGTGACGGCATGAAGCTCGCAACGGAATCGCTGGATAGCGGGGCCACGGCCGCAGCGCTCGACAAACTGATCGCCGTATCCAACGATATCGACTAGGATTGCCTCATGACCGATATCCTGAAGAAGATCGAAGCCTATAAGCGTGAGGAAATCGCCACCGCGAAGGCGAAGACCTCGCTTGCGGATCTGAGGGCCATGCAGGCCGGCCAGTCCGCGCCGCGCGGTTTCCACAAGGCGCTCGTCGCAAAGCGCGATGCCGGCCAGTTCGGTCTGATCGCCGAAATCAAGAAGGCAAGCCCGTCCAAGGGCCTGATCCGTCCGGATTTCGATCCGCCGGCACTTGCCAAGGCGTACGAAGCCGGTGGGGCCGCCTGCCTTTCGGTTCTCACCGATACGCCGAGCTTCCAGGGCGCGCCGGAATTTCTGACGGCTGCGCGTGCTGCCTGTGCCCTGCCCGCGCTGCGCAAGGATTTCATGTTCGAGACCTACCAGGTCCACGAAGCCCGCGCTTGGGGTGCTGATTGCATCCTGCTCATCATGGCCTCGCTGACGGATGACGACGCGCAGCGCCTGCAGGACGAGGCCTTCTCGCTCGGCATGGACGTGCTGGTCGAGGTTCATGATACGCCGGAAATGGAACGTGCCCTGAAGCTGTCTTCGCCGCTCGTCGGCATCAACAATCGCAACCTGCGCACCTTCGAAGTCAGTCTTACGGTGAGCGAAACGTTGGCAGCCATGGCCCCGGATGACCGGCTTCTGGTCGGCGAGAGCGGCATCTTCACCCATGAGGATTGCAAACGCCTGCAAGCCGTCGACATCAATACTTTCCTCGTCGGCGAAAGCCTGATGCGCAAGGACGACGTGACGGCCGCCACCCGCGCGCTGCTGTTTGGTGAAGCCGCCATCGCGGCCGAATGATATGAGCGGCGCAAAACCCGGCCTCACCCATATCGGCGCGTCCGGCGAGGCGCATATGGTCGATGTCTCGGACAAGGCCGAAACGGTGCGCATCGCCACCGCCGAGGGGCATGTGAAGATGGCAGCGGAAACATTGGCGCTGATCCGCGAAGGTAATGCGAAAAAGGGCGATGTGATCGGCACTGCTCGCCTTGCCGGCATCATGGCCGCCAAGCGGACAGCCGACCTCATTCCACTCTGCCATCCGCTGATGCTGACCAAGGTCACGGTCGAGATCGAGGAGGACGCCGCCCTGCCCGGCCTGCGCGTTGCCGCAACCGCAAAACTCACTGGCAAGACCGGTGTCGAGATGGAGGCGCTGACCGCCGTCTCGGTCGCGTGTCTTACGATCTACGACATGGCCAAGGCCGCAGACAAGGCAATGGAAATCGGTGGCATCAGGCTGCTGGAAAAATCCGGGGGCAAATCCGGCGATTTCCGCCATCCGGAGGCAAGATGAACCTTCTGCCGGTCGCCGAGGCCCTGAGCCGCCTGCTCTCCAGCGCTACGCCCGTCACGGCATCCGAAACGCTGCCGCTTGCCGAGGCCGAAGGCCGCGTCCTTGCCGATGATCTGACGGCTGGCCTGACGCAACCGCCCTTCAATTCCTCCGCCATGGATGGCTATGCGCTGCGCCGCGAGGACGCGCCAGAGCCCGGCGCGGTGCTGAAGGTCATCGGTACATCGTCTGCCGGACATGGCTTCGAGGGAAGTGTCGGTCAGGGGGAGGCCGTTCGCATCTTCACCGGCGCGCCTGTTCCTTCGGGTGCCGATAGTGTCCTGCTGCAGGAGGATGCGGAAAAGATCGAAGGCGGGATCAGAACGAATTTTCCCGTACGGCAGAACCAGCATGTTCGCCCCCGCGGCCAGGATTTCGTCGAGGGTGAGGCCGTGCTCTCCGCCGGTACGGTGCTCGATTTCTCGCGGCTGACGGTAGCCGCCGGCATGAACCGGCCTGATGTCGAGGTGTTGCGCCGCCCGCTGATGGCGATCCTCGCGACCGGCGATGAGCTCCTGCCGCCCGGAAGCTCACCAGGCCCGTCGCAGATCATCGCATCCAATACCCTTGGCATCACAGCTCTTGCCCGCAGGGCCGGCGCCGACGTGCTCGATCTCGGCATCGTGCCTGACGACAAGGCTCAGATCACTACGGCGATCGACAAGGCGCGTAACGCCAAGGTCGACGTGATCGTGACACTCGGCGGGGCTTCCGTAGGCGACCACGATCTGGTGCAGGCCACGTTGATCGAAGCCGGTATGGAGCTCGATTTCTGGCGCATCGCCATGCGCCCCGGCAAGCCGCTGATGGTCGGCAGCTTCGGCAAGACGCAGGTGCTCGGCTTGCCCGGCCGCATGGCGA
>UCCS01000105.1 GCA_900470965.1 Hyphomicrobiales bacterium
CGGCATAGCTCATCCGCTCGCCGGCGAGCCATTGGCGCGAGCCGGCGAGCCAGGTGAGATAACGCATGTGTTGGCGGATATTCGCGCGTGCCGTGCGTAACATCTTGGAATCCGGGGCGCCGCCGCCCTGGTCGGCCGTCATTTGCAGCTTGTAGACGCGCTCGCGCGCCAGCGGCTTGGTGACGTCGTTTTCCATCTTTTGCATGAACCATTCCGTCAGGCGACGGATTTCCGCGCGCTGGAACGGATCTTCGGCGAGCAGCCTGCGGTCGCGCTTCAGCACGCCATGCGTCTCGTCGAGATATTCCGAAATCACCGTCGCGCCGCAGAGTGCACGCATGCTGTCGTCCACATAGACGGGCAGCGTGCCAGCCGGGTTGAGCGCCAGGAAGTCGCGGCGTTTCTCCCAGGTCTGTTCTTCGATCAGCTCTGCCTGATAGCCGTATTCCGCCAGAATGAGCCTGACGAAGCGAGACGCGGACGACATGGGATGATGATAAAGCGTGGGCATCGATACTCGGACTTTTGATTGTTGTGCATGGGTTCAGGGGCGCGCCGATTATACCGCCCTAGTCATGACTCATTAGTTGAAGCTATAGGAGCTTGGCCCCTTCAATACAAGCGAATCGGGTCACACTGCCTGACAAGGGACAAAACATGGCTGCCTGAACGATCGCAACTCCCCGCTCGCCTTTTCTTGCCTCCCGCTCTGGCGAATGATGATTGTGCAGTGCAATATAGCCTGACCGCCATTCCTGTCCGACCGAACCCCAAACCGGAGACACTTTATGGACTACATAAACTCTATAATTCTGGGCATTATAGAAGGGATCACAGAGTTCCTGCCGATTTCGAGCACCGGCCATCTGATCATTGCGGAGCAGTGGCTCGGCGCCCGTAGCGACACCTTCAACATCGTCATTCAGGCAGGAGCGATCCTCGCCGTTACGATTATCTACTGGCGTCGTCTGCTCGATCTGCTGCTTGGCTGGCGCGATCCGCAAAACCGCGATTATGCCTTTAAGCTGATTGTCGCCTTTCTGATAACGGCGGTTCTCGGACTGTTGGTCAAGAAGCTCGGTTTCGAACTGCCTGAGAACGCAACGCCGGTTGCCTGGGCGCTGATCATCGGCGGTATCTGGATGATCTTTGCGGAATGGGCTGCCGCCCGCCGCCCGCCGAGCACTCACATCACTTGGCTCGTCGCCATTCTTGTGGGCATTGCCCAGGTCGTTGCCGGCGTCTTCCCCGGAACGTCCCGCTCGGGTGCCACGATTTTCGTCGCCATGCTGGCGGGTACGGCTAACCGCGCCGCGGCAACCGAATTTGCCTTCCTCGTCGGCATTCCGACCATGTATGCGGCAAGCGCCTTTTCGCTGCTGAAAACCTTCAAGGATGGCGGTGCGGCAAACGAGGACTGGACCGCGCTCGGTATTGCCTTCGTCGTTTCCACAATTGTCGCCTTCGTCGCCGTCAAGTGGCTGCTGGCCTATATCAGGAGCAACCGTTTCACGGTATTTGCGATCTATCGCATCATTCTGGGTGTTGTGCTGCTCGGCATGGCGATGGCCGGCATGATCAACTGAATGACCGGACACGCGAGTGAGCGATATATCGCTCACCCCGAGAGAAAAAATGAAGCCGGTTCGAAAGGACCGGCTTTTCTGTTAGTGGGTGATGGAGGCTGTTGAGCAGGGATCGACGCCGTAAGCCGGCGAGCAACTGCCCTTCACCGCTGCGACGGAGCCCGGCGCAATGAAGGAGCCTGCGAGGATTACCAGTGCCGCACACGCAAAAAGAAGCGCGATTGACTTACCCATCAGAAATAGCCTTTCACAGTGATTGCCGCACGCCTGCGAGGCGCCTTGAGTCTGTCTGGAGACGCGCGGGGGTGTTTAGTCAGTGGAATAGCAAATAGCAATAAATGTTCCTGCTAAATTTGGTGTTAATTCCACTAAATTTCCTATGCGTCTTTTATGCAACGTCACACAACATGAGATGCAGCGTAACACGCCAGGCTTGTGCCGGATTGGCGCCTCGCGAAAATGGAAAACGCCGCCCGCGAAAGCTCGCGAACGGCGTTTGAATTGTCTTCTATCGATTGATCAGGCAGCTTTGCCGGAGCCGGTATATTGGCCGTGCGGACGATACTGCACGAGGTAGGAGTCGAGCACCGAAGTCGCCATCGTCGGCGTGATGCCAAGGCCCTTCAGCGTGCGGCCCTCGGCTTCGGCTTCATTGGAAACGACGTTGTCGTGCTTGAGAAGCTTGACCTGGTCCGGCGTGATCGGCGGCGCGATGAACGGCACGAGCGAGGCGATGCTGCCAATCAGCGATGCGATGCTGAAGGGCAGGGAAACGAGCCGATTCTTGCGTACCGTAACCTTGAGTATGGTTTCGAGACATTCGCGGAAGGTAAGGACCTCAGGACCGCCGAGCTCATAGATCTTGCCGCCTTCGACCTTGCCGTCGACGGCACGGGCAACGGCCTCTGCGACATCCTCGACATACACGGGCTGGAACTTCGTCTTGCCGCCGCCGACGAGCGGAAGGACCGGGAACGTACGCGCCATATCGGCGAACTTGTTGAAGAAGCTGTCCTCCGGGCCGAAGACGACAGACGGACGGAAGATCACCGCATCCGGCTTGATCGACAGGATGGCGGCTTCCGCGCGGCCTTTGGTACGGCCGTAGTTGGAGTTCGAACCGGCGTTGGCGCCAATGGCGGAAATGTGGGTCAACGTTGCGCCGGCATTGCGGGCGGCTTCCGCCACAGCACGACCGCCGAACTCCTGCACGGCGTCGAAGGTGTTGCGGCCGCTCTCGAAGAGAATACCAACGCAGTTGATGACATGGTCGGCGCCTTCGACAGCCCGGTCGATCGAGTTGCGGTAGCGCAGGTTGGCCTGGACCAAAGAGATCTGGCCGACATTGCCGAGCGGCTGCAGGAAGCCGGCAAGGTCAGGGCGGCGCACGGCAACGCGGATGCGATAGCCGCGCTTGGCGAGCACACGCACGACATGTCTGCCGATGAAGCCGGACCCTCCGAACACGGTAACGAGCGGCGGCAGGTTGGCAAGGGTCATGGCAGGCTCCTCGAAAGGCTTTGGAATGCTGTGATTGTTTTCGTCTTAGCCGAATACCGACGCGACGAAAAGGGCCATCGCGCCGCAGTTATTACCCGTTCGAAACTGGCTCAGACGCCTTCGACCACGACCATTTCCGCATCAGCCACCTCATGGCGGATTTTTGCGGCGGCCTGGTATTCCGGCGAATTATAGCAGTCGACGGCATGCTGCATCGAGGGAAATTCGATAACGACGTTGCGGGCGCGCGCCTTGCCTTCAAGCTCGGTGATCGCGCCGCCGCGGGCGAGGAAGTTCGCGCCGTACTTCTCGAAGGCAGGCTTTGCGGTTGCAACGTAATCCTTGTAGCGCTCGAGGTCGCGCACATCGACGCGAGCAATCCAGTATCCCTTGGGCATTTTTATCTCCCCTTCAGCGGATGCGTCAGCGGTTCGCCGGCCAGAGCGCGGCGACCATTTCATTGAGGATTGCGCGAGCCGCTTCCCGCGGCTCCGGCGCCTTGACGATCGGCCGGGCGACGACGAGATGGGTGGAACCGGCCTTCAGTGCATCCGAAGGCGTCATCACCCGCTTCTGATCGCCCTTCTCGGCGCCTGTCGGGCGGATGCCCGGGGTGACGATCGCCATGTCAGGTCCGACAATCTCGCGGACGCTGGCTGACTCCTCGGCAGAGCAGACGATACCGCCCATCCCGGCAATGCGCGCCTGTTCAGCACGCCGCGCGACCAATGTTTTCGGATCGTACTGATAGCCGGCCTCGACGAGGTCCTCGGCATCCATGGAGGTCAGCACCGTAACGCCAAGCAGGCAGAGGCCGGAGCCCTTGGCCGCCTCGACGGCGGCCTTCATCGCTTTCGGATAGGCATGCAGCGTCAGCATCGACATGCCCATCTTGGCGATGTTCTCGACGCCGGACGCGACCGTATTGTCGATGTCGAGCAGTTTCATGTCGAGGAAGATCTTCTTACCGCTGGCAGCGAGATCGCGGGCAAATTCCAGCCCGCCGGCAAAGACGAGCTGATAGCCGATCTTGTAGAAGAGAATGTCGTCGCCGAGCGTGGAAACAATCTTTTCCGCTTCGCCAATCGTTGGGACATCAAGCCCGACGATCAACCGCTCGCGTGCGTCCATCTCAAATCATCTCCGCCAGTCTTCAATGGGTGTCCAGTCGCATGATAAGCGCCGATCCGCAAGGCCGAAAGCATAGAGATTGCCACCACCGCCTGGCTGGTCACGATTACGCGCAATCGGTGCACCCATCAGATGGCACTTGAGCAGCGTTCCGACGCCACCATGCCCGACGAAGGCGATCGGCGCATTTGCCTCATGCGAGGATAGGATGGTCTCGACGGCGGAGGCGATGCGGGTCTGCGCATCTGCGGCTCGCTCCCAGCCCCTGAAGCTCTCCAGCGGGTGGGCGAAGAACCAGTTGGCCGCCTCCTCGAATTTGTCGGGCGGCAGGAAACCAGTGGCGGAGCGGTCGTTCTCGTGCATGCCATGCACGATCTCGATTTTCACGCCTGAGGCCGCAGCAAGGATTTCCGCCGTCTCGATCGCCTTCGTCTCATCGCTGGAGACGATGCGGGTCAGCCGCTTCGCCCAGTCGCTCGAAGCAGCCTTGCGGGCGCGCTCGGCGCCGATCTCGGAAAGACCCCATTGGGGAACGGGAACCTGCGGGTCGATCTTGACCTGAGGGTGGGTGATATAAAGTCCAAACATTTTATCCGCGCCGATAGATCCAGAGTTGAGCCGGAGGAATATTGCGCACGATGAAATCAAAATGATGAATGCTGTAACGATCGGCATTGGCGACGATCGGCGAGACCGCGCCATAGGAGATCTGCACCATCGGCCGACCGGCCGGCATGCGGTCGAGCAGGCTTTCCAAGAGCGCAATGCGCGCCTGCATGGGGAAGTTCAGGAGCGGTATGCCCGAAATAACGGAATCGAATTTCTGATCCTTGAGCGAGCCGAGCGTTTTGTCGAGATCGAAGGCATCGCCGTTGATGAAGCTCACGCCGGGGTAAAGCCGCATAAGGTGTTCGTAGAAGTCCGTCGAATATTCGATGGCGACGAGCTTTTCCGGCTTCACGCCATGGGCAAGGATCGCCTTGGTGATGGCGCCGGTACCGGGACCGAGTTCGAGCACGGGCAGGTCCGAATGCGGATTTGCGACGCTTGCCATCTTGCGGGCAGTGATCGAGGAAGTCGGAACGATGGAGCCGACGGTCTTCGGCCCCTGCATCATGCCCTTGAAGAAGCGGATCTCCTCGTCAAACTTCCTGCCGAGCCGTTCCTTGAGCCGTAATGCCATGCCGTCCTCCCATGCCTGCCGGTCAACTTTCCCTTAATTGCAGGAGGTTGAAGCAAAAACAAGAGGCGATGTCGCGATCAGGAAAGTTTCAACTGCAAAAGCGACGCGCGTTAAACACGCATCGGCATCAGCACGTAGAGCGCGTCATCGCCGGCGGTGTCACGCACGAGTGTCGGCGAACCGGCATCGGCCAGAAGGAAGATCGCTTCGTCGCCGGAAAGCTGCGCGGTGATATCGAGCAGATACTTGGCATTGAAGCCGATTTCCATCGGATCCGTATCGTAGCCGACGGCGACTTCTTCCGTGGCACTACCGGAATCCGGATTGTTCACGGTGAGCAGAAGCTGACCATCGGAGAGCGCGAGCTTCACGGCGCGGCCGCGCTCGGATGAAATGGTCGAAACGCGGTCGACGGCCTGGGCAAAGCTCGTGCAGTCGACGCGCATTTCCTTGTCGTTATTGGTCGGGATGACGCGCTGGTAGTCCGGGAAGGTGCCGTCGATCAGCTTCGAGGTCATGACGATGGAGCTGAGGGTGACCCGGATCTTGGCATCGGAAACTTCGACGGTGACGATCGCATCAGGCGTATCGACCAGCTTCTGCAATTCGCCAACCGTCTTGCGCGGAATGATGATGCCGGGCATGCCTTCCGAGCCGGAGGGGGCGTCGACATCGGCGCGGGCCAGACGGTGGCCGTCGGTCGCAACGGCGCGAAGCTTCAGGTCGCCGCTGCTCTCGATCGTGTGGAAGAAGATGCCGTTCAGATAGTAGCGGGTTTCCTCGGTCGAGATCGCAAACTGCGTGCGGTCGATCAGCATCTTTAGATCGCTTGCCTTCAGCTTGAAGGAATGCGTGAAGGTGCCGGCGGTCAGATCCGGGAAGTCGGATTCCGGCAGGCACTGCAGCGAGAACTTCGAACGGCCGGACTGAACGGTCATCGAGCCGCCATCCTGAGAGGTGGCTAGCAGCACTTCCGCGCCATCGGGAAGCTTGCGCACGATGTCGTAAAGAAGATGGGCGGGAACGGTGGTGGCACCCGCCTGCTCGACATTGGCGGGCGTCGCTTCGGTGATTTCGAGATCGAGGTCGGTCGCCTTCATGTCGAGGCTCTGCCCATCGGCCTTCAGCAGCACGTTGGACAGGATCGGAATCGTGTTGCGGCGTTCGACCACGCGGTGCACGTGGTTCAGCGACTTCAAAAGGTTTGACCGCTCAATAGTAATACGCATGGGATGCTACCGCTTTCGACCTTTATTGTCCGGGCGCCCGGAAGCGCCACGTCACTGCTTTCCCCTTTGGGAGAGGGGAGTGGACGGGCAAAATGGCAGAACTTTGCCAGCGATTGCAAGAGGCATGGCTGCCCGCAGGCCCGCAAATGCCGTTTTGCAGTGCAATGCTCACAGAAATTGCGGCCCTTGTCGAAGCCACACCGCTCGCCCATAAAGGGAAGAGGCTGGCGGAATGAAAGCGAATGACATGACGGAAGAGACGACAGCGGAAACTGGCGCCCGGCGCGGCTTTCGTCTGCACAATATCGCGGTGCCGGCGCGCCCGCTCGAACCGGCTCTCTATCTCGTCGCAACGCCGATCGGCAATCTCGGCGATATCACGCTGCGGGCGCTGGAAACGCTTGCCGGTGCGGATGTCCTCGCCTGCGAGGATACACGCGTTACCCGCGTCCTGCTCGATCGCTACGGCATTCAGAACCGCCCCTTTGCCTATCATGAACACAATGCCGATGAGGCCGGGCCGCGGCTCCTGCAGGCGCTCGAAGCCGGCAAGTCGGTGGCGCTGGTTTCCGATGCCGGCACGCCGCTCGTCTCCGATCCCGGCTATCGCCTGGCGCAGCAGGCGATCGAAGCAGGTTACCGCGTCATTCCCATTCCCGGCGCTTCCGCACCGCTTGCGGCCCTCGTCGGCTCAGGGCTGCCGAACGATGCTTTTCTATTTGCCGGTTTCCTGCCGACCAAGGACAAGGCCCGTCGCGACCGTCTCGCAGAATTCGCAAACGCACCGGCCACACTGATCTTCTTTGAATCGCCCCATCGCATCGGCGCAACGCTGGTGGCCGCTGCCGATATGCTCGGTGCTGAACGCGAGGCGTCGGTCTGCCGCGAACTGACCAAGACCTATGAGGAATTCCGCCGCGGCACGCTCTCCGAGCTCGCCACTTATTATGAAGAGCATGACAATGTGAAGGGTGAGATCGTTCTCGTCATCGGCCCGCCGAAGGACGAGCCGGCAACCGCGGCGGATGTCGACGCCATTCTCGCCGATCTCTCAAAATCGCTGCCAACCGCCGGGGCCGCGACCGAAGCTGCCCGCTTGACCGGCCTGCCGCGCAAGGTGCTCTATCAGAAGCTTCTCGACATGAAGGCGGCGAATGGCTGACGGAGAAGCCACGCTCCGCAGGAGAAAGGCGCTGCGTCGCGGCTCGGCGGCAGAATATATTGCCGCCATTTTCCTGATGCTGAAAGGCTATCGCATCCTCGCCATGCGCTACAAAACGAAGCTCGGCGAGATCGATATTATCGCTCGCAAGGGAGACCTGGCCGTCTTTGTCGAGGTCAAGGCGCGCGCTGACGAAATGGGCGCGGTGGATGCCGTGTCCTACGCCTCGCAAAAACGCATCCGGGCTGCGAGCGATCTCTGGCTCGCCCGCCAGCGGGACTATGCCCGGCTCTCACAGCGTTATGATATCGTTGCGATATTGCCGGGAAAACTGCCTCGTCATTTCCCCGATGCTTTCTAGGGGTTCGCTAAATTCCGCAGGCGGCTAAAAACTGACGAATAAGCTTTCGTTAAAATTTTAGCGTCTGCTTGAACGGGCTTTTACGATTCTTTTGTTATCCACGGCTCAGCTAGGGGTAGCAAACTGGGGGTAATTCATGGCCTTGAAGATGATGCTTGCAACCGCCGTCGCCATGGCTGCGCGGTCCGTGCCTTACGCCGCGTTGAAGACGGCCGGCAAATCTTTCGTCGCACAGGCAAGCGACCGCATGGTGCTGAAGTCGACGCCGATCAATCCGGACTGGGTCATCAGCGGCAATCCGCAGGCGCGCACGGCAGAACATTCCCGCGGCCATGACGAAGCATCGCTGACGGCGATCTGGGATTGCACATCAGGCGAATTCCGCTGGCGTTTCGGCTGGGACGAGACGGTCATGATCCTCGAAGGCGAGGTGCACGTCACCACCGAAGATGGTCTGGAACGCACGCTGCAAGTGGGCGACGTCGCTTTCTTTGCCGGCGGCACCTGGGCGAACTGGCGGGTCGACAATTATGTCCGCAAGGTCGCCTTCCTGCGCAAGCCTTTCCCGAAGCCGCTCGCCATTGCCTATCGCCTGCGCAACCTCTTGCGCAACGGCGGCGGTACCGGCATCGCGGCCTGAAAATTGCGCCGGCGGAGGCGCGCGAAGCCATTGATTGCCGTTGCGTTTGACGCCTGACCGACCTACATCTGGGCGGCATCAGCTCAAGGGACGGAAATGGCCAAGATCAAGAACGTAGCGGTCCAGATGGACCATGTCTCCGGCATCAATATCGCGGGCGATTCCACCTTCGCCATGAGCCTTGAGGCTCAGGCGCGTGGCTACAAGCTCTTCCATTACACGCCCGATCGCCTGAGCTTCCGCGATGATAAGCTCTATGCCGCCGTCGAGCCGATGGTGCTGCGCGACGTCAAGGGCGATCACTATGAACTCGGCGCCCCTGAGCGCATCGACCTGTCGACCATGGACGTCGTCCTGCTGCGCCAGGACCCGCCTTTCGACATGTCCTACATCACCTCGACGCATCTTCTGGAGCGCATCCATCCGAAGACGCTCGTCGTTAATGATCCGGCCTGGGTGCGCAACTCACCGGAAAAGATCTTCGTCACCGAATTTTCCGACTTGATGCCGAAGACGCTGATCACCAAGGATCCGGGCGAGATCCGCCGCTTCCGCGACGAGATGGGCGATATCATCCTGAAGCCGCTCTACGGCAATGGCGGCGCCGGCGTTTTCCATTCCACCAAGGACGATCGCAACCTGTCCTCGCTGCTCGAAATGTTCGGCCAGCTCTTCCGCGAGCCTTTCATCGCTCAGCAATACCTGCCTGACGTGCGCAAGGGCGACAAGCGCATCATCCTCGTCGACGGCGAATTTGCCGGCGCCATCAATCGCGTCCCGGCCGAGCATGACAGTCGCTCCAACATGCATGTCGGCGGCCGCGCCGAGCCGACCGAACTGACGGCGCGCGAAAAGGAAATCTGCGAGCGCATCGGCCCGGCTCTGCGCGAACGCGGCTTCCTGCTCGTCGGCATCGACGTCATCGGCGATTATATGACAGAGATCAACGTAACCTCGCCGACAGGCATCCGGGAAGTGAAGAAGTTCGGTGGCGCCGATATCGCAAGCCTGTTGTGGGATGCGATCGAGCGCAAGCGCGGCTAAAGCAATACCAGCAAAAGTGCAATGCCAACAAAAGTGCATAGTGGTTTTGCGTTCGGAATTGCGGCAAAACTGTGCAGAGATTTTTTTGTTAAAACAAAGAGATAGAGAATTTTCGTGTTTCGAAGAAAAACGGAAATGCTCCAAGTGTTCCGCCTTTGATCGCCTTCGTTCCGGCTTTGCAACCTGCTGCAATTTGATTGCAGCGGATAGCTGAATTCGTTCGCTTATCGTTCTTGTTTTATTCCATATTCCATGCCAGATTGTGACCGCCTTCATAGGTTGGGGTTCAGGGTTACGGGGCAGGGGCATGGTCGCGCGCGTCAGCACGGTTGCATTTCAGGGCATTGAAGGTGTGCCGGTCGAGGTCCAGGTCATGGTCGCTCCCGGTAAAATGGGAATCCAGATCGTCGGGCTTCCTGACAAGGCGGTGGCGGAAAGTCGCGAGCGGGTGCAGGCAGCCTTGCACGCTTCCGGCCTAGCGCTGCCATCCAAGCGTGTGACGGTCAATCTTGCGCCCGCCGATCTTCCCAAAGAAGGCAGTCATTTCGATCTCCCCATCGCACTTGGCCTGATGGCTGCGCTCGGCGCCATCCCGGCGGATGCTTTGTCCGACTATGTCGTCGTCGGCGAACTCAATCTCGACGGTACAATTGCCGCAATCGCTGGCGCTCTGCCGGCCGCAATCGGTGCCAACGCGAGTGGAAAAGGCCTGATCTGCCCGGCCGAAAGCGGATCGGAAGCCGCATGGGCAGGGTCCGGGGTCGACATTCTGGCGCCGCGCAGCCTGATCGCACTCGCCAATCATTTTCGCGGCACGCAGATCCTTTCGCGCCCGGAACCGTCCATTCGCCCGAATGCCGCCAATCTGCCTGATCTCGCCGAGATCAAGGGACAGGAAAGCGCCAAGCGGGCGCTGGAGGTGGCTGCTGCCGGCGGCCATAACCTCCTGATGGTCGGGCCGCCCGGTTCCGGCAAGTCGATGCTGGCTTCGAGACTGCCATCGATCCTGCCACCGCTTTCGGCTGCGGAGTTGCTTGAAGTCTCGATGATCCATTCCATCGCCGGCCAGCTGTCCGGCGGCAAGCTTTCCGACCGCAGGCCCTACCGCACGCCGCACCATTCGGCGACGATGGCCGCCCTCATCGGCGGCGGTCTGCGTGCCAGGCCGGGAGAGGCTTCGCTTGCCCATCATGGTGTGCTGTTCCTTGATGAGTTTCCGGAATTCGCGCCGCAAGTGCTCGATGCCTTGCGTCAGCCGTTGGAAAGCGGCGAATGCGTCATCGCGCGCGCCAATCACCGCGTCTCCTATCCGGCGCGGATCCAGCTTATTGCGGCGATGAACCCCTGCCGCTGCGGTATGGCTGGCGAGCCCGGCCACACCTGTGCCCGAGGGCCGCGCTGCATGACGGATTATCAGGCCCGGATTTCCGGTCCGTTGATGGACCGCATCGATATCCGCATCGACGTGCCAGCCGTTTCCGCCGCCGACCTGATCCGGCCGACGGTAGCCGAAGCGAGTGCCGATGTTGCCCGGCGCGTTGCGCGTGCCCGTGACATCCAGCGTGAACGCTATGCTGCTGCAGGCGCTGTGGGTATTTCCACCAATGCCGGATGTTCGACCGCAATGATCGAGAAATTCGCAGAGCCGGATGCCGCAGGATTGCAGCTGTTGCGAGATGCCGCGGACAAGATGAAGTTTTCGGCGCGTGGCTACCACCGAGTCCTCAAGGTCGCCCGCACGCTTGCCGATCTCGACGGCAAGGAAATGGTCGGCCGCATTCATCTCGCGGAGGCGATTTCCTACCGTGTTGCCGGCGAGAGGCTTACCGCTGCGGCATGATAAAAGGGGCGCCGAAGCGCCCCAGGTACCGGGTGAGAGGAAGAACCCGGGAAGGTTCGATCAGCTTCCAAGGCCTTCAAACAATGCCGTCGAAAGATACCGTTCCGCGAAGGACGGGATGATGACGACGATGTTCTTGCCGGCGTTTTCCGGACGGCGGCCGACCTCGATCGCGGCCGTCAATGCTGCACCCGAGGAGATGCCGACCGGCACGCCTTCGAGCTTGGCGACGAGGCGCGCCTGCTGAAATGCGTCGTCATTGCTGACGGTGACGACTTCGTCATAGATGCTGGTATCGAGAATCTTCGGTGCGAAGCCGGCGCCGATGCCCTGGATCTTGTGCGGGCCGGGCGTGCCGCCTGACAGTACCGGCGAGTCCGCCGGCTCGACGGCCACGACCCGGATACCCGGTTTGCGGCTCTTCAGCACTTGGCCGACGCCGGTAATCGTGCCGCCGGTGCCGATGCCGGCAACGAAGATATCGACCGTGCCATCGGTATCGTTCCAGATTTCCTCGGCGGTCGTCTTGCGGTGGATTTCAGGGTTGGCCGGGTTTTCGAACTGCTGCGGGATGACGGCGTCGGGCAGTGAGGCGGCGAGTTCTTCCGCCTTGGCGATCGCCCCCTTCATGCCCTTCGGCCCTTCAGTCAGCACCAACTCGGCGCCGAGCAGCGCCAGCATCTTACGGCGCTCGACGGACATGGTTTCCGGCATGGTAAGGATCAGCCGGTAGCCTTTGGCAGCGGCGGCGAAAGCGAGCGCGATACCCGTATTGCCCGAGGTCGGCTCGATCAGCACGGTCTTGCCGGGCGAGATCTTGCCCTGCGTTTCCAGGCTATCGATCATGGCAACGCCGATACGGTCCTTCACCGAGGCGATTGGGTTAAAGAACTCCAGCTTGGCAAGGATGTTGGCCACCACGCCCTTTTCCTTGGCGAGTTTATCGAGGCGAACGAGCGGCGTGTCGCCGATTGTGTCCGTTATCGAGGAATAGATGCGGCCGCGGCCCGGTTTGTGCGACATGGTGCTCTCCCTTTGAAATCCATTCTGAAATCTGTGGAGAGAATAGGGTCAAAGTGGTGATGAGACCAGAGTGGCTTCACCCGTCGGCCGCTTGAGCCGGAGAAAAAATCCTTTGAGAACCGTCCGTTGCCGAATGTTTATTTCAGGCTGCACGCGTGGCGATGAAGGCTGCCGTACCCGCCAGGATGCTTGCGGCGACGCGGTTCAGCGCCTGCAATGCACGCGGCTGCTTCAGCATCGTGCGGGCGCGCGACGCAAGCATCATGTAGGGGATGAGCACGATCATAAGCACCACGAAAGTGACGGCGAGCAGGATGAGATACTCGCGCATGCCGATGCTGCCGAGATCGATCAAGGTCGGCACCAGCGCCACGTAGAACAACATGGTCTTCGGATTGCCGAGTGTCACAAGCAGGCCGGACAGGAAGGACATGCCGGCACTGCTGGATTTTTTCGCGGCGATATCCTGCGGCAGCAGGCCGGCAGTCCAGAGCTTCCAGGCGATGTATCCGAGATAGAGAGCACCGGCGATCTTGATGACGAGGAAGATCTCAGTGAAGGTCTGCGCCACGAAGGCAAGACCGAGGATGACAGCGGTGAGATAGGTCATGTCGCCGAGCACGAGGCCGAGACCCATGAAGAAGGTCTCGCGGAAGTTCGAACCGAGTGCACGCGCCACGATTGCCGTGATCCCTGGGCCGGGAATTGCGGCGGCGATGAACAGGGCTCCAGCATAGGCGATCAGGACGGTAAGGCTCATCTTCGTATCCACTGACTTGCGCAGCCTCTCTATAGGCGCGCAAGGCAGGCCTCATCAATCGCCTGGCGCTGATCTGTCCATAACCATAAAGAATAGGTCGGCTGAACCATGATCTACTTGGAAAGCGATCCTGCCTTGCTATTTTCCCCTTGCAAGCGGCCGCAGACACGGCCCGCCGCGGCTTCCCGAGGCTGTCGGCGCAGAAGGTTTTCATCACCAAGGAGAGAATGCATGTCGACTACCTCAGCCGAAGCCCGCAGACGTTCACCGCTCAAGACCCCTTCCGACCTGCCGACCAACGCGATCACCGATATTTCGGCCGCGTTGACCGCGCTGCTCGCCGATGTGTTTGCGCTTTATGTGAAGACCAAGAACTTCCATTGGCACATGTCTGGCCCGCATTTTCGCGATTACCACCTGTTGCTCGATGAGCAGGCGGAACAGATCTTCGATATGACGGACGAGGTTGCCGAGCGCGCCCGCAAGATCGGCGGCACGACGCTGCGCTCGATCGGCCAGATCGCCCGCCAGCAGCGCATTCCGGACAATGATGCTGACTACGTCACCCCCGAGGATATGCTCTCCGAGCTGCGCGAAGACAACCTTCACCTCGTTTCAATCCTGCGCCAAGTGCACGAAGTCTGCGACGAGCATAACGATGTCGCGACCGCAAGCCTGATCGAAAACTGGATCGACCAGAGCGAGCGCCGTACCTGGTTCCTGTTCGAAACGACGCGCCAAGCGAAGTAACAGTTAAGCCGAAGTAATGGCTCAGCGTCCGGCCGCCGGCAGGCGAATAAGTCTCGCCGGCGACCAGCCCAGATTCATGCCGGCGGCGGCGAGCAGAATAACTGCCGCCCCGGCAATCTGCATCGGCTGCAATGTGTGGCCGAAAGCGAAGCGGTCGACCAGGATCGCGGCGACCGGATAGATGAAAGACAAAGCGCCTGTCAGATGCGTCGGCAGCTTCTGGATCGCGCCATAAAGCAGCACATACATGAGACCGGTGTGGACGACGCCGACAGCGATCAGGATCATCCAGGAACTGGTATTGGCGGGAAGGTTCGAAAAATCGGTCATCGGTGCCAGCATGACGATGCCGGTGGAAACCTGGATCAGCGCGATCAGATGCGGCGGCGTGCCTTTCAGCCATTTGGCGGCAAGCGCGGCAAGTGCATAGAAGAAGGCGGCACCCAACGCCATCAGGATGCCGAGACCGTAGCTGCCGGAGACGGCGTCGGTATTTGGCTTCGCCTCGACGATAGCGGCCATGCCGGCAAAGGAAAGCCCGAGCCAGAAGAGCTTGGTGCCTGTGATCTTCTCCCCCAGAAAGAGTGCGCCGAGCGCAAGCAGCATGAAGGGCTGGGTGTTGTAAACCGTCGTGGCGATCGAGATCGAGGCGTGCGAATAGGAGGCGAACAGCAGCAGCCAGTTGGAGACGATCGCTATGCCGCCGAAGACAGCGATAGCGAGCGAGTGCAGGCTGATGATGCCGGGCCTCAGCAGGCCGAGCGCAGTGCAAACCACAAGCAGGGTCAGTGCGCCGAAGAAGCAGCGCCAGAAGACTACGCCACTGACCGGCTGACCTGACATGACGACGAACCAGCCGATCGTTCCCGAGATCAGCATCGCTGCCGTCATCTCTGCTGTGCCTCTTCTGATGTCACTCTGCATCGCCATCTCCATTCGTTAGCGGGAAATTGTATTGCGGCATCGCAGCATTTTCTATAAGCTGAAAAAGGGAAAGGCTGGATAAACCTAATCTTGTTAGGAGTTTTTGCCATGTTGGCTAACGAGATGCAGGCAGTCGACGATATTGACCGCGCAATGATAGAGGCGCTGGCAGGAAATTCGCGTATTTCCCTAAAAGAGCTCGCCCAGGCTGTAGGACTTTCTTCGCCGAGCGCGGCAGAGCGTCTGCGTCGGCTTGAGGATCGCGGCGTCGTGACGCTCTTCACCATCGATCTCGATCCGGCGGCGATCGGTTACCCGCTTCAGGCGATCGTGCGGGTGCGCCCGCTGCCCGGCCAGCTTCATATCGTCGAGCGTATCATCCAGGACACGCCGGAATTCATCGAATGCGATAAGGTGACTGGAGACGATTGTTTCATCGCCCGCCTTGTCGTCCGCTCGATGGGAGAGCTTGACAACATTCTCGACAAGGTCGCCGAGCGCGCGGAGACCAATACCTCGATGATCAAATCCTCGCCGGTCAAGCGGCGCCTGCCGCCCCTGATACGGAAAAAATAGCCTCAGAAATCCGCCATTGGCGACAGCATGGCGGGATGATCGAGGCTTATCTCCTCCAGTCCACGCAGCATGAGCTGTGTTCCGTTTCCGTAAGGCATCGCCTCGCCGGCCCAGCCGAGTCTGTCTGGCCGGAACAGCGTTTCGACTGTCGTTGCCTGGATGCCGAGACCGGCAAGGATGGCGGCGAGCGACGGGATTGCATGCGCGACCACATCGAGGAGAACGACGTGGCCGGGTGCCGGCATCTTCCATGCGATGACAGCCTTGCTCTCTTCCAGATAGCTCAAGCGCACGTCGGGATCGAGCTGCGTGTTGATGAGGAACATTGCGGAACTGCTGGCGACAGCGAGCGTCTCCGAACTGGCTCGCGGTTCCTCAGCAGACCCTGAAGCAGGGCGAGATCTTCCGCATCGCGCGGCTGAAGAGGCCGCGAGGTGGTTGCACCTTCAGACATTGGTGCAGCGCCGACATACTTGTGAAGCGGAAGCGAGCGGAAACCGTAGGGCTCATAAAGCGCCGGCTTGTCCGTGTAGAGGATGACGGCTTCGAAATCCCGCGCCTCACACCAGGCGAGCGCCTTGCCCGTCACATCGCGGTAAAGGCCGCGGCCGCGCCATGGCGGGCGGACAGCGCCGGACTGAAAGGCGGCGGCGTTGATGAGCCTGCCGTTAAGGACAAAAGGCATGGCGAAGGCAGAGAGATTGGCGGCGAGCTGGCCTTCATCCGTAAACCACCCGAACGGCATACTGGTCGGGTCTGGGCCGCCAAGTTCGTGCAGCGGATCGATATCGATGCCGAACGTATCATCGAGTAGAGAGACGAGAGCGCTCCAGGCCGCCGGATCGCTGAAATAATCCTGCCGGAAGGTAAGCCCGTCGGAATCGGTGACACTCATACCCCGGTCGAGCCGAAGCCACCGGCGCCGCGCGCGGTTTCGGTCGTTTCCGAGACTTCGGCGATGCGGGTCTGGATGAATGGTGCAATCACCATCTGCGCGATGCGCATGCCGCGCGTGATGGTGAAATCCTCCTCGCCATGATTGATGAGAATGACCTTCACTTCGCCGCGATAGTCGCAGTCGACGGTGCCGGGCGCATTGAGGCAGGTGACGCCGTTCTTGGCTGCAAGGCCGGAGCGCGGGCGCACCTGGCCCTCGAAACCCTCAGGGATTTCAAAGACGAAGCCCGTTGGAACGAGCGCGCGTTTGCCAGGCGCCAGCACCAGCGGCTTGTCCTCGTCGATCGCCGCGCGCAGGTCCATGCCGGCTGCACCACGCGTTTCATAGGCGGGCAGATCCAGGCCCTGGCCGTTCGGCAGGCGGATCAAATTGAGGGTGGGGCGAGTATCTGTGTGAATGGTCATGCGGCATTACTTCGTGCCTCGTGCCGCAAGGTCAATTGCAATGGCGCGCTTTAATCGCTAGATACGCCGCAATTCCACAGGATTCACATCATGGCCGAAAGTCTCGCCGAGGCGGTCTCCCGCCGCCGCACATTCGCTATTATCGCGCACCCGGACGCGGGTAAGACGACGCTCACAGAAAAGCTGCTGCTTTTCGGCGGCGCTATCCAGCTCGCCGGTGAAGTGAAGGCGAAGAAGGATCGCATTCAGACCCGCTCGGACTGGATGAAGATCGAGCGCGAGCGCGGCATCTCGGTCGTAACTTCGGTTATGACCTTCGAATATGAAGGCAATGTCTTCAACATTCTCGACACGCCCGGTCACGAAGACTTCGCCGACGACACCTACCGCACGCTGACGGCGGTCGATGCGGCCGTCATGGTCATCGACGCCGCCAAGGGTATCGAGCCGCGCACGCTGAAGCTTTTCGAAGTCTGCCGCATGCGCGACATTCCGATCATCACCTTCATCAACAAGATGGACCGCGAAAGCCGCGATCCCTTCGAGATCCTGGATGAGGTTGAAGAGAAGCTGGCGCTTGACACGGCCCCGGTCACCTGGCCGATCGGTCGCGCCAAGACCTTCTGCGGCTCCTATCACCTGAAGGAAAACACCGTTCGCGGCTCCGATACGGAAGTCGTCGTCACCGCCGTCAACGGTCCGCGGAGCGTCGCCGACCGCCTGCCGGAAAATGAGCGCGACGCCTTCGTCGAAGAGGTGGAACTGGCGATTGAGGCCTGCCGTCCCTTCGATCGGGAATCCTTCCTCGAAGGCCATATGACGCCGGTTTTCTTCGGCTCGGCGCTCCGCAACTTCGGTGTCCGCGATCTCATCAATGCGCTCGGTGATTTTGCTCCGCCACCGCGTGACCAGATAGCCGATATCCGCACCGTACATGCCGCCGAAGACAGGATGACGGCCTTCGTCTTCAAGATTCAGGCGAACATGGACCCGAACCATCGCGACCGTATCGCCTTCGCCCGCATCTGCTCCGGCAAACTGGAGCGCGGCATGAAGGCGCGGCTGGCACGTACCGGCAAGCAGCTTGGCCTCACCGCGCCGCAGTTCTTCTTCGCCTCGCAGCGCCAGCTCGCCGATACGGCCTTCGCCGGTGATGTGGTCGGCATTCCGAACCATGGCACGCTGCGTATCGGCGATACGCTGACGGAAGGCGAAAGCCTGGTTTTCCAGGGCGTGCCGAATTTCTCGCCGGAAATCCTGCGCCGCGTGCGCCTGGAAGACGCCATGAAGGCCAAGAAGCTGAAGGAAGCCCTGCAGCAGATGGCTGAAGAAGGTGTCGTTCAGCTCTTCCAGCCGGAGGATGGTTCGCCTGCCATCGTCGGTGTCGTCGGCGCGCTGCAGCTCGATGTCCTGAAGGAGCGCCTGATGGCCGAATATGGCCTGCCGGTCTCCTTCGAAATGTCGCGCTTCTCCGTCTGCCGCTGGATTTCGTCCGACCAAGCTGCTGAACTCGACAAGTTTCTCACCGTCAAGCGCGGCGATATCGCCCGCGATCTCGATGGCGACCCGGTCTTCCTGGCACAGGATGGTTTCTCGCTGCGCTACGAGGCGGAGCGCTATCCGGCGATCAAGATGGTGGCAATCAAGGAATATCACGCGGCCAAGGCCGCCTGATCACCCCGCCAGCCGTTCGGCAAGGAACTCGACGACCGCGCGCACGGAGGGCAATTGTCCTCGTCGGTGCGGCATCAGGATCGTCGTGGTGATACTGCCCGCCGTCCAGCCGGGAAGCAGGCGCACGAGTTGGCCGTTCTTCAAAGCGTCGTTGCAGACCGAGGTCGGCAGAATGGTAATGCCCATGCCTGCCGCAGCCGCTTTCAGCAGCACCATCGGCTCGTCTGCCGCCATGATGGGCTGAGGCGTTACCACAGTCTCAGCGCCGTTATCCGAGGTGAGACGCCACTGCTCCTCGGAGAGGCTGGGCATGATTGCCCTGTGGCCGGCGATGTCCTCGGCCCGCTCGGGCTTCCCATATTGCGCTATGTAATCGGGCGAAGCGACGAGTAGGAACGGATGAACCGCGATCCGGCGCTGCACGAGCGTCGAATCCCCGAGTGGAAAGCGGTGGCTGCGCAGCGCAATGTCGAAGCCTTCCTGAACGATATCGACGAAGCGATCCGTTACATGCAGTGACACCTTCAGCTTTGGATAGCGTGCTGTCAGTTCGGCCAGATGGTCGGCAAGCGTGAATTGTGCCGTCGGCACCGCTGCGGTCAGCCTGACGATACCGCTCGGCTCTCCCAGGCGGTTGCGCACGATACTCTCGGCCATTTCCGCTTCGATGATCGAGGCCTGCGCATGGTCGAAGAAATCCCTGCCGATATCCGTCAGTGCAAAGCTGCGCGACGTGCGCTGGATCAGCCGCACGCCGAGCCTCTCCTCCAGTTCCGCCACGCGCTTGCTGATGGTCGATTTCGGAATGCCGAGATGATGTCCTGCCGCCGTGAAGCTGCCGCTTTCCACCGCTTGTACGAAGAGATGGAGGTCGTTGAGGTTGAAGGCAGTCACATTCATCTTCCATGCTTGTGGACTTTAAGATGCATTATCGCCATCTACTGCCTCATCGTCCACGAAATCATATTGGCCGGGTCAACAATTCCTATGGAAAGGACCCGATAATGTCCCTCATATTGTTTTACGGCGTGCCGGGAGGTTGTTCCTTCGGTTCGATCGTTGCGCTGGAATGGTCCGGCCTGCCGTACCGTCTCTGCCGCGTTCAGATGCCGGAAGTCGTCTCCTGTGACGAATACAGGCGCATCAATACCGTCGGCGAAACGCCGTCATTGCTCCTGCCCGATGGCCGGCTGATCAGCGAAAGCATGGCGATCCTGAATTACATAGGCGCGCAATCGATCGATAAAGGATTGGGCTTTGCGCAGGGTACCGCGGATTTCGACCGCCTGAACCAGATGCTCGCATATTTGAACACCAGCTTCTTCAACGCCTTCAGCTCGCTGTGGCACGCTGTCGAGCATGAACTGGAACCGGCCGAGAAAGACGTTCTTGTCGCCTACGGCGCGGCCAAGGTGGAAAAGGCGCACCGTATGCTGGAGGGTCTGCTTGCCGGCCGGAAATGGCTGCTCGGCAACAGGCCCGGCATTGCGGATGCCTATTTCACCGGCGTCGCCCGCTGGAACGACTTCCACAAGGTCGTCGATATCAGCCAGTTTCCTGCGCTGAGTGATCTCTATCAGCGCATGCTGCAGGAGCCGGCCGTTCGCTTCGCGCATGCGACCGAGCACCAGGAAAAGGCGGAAAGCACCGGTCGCTTTCTGGGAGAAATCGATCTGGAAGAAGCGCTCGGCCTGCTGCGCCAGGCTGCTTGAACATCCCATAGTGCCGTCTTGTTCAGACAAGGCGGCATTTCACGCGGCAGCGATGATTTCGATTTCCACCAGCCAGTCTTTCTGAAGCGTTTGAACGACGATGGCGGTGGTCGGTACGATATGATCGCCGAGCGCGGCCAGCCGCGCATTCTGGTTTGCTTCGGCATAGTCAGCATCCCGTAAATAGCTGGTCAGCCGCACGATATTGCTGACGTCCATATCGGCATCCGCAAGGATCGCCCGCAGGTTTGACCAGATGAGGTCGAGCTGGACCGACAGATCTCTGCCCGGCGCACCCTCCGCTTCGAGACCCATTGTACCGCTCACGAACAGAAAGCGGGCGGGATTCCTGACCTCCATCGCATGGACATAATCTGACGTTGCCGCGTAGATGCCGCTGCTCGGACTGTGCTTCACCAGTTCCATTTGAAAGTCCCTCCCTCGAATATCTGAAAGCTTGGCGCTATTATCACCGAATATTCTTCGGCGATAAGGCGAGTTTTCCGAATGATAAAAGAAATGAATGGCATTCGACGCCGCAGGCGAGAGCCCGAGCAACTGGACCTTTTCGACCGAAAAATATTAGGCGCGCTGGCAGAGGATGCCCTGCAGAGCTATGCGGCGCTTGGCAAAGCCGTCAATCTGTCGCCGCCCGCCGTGCATGAGCGCGTCAAGCGGCTGTGCCGGTCCGGCGTCATGAAAGGCGCGCACGCTGCGCTCGAGGGCACGGCGCTCGGCAAGCCGCTGCTGGCCTTCGTGCATGTCGAGGCTGCGGGCTGGGGCAAAAGCGAAAGGCTGATGCAGCTTTGCCGCTTTCCCGAGGTAGAGGAGATGCATTCGGTTGCCGGCGACGCCAGTGTCATCTTCAAGGTGCGGACCGAAAGCCCGCGCGCACTGGAAGCCTTTCTCTCGCAAGTCCATGCCGTTCCCGGCGTGACGGCTACCAAAAGCTATGTTGCGCTTTCCACCTATCTGGAGCGGCCTGTCCAGGCGAACATGACGGCGGACTGGCCGGAGAACCCGTTGCCGGCCTGAAGTGCCGAAGCGCTGCATCCCAACTGCTATAGTGCTGTTCTTCCAGAGGGAGCGGCCCAAGGTGCCGCGCCCGTCAAATTGCTCAGGCGGCGAGATCGCCGAGGAAGTCATCGCACCAGCGCGAGACGTCGTGCTCCAGCAGATGGTCCATCATCCGCTGCCAGCGGTCGCGGCGCTCCTCGAGCGGCATGTTGAGGCCGCGCGCCAGCGCATTGGACGTACCGACGATGTCGTAAGGATTGACAAGCAGCGCGCCGTTCAGCTCGCGCGCCGCGCCGGCAAAACGGGAGAGGACCAGCACGCCCGGATCATCAGGGTTCTGTGCGGCAACATATTCCTTGGCGACGAGGTTCATGCCGTCGCGCAACGGCGTCACGAGCCCGACTTTGGCGAGCCGATAGAGGCCGGCAAGCACCGGCCGGCTCACCGAGCGGTTGATATAGCGGATCGGCACCCAGTCGACCGTGCCGAGTGCACCGTTCACGCGGCCGGCCTGTTCTGCGACCGTGCGCTGCATTGCCTCGTATTCAGGCACTTCAGAGCGCGATTTTGGTGTGATTTGCAGATAGGTGACCTGGCGTTGATGTGCCGGATTGTTGGTGACGAAATGCTCGAAGGCATCGATACGCTGGGTAATGCCCTTGGAATAATCCAGTCTGTCCACGCCGATAATAAGGCTGCGGTCTTCGATACTATGGCGTGCCTTCAGCACCATGCTGTGCGTGCCGGCCTTCCTGGCGAATTCGGCAAAGGCGGCCGTCTCAATGGCGATCGGATAGGCGCCGCCATGGAACGTGCGCTCGCCGGCGACAAAACGCCCTTCGCCGATCATGTCGCCCATCTCCTCGCGGCGCAGGCAGCCCGCAAAATTTTCAAGGTCGTGATCGGTCTGAAAGCCGACGAGATCGTAGGCGGCAAGCCCCCGCATGATTTCCTCATGGACGGGCATGGCGAAGAGTACGTCGGCGGGCGGCCAGGGAATATGTAGGAAGAAGCCGATCTTGTTCTTGAGGCCCATCTGCCGAAGTTCGGCGGCAAGCGGGATCAGGTGATAATCGTGGACCCAGATGATGTCATCAGGCTTGATCAGCGGCGCCAGCCGATGGGCAAAGAAGCGATTGACCCGGAAATAGCCGGCCATCTCGGTGCGCCCGTATTCTGCGAGATCCAGCCGGTAATGACAGATCGGCCAGAGCATGCGGTTGGCGAAGCCGAAGTAATATTCGTCGACATCCTTGGATGTCAGGTCGGTCAGCGCATAGGTGATGTTGCCGCGCTGCTCGATCGCAAGTGGGCCTGGTTCGCCTTCGTCGTTGACGTTGCCTGACCAGCCCATCCAGACGCCCCCCCGTTTCCCGAGGGCGGCCTCCAGTGCCACAGCGAGCCCGCCGGCAGACGCCGCCCCTTTCTTCTCCGGAACGGGCACGCGGTTTGAAACGACGACAAGGCGGCTCATGGCAAATTCCTTTCATTAGAAATAACTGCAAAAATACAATCAGCCGGCAAAACGCGCGACGATCTCGCGGACCGCTTCCGCGGAAGGCAGAGTGCCGCGGGCGGCAGTGTCTGCAGACGGCGGGCCGACGCGGATGGAGTAACCGCCAAGCCGGTTCGCCATGTCGAACATCGCCTCATCTGTGACATCGTCGCCGATGGCGATCGGATGACGACCGCGGAAGGCTGGAGTTGCGAGAAAGCTTTCCAATGCATCGCCCTTGTTGGCTCTGGCGGGCCGGATTTCGAGAACCATCTTGCCGTGCTGCAAGGCCCAATCCGGTCCTGCACGGTTCAGGAAACGCTGCATCAGTTCCGTCAGTTCCGCCTGCCGCGCCGGCGCAAGACGGAAATGGGCGGCGACGGCCGCGCCCTTATCCTCGATGAGGATGCCGGTCCAGCCCGCCGTTTCTGCCCGAAGTTCAATCTTCAGCCTCTCGAACTCGGCCGTTGGCTCCACCTTGAAGATGCTGCCGTCGGGGTTGCGGCGTTCGGCTCCGTGTAGTCCGGCGATGGGAAACTGGTAGGGGGTGAAGAGACGGTCGGCATAGGTAAGACCTCGCCCGGTCACCAGAGCCAGTGCCCCGCCGAGCCTCTGCGACAGCGTGTCGAGCTGCGCAGGAAGCGACGGAGGCACGAATATCTCATCCGGCGTCGGCGCAAGATCGAGGAGCGTGCCGTCGATATCGAGGAAGAGTGCGCCGTTTTGAAGATAGGAAGAGAGTGTGGAGAGGGTTTCGTCCTGCCGGGAAGCGCTGCCGGATGGCCGAGCTTCTGGTAGCTGATTGCTGTTTGCCATGCCGGAGAAATAGGTCAGCACGCCCCTCCGGCAACCCTTGATCGTCTTCAATCCGCCGGCGGGTTGGCGGGATGCTCGGCATAAAAGGCCTTTGCATCCGCCGTGAATGCGGCGCGCTGGCCGGCGGTCGTGTAGAACATATGCCCGCCGCGATAGAGCTTCAGCGATACACGATTTCCCCCTAGGGACGGCGGCAAGTGATCCACCACATAGCGGCTGACGCCGTAGGGCGTCACGAGATCGCTGTAGCCATGAGCGATCAGCAGATGGAAAGATGGGTTGGAGGCGAGCATCTGCCTGATATCATCGGTGGCGCTCGCCTGGAAACGTGAACCGCCGCCACGGCCGCTGCCCCACTCCCAGCGCTGGCTGACATCATTTTCGAGCAGCGTATAGGTCATCTCGGTCTTGAAGCCGAGCTCGTTGCGGGCGTAGTCGGCGAAGGCGCCGCCATAGGCGCGGGTAAAGCCGTCAAGGATCGCATCGTCGCCTCGGTCGTAATCGGATTCCGGATAAGGGTCCGGCGTGGCGAAGGCAGCGTCGTATGGGCTCATCACCTCTCCCGCCTGCTTGCCGGAATGCTTGGCGTAAGCATTGCCGAGGAAGCCGCGATTGCGGGTAACGACATCCTGCGGAATGCCCGTAAGACCGGAGATCTTATTGTAGAAGGCTGTTGCCGCATCGCCCGTCGGCGTCGGGCCGGCAAGCGTCGTGAGATATTCGCCAAGCGCGAAACTCTCGGCATCGCGCTGTCCGGATTCGCTGAAGCTTTTGCGCCGGTCGGCTTCGGCGGCTGCCAATGAGGGAAATTCCAGCGCAGCACCCAGCGCGAACTGGTCGGCATTGAACATCAGCTGACCTTCGAGCAGCGGTGAGAGCATGACGGTGCCGGCGACGATGATGCCCTGGCTCTGCTGCAGGGCCGAAGCGACCTTGGCGGCGCGGAAGCCGCCATAGCTTTCGCCGAGCAGATATTTCGGTGAATTGCCGCGGTTGTTATGCGCCACGTAGAGGGCGATCGTCTTCGCCATCGACTGCGCGTCGGCGCCGACATTATAGTAGTTCGAGGCGTCGTCGGCCTTCACCGTGCGGCTCCAGCCGGTGCCGATTGGATCGATCAGCACGAGATCGGTAAAATCGAGCCAGCTATGCGTGTTATCGACGAGCTTCGCATTGGCGCCGTCGCGGCCATCGGGCCCGAAGTCGAGTATCTTCGGCCCCACCAGGCCGAGATGCAGGAAGGCGGAAGCCGCCCCCGGCCCGCCGTTGAAGGCGAAGGTGATCGGCCGGTTCGGCCCGGCATCCTTGGCGACATAGGCGGTGTAGAAGATCGCAGCGTTCTGCCCGCCATCCTGACCGAAGAGATCAAGTGTGCCTGCCGTGGCCGTATAGGCGATCTTGCGTCCATCGGCCGTCGTCAACTCGTGCTCGGTAACGGAATCGCCCGGCAGCAGCTTGAGGACGCCCTCTCGGGACGAACCCTGTGCTGCAGGGGCACGGCGTTCGCCAGCCTCCTGCGCAAAGGAGAAGGCGGGTGCGAGCGTAGCGGTCAGCGCGGCGAACAGAAGCAGGGATCGGAAGCGCAAGGATTTTCCTCCGGTGGACCAGAATGCGGCTGAGATAGGGTAGCAGCCGCATTCCTTCGATGGAGATCAAGAGATGGTGATACGCAAGTGAGCCTGGCTCATTCGTCCTTCTCGATCGTGCGTGCATTCACATGCAGCGCTCGACCGGCCCGCCACCCATTGAAGGCGGCACCAAGCCCAAGCGCGACGAAAAGCACTGCGCACCAGGCAAAGCTTCCCGTCCAGCCGCGGATCAAACCGACGATGAACGGGCCGATGGCGGCAAGCAGATAGCCCACGCATTGCGCCATGCCGGAAAGGTGAGCGGCGACATGCGGATCGCGCGAACGCAGCACGATGGCTGTCATCGCCGCGGCGATCAGCCCGCCCTGACCGATACCCTGTAGCACGGCCCAGACCCAGACGGTGGAAAGCGGCGCAAAGAGCAGGCCGAGAAGTGCGACGACGGCGAAGGCACAGAGCGTCACGTTGATGAGGCGCTGATCCCTACCGCGTACCGCGATATGCGGCACGATGAGACAGGCGGCGGCCTGTACCATGACGGAGACCGAGACGATGCCGCCGGCCACAACACCGTCAAGACCGCGTTCACGCAGAATCGGCACCAGCCAGCCGAAGACGCAATAGGCAAGCGCCGATTGCAGGCCCATGAAAAGCGTGACCTGCCAGGCGAGCTTGTCCCGCCACAGACCTTCGACACGGAAACCGCTGCGCCGCGCCTGTCGACTGCTCGCAAAGACCTGCGGCAGCCAAATCAGCCCAACGACGAGGGCAGGCAGTGCCCAGATGGCGAGCGCGCCTTCCAGCGAGCCGCCGAGCGCATGTTCGATCGGGAGTGTCAGGCCGGCGGCACTGGCAGCGCCCGCGCAGAGCGCCATCGTATAGAAGCCGGTCATCAGAGCCGTATTCGCGGCGAAGTCGCGTTTCACCAGTCCGGGCAGCAACACGTTGCCGACGGCGATCGCAGCACCGGCAAGCGCGGTGCCGAAAAAGAGCAAAGGAACGGAGGAAAGACCGCGTAGCGCCGTACCGAGCGTCAGCAGCAGGAGCACGCCGAGCAGTGTCCGCTCCGAGCCGATGCGCTGGGCAAGTCGCGGCGCCAGCGGCGAGAAGGCGCCAAGGCAGACGACGGGCAGGGTCGTCAGCAGACTGGCGCCGAGCGGCGACAGGCCGAGTTCGGTACGAATTTCCGGCAGCAGGGCGGAAGCGCTGGAAAACACGGGTCGCAGATTGAAGGCGATCAGTACGAGGCTGGCACCGAGCAGGAAGCGAGCCGTCGGGCTCTGCTTCTGCGGCGGCAATGGTACAGGCAGGCTGTCGATTTCGGCATCAATCATCGTCTCGTCGACTGCGTCGAACGAGGATGTGACATTCTGTATGGGCATCCTCATGAAAGAAGCATCCGGTCGAGCGCGGAAAGGATGGGTGCCATGAAGTCGCGCACGGCTGCATCAGCCTTGTCAGGGCTGCCGGTTTCGATGGCGTCGACGATCGACTGGTGCGCCTGCATGTCAGGCTCGGGAATCGCCTTGTCGAGTGTGGCGGCAATCGTCTCCGCGATCGAGGTGGAGAAGAAATCATAGATCTCGATCATCGCCCGGTTGTTGGAGGCGGCGATGACGGCCTTGTGGAAGGCAAGGTCGCGTTCGATGAAGCCTGCCGGATCGCCGCCTTCATAATTGCCACGTTCGTCAAGCAATGCGCGAAGCCCGGCGATGATGCCGGGTGTCTTGCGGAGGGCGACGAGCCGCGCGCCTTCCACATCGAGCGCGCAGCGCGCCTCGAACTGGTCGCGCAGGCTGGCGCGCCGCGCCATGGTGAGCGGTCGGCTGCTATCGGTGGTCGAAAGCACATAGGTGCCGGAGCCCTGCCGCGTTTCCAAAAAGCCTTGCGAGACGAGAACGCGCACGGCCTCACGCACAGTGCCTCGACTGACCGACAGCATAGCCGAAAGCGAGGCCTCATTCGGCAGTTTCTCGCCGACAGCCCAGCGCTTGGCGAGTATCTCGCTGCGGATCGCTTCAGTGGCCGTATCGGCAAGATTGGTCTTGTTGAGAGGGTGCATGAGCATTATTCATAAAGTCATCTGATGACTTTATGAATAATG
>UCCS01000028.1 GCA_900470965.1 Hyphomicrobiales bacterium
GGCCATGCCCTTGAAGATGTGTTATGCCGGCATCAACAAGGGCATCACCGGCCTCTCCGCCGCCATGCTGCTTGCGGCCGCACGCTCCGGCGCCAGTGAGGCGCTGAAGGTGGAACTGGCCGAAAGCCAGGCCGAGCATCTGAAGCGGCTGCGCCAGTCCATCCCGGACATGTTTCCGAAAGCCTATCGCTGGGTGGCGGAAATGGAAGAAATCTCCGAGTTCCTCGGAGCCGACGATCCCGCTGCCCTCATCTTCAAGGGCATGGCCGGCGTCTTCCAGACCATTGCCGATGACCGGGATGGCAGCCACGAACTGATCGCCACGCTCGAGGCGATGCTGGATGACGGGCATTAAATCGGTCACAAAGCCTGCACGAAATCGATAATCGCGCGGCTGACGATCTCCGGCCGCTCCTGCGGCAGCCAATGGCCCGCACCGGGCACGAACTGCGTCGCCCTGAGGTCAGACGCGAGCCGTGGCATCGCATCGATAATCTCCCGCATACCGGGGATAGCAAGGCCCGTGTCGCGTTCACCGGCCATGAACAGCGCGGGAACCTCGACTTTCAGCCCCGCCAAAGCTTTCTGCAATTCCCAGTTCCGGTCGAGGTTCCTGTAATAATTCAACCCGCCGCGAAAACCTGACGCCTTGAATGCATCGGCAAAGACATCGAGGTCGGCTTGCGGCAGCCATTCAGGCAGCGTTTCCCCGTTGGGCAGATCAGCAAGCAGACCGGATGCGCGCGAGACCATGCCAAACGGATTGGGCGTTCCGTCGCCTGGCAGTCTTGGACCCGCCTCGCCGCAGGCGGCGCCATAGATCTTGCGCAGCGTGACATCCACATTCCGCTCGAACTCGGCCTCCGCCAATCCCGGCTCCTGGAAATAGAGCACATAGAGCAGGTGATCCGCTGTCGCCGGAAAAATCTTCGTCGGCGTCACGGGCGGCTGGCCCATGAGAGGCACGCTCATTGCGACAATGCCCCGGAACCTGTCCGGCCGCATCAGTGCGGCCTGCCAGGCAACCGTCGCACCCCAGTCGTTGCCGATGATGACCGCCTTTTCCTCACCAAGCGCATCGACGAGCGCAACCATGTCGGCCACGAGATCGAAGACTGTATAGGCGCCGGCCTCATCAGGGCTTTTCGTTCGTCCATAACCACGCATATCGGGCGCCACGGCATGGAAGCCCGCCCCCGCAAGTGCGGTAATCTGATGGCGCCAGGCATGCGAGGTCTCCGGAAACCCATGGCAGAGCAGCACCAGCGGCCCCTCGCCGGCTTCTTCAATGTTCATCCTCAGGGTTGCGGTTTCAATCATGCGCTGCTGCATCGCTGCCTCCTCGACAATAAGCCCGTCGCCTTCGGAAAAATCGCTTCCGGGCGACATCGAATCTTTAATTCCGTATCTTTTTACGTTACAGAAAACGGGAGTCAATATACCGTAACACTATTTGTTACGCTGTGGAGGGAAGCGCAGATGCGGCAAGATGGAAGACTAGCGCGGATGATCCATGTCCTCGTCCATATGGGGCTGCTTGGCGGCCGGGAAACAAGCGAGCGCATCGCCCAGATGCTCAACACCAATCCCGTCGTCGTTCGCCGCACCATGGCGTCGCTGCGCCAGCACGGCATCGTCGAATCCGAGGGCGGCCGCGGCGGCGGCTGGTCGCTGACGAGACCGCTTTCCGAGATCACCATTCTGGATGTGCAGCGCGCCCTGCAGGGCGAAACCATTCTGGATGCGCCGCTCTCCAACGATCACCCTTCCTGCCCGGTCGAACGCGCCGCCAATGACAAGCTGCAGCTTGCCTATCAAAGCGCCGAGCAGGCGCTGCAGCGGGAATTCCAGAAGGTGACGCTGGCCGAGGTCGGCGAGATCGCCATGGCCACCGCCCAGGCAGAAAAGAGAGCGTGACAGCCATCCGGCTGCTTGCTGACGGCGCGTGAATCTGCCAACTTTCAGCAAAACAACAAGACCACAAAGAACAAGAAGAAACTCCTAGTCTGGTGGCACCACATCCCGATCGCCTTCCCTGAAGGCCTCAGCGTGTCCGGTGCGACAGGAGTTTTATCATGACTGCATTCTGGCCCTTGTTCGTCGGCGGCGTGGCCCCCGCCTTTCTCTGGGGCATTACCGCTATTTTCCAGAAGCAGAGCGCCGTATCGGGCGTCGGCTCCTCCGCCTATCTCATCGCCTTCGGCCTGACGCTTGCGGTAGCGGGCGGGATCTCCGCCCTGATCTGGCGCCCCGCGCCCTGGACGGCAGAAGGCATCGGCTTTGCCGCCATCGCCGGCCTCTGTTTCGCCCTCGGCACCGGCCTCATCAGCTTCGCGCTCTTTGCCTACGGCGTGCCGGTCTCCAAACTCGCGCCGATCTGGAGCTGCAACGTGCTGGTGACGCTGGCCGTCGGCGCGGTGTTTCTGGGAGAGGCTGCCGAGGTCGATCTCATGAAACTCTCTGCCGGCACCCTGCTTATCATCGGCGGCGCCGTCCTTGTCAGCAATGCCTGACGCCTATTGCGCCCGGCAATTGTAGCGGCGGGAGATGACGGTCATCAGCAGCTCGTCGCCCTCGCCCCCGCGGATGTCGGGATTGTCCTGCAGGAAGCGGCAGAGCATGTCGCCTATGACGATGGCTGTCGTGCCCGGCGGCAGGCAGATATTCATGCCGATCCCATTGCCCAAACGAGCGAAGTTGACCATTGCCTCCGGACGGTGGATTGCATCGGCGAGCGCGCGGCGCGCAAGAAAATCGTCCCTGTTCCATTTGTCGAGCCAGCCGGAAACATAGCCGGTGACGAACTGCCGCGAACCGCCACAATCCGAAAAGAGAAGGTCGCCGCTGGCATATTCCATCGGCGCCTTGGCCGAAACAGTCGCCAACAGGGTTGCAATGAGAATGCCCGGCATCTTATCCCTCGCCCGCATATCGATGCCGGAAACTTCAGCCCGAACATGTCGGAATTAAGCTGGAACTATTGCCGATCTGTGACGTCGGAAAAGATGGTAAATGCCCAAACCGGAAGGGAAATTTCTCCTTAACCGAGGTAAATGGGCTTCAATGCGACTTGCTGTGGAGCAGCACGTCAAAGACCATCTGCTTGAATGTCTCGAGCGGCGCCCCGCTGCGTTCGGCGCGCATGCGCAGAAGCGCCCCTTCCCAGGTGTTCAGAATGAAATCGGCAAGTGTCCCGGCCGACAGCTCGCTGGTCAGTGTGCCGCCTCTCTGCGCTTCGGCCAGGCAAGCCGCAATCACCTCGCTCCAGCGGCTGAAATGCGCTGCCACGTGCTGGCGGATCAACTCGCTATGGTCGACCGTCTCGGCGCTGAAATTGCCGAGTACGCAGCCCTGCGTATGACCTCTCAAGGCAAAGGATGCAGCGCGATCGTCGAAATAGGCCTTGAGGCGGCGAAGGGGCGGTTTGTCGGAATCGGCAAGAAAGCCCACGAGCCGGGCAAGCGCCTGCTCGGAATAGCGATCGGAAACCTCTGCGCCGAAGGCCTCCTTGCTGTCAAAGTAATTGTAAAAGGAGCCCTTCGGGACCTTGATGTCATCGACGATCTTCTGGATGCCGGTCGCGGCAAACCCATTGGCATGGATCTCCTTCAGACCCGCCTCGATGATTCTCTCCCGCATTTGCATATTCGGCTTGGGGCCGCGGCGGGCCGACTTTTCCACGTTCGTTTCCTCTTGAATAATTAAAGACGACCGGTCATATATTTATTGCTTGACCACAAAAATCAAGGGCTTTCCCGCCCGCTCAGCCGGCTTAACTCCAACTTTTCAAGGAACTGCCACCATGACCTCAAGCCCCACTCCCAACTTGCGCTATGATGTCCTGACAATCCGCCGCCCCGGCCTCAGCCGCGATGTGCCGGCTGGAGATCCATCCCTTCAGTGGGTCGCCAATTCCGCCACGCTGATCTCGGGCGAACGCGATGCCGTGCTCGTCGATACCTTCCTGACCGAACCGCAGACAAAGACCCTCGCCGACTGGGTGGAAGCGAGCGGCAAGCGGCTGAAGGCGATCTACATCACCCATGGTCACGGCGATCATTTCTTCGGCATCGGTGCCTTGCTGAAACGCTTCCCGGATACGAAGGCCTATGCCATATCGGATGTGGTGGAGGCGATGCGCCGCCAGAGCGCACCCGACATGCTTGACGGCTTCTGGCGCAAACTCTTCCCCGGCGAAATCGCCGAGAACATGGCTATCGCCGATGTCCTTGAAGCACCGGACCTGGATCTCGAAGGCCACAAGCTGATCCCGATCGATGCCGGCCATACCGACATGTCGCACTCGACCGCCCTCCACGTTCCCTCGATTGGGCTGATCATCGGCGGAGACGTCGTCTATAACGGTATCCATTGCTACCTCGGCGAAACCACGCGCGAGAGCCGGCTGCACTGGATCGAAACGCTGGATCGGCTGAAAGAGCTGAAGCCGAAGGCCGTCGTCGCCGGCCACAAGATCCCCGAAAATGACGACGATCCTCATATCATCGACGAGACCCAGCAATATCTTCGCGATTTCAACAGGCTAGAGCTGGAAACGACGACAGCGCGAGAACTGTTCGACGCCATGCTGGCGCTCTATCCCAACCGTGCCAATCCCGGCTCGCTCTGGGGCGCTGCCAAGGTCGCCAAGGGCGCCTGACCTTCACGCCGTCAACACCAGGCTGCCGCTTCTGCGCGGCAGGCCGCATCACAGCTGACGAGACCGGTGTGCCCGAACCCCTTGGAATAATCGAGCACCGAAATCACCTTCGGCACGACGCGGAAGATGCGGATCTGATCCCGCGTCGGCATGGCGATCGCCAGACCCTCCTGAACCGGATATTTCGCCGGTATCAATTGGAGCACCCTGTCGGCCTCGTCAGGGTCTTCCACCTTCTCGGCATGCGCGGCCATCGACAGGCCGGTGATCTGCATCAGCTGGCCGGCATCCGGGTTGATCGTCAGCGACAACCTGTTGTCCTGCGCCAGATTGGCGGCCTTCTGGCTGTCCCGGCCGCAGAGGAAATAGAGGGTCAGCCCGTCATTCACGTAGCCGACCGTCGTCGCCTGCGGCCAGCCGTCTGGCCGGAGCGTCGCAACGCTCATGATCCGTTGCCCATCCAGTATCGCCCGGATCGTCTTCCTGATCGCCTCGTCCATGGCTCGCTCCGTTCGGTTTGATCGCTGAAGCATGTGCGGCTGTAGGGTATTCCGCATTGATCCGCATCAAGGCGATAATCGATCTGGATTATTCCGAAATATTCCTTATTATCCGAAATGAAAATCACGATAGAGAATAATATGGATCATGTCGGAAGAGCTCTACACTGCTGAACAGGCGGCCGAGCGCCTGAAACTGCACCCCAAGACCGTGCTGCGGCTCATCCGCGAGGAGCGTTTGCGCGCCACCCGCATCGGCAAATCCTACCGCATCCTGCGCTCCGACCTCGAAGCCTTCGCCGGTCTCAGCAACAGCGCCCCGGCCCCGCAGGCCGAGGTCTATGTCACCAGTGTCGTCGAGGTGCCCGATCTCTCCGCCGAAATGTCAAACCGCCTGACGGTGCTGATGCAGGCCATGCTGATCTCGCGGCATCGCCGTCCGCACGCCATGCAGTTCAACGCCGCCTATGATGCGGAACGGCAGCTCCAAAAATTCATCCTGATCGGCACGCCGTCGGATACGGCGGAACTGTTGAACAGCCTGGACGCTTATCTGAAGGCGCTCCGCTGACCAGAAAGGACATTCCGTGAGCAATGATATCAGGCTCTCGCACGGCTTTCGCGTGCTCCTCCGCAATCCCGATGGCAAGCCGTTATCGGCTGAAAGCGGCATCAACGATCTGATCGGCCACGCGCTCGGCGAAGCCGTCGATTGGGTGGTGCTGCCGGTCGCCCGCCTGCCCGAGGGTTTCCTGACGCTCCGCTCAGGCATTGCAGGTGCTGCGATCCAGAAATTCGTCAACTACAAGGTTCGTATTGCCATCATCGGCAGGATTGATGCGGAGCTTGCCGGCAGCAACGCCCTGCAAAGCTTCGTCCTTGAAGCCAATCGCGGCACGACCTGCTGGTTTCTCGATACGATGGAAGAGTTCGAGGCCAGGCTTTCGGCCTTCAGCACACCGGCCTAAACCACGGATTGCCGAAGACAATGCCGGATGTCGCAACGGCTTCACGCAACGGCATGTTCAGCCTGCCGGCAATCCCACCATTTCAGCACCCTGAGCGCCCTGAGCGTCACCCAGCGTGAGGGCTCTCCCTCTCCGTCATCCATCACGAACCAGGCCCTGCCGGACACACGCCAGTCGAGCGGCCAGCGGCCATCCTCCAATCGCCGCAGGCGGAGGTATTCGACTGCCTCCTTCAGCCGCATATCGGGCACAGCCCCCGTCAGCAGGCTTGAGGCGCGAAAGTAATCGAGCGCCCGCAACACATCGAAGCGCCAGCGGTTTGGATGCAGGAACTGCATGAATTTTTCGTCGACCGGTTCGCCGGTGCTGAGCCGCCGCATCAGGTGCCGCGCCAACAGATAATCCTCTCCCGACCGTCTTGCCTCGCGCGACTGCTCCGTGCCGCCGGTTGCCCGCTCATGTTCCAGCAACCCTTCCAGCACATTGATCGTTGTGTGGAAGGACGAGCGCATCGAGCCATTCGCCCGCTCACAGTTCCAGCCGCCATCCGACTGCCGCTCGCCGAGCAATCTTTCCACGATGGGCGAGACATCGACACCGAAATAGGCACCGTCGCCAACCGTGCGGCCATTGATGCATTCCTCCGCCTCGCCCTCCCAGAAGGGCTGCCCGCCCTCGTCCCAGCGGCAATTGGCGCCGATGAGCGCGACGGTTCTCCTTGCGCTCTCGGAGCGCGGATCGAGCCCGAATTCACGAAGCTGCGTCAGCGAGAAATTCGTCGCCGTCCAGGGCTGACCGGTCGCCTCCCATTCCTCGCGCGTGAAATCGCTGGGCAGGAACGAGCCGCCCGCCCATTGCCCATCGGCATCCTGAAAGGACAATAGTCTGGCACCCCACCCCTCCCGCTCGACCTTCTGCCGTTCGGCGGACCAGACGGGTTCGGGCGCATCCAGCAGATCACGCAGCACCTGCCAGCGGATGGCCGGGTCGGAGGCGAGCAACCAGTCGATCACGGATGTCTCTGAGGGCGGGATCGGCAAGGCTCCCTTTTGCTTGCAAATACCGCCGCAGCTTGGCCAAACCGACGGCTGCCGTCAACATTGCTGGACCCGGCGCGGAGGTGACGGCCAGGCGGAGAGACTCCCTCTTCGCACCGCCGCCTGATATAGGCAGGGAGTGCCCATCCTTGCTGGGGAGCACGGAGCCCGAGATGAACCCACGACAATTGAAAACCTTCCTTGCGGTCGCAAGGCACGGCAATTTCACCCGCGCCGCCGGCGAGGCGAACCTCGCCCAGTCGAGCCTCAGCGACCAGATGCAGGTGCTCGAAGAGGAATTGGGCGTGCAGCTTTTCGAGCGCTCCCGACATGGAGTGACCCTGACACCGGCCGGTGACACGCTGAAAGCCTATGCCGAGGAGATCCTGGCGCTGAACGACGAGGCGAAGGCGACGATCCTTGCCGCCGCCGGTCTTGGCGGCCAGACACTTGTGATTGGCACGCTAGAAACCATCGCGGCGGAGAAGCTCGCGCCCTTCCTGACGCACTTTCGCGCGGCCCATGCTGATATCGGCCTGACGCTGAAGATCGCTGGCAGCGGTGAATTGCAACGCCGCCTGGAAGACGGCTCGATCGATATCGCTATTACCTTCGATCGCGGAGAACAGGACGAGCGGTTCGTGACCCGCCTCCTCTCGCGCGAACCGCTGATGCTGATTGCAGGCCGCAATGCGGGGGCGATGCCGCCCGAGAACCTTGCGGACCTGAGCCAGCTACCCTTCATCGCCACGGAAACCGGTTGTGTCTATCGCCGCCTGTTCGATACGGCATTTGCCGAAGCAGGCATTGCCGCGCCCGATATCGTCACCCAGGCCGACAGCATCCAGACGATCATCCGCCTCGTTGCCTCCGGCGCTGGTTACGGTCTTGTCCCGCGTCTGGCCGCCAATCCGGCCGTCGAGCGCGGCGATGTCGCGGAACTGCCCTGGCCGGGCGACACGCCCACCGCCTCGCTCATCATGCTGTGGCGGCGCCGGCGGGTGCAGCCGCCGGCGCTTTCCCTATTACTCGCATCGGCGAGCGGGGATTTCCGGTCGGTCAGGCCAGCCGATGCCCGCCTTCGACGTGCAGGATAGTGCCTGTCGTAAAGCCGTTGCCGATCAGGAAGCGGATCGCATCGGCGATATCCTTTGCACGGCCGACACGGCCCACCGGCAAGCGCTTCGCCATCGCGTCCAACGTCGCCTGCTTGGCGTCACCGGCAACGAAACTCCAGATCGGCGTATCCACCCATCCTGGCGATACCGCGTTGATGCGCAGAGGCGCAAGCTCCACGGCAAGCGCCCGCACCAGCCCTTCCAGCGCCGCATTGACGGCTGCAACAACCGAACCCCGCGCCGCCGGCCGGTAGGCCGCCACGCCTGACGTATAGGTGATCGAGCCAGACGGCGGCAGGCACGGCGCGCCGTATTTGGCAAGCAACAGCGGCCCGTAGAACTTGCTCTCGATAACCCGCTGAGCCGCCGAAAGCTGCAGATCCGGCAGAAGCTGGTAAGCCCCCTCGATATCCGCCGCCGTGCTGACGATATGATCGACCGGCCCGCAATCGCGGAAGAAGACTGCAACCTCCTCCTCCCGCGTGAGATCGAGGGAGGCGGTCTTAAGATGAGCAGGATCGCCGAGCTCCCGCCGCGCCGCCTCAAGCCTCTCTGCACTGCGCCCGGCAATCGTCACCCGCGCCCCTTCGGCCAGCAGCCGCTGCGCCAGCGCCAGCCCCATGCCGGAACTGCCGCCCACGATGATAATCTCTGCGCCTTCTATTTTGATGTCCGTCATCTGCATCTCCTTCTTGGCTGGGAGAGCAGATGCCTTGCGCCGGACCGGAAGAAAAACGGAAGAAACCGATGGTGCCATCGGTTCTTCCGATGATGCGGCTGCCGGTGAACCTCAGGCTGGCCAGACCATCCCGGCCACTGCGCAGCCGAGCAGGACCGGAATGACCGCCAGTTTGAACCGGAAGATCGCGATAGCTGCCGCAAGGCTCAGCAATAGCGATGGCAGCGACAGCGACGCCCAGACGGGCAACTCGATGGAGAAGGGTCCAAGGCTGTGAACCACAGCGCTCCGGAACAGGAAGTGCAGGCCGAACCAGATCGCGAGATTGAGGATGACGCCGACGACGGCCGCCGTGATGGCCGACATCGCGCCTGCCAGCGCAGCATTGCCGCGCAGCTTCTCGATGAAGGGAGCGCCGAGGAAGATCCAGAGAAAGCAGGGAACGAAGGTTACCCATGTCGTCAGGACGGCGGCGATCGTGGCTGCGGTCATCCGATTCAGGCTGCCGGGATCACGATAGGCTCCCATGAAGCCGACGAACTGGAGAACCATGATCAGCGGCCCGGGAGTCGTTTCCGCCATGCCCAGACCATCGAGCATCTCGGTGGGCTTCAGCCATCCGAAATGCTGGACGGCTTCCTGCGCGACATAGGCAAGCACGGCGTAGGCGCCGCCGAAAGTCACCATCGCCATCTTGCTGAAGAAGACGCCGATCTGCGTAAAGATATCGTCGGGTCCGAGGAAGAGATAGAGCAGCAGCAGCGGCAGCAGCCAGAGCATCAGCAGCACCGACGAGATCCTCAGCGACCAGCGGAGGTTCGGTCGCGCGTGATCAGGTATCTCCTCTCCGAGCAGCGCGTCCGCGTCGGACAGAACCGCGCCGCCCGCCGACCTGTGCCCGCCGCCGCTCTGGAAGAGGCGGGAGCCCGACTTCGATCCCAGGAAGCCGATGATGGCGGCTGAAAGGATGATAACCGGAAAAGGCACATGGAGGACGAAGATCGCCAGGAAGGCGGCGGCCGCTATCCCGATCATCGCCCTGTTCTTCAGCGCGCGGCCGCCGACCCTGACGACCGCCTGAATGACGACGGCAAGCACGGCCGCCTTCAGGCCGAAGAACAGCCCCTCGACGGCATCGACGCTGCCGAGGGTCACGTAGAGGTAGCTCAGGGCCAGAATGGACAGGAAGCCGGGAAGCACGAACAGGATGCCCGCAACCAGACCGCCGGCGGTCCGGTGCATCAGCCAGCCGATATAAATGGCAAGCTGCTGCGCCTCCGGTCCCGGAAGCAGCATGCAATAGTTCAGCGCATGCAGGAAGCGCTGTTCGCCGATCCACTTCTTCTCATCGACGACGATGCGATGCATGACGGCGATCTGCCCGGCCGGTCCGCCGAAGCTGAGGGCTGCAACGCGCAGCCAGACGCGAAAGGCCTCGCCGAAGGTAACGCCATGCGGGTTTGGCGACGCGCCTGTATCGGGCGTCGCATGGGTGACGGCACTGGTCACGTTAGCCTCCCTTTTTCGCGGAAGGCCAGTTGTGCGTTTCGTCCGTGGCATCGCGGCACCAGCGGTAGAAGGCATCATAGAGCAGCATGCCGGCATCCAGCTGCTTGAGATCGTCAACAAACATGCGCGACAGGCCGAGCGATGCGGCCAGCAGGCCGGCCACTTCAGGGGCAAGGTCCGGCCGGGCGGTATCGGCGCCGCGGACGATCGTTGCAAGCCTCAACATCGGCTCTGAAGCAAGGCCGAATTCCTCGATCATTACATCGAAGGTGCAGAGCTCGCCGCGGTGGCTCCAGAAGACCTCCTCGATATCGAACGGCATGGCGCCGAAGCGTTCGGCAACCAGGGCGACGTCTGATGTCGGCACGAAAAGAAAGACCGCCGAGGGATCGACGAAACGCCGGATGAGCCAAGGACAGGCGATGCGGTCGATCTTCGGACGCGCGCGCGTGACCCAGACAGTCCGTCCCTGCCGGTCGCGCGGCGGCAGCTTGTCGACGGGCACGGCCACGCCGCCGGAGCCTATCCAGGCTTCGAAGCCACCTTCCAGCACCTCCGCAGCACCCCCGGCATGCCTGATATGGGCGGCCACCCCATGGCTGAGCTTGCCGCCCGCCTGGCAGACGACGATGACCGGGCCGATGAAGCCAGCAGCCCATTCCGTGACATCGGTGTGAGATTTCCGGATCGAGCCCGGCACAAGCCGCGGATCGCGGGCAAAATCCTCCTCGGTGCGCACATCGACGATGACAGGCGCATTGGGTGTGCCGACGATACGGGCGAGCTTATCTGAAGATATTTCGAGAAATGAAGGCATGACGCGTCCCTCCGTTGTTCGGTTTCGATGGACGCGATTCTTCGGCATGTCGCCTCGTGGGGTGATCGCAACCCCATACAGTTTTTATGCGCGCCGCCGTTTTTCGTGTCAAGCAGCAGGAGGATTATCTCTTTTATGCGGCAGCCGGCCGACGTTGAAACGTCTGTTCGGCAGGTTGCCTCCCCGGCGCCGAGGCGGAAGAAACCATACCGTCATCGGATTCTTGGATAATCCCGTGCTTGGTAAACGGACCATTCCTCCCTTCATGGATTGCGGCTAGTCTTGTCGGATGAGCACGGAAGAAACGCCGTTGACCGGCGGTCGCATTACTGCCGGCGTGGTTCGGGTCGGGGAGACCGTCAGGCGCCCGGTCACGAGGGACCGGGCGCATGTGCATGGTCTTCTCCTTCACCTCGAAGAGCGTGGCTTTGATGCCGTCCCACGCTTCTTGGGCGTGGACGATCAGCAGCGCGAAGTGCTGAGCTTCATTCCCGGCCATGTGCCTGACGATCTCGGCCATTTCGATGATGCCCAGCTTGCAGCCGCTGCTCGCCTCCTAAGGCGTTTCCACGACGCGACTGCGGATTTTCCGCTCGTCCTGGACACTGGCGCGGAAGTCATGTGCCACAACGACTGGGGTCCGCCGAACGCGGTGTTCCGTGATCGCCTGCCGTGCGGCCTGATCGATTTCGACACGCTCGCTCCCGGCCTGCGCCTCTGGGATCTCGGTTATTTCGCCTTTGCCTGGCTCGACCTTGGGGACGACGCCTATACGGGCGACGAGCAGATCCGGCGACTGGAGGTCGTGGCGCAAGCCTATGGAATGGCGGGCTGCGCGGCCACGCAGATCGCCATCCATGCGCTCGCGCGACAGACGGCGCTGGCGGTCGCGGGGCGGGTGCAGGGCAAGCCGGACATGGCGGATTGGGCGGCGGCGGCTGCCGACTGGACGGTCCTCAACGTGCTCGAGCAATTGAGCCCGACCGGCTATGCCCTGCCCGCAGGATGAAGCCCAGCCCTCCCATCAGTTCCGCCCCCCATTCGCGCGGATCACCTGCCCATTGACCCAGCCGCTCTCAGCGCTCGCCAGAAACGACACGATCCGGGCAATGTCCTCCGGCTGCCCGAGCCGGCCGAGAGGGATCTCGTTGGTCAGGCGCTGGATCAGCTCCGGGGAGCGGCCGGCGAGCAGCAGTTCGGTCGCAACCGGCCCGGGCGCCACGGCATTGACGGTGATACGGCGGGAGCCGAGTTCCTTTGCAAGGATACGCGTCATCGCTTCCACAGCCGCCTTGGTCGCCGTGTAGACTGCATTGCCCGGTGAATAATGGCCGATGATGCTGGTGGAGAGATTGATGATACGGCCGCCCTCGCGCACCCGCCTTGCACCCTCGCGCATACCGTTGAAGGTGCCGGTGAGGTTCACGGCGATCAGGCGATGGTAGTCTTCGTCGCTCACGTCGGAGAGCGGGCCGAAAGTGGTGACGCCGGCATTGTTGACGAGCACGTCGACGGTTCCGAATTCCGCTTCGGTGCGCTCGAAGAGGTCGGCGACCGCCTGTGGGTCGGAGACATCAGCGCGGAGCGCAAGCGCCCGGCCGCTGGCCGCCGCGATGGCCGCAACCACCTCTTCGGCCTGGGCGGCAATTGCCGCATAATTGACGACGGTATGGAAGCCATCGGTTGCGAGCCGCCTGGCGATCGCCGCACCGATGCCCCTGGATGCGCCGGTGACGATGGCGGTCTTGGTCTCGTTTGACATGTGTGACTCTCCTGTTCCTGCAGCGCGGGTGATCGCAAACATAGCAAGTCGCATGCGCGTCACTGGTCCTGGTAAGGCGCTAGAAGATCTCAGATCCTGCTGTGTTGCCCGATCGCTTGTGCGCTTGATCTGACGCCGGTAATGTGAGCGATAACTCGCTTTCCCGCTACTCGCATTTCAGGCCCCGTTTCCAGCAATGTCCGAAAGCCCCTACGAGAGCCGCTCCTCGCCCAGAAAAGCGCCCAAACAGGCTCGCTCGCTTGTCACGGTAAGCGCGATCGTCGAGGCCGCGGCTCGCATTCTGGAGGAGCGCGGCCACGAGGGTTTTTCCACCAACGCGGTCGCGGAAAAGGCTGGCGTCAGCGTCGGTTCGCTCTACCAATATTTCCCGCGCAAGGATGCGCTGATCGGCGCCCTGATCCTGCGGCAGACGATGTTACTGGTCGGAGATGCGGAAAGTGCTGCCGATGGGCCGACGGGCCAAGAGGCGCTCTCTGCCCTCATCAACCCATGCGTCCACCTCCAGCTTGAACGCCCTGCCCTTGCCCGCTTGCTGGACTATGAAGAGGCGCGCCTGCCGCTCGATGCCGAGACCGAGCAGATCAAGCAACGCTTCTTCGAGCTCACCCGCGATACCCTGCTGCGGCCGGATATGCCGCCGCAGCCCGATATCGATGTCGCCGCGCGCGATGTGGTGGCGATCATCAAGGGCATGATCGATGCCGCCGGCGAGCATGGCGAGGAGGACAGGAACGGGCTGGCGCTACGCGTCAAACGCGCGGTCATCGGCTATCTCAAAACCGCATCGGACAGCGGGTAATTTCAAGAAGAAACCCTCGGTCCGGGAGTGGAACCGAGGGTCTTCATTTGCAGGATCAACGCAGCGATCGCTGGGAACGATCAACCTTTGGGAGGGGAATTAGGTTGCCGCGTTGGATAAGGAACAAGCTGCATCGAATTTGGTTCCCGGAAATTACACGGCCTGCAGCTGGCTCAGCAGAAAATCCGCCCGTGCGGCGACATCGACCTTCGGGAGAGTGACGACCTCATAGCCGATTCCAGGATAGGCCACGGTCAGTCGATCATATTCGGCAACGGCCTCTTCAAAACCGTGCCGTCGCTCCGGGTCATTGACATAGATCTCCGGCCACGGTGGCGTCAGGAACACCGTCTGGTGATAACGATGCCGGTCCCGCAGCGTCTCCAGCACCGCTTCTCCGGTAGCGGCCTGGAGCGCGGCGGCGGCATCGATCAGGCCGCGATCGAAAAACGTCCAGCCCGCCTGCGCCTCCGCAAGTTTCTGATCCTCGAGTGCCATCGCGATCGCCCGCCGGGCAAAAGCCACCGGATCGACCCAGGGCAAGGCTGCGCCCTGCCCGGCCAGCTCCTCTCTCACGATCCGGCGTCCGGGCTCTTCGACGGTGGCATAACCGCGCCGGGAAAGCTCTTCGAGCAATGTTGATTTCCCGCCACCCGAACAGCCGGAAATAACGACGGATTTGATCATGGAACCCTCGAAAAACAGATGATGTAAAAGAAGCGTGGTGCAGACGCGGCTATGGGCCGACTTCCAGATCGAAGATGTGGCCCTGCCTGCCGGCAGAGCGGCGAAGCGAACCTCGGTGGATCGCGGCAATGCGCTCCACGATCTTCAGGCCGATCCCAAGACTGTCCGTATGGGCTGTGACATCGCACGCTTGCCTGATGCCGGCGGGGTGACGGTCCTCGACGCGGATCAGATTGCGGCTGACCCGCACGACGATATCGGTATGCGCGGGCGTGTGGCGGACGGCATTGTCAATAAGGTTGCGCACGGCATCCTTCAGCAAGGCCGGCACACCCTGCACGATGGCGGCATCCACCTGCGCGGAGAATTCCAGCGAGTGATCGTTCTCGTAGACCCAGGGCGCCAGCTGCTCCACCACGCTGGATGAAAGCGCCACGAGGTCGACCTCCTCGAACATGCCGTGATCGAATGTATCGAGCCTTGCGAGCGCGGTGATCTGGCCGACGAAGCGCACGAGATCGTCGAGATCGGCTTCAGCCTTTCGCGCCCGTGGATGGTCGATATGGCCGAGCTCCAGCTTGATTGCCGCAAGCGGCGTGCGCACCTCGTGCGCGATGCCCGATGTCAGGATCTTCTGGGATTTCATCAGCTCGCCGACACGCTCGAAGGCCCGGTTGATGGCCACGGCAAGATGAGCGATTTCCCGCGGCATTTCCTGAAATTGCAGATGCGAGCGGGAATCCATCGGGTCGATCCGTTCGGCCGCCTCGGCCGCAATCCGTACCGGCTTCAGCGCCTGGCGCACGGAAAGCAGGGTGGCGCCGAGCACGAGCACCAGCAGAATGCTCATCGGCACGATCATGTGTTCGATCACCTCATTCCAGAAGACGTCCGACAGCACGTCCTGCGGATCGCCCGTCGTCGCGACATCGACGACGAAGCGCCGCCCGCCGACTGTAAAGGCCCGCCCGCCCACCAGCGTCAACGGCTTGCCGGGCTTGAGCGACCGCAGCCAGAAATCAGGAGGATTGACATCAGGCGGCAGGAAGCGGCTCTCGCAGGCGGCATCGCAGGATTGGAAAACCAGCCCACCATCGGCCTCGCGGATGCGGGCCACATAGCCGGTCTGCGCCTCGCTGTAGCGCCCCTCGACACTTTCGGGAAGCCGGTAGTGGATTGTGCCATCCTCCACAGCAATGCCGGAGGCGAGCCGCTCGGTTTCCTGCTCCACGAAGAGCCGCGAGAGCTCCCCGACATTCCAGTAATAGTCGGAAAAGATCACGGCGAGTTGCAGCACCATGGCCAGCACCGCAAAGAAGGCGATCCGCCGCGCCAGGATCGCGCCCAGTGTCGGCGATATCTGCTTCACGCGCGCGCCTCCCGCATCATGTAGCCGACACCCCTGACGGTCTCGATCAGCGCCTTCGTCGGGTGCCCCTCCAGCTTCTTGCGCAGTCTCGAAACGGCAAGCTCGACGGCATTGCTGCTGCGCTCGTCGCCGAACTCCGAGAAGGCGTGCTCGATCTTCGGCTTTGGCACCACCCTGCCACCATTGCGCATCAGCAGTTCGAGCAGCCCCTTTTCCGAGGGCGCGAGCGCGATCTCGGCGCCGGCACAGATCACCCGGCGCGAGGCGACATCATATTGAAGTGCGGCATATTCCAGGACCGGCATAATGGTTGCCGGCGCGCGCCGCGTCAGCGCGCGGATGCGGGCGATCAGCTCGCCATTGTGAAACGGTTTTACGAGATAGTCATCAGCGCCGGCATCGAGCCCGGCAATGCGTTCGTCGATCGCCCCGCGCGCAGTCAGCACCAGAACCGGCATCTGCACCCTTGTCGCCCGGAGCGACCTCAGGAAGGCGATCCCGTCCTCATCAGGCAGGCCGAGATCGAGAAGCAGCAGGTCGTATTCCGCTTCCTGCAACGCAAGCCGCCCCTCCTGCGCGAGCGCGAAGGCATCGATCTTCCAGCCGGCATCGCGGATGGCCTCGCAAAGCAGTTCGCGAAGCCTGGGACTATCCTCGATCAGCAGTATCCTCATGCCTTCTTTCGACCCGTGACCATCGACCAGACGAGATTTTCCCTGTGCCTCCAGCTTTCGACGATGGCCGCACCGGCATGGACGAAGGCAAGCACCATGATGCCGTTTGCGATGGTGCCGTGCAGTTTCTCCAGCCACTTTTCGCCCCAGAAGGCGTCGAGCGTCGTCATCCAGCCGGTCAGCGCCGTTGCCGCCAGCAATGCCATCAGGAGCAGCATCATAACCGATGCCAGCGGATTGTGACCAAGGTAACGTTTATCATTGCCATCGATCATATCGAGGATCTGCTCCATGACCCTGCGCGGCGTCGGCAGGAAATCGGAAAAGCGAGCGTGTTTTGTACCGACGAAACCCCAGAGAATACGAATGACGATTGCCGCAGCAACGACATAACCCGTGAAGCGGTGCCAGTATTTGCCCTCTTCGAGAAAGAAGAGGTTGAGCGTGCAGGCGGTCACGATGGTCCAGTGAAACAGCCTGACGACCGGGTCCCAGACCCGGATCGTCTGGCGGGCGGTATCGGAGGGCGCAGCGCCCTCCTTCTTCGACGAGATGGCCGCCATCGCTCAATCGCCCTTCTGGACGATGTCGCCGGAGACCGGATTGAAATAAACTTCGGCGCGTTCGCCGTTCTTGTCGCGGCCGTAGATTTCGTAGCAATTGCCGGTGATTTCGAAGGTCTTGATCTTGTAGCCCATGGCTTCGATCTTCGCCTTCATGGCCGCCTCGGGCAGCCATTTGGATTTCGGGTCGCCGGTGCAGCTTGGACTTGCAAGCGCCAAAGCCGGCGTCAATGACAGGATTGCGAGAGCGGCGATCAGTTTCAGCTTCATGATTTTACCCTTTTGCTGTTGCCCCTTGCGGGCGACGAACAATCGGGTAGCGCGGCGAAGCTGTCTGTTTGCTGTCCGCGACGGTAGCTTCAGTTTGCCTAATCTTCGCGCGGCAGCGGCCGAAGAAACAGGCGTTCATAGCTCTTGAAGGGCGGATTGTCCCCGAAGCGCGCATTGGCCGCGATACCCTCAGGATCGGCGGCGACGCTGCTGCGGTAGTTGAGATAGCTCTCCTCATCCGGAAAGGTGAAGAGCGCGATCGCAATATCGCCTGCTCCATCCGACCCGGCAGCGGGAAAGCTCATTCCGGGGCCATCGGGCCTTTCGCGCGGCAGGAAATAGCCGTGATGCGTCCCGCCGCAGCGCTCGATCAGCCCCATCCAGATCTGCGCATAGGCTTCGAATTCCGTGAGCTTTTGCGGATCCAGGCGATAGCGCACCTCGCATGTAACCGGTGTATTTGACATCGTGAATGTCCTTCTCATTTCCGTAACGCATGAAGAGGATTCCGGCCATGCACGCATCGCCGGATCTCAGGGAATTTCAGGAAACGTGCCTCCGCGTGGAAGCCAAATATCTGCCCGGCTCCCCGTTCCGCTTGAGCTATGAGCGTCTTTGCAGGCGCTTCCAAGATGGTCTTGGCGATGAGCGCGACAAGGCTGCTCAAGTTCATTGAGGAAGACGGTCAGGGGCGCATTGATTGAGGTGAAGCATGGCTTTTTCCAGAGTTGGGAGCCGACGCCGCGACCTCGATCCCGGGGCCACTCGCAAAGAAGCCGCTGCTCGCATTGCGGACGAATCGTCGGGATGGATCAGATCGTGACATTATCAGCGCATTCACCAATCCGGAAGGGAAGCGAGCGGCAGGTAGCGGCTCGGCGACGGCCCACGCCGATGCCGTCATTTCCCACTTGTCGCGAATCGCAACGCCCGCTACCTCTTGGACAAGGCTCGACCCAGGCCTCCTCCCTCCAGCCGGGAAAGCATCGTCCATGCGGGGTTTATCCACCATCGAACCATCTGTTCGAGCACCGCATAAGGAGGGGTTGCGTTTCCGGCTCGCAATGGAGGTTTGAATGAAACTGTCTGCACCCATCTATCAGCTGAAGCGCCGTGCGAAATTGCTGGCGCGTACGGATACGATCCCGCTTCACCAGGCATTGGACCGTATCGCGCAGGAAGAAGGTTTTACGGCCTGGAGCCTGCTTGCTTCCCAGCATGAAACGCTGCTACCGGCCACACCCATGCTGTCGCAGCTTGCCGAAGGCGATCTGCTTTTGATCGCCGCCCGTCCTGGGCACGGTAAGACCCTGCTCGGCCTCCAGCTTCTGCTCGATGCCGTCAGGGAAAGCCGTAAGGCCACCTTCTTCACGCTCGAATATACCGAACAGCAGACCATGAAGCGTATTCATGCTCTGCCGGAAGGCGAAGCGCTTGGCGAGAAGATCGAGATCGTAACCTCGGACGAGATCAGCGCCGATTATGTCATGCGGCATCTCGCGGGTGCGCCGCGCGGAACGGTGGCTGTCATCGACTATCTGCAGATCCTCGATCAGCAGCGCAGCAAGCCCGGCCTTTCGGAGCAAGTGTCTGCACTCCAGACCTTCGCTCGCGAAACCGGTATCGTGCTGGCCTTCATCTCGCAGATCGACCGATCCTTCGAGGCTGACGGCAAGGGCTTGCCGGATCTGTCGGATGTGCGCCTGCCCAACCGGCTTGACCTCACGCTGTTCAGCAAAGCCTGCTTTCTCCACAATCGCGAAGTCCAGCTTCAGCACGTGGCTTAAATCGTAAAGCCAGGGCCGGTGTCGATTGGGCGCCGGCCCTCAGCTTTCTGGCGGCCGCTGCGGCTGCACCGAGAACGCGTCCGACGTCATTCCCTGTCGCATGCGCTTCGTCGCGAAATCGACGAAGGCCCGGAGCTTGGGCAGCGACTGGCTGCGGCTGGGGTAATAGAGGCAGAGCCCCGGCACATCGCGGACGTGATCCTCCAGCACCGGGATGAGACTTCCCTGCTCGATATAGTGCCTGACAACAGAGCCGACCGTGTAGAGGAAGCCGACGCCGCGAAGGGCAGCCCGGATCGAGGCCTCGTAATCGTTGAGAATGAGCGGGCCATCGACGGCAACCTTCAGGCTCTCGCCGCCATCGACGAATTCCCAGGTCCGCGACACCTGCCCGCCCCTCCGGGTCAAGAGAGCGGGCAACCCCTGCAACTCTCGTGGATGGCCGGGCCGTGGATATTTCTTGAGCAGGCTCGGCGCGCCGACGACAACGAACTTGTCCGGCGGCGTCAGCCAGGTCGAGACCATGTCGAGCTCGATCGTATGCCCGAGCCGGATACCGGCATCGAACCCTTGCTCGACGATGTTGGTGAACTCGTCGTCGCCGACAAGCTCCAGGGTGATACCGGGATAGGCCTCGTGGAAGTCAGGCAGGAGGCTGTTGATCAGCAGTGAAACCGCCGGGCGCGGCGCATTGATGCGTAAATTGCCACTCGGCTGTTCGCCGAGATCGCGGGCGGCGTTCACGCCGGCCTGAAACATCGCCGCTGCCGGCTTGGCATGCGCAAGCAGCTTCTGGCCCGCTTCCGTCAGCCGCACGCTGCGGGTCGTTCGCGCAAACAGCGCAGCGCCCACCCGCCGTTCCAGCGTCTGGATGCCCTGGCTGATTGCCGATGGGGTCAGCCCCAGCTGGCGTGCCGCTGCGCGAAATCCGTTCTGCTCGGCTACCGCCAGAAATATCGCAAGGCCGTCCAGTTCCGCTCGATCCATTGTGTAGCCTTGCTTTACAGCGTGATCAGATAGGGGATTATTATCAAACAATAGGCCGCATGCCATATCTTGGCAAGAAGCGCGGCCAACAGCTCTCCGCCCTTCCAAACCTTGATCGGCAATCCCTCGGGCTCGGTGTCCTCTCGATCGAAGAGGCGCGCCTTCACGCCTGCCCAAAAGAAAGAGAATTCCATGAAAATCTATGACAGACCGGGCTTCCCCAACCCCATGCGCATCCGCATCGTGCTGGCGCAAAAGGGCCTGGATTCCGAAATCGAATTCGTGCCGGTCGACCTGATCGCCGCCGAGCACAAGCAGCCTGCCTTCCTTGCGAAGAACCCGTCGGGCGTCCTGCCGGTGCTGGAGCTGGATGACGGCACGCTGATTTCCGAAAGCACAGCGATTACCGAATATCTCGACAATCTCGATGGCAAGCCGGAGCTCACCGGCCGCACCCCGCGGGAAAAGGCGCTCATCCACATGATGCAGCGCCGCGCCGAGGCCTATGTGCTCGATCCCGTCGGCATCTACTTCCATCACGCCACACCCGGCCTCGGCGCGGCATTGCAGGCCTTCAAGAGCCCGCAATGGCCGGGCCGCACCGAAATGGGCGAGCGCGAGGGCGAGAAGGCAAAGGAGGGTCTGCGCTATTTCAACGAGATCCTCACCAGGCAGCCCTTCCTGACAGGCGAGACCTATTCGATGGCCGACATCACGCTGCTCGCCGGCCTCGCCTTTGCCGAAGTTGCCGGCATCGTCCCGTCAGGCCTCGACGCGCTGGCACAGTGGCAGGCACGCATGGCTGGTCTGCCCGCCGTCAGGAACCGCAGTGGCCAGAATTTCCTGCCCGAAGATCTCAAGCGCTTGGGCTTCTGAACTCAGCCGCGATAGCGCAGCGCATCCACCACAACAGCGAAGGCCGGCGTCGGTTGGCGCCGGCTGGGATAATAGAGATGGAAACCTGAAAAAGGCGGGCACCAGTCCGAGAGCACGCGAGTCAGCCGGCCCGCCTCGAGATCGTCGCCAATGCGGTCTTCCAGCACGAAGGCAAGACCCGCGCCGGCAAGAGCCGCCTTGACGGCCAGCGCACCGGTATTGACCGCGAGCTGACCCTCCACCCGCACGCGCAGCTCTCGGCCACCCTGCTCGAATTCCCAAGCATAGAAACCGCCAGCCGTCGGCAGCCGCAGATTGATGCAATTATGCTCCGTCAGGTCATGCGGCGTGTGCGGGCGATCTCGCCCCGCGAAATAACCGGGGGAGCCGACGACAGCCATCCTGACATCCGGGCCGATGCGGACGGCCACCATGTCCTTCGCAACCTGTTCGCCGAGCCGCACGCCGGCATCGAGGCGTTCGGCGACGATATCGGTCAGGCCGTTATCGACGAGGATTTCGATGGCAATATCGGGATATTGCGACAGCAGCCTCTCCACGGCCGGCAGGAGGATCAGTTCTGCCGCCTGTTCGCCTGCCGAAATGCGCACTGTGCCCGAGGGCTTGTCGCGCAGCGCCGATAGTTGCGCGAGCTCCGCGTTGATCTCATCCAGCCGCGGCCCGACCGACTGGATCAGCCGCTCGCCGGCATCGGTCGGCGAAACCTTGCGTGTTGTGCGCGTGAGCAGACGCAGCCCCATCCGCTCCTCGAGGCCGCGCACCGTCTGGCTGAGCGCCGACTGGGACACACCGAGCATGGCGGCAGCCCGTGTAAAACTTCCCTCGCGCGCGACGGTCAGGAAGGCGGCAATATCGTCAAGGTTGGTCCGGCTCATTCATAAGTTGCCCTAATAGGTTCATGCCGGTTTTAGCGTCTAATCGCAGAACTGCGTAGCCGCTAAATGAAGATCGGCAGAAATTATCCGCAGGCAAGGACATCAGACATGCAGATCAAGCGAAGCGGCTTCGCACCCTCCGTTCCCGGTCCGGAAGCCTATTTCACCGGAACCGTGCGTCTCGACTCCCGTTTCGACAGCGATGATCCCGACCGCGTCGGCGGCGCCACGGTGACGTTCGAGCCGGGCTCACGCACCGCCTGGCACACCCATCCGCTCGGCCAGACGCTGATCGTCACCTCCGGCCTCGGCTGGGCGCAGCGCGAAGGCGGCCCGATCGAAGAAATCCGGCCGGGCGACATCGTCTGGTTCGCACCCGGCGAAAAACACTGGCACGGCGCCACGGCAAGCACGGCCATGAGCCATATCGCCATCGCTGAAAAGCTCAACGGCAGTCCGGTCGACTGGATGGAGAAGGTCACGGACGAACAATATCACCTGATGGAGACACGATAATGCAGAAGCGCAAACTTGGAACGCATGGCCCCGAAGTCTCGGCCCTCGGCCTCGGCTGCATGGGGCTGAGCTATGGCTACGGCCCGGCAACGGAAAAGCAGGCCGCCATCACCCTCATCCGCACCGCTTTCGACCGCGGCGTGACCTTCTTCGATACGGCCGAAGCCTATGCCCAGGGCGCCAATGAGGAACTGCTCGGCGAAGCCCTCGAACCCTTCCGCGATCAGGTGGTGATCGCCACCAAATTCGGCTTTCGCGACGGTGATGTCAGCAAGGGCCAGGACAGCCGCCCCGAGCGCATCCGTGAGGTCGCCGATGCTGCCCTCAAGCGGCTGCGCACGGATTGCATCGATCTCTTCTACCAGCACCGCGTCGATACCGAAGTGCCGATGGAAGATGTCGCCGGTGCGGTGAAGGATCTGATCGCTGCGGGCAAGGTCAAGCACTTCGGCATGTCCGAGGCCGGAGCCGGTTCGATCCGCCGGGCGCATGCGGTTCAGCCGGTCGCGGCCCTGCAGAGCGAATATTCCCTCTGGTGGCGCGCGCCCGAGAAGGAGATCCTGCCGCTGCTCGAAGAACTCGGCATCGGCTTCGTGCCCTTCAGCCCGCTCGGCAAGGGGTTCCTGACAGGCGCGATCACCGAGAACACCAGTTTCGACAAGACGGATTTCCGTAACGTCGTGCCGCGCTTTTCGGAAGAAAACCGCAAGGCCAATCAAGGCCTCGTCGCAGTGCTGAGCGGGATCGCCGCGAGCAAAAAGGCCACCCCGGCGCAGATCGCCCTCGCTTGGCTGCTCGCCCAGAAACCGTGGATCGCCCCGATCCCCGGAACCACCAAGCTGCACCGGCTGGAGGAGAATATCGGGGGCGCGGCAATCGAACTCACCGCTGAAGACCTGCGGGAGATCGAGACCGCCCTATCTGATGTCACCGTGCAGGGAGATCGCTACCCGGCGCACCTGCAGGCCCGCGTCGGCCGCTAAGTTGCCGGCCTTGAAAGGAGTTGTCATGACCGACAATATCAAGGGAAAGACGGTTGTCATCACAGGCGCAAGCAGCGGCCTCGGCGAAGCGACCGCCCGTCATCTTGCCAATGCCGGCGCCAAGGTCGTGCTTGGCGCCCGCCGGATCGACCGTCTCAAGACGCTGGCCTCCGAGCTTGGGCTGCCCGAAAGTTCCACCATCGAAACCGACGTGACGCAGGCCGATCAAGTCAAGCACCTCGTCGATCAGGCCGTCCGCCTGCATGGTCGCATCGACGTCATCGTCAACAATGCCGGCCTCATGCCGCACTCGCCCCTGGAGCGCGGCAAGATCGACGACTGGGACCGGATGATCGACGTGAACCTCAAAGGCGTGCTCTACGGCATTGCCGCCGCCCTTCCCCATATGAAGGAACAGAAGAGCGGCCATATCATCAACGTCTCCTCCGTCGCCGGCCACAAGGTCCGCCCCGGCAGTGCCGTTTACGCGGCGACCAAGACAGCCGTCCGCGTCATCTCGGAAGGCCTGCGCCAGGAGGTGAAGCCCTACAATATCCGCACGACGATCGTCTCGCCCGGCGCGGTGGAGTCCGAACTGCCGCAGAGCATTACCGAGGCCGATGTCGCGGCCGGCATTGCCGATTTCTACGAACGCTACGCCATCCCGGCCGAGAGCTTCGCAAGGGTGGTCGCCTTCGCGATCGCCCAGCCTGACGATGTCGATATCAACGAGATCCTGTTCCGGCCGACTGCGCAGGAACTCTGACGGGAACAAGCTGGCAGACGAAGCAACCTTCAGCACAAAGTTGCATAAATGCCGCAATGCCGCAGCCGATATCATCGGGCTGCGGCGTCGCTCTCCCCTTTGCGCCGATCATTTGCTATCCGTATCCGCGAAGAGCATAGGCGCATCGAGGTAGACTTTGCCTAAGTAAGTACCGGTCTCAATCCAGTTTCACCCCTATCGCCGGATAGCCGCGGGCTATCGGCGGTTGAACACGTTCATCGGGTGGCGGCAAGAGACCGGTTTGGCATTGTTCCGAACGCCAGTGCAGCTCCGCTGTCTCTGCTCTTCACCCACCCGAAAGCATCGCCACGCCGCGCCCTCATGGGTTTTCTCACGCGCCATCTTGGTGGACTTCCGAACGGAAGACCAAGATACTATGTGCTGTGCACTTCGGGTCCGATGGACCATTACCCCGAAAACCGCCCCCCAGCCCTGGATTGCCTGTGGCGGATGCGGCGGATTGAGAGCCTTTCAATCGAGTGACAAGATCCGGCTGAACGCCAATGGCCGCAAGCTGGATGCCTGGCTGATCTATAAATGCCTGGCCTGCGACAAGACCTGGAACCGGCCGCTCTTCGAGCGCAAGAATGTCCGCGACATCGATCCGGCAACGCTCGACGCACTCCAGTCCAACGATGTCAAATGGATCCGCGCCGAAAGTTTCAACCTCGACGCATTGAAACGCAAATCGCAGCGCGTCGACGAATTCCCTGAATTCGAGATCGGCAAGCAGGTGCTGCGCGAGGCCATCGGCTGGACGCGGCTGGAGATCGAACTGGCGGTGCCCTTGCCTGCGGGCACACGCCTCGACCGTCTGCTGGCATCCGAGCTCAAGCTTTCGCGCACGCGGCTTCAGACGCTGCACGAGAAAGGCGTGCTCCGGACGAATTCCGATCGCGCCGACATCCTGCGGCGGCGTATCAGGACCGGCATCGAAGTGGTGATCGATCTTGCGACCATCGCGGATCGCGAGCTCTCCTGGGGACCCCTGGCGACCGGCAGTCCCCGCTAGCCTGTAACGCGAAGGCCCGTATGCCGGGCCTTCGTCATTTCAAAGTCCATTCGGCGCAACTGACGGACGTCAGTGCGATGCCGGCGACGTGGCGAGCGATACCGCCGCCTCATGCACCGGCCGCCGCCCGGCAATCCGGCGCGGCTTCAGCCGGTCCTGCGATGTCAGGGGATTATCCGCATCGATGGACCGGAAGAGCGCCTGCAGCTCCGGCTCCTCGACAAGTAACGCTGCTTCCGCCGGAGAAATCCAGATCTTCTGCCTCTCGGCATATTCGCGAAAATGCGCGGCCTCGCTCTCCAGCCGCAGCAGATGAACAGAAACCGTCAGCGGCGTCTCGTGATCCTTCAGATAGGTGTAAAAGCCGAGCGGCTTCTTCCTGACCCTGCCGATGATGCCAGCCTCTTCGAAAGCCTCGCGCTGGGCGCAGCGATATGGCCTTTCCTTTCTTCCGAGAGTGCCCTTCGGGATCACCCATCGTCCGGTATCGCGGCTGGTGACGAGCAATACGCTCAGCCTTCCGCCTCTCTCGACGCGGCAACAAATGGCGCCGCACTGGTCGATCTCGCGGCGGCCTGTCTTTGCCGGGGTTTCCTCATTCAATTCAGATAAATGCCTGGATAAATGCATGGTCCGCTCGTTGTCTTCTTCTCCTTGCATGGAGAATAGAGCGCAACATCCGATCGAAAATGGCGACCCCTAAAATTAGGGTATCCGATACATCGAGCGGACCCCTGCCCTTAGGCAAACAGGCTTGCAATCCCATAGCAGGCGGCCGCGATGGCAGCGGCAGCCGGCATGGTGATCACCCAGGCGATGACGATGTTGCCCGCAACACCCCAGCGCACGGCCGACAAGCGTCGCGCCGCGCCGACACCGATGATCGCTCCGGTGATCGTATGCGTCGTCGACACGGGAATGCCGAGCCAGGTCGCGGCAAACAGCGTCAGCGCCCCGCCGGTCTCGGCGCAGAACCCCTGCATCGGGTTGAGCCTGGTGATTTTCGAGCCCATCGTATGCACGATCCGCCAGCCGCCGAAGAGCGTGCCGAGCGCCATGGCCGACTGGCAGGAGATGACTACCCAGAGAGGCACATGGAAACTGGGGCCGAGCTGCCCCTGGCTGAAGAGAAGAACGGCGATGATGCCCATGGTCTTCTGCGCGTCGTTGCCGCCATGGCCGAGCGAATAGAGTGAGGCCGAGATGAACTGCATGAATCGGAAGGTGCGGTCGACGGCAAAGGGCGTCTGGCGCACGAAGATCCAGGAGACGACGAGGACGAAGAACAGCGCGAGCAGGAAGCCGATTGCCGGCGACATGAAGATCGCACCGACCGTCTTCAACAAGCCGCCCCAGACGATGGAACTGAAGCCGACCTTCGCCCAGCCGGCGCCGACGAGCCCGCCGACCAGCGCATGCGACGACGAAGAGGGAATGCCGAACAGCCAGGTGACGATGTTCCAGACGATCGCCCCCATCAGTGCCGCAAAGATCACCTGCGGCGAGACGATTGCCGGATCGATGATGCCGGTGCCGAGCGTTTCGGCGACGTGCAGGCCAAAAAACAGGAAGGCGATGAAATTGAAGAAAGCCGCCCAGCCGACGGCATATTGCGGCCTCAGCACCCGGGTGGAAACGATGGTCGCAATCGAGTTTGCCGCATCATGCAGCCCGTTGAGGAAATCGAAGAACAGCGCCACACCGATCAGCCCGATCAGCAGCGGAAGGGAGAGAGAGGCTTCCATCAGACGTTCTCGATGACGACGCCGCTGATTTCGTTGGCCACGTCCTCGAAACGGTCGACGATCTTTTCCAGATTGGAGTAGATCTCGCTGCCGATCATGTAGGCCATGGCATTGCCGCTGGCGCCATGCCGGCGATAGAGGTCCTTGAGCCCCTCGTCATGCAGTTCGTCGGAGCGGCCTTCGACCCGGGTGATCTCTTCGGCGATGACAGCCAGCCGCTGCGCATTCGCACCCATCTTGTTGAGAAGCGGGATTGCTTCCTCCATCAGGGCCGCCGCCTTGACGATCTCCCCGCCCATCTCCTGCATCAGCGGGTCGAAACTCGTCTGCTCGAACAGGCGGATGATCTTCACCGTCTTGTGCATCATGTCGATCGCATCATCCATGGACTGGATCAGATCCTTGATGTCGCCGCGGTCAAAGGGCGTGATGAAGCTGCGCCGGACAGCAACCAGCACTTCGCGGGTGATGTCGTCAGCCTGGTCTTCCAGTGCGATGATCTTGTCGCAATTCTCCTGAACCGCCTCGCCCTTCAACAGCTTTTCCATAGCATGGGCGGCTGCGACGACCGTTTCCGAATGCCTGCAGAACATATCGAAGAAGCGGTCCTCCCGCGGCATCATCTTGCGAAACACGCTCATCATCTCGGGCGATCCTTCCTGAACCGGGGACTGTCGTAGAAGACTGTCATAAATCTGTCATAAAGCGTCGCAGGCAATTGATCGAAAAAGTAAAATTTGACAATGCTAGATGTCATGAAATCCCGCAAAAAAGGCGCAAAATCCTACGCCGGACCCTCAAAGCCCCTGCTGAAGCAGCTTGCAGAAAGACCCGAGAAGCTTTTCTCAGGCGCCTTTCGCCAGCAATATGGCGCGCTCTGCTTCCGTTACCGAAACGGCGGTCCCGAGACTGATCACCCCGAAATCGAAGTCCTCGTCGTCACCACGCGCGACAGCGGCCGCTGGATCATTCCCAAGGGCTGGCCGATGAAAAAGAAGAAGCCGCATGAGGCAGCCGCCATCGAGGCCTGGGAGGAAGCCGGCGTGCGCGGAACGGTGAGCAAGCAGCCGGTCGGCCGCTACACCTATCTGAAGGAGCTGGATGACGGCGACGTCGCGCCCTGCATCGTCGATATCTTCCAGATCGAAGTGGAGCATACGCAAGGGCAGTTCCGCGAAACCGGCCAACGCATGCTGGATTGGGTGAGCCCCGACGAAGCGGCACGGCGCGTGCGCGAACTCGAATTGAAATCCCTGCTCGTCGATTTTCACCCGCGGCACGGCAAGCGTCAGCGCAAGAAGAAGGGCTGATTGGCAGACATCCGGGTTTTGTCATTTCGCACTTACAACCATCACTTGTTTGACACCGCGACGCCATCATTGGGTGGCGGATAAGCCACGATTCAAGTTCAGCTTCGCGCAACCGGCAGGAATTGGCCTGCCGAATGGGGAAACACCGATGCCCGGAGCATCATCGAGCGCGCGCATGCAAACAGGCTTCCATGCGATTTTTATCCTGTTGGTTCTCAGCCTGAGACCAGCGGCCGGGATGCCGCGATGTCCTCCGCAGAATGAACTGCTGGCAAAGGCGAAGGTGGTGGTCGAGGCAAGCGTCAAGTCGCTTTTCATCGGCGAATCCGGTTTGGTCGTGACAAACGAATTCCCGACCCGGATGATCCGGGCGGATCTGGCGATCAGGAGGGTCATCAAGGGCGAGTTCGCCGGAAAGGAGGTGACGGTTTATGGCGCAATGTTTCCGCCAGGACCGTACCGGGAGTTGAGCCTGATGGCATTACTGGCCGGGTATGACGGTCACGACACTTTCGAGTGGGAGCTCTCATCTTACGAGCTCGGCGATACGGGCATGTCGTTCTTCGTTATGAGCGACTGCATCTACTACAAATTTCCCGACCTCATCACCAATCCGCAATGAGAGGCGATCGATGCAGCCCTACTCCCGGTCGCCCCGCTTCTCCTGCGACATGAGCCGGCTGAGCGTGGCCGCCGGGATCGCATCGGCCGCATAGCTAAAGGTCCCCGATGATTTCACCTCCTCGGCCGCCCGCAGCAGTGCACCAAGTGCAGCGCGTGCAAAGGACCCGCCGACACTCACTCGGCGCACGCCTGCCGCCGAGAGTTCGGCAACGCTGTAGCGCGGCCCCTTCAGTCCCATCACCACATTGACGGGCCTGTCGACGGCCGCGCAGACGGTTCGGATGGCGTCGATATCAGGCAGACCGGGCGCATAGAGCACATCGGCGCCGGCTGCCGAGAAAGCCTGCAGCCGCTTGATCGTGTCATCGAGATGCGGCCGTTCCCAGAGAAAATTCTCCGCCCTCGCCGTCAGCAGGAAAGGCAACTTCCGCGCCGCCTCCGCCGCGGCCTGTACGCGCTCGACGGCCTGCGAGAGATCATAGATCGGCCTTGCCGGATCGCCGGTGGCATCTTCGATCGATCCGCCGACCAGCCCGACCGCAGAGGCCAGCCGGATCGTTTCTGCGCAGATCTCCGGTGCTGCGCCGAACCCGTCTTCGAGATCGGCCGATACGGGAAGATCGGTTGCCCCGACGATCTCGGCGGCATTATCGAGGATCTCGCCACGCTTCAGGCTCGCAAAGGAATCCCGCTTGCCCTTCGAAAAGGCATAGCCGGCGCTGGTGGTCGCCAGGGCCTCGAAACCAAGGCTCGTCAGAATCCGGGCCGAGCCGGCATCCCATGGGTTCGGAATGACGAATGCCGCATCCCGCTGATGCAATGCCCTCAGTTGATCGAACTTCGCCTGTTGCTCCGCCACGACTCTCCTCCTCCGCAAATGACAATGAGGCCAGACTAGCAGTCGCGAACAAAATGTGAACGATTTTGTGCCGCCTACTCGGATTTTGCTGGTGGCTGCGGCCACCCATCAGTTGCGTAGCCGATACCCCGTCTTGAAGATCCACCCGAGCGTGCTCAGGCAAATCACCAGAAACAGCGAGATCATGCCGAGGCTGACCAGAGGATTGACATCGGCAATCCCGTAAAAACTCCAGCGGAAGCCGCTGACCAGATAGAGCACCGGATTGAAATGGCTGACCGCCTGCCAGAAGGGCGGCAGCATGTTGATCGAGTAGAAGCTGCCGCCGAGGAAGGTCAGCGGCGGCACGACGAGCATGGGGATGAGGTTCAGCTGCTCGAAATTCGTCGCCCAGATGCCGATCATGAAGCCGAACAGGCTGAAGCTGATCGCCGTCAGCAGGAAGAACAGCACCATCATGAAGGGATGCTCGATCCGAACATCGACGAAGATATTGGCCGTTACCAGGATGATGACGCCAATGAGCAGCCCCTTGGTGGCCGCCGCCCCCACATAGCCGATCAGGATTTCCGTCATGGCGACGGGGGCCGAGAGGATCTCGTAGATCGTGCCGGTGAATTTCGGGAAATAGATGCCGAAAGAGCCGTTGCCGATGCACTGGCCGAGCAGCGTCAGCATGATGAGGCCGGGCGTGATGAAGGCGCCGTAGGAAACGCCCTCCACCTGCTGGATGCGCGAGCCGACGGCCGCCCCGAAGACGATGAAATAGAGCGAGGTGGAAATGACGGGCGAAATTACGCTCTGAAGCAGCGTGCGCCGGGTGCGCGCCATCTCGAAGTAATAGATCGACTTGATCGCTTCGAAGTTCATCTTGCGCCTCCTACCAGCGATACGAAGATATCTTCGAGCGAGCTCTGGCGCGTCGAGAGATCCCGGAAATGGATATTGTTTTCGCCAAGCCGCGTCAGAAGCGATGCCACGCTCTCGTGCTCGTTGTGCGTATCGAATTCATAGACGAGGCGGTTGCCCTCGGCCTCGACCGACAGGCCGTTGCCGGCAAAGCAGTCCGGAAGCTTCTCCAGCGGTTCGTTGAGTTCGAGGATGAGCTGCTTGCGGCCGAGCTTGGCCATCAGCGCCTGCTTGTCTTCGACGAGCAGCAGTTCGCCGCCATTGATGACACCAACGCGGTCGGCGATCTCCTCGGCCTCTTCGATATAGTGCGTCGTCAGGATAATAGTCACACCCGAGGCCCGCAGCCGCTCGACGACATGCCACATGTCCTTGCGCAGCGTCACGTCCACGCCCGCCGTCGGCTCGTCGAGGAAGAGGATCGAGGGTTCGTGCGACAGCGCCTTGGCGATCAGTACGCGCCGCTTCATGCCGCCGGAGAGCTGGCGCAGCGTGTTGTCCTTCTTGTCCCAGAGCGACAGGTCGCGCAGCACCTTTTCGATATGGGCGGGGTTGGCCTTCTTGCCGTGCAGCCCGCGCGAAAAGCTCACCGTATTCCACACCGTCTCGAACTGGTCGGTCGTGAGCTCCTGCGGCACGAGCCCGATCAGCGTGCGTGTGGCGCGGAAATCCTTCACCACATCATGCCCGTCGACGATGACCGCGCCGCCGCTTGGATTGGCGATGCCGCAGATGATCGAGATCAGCGTCGTCTTGCCCGCCCCATTCGGCCCAAGCAGCGCCAGGATTTCGCCGCGTTCGATTTCGAGGTTGATGCCCTTCAGCGCCTGGAAGCCATTTGCATAGGTCTTGGTGAGATTTTGGATGGAAATGATCGGTGCCATGGGGCTCTTTGCGGATATCAGATCGAATTCGCCCGCTATATAGCCCCTTTGTGAAGCTTTGACATCCGCAAGGGCCTGAACACAGCATTCACACGATCCGGGTATCCGCCTAAAATGTCAGGCTCGGACGTCCATCCACAGGACAGATCGGGCCTATGAAAAGAAAATCACCGCCCGGTTTGCGATGTCATCAATCGGTGATGTTCCTCCCTCATAAACACACCCGAGGACAGCACCGGTCTCCGCCCGCCGCCCACCCCTTTGCGGAGCCGCCCTCATGGCGATCTCGTTACGCCTTCTCTGCTGACCTCGGCATTGTAGTGAAATTTATTGTCAGTCACGAAATGCAAGGAACCGGCCCAGTATCCCCTGTTCAGCCGCGTTCGTCTAAGCCGGCCCCGTGCCGGCTTTCTTTTTGGCCGGCAGACGAGAGCCGATCCAACGAAACAAGGTCTCCAGCGTGTAGCACCCTGCCCGCCAGCAGCCTCATTTCAACCACCGGAACACTTCAACCCGCCGCGAAAAACTTCTACCCTGACATCAGCACAACCTGGATTGGCCGAACCGTCATGAACGAGCCGCACTCCATTTCGCTGTCAGGACAAAAGCTCGTCTCCATCGAAGAGATCGTCGACATCAAGCCGCGACGGCCGATGGCGACGACGCGGGATCGGGGATGGAGCGGAGTGACGGTCGATCTTTATCGGCCGCGGCTCGATTGTTCGCAGACCTATCCGGCCCTCGATCACCACCTGATTTCCTATTGCCCCTCCGGCCGCGCCCGGCTGATCCAGCGGCGCGACGGGGTAGTCCACGAGGGCACGATTTCGGCCGGCATGTCGCTTCTGATGCCGGCGGGCTGCGTATCGACCTGGGAGGGCCGCACGCCGACATCGGCGCGGCTGCGCGTTCCAGCCCGGCTGGTGGCAGCCGCCGGCGAAGAGCTTGGGTCGCGCGCGGCGGCAAGCATCGAAATCAGGAATATATTCGAAACCCGCGACAGGCTGATCGAGAATATGGCGCTCGTGCTGCTCGCTGAACTGGATCAGCAGGCCCATCCCGCCCAGGCGCTGATCGTCGACCAGGTCTCTGCCGCCCTCGCCGCGCATCTCCTGAGGGCCTATAACGCCTTTGGCATTGCGGAGCGCCTCACACTGCCCGGTCTCGGCAAGGCCGAGATCGAGCGCATCACCGACTATATCGAAGACAATCTCGACCGGATGATCGGGCTTGCGGAACTGGCGGCCCTCGCCGATGTCAGCCGCTTTCATTTCGCCCGGCTTTTCAAGCAGAGCACCGGCGTAAGCCCGATCAATTTCGTCGAACAGCGCCGGATCGAGCGCGCCCGGATGCTGATTGCCGAAACCGATACGTCGCTGGCGGAAGTGGCCCTTGCGACCGGCTATTCGGACCAGAGCCATTTCACCCGGCGTTTCCACCGCCTGACGGGCGCCACACCCGCCGCTTTTGCACGCGAGCACGGACGTCGGCTGCGACGGCGCCCGCCGAATTAGGGCTCGGCTTTGCTCAAAGCAAGCGGCCTCCTGCACGGATCTATCAGCTGTTTTGCTCCGGCGCGCAAAAGGTTACTTTAAGGCGAAAAAATAAACGGCTCGCCTGCCTGCCGTTGCCGCCCTATTCTTGCTCCTTTCGGCCCTGTTCTTCGGGCCCTATCTGATGGGATGAGCGATGCCCGATATAACCAACCGCGTCATGGCCGTGCGCCAGCATGTCGACGAAACCGTTGCGAGCGCGATGGCGCATCTGATCGAAGACGCGCCGGATTTTCGCCTGAACCGCGTCAATCCGCTGGCCTTTGCGCGGGCGAACGGGCTCGGCGAACAGGAGAGTATCGCAGCCTTCCTGCATGCCACCCAGCTCGGCCTTTTCGAACTCTCCTGGAACGTCGTCTGTCAAAGCTGCGGCGGGGTGCTCTATCAGGCGGAATCGCTGCAGGGCATCGACCAGCATCTCTATAATTGCTCTTTCTGTTCGCTGGATTGCGAACCGACGCTCGACGAAACCGTGGAAATCACCTTCACGGTCGACCCGCGCATCCGCCACATCGCCGCCCACGATCCCGACAGCCTGCCGCTCTGGGATTATACGCGCCAGATCTTCTGGAGTTCCGGCAGCGATCTGCCCGAACATCTTGCGCCCATCGTCGGCGAGGTCGTTCTCGACGCGTTCGAGATTGCGCCGGGTGCGCGCATGGGCCGCCAGGTTGAGATGAGAGAGGGTGTGGCCATCCTCTTCGATCCCGTGACGCACAGCTCGCGCTTCCTGGAAGTGACCGGCGAACCGGCCGAAGGCCAGCGCCTATCGATCGAGATCGATGACGCGCACCAGGCCGGCGAAACGCTGCGGGTGGCGCCCGGCCTTCTGACGCTCGATCTGGAAAACCGGACGAACCGCAGGATACTGCCGATCCTCTGGATCGCCTGCGAGGCGCTGGAGGCGATCCTTACGCGGCGTGTGCCTGTCCTGACCGCCAAGCGGCTGCTCACGCACCAGACCTTTCGGGATATTTACCGCACCAATGTTCTCGATATCAATCAGCGCTTCAGGATCACCAGCCTGACCTTCCTGTTCACGGACCTGAAGGGATCGACCGAACTCTACGAACGGATCGGCGACCTTGCGGCCTTCGATCTGGTGCGCTCGCATTTCCAGCTCATGCATCAGGTCGTTTCCGCCCATGGCGGCGCAGTGGTCAAGACGATCGGCGATGCGATCATGGCAACCTTTCCGAGCCCGGCGCAGGGCGTGGCCGCCGCGCTCGACATTCGCAAGGTGATCGATGAACTCAACCGGCGCGACAGCCGCGACGACCTGTTCCTGAAGGTCGGCCTGCATAGCGGCCCCTGCCTTGCTGTGCTGATGAACGAGCGGCAGGATTATTTCGGCCAGACGGTCAATGTCGCCTCGCGCTTGCAGACGATCGCCACCCCGGACATGATCTTTGCAACGACACCAGTGGTCGAGGACGAGGACGCGCGNNGCAGCCTGCATGGCACCACGGCCTTCCTGCGGGGGCTCAGCGGCGAAATACCGGTCTATGGGATTCCCGCCTGAACTGAACGTCAGGCAGTAGCAAGGCGGTACCAAGAGCCGCAACACCCTTCAATACTGGCCCGGATTTTTCACCCTTAATGGCTCGGACAGACCATTGAGGGGAATTTACGATGAACGAACTTGCCGCTGTCATTCCGTTCCGCGCCAGGACCGGAAGCGGAGAGGATGTCGCGCGCCTGATTGCTGGCGCGCTGCCGCACGTCGAAAGCGAGGCCGGCACGACGACCTGGCTCGTGCTGCGCTCCGAGGCCGATCCCGACCTGATCTTCCTCATCGATCTCTTCACCGATCGCGAAAGCCGCAATGCGCATATGAACGGCGAAGCGGCAAAGCTGATCTTTGCGAGCGTGCCGCCGCTGCTCGCTGAGCCGCCCTCCATCCATCCCGCAACGATCGTTGCGCGCAAACCCGCGCCCGGCAAAGGCAGGATGTGAGCGTCCTGCGCAGAACAAAAGAGGTAGCAGGAGCAGGTAACCTTTCGACCGCTGCAGCGAACTTCAAGACAGGCGGATCGCACCGCCCCAGGCGACTGAACAGTCTTCTGGCCATCATCGAAAACCGGAGAATATCAATGTCCAATCGCATGTTGTCCACGCTTGTCGTCGGCGCCTTCGCCAGCGCCATCGGTGCCCTCACGGCCCTGCCGGCCGGTGCGGAAGAATTCACCGACGCGCAGAAGAAGATCCAGGCGGAACACACGGCCCAGGTGAAATCCGGCAAGGTCGAGCCCTGCTTCGGCACGGCGCTGAAGGGTCAGAACGATTGCTATGCCGGCGCCGGCACGACTTGCGCAGGCACGAGCACCGTCGATTACCAGGGCAATGCCTTCAAGCTCGTTCCGAAGGGCACCTGCACCACCATGTCCACACCGAAGGGCGCCGGCAGCCTCACTCCCAAGGCCTGATCCGACGCCGATCCGGGAGGCTTGCTCCGGGCAGAACCGGATGACCGCCCGCCGGAAAACTGCCCCCGAGGACCGACATCCTCCCAAGACTTGCCTTCCGAAAAGACCGGCCCGCTCCTGCGCGGGCCGGTCCCATCCCGACCCACGCCAGGTGCCCCATGCAAAGTCCAGACATTGCCCTACCTGATCAAGACATGCCGGCCCGCGCCGGTGTCGGCCTCAAGGCGGAGCATTACAGCCACATCATCAAGACCCTGCCCGATATCGGCTTCTTCGAGGTGCATGCGGAAAACTACATGGGCGAAGGCGGCCCGCCGCATCGTTATCTCGCCGCCGTGCGCGAACATTATCCGCTGTCGCTGCATGGCGTCGGCCTGTCGATTGGCGCCGACCGGCCGCTCGACAGGCAGCATCTTTCCCGGCTGAAGGCGCTGAACGAGCGCTACCGGCCCGCTCTCTTTTCCGAACATCTCGCCTGGTCGTCGCATGATGCCGGCTTCTTCAACGATCTCTTGCCGCTGCCATACACGGACGAGACGTTATCTCGCGTCGCCGATCACGTAGACGAGGTGCAGCAGGCGCTCGGCCGGCAGATGCTGCTCGAGAACCCCTCGACCTATCTTGCCTTCTCCGAAAGCACGTGGTCGGAGAGCGACTTTATCGCCGAGATCGTGCAGCGCACCGGCTGCGGCCTGCTGCTCGATGTCAACAATGTCTACGTCGCCTCCACCAACCAGCACTGGGACGCCGTCGCCTATATCGATGCCTATCCGCTGGATCATGTCCGCGAAATCCATCTGGCTGGCCACGCGCGCGAAGCCGACGAGGAAGACCGGCCGCTGCTCATCGACACGCATGATCGCCCGGTCGATGCCATCGTCTGGGATCTCTACGCCCATGCGCTCTCTCGCATCGGGCCGGCGGCGACGCTGATCGAATGGGATGCCGATCTTCCGGAATGGCCTGTTCTGGCCGAGGAAGCGGCGCGCGCCGAAAGGCTGATGCGCGAGGCGGCCTTGCACCATCGACGCGTGGCCGCCGAATGAGGAGCCCCCGATGACCGGCCACAGAGTTGCCACACTCTGGAGCTCGACCGCCGGCGGTCTCGATCGTCTGCGCCGGTTCTGGCGCAATGTCGTCACACGGGGGATCGGCTGATGCCGACGGCACCTTCGACCGCCAAACGCCAGCATGATTTCGCCACAGCCCTTCTGGACCCCGCGCAACCCTTGCCCGAAGGTCTGGTCGGGCCGGATGGCCGGCCCAGCCTGAGGCGCTTCAACGTTTACCGCAACAACGTCATCGCCGGACTGACGGCGACGTTGAAGGATGCGTTTCCGGGCGTGGCGCGCATCGTTGGTGACGTGTTCTTCCTTGCCATGGGGCGGATCTATGTCGCGCTCGATCCGCCCACTTCACCGATCATGCTCGATTATGGCCGGGGCTTTGCCGATTTCATCGAGACTTTCGAACCCGCGGCAAGCCTTCCCTATCTCGCGGACGTGGCGCGCATCGAACGGGCCTGGGTGGAGGCTTACCATGCCGCCGAGGCAGAACCGATCGCGTCCGGGGCCTTTGCCGCAATCAAGGCCGATAACGTGCCGCATCTCAGCGTCGCCCTGCATCCCTCGCTGCGCATCGTGCGCTCGCCCTTCCCGGCGCTGACGATCTGGCGGATGAACGTTGCGGACGGGCAGCCGGCCGAAGTGGATATATCCGCCGGCGGCGAAGACATATTGCTGCTGCGCCCCGGCGCAGATGTCGAAGCGCGCGCGCTGCCGCCGGGTGCGGCCGCCTTCATCATCGCACTCGGCAAGGGACGGACGATGATCGACGCGATGAAACAGGCGCTGGAGGACAGTCCCCGTTTCGACCTGCAAGCATGCCTCTCTGGCTTGATGACGGCGCGCGCTTTCACCGCCTTCGCGATCGCATTCGGGAGCGGCAGCAAATGACGGACAGCCGCTTTACGCCTGCCGCACTCTATCTGCGGCTTCTCAACATCGTCAGCCTGATCGGCCTCGCCGTCGCCCCGCCGGTCGTGCGCATTGCGCTTGCGCTGCCCTTCCTGCGCTCGGGGCTGACCCGCTGGGACGGCTTCCTGCAGCTCTCGGTCGGCACGCAATTCCTGTTCGAAGACCAGTTCAAGCTGCATATATTCGGCAATCTCTACGGTTTCCCCGCCCCCGATACGGTCGCCCTTCTCGTCGGCTGTGCGGAGATCGCGCTGCCGGTCCTGCTGCTGGCAGGCTTTGCCACGCGCCTTGTCGGCCTTGCGCTGCTGATCATGACCGGCATCATCCAGCTGGTCTTTCCAGACGGCTGGGTGAATTTTCACCTCTACTGGGCTGCCCTTGCGCTCGCCGTCATGGCGCTCGGCCCCGGCCCGCTGTCGCTCGACTATCTCATGTCACGCGTGTTTGCCCGCCCGCGGAAAAGGAGCGCGCCCGCATGAGCGAGGAGCGCGGCGACCGACTGAAACTCGTCTCCTCCCGGCCGGCGGGCTCTGACATCAGGCGCGCACGCCATCGCGAGCTCGACTGGACGATCCTGATGGCCCGCGCCCAGGATGGCGATGCTGCCGCGTATCTTCGCCTGCTGCAGGAGATCACGCCCTATTTGCGCTCGCTGGCGGTGCGCTATCACCGCGACCCGAGAGACGTGGAGGACACGGTTCAGGATATCCTGCTGACCATTCATTCGATCCGCGAAACCTACGACCCGACCCGGCCCTTCGGCCCCTGGCTCGTCGGCATTGCAAACCGGCGCGCCTTCGACCGGCTGCGCCGGCAGGGACGCCAGCGCGCCCATGAATTTCCGCTGTCGAGCGAACATGACGCGGTTGCAACCAGTAACGATATCGAGGAAGCTGCCAACCGGGTTCATCTCGAAGGCGCAATCAGCGACCTGCCGCCGGCGCAACAGCAGGCGATCAACATGCTGAAACTGAAGGAAATGTCGCTGAAGGAGGCTGCCAGAGAGAGCGGGATGTCCGTCACGTCGCTGAAGGTAGCCACTCATAGGGCGCTGAAAAGCCTTCGCAAGATCCTTCTCGATCATGGTGAGCCGTGATGGAGACCTCCGATCTCATCCGGTCTCTCGCGGACAATGTCACACCCGTCAGGCGGCTGCGGCCGCCGCTGCTGCGCGCCGCCCTCTGGCTGGCGCTCGCCTTCGCGCTGATGGGCATCCTGACGATGATCCATGGCCTGCGCCCGCAATTTGCCGAACGCATGGCCGATCCCGTCTTCCTGACGGGCATGCTGTCCTCGCTCGCGACCGGCATTCTCGCGGCAATCGCCACATTCATGATGAGCCTGCCCGACAAATCCCGTCTGTGGATGCTGCTTCCGCTTCCCACGCTCGTCATCTGGATGGCCAATATCGGCTATCAGTGCTTTGCCGGTTGGGTGGCGCTACCGCCGGCCGCCGTCACCGTCGAGGCCGCCACGAGCTGCCTGCTGACGCTCATCGTCACCAGCATTCCACTCTCTCTGCTGATGCTGATCATGCTGCGCTACGTCGCCTTCCTGCGGCCGGTCTCCGTCGCACTCATCGGCAGCCTCGCCGTCTCGGGCATCACCTCCTCGGCACTCTCGATGTTTCATCCGCTGGACGCGACCGTGATGGTGCTCGGCTGGAACCTCGGCACGGCAGTGCTCTTCGTGGTGATCGCCGCGATCATTGGGCGCAATGCGTCGCAACGCGGCGGACAGACGCTTCCATGATCGATATCGTCGCTGTAACAAAGGGCTCCCGCCCTCAGAGATCCCTGTACATGACAAGCGCATCGACAAACCCAAGTGTGGGATGGCGAAACGCACCCGGAAGCCGGCCGACCACCTGAAAATCGAGCGACTGCCACAGCCGCACTGCCCGCTCGTTCGAACTGACGACGAAATTGAACTGCATGGCCCGGAAGCCGCGCTGGCGCGCATGGGCAAGCGAGTGCTGATGCATGATGCGCGCCACACCCTGGCCCGCGGCCTCCGGCGCGGTCATATAGCCGCAATTGCAGACGTGATTGCCGCCGCCTGCTTGATTGGCCTTGATATAATAGGTGCCGATGATGCTGCCGCCGTCATCGGCGACGAATGTTTCCTTGTCGGAACCGAGCCAGTAGCCGAGCGTATCGGCCTCGCTCATGTCGCGGTCGAGCGTATAGGTTTCACCCGCCCGGATGACAGGCTCCAGGATAATCCAGATTGCGCTGCGGTCTTCGGTTCTGGCAGGTCGGATCAGCATGATCGAATGTTGGCATGAGCAGACGGCGCTCTGCAACTGCGGCATGGTGCCTGGAAGGGTGCGGCGGAACAAGAAGACGTGAAGGCAGCCGGTTCAGTCGTTGACGCTTTCGAGGATATCGTCGAGAAGCCGCTCGGCATAGCGCATCGTTTCGAACTGTTCTTCCGGCGACAGCTTGTGCGCAACGCATTCCGCCCGGATGGCGGTTCTCAGCTTCGCCAGCAGGGCAGCCTGTTCATAGGGCGTGAAGGCGCTGTCGCGAACGGTGATCTTCGCGATCGTCTCCAGAATGGCGATCCTTCCCTCCACCTGCCTTGCCGAGCCGACATAGGATGGCCGCTGCGGTCGGAGGTTGCGGCGCGGGAATGTTACGACATTGCTCATGGGCCCCTCACAGGGCCGGTGTCTTGAAATCGGAGCCTGACAGCATGGTGTGCAGCTTGTATTCGCTGTCAGCACCCTGCCGGTAAAGGTCGATTGTTATACGAGCGAGTTCGCGCGCCTCCGCGCAGTCGCGTGACCAGCCGCGCTCCGCGCAAAGCTTGTCGAAAGCCTTCTGCACGATCGCAAGCTCCACAGCGCCAATCCAGCGGTCCGCAGGCGCATCCGCCCCGATCTTCGGTTGCATGATCTCCTCCTGATCGCTCCATAAAGATGCTGCCAAACGCGCAGAGAGGCAGAGAGTTCCACACAAAATACAGGACGCAAAAATTTTCCTGGGAGCCTGTCTTTATGCCCCGTTTCAGGGCCTGCAAGCGACCCTGCAGTCGCCTTTAAGGGAAAACAAATGCATTTCACTATTGCTGTCAGGACGGCAGTTCGGACCCGCGTGTTCTACGGCCCGGCGCCAAAAAAGGCGAGCCGGGTGAAGATCGTATAGTCCGCTTCCGATACCATGAGCGCCACGAAAACCAGCACCAGCAGCGGCGGCAGCAGGATGGCGTAGACGAGCGCCAGCCGCTCCCAGGCCATGTGCATGAAGACGGCGACGATCAGGCCGGCCTTCAGCATCATGAACAGCAGGATCAGCGTCCACCTCAGATAGCCCTGGATGCCGAGATAATCGACCATGTAGGAGGCCGCGCTGAGCACGAAGAGCAGGCCCCAGACGAGGAGATAGAGCCGGATCGGGTGCTGCTGTCCGGTATGTGCCTGTGCATGCGCCGTTTGGACTTGTGCATGCGCCGTTGTCTCGCTCATGACGACCTCACCACAGATAAAAAAATGCGAAGATGAAGACCCAGACAAGGTCGACGAAGTGCCAGTAGAGGCCCATGATCTCGACGGCCTCGTAGCGGCCTTTGCGGCTGGTGAAGAAGCCGCGCCGTTCCACGTCGAAATCGCCGCGCCAGACCTTGCGGGCGACGATGAGGAGGAAGATGACGCCGATCGTCACGTGCGTGCCGTGAAAGCCCGTGATCATGAAGAAGGTCGAGCCGAATTGCGCCGCCCCCCACGGGTTTTCCCAGGGGCGCACGCCTTCGGTGATAAGCTTCGTCCATTCGAAAGCTTGCATGCCGACGAAGCATGCGCCCAGAACCGCCGTCAGCAGCATCAGGATCGCGGTCGTGCGGCGGTCGCGGCGATAGCCGAAATTGACCGCCATCGCCATGGTGCCGCTGCTCGAGATCAGCACGAAGGTCATGATCGCGATCAGGATCAGCGGAACGTCCTGGCCGCCGATATGCAGCGCAAAGACCTCGCTCGGATTGGGCCACGGGACCGGCGTCGACATGCGGGCGGTCATATAGGCGATCAGGAAGCAGCCGAAGACGAAGGTGTCGCTGAGCAGAAAGATCCACATCATTGCCTTGCCCCAGGAGGCGGTCTTGAAGGCGCGCTGATCCGAACTGAAATCGGCCGCGACACCGCGAAGACCTGCCGGCCTGAGGCCGGGCTCGCCGTGTGTCTGGACAGGATGTGCCATCTGCAAATCTCCTAGTTCAGTAATGTGCGGCAGAGATCGACGAAATCATTCGCCCAGCCGGCAAAAAGCGCGAAGAGCAGGAGCCAGACGGCGAGCATGAAATGCGAATAGATGGCCGAGAGGTCGACGCTGAGCCGCAGCCTCTCCGGCTGAACGTCGGCTGAAAATGCCCTGACCGTCGTGTGCGTGAGCACGGCAAGCCCGCCCAGAATATGCAGGCCGTGCAGGCCGGTCAGCATGTAGAAGAAGCTGTTGGCGGGATTGTCGGCAAGCACATAGCCGGCGGCCGTCAGTTCCCGCCATGCCTGGATCTGCCCGACGAGAAAGAAGACGGCAAGCGCAAGGCCTGTCACAAGCGCCGGCCGCAGGCTTTCCATGCGACCGTGCCGCGCTTCCCGTTTGGCCCATTGCAGCGCGGCACTGCTCAAGGCGAGTGCTGCGGTGTTTACCCAGAGCAGGCGCGGTACCGGCATCCCCCACCAGTCGGCAGAGGCCATGCGCATGAAATAGGCGCTGACGGCAAGGCTGAAGATCGCGCCGACGACACCGAGAAACACGAAGAGGCCGATCTTCACCGCCGGCACCGGCGGCCGGTCGATGCCATGACGATCCGGCAGTTGCACCGAGCCGGTTTCGAGCCACGGCTTCGAGGTCAGCCGCTGCCCGGCCAGCCACCAGATGATGATGGCGGCGATGGCTGCGAGGAAAAGCAGGATGACGTTCATGCCGGAACCTCGCGGGTGACGCCATCGCTTGCCGGCACATTCTGCGGGATGAAATCTTCCGCCGCGCCCGGCACGCTATAGTCATAGGCCCAGCGATAGACGACAGGCAGATCCTTGCCCCAGTTGCCGTGCGCAGGCGGCGTCTGCGGCGTCTGCCATTCGAGCGTCGTTGCCCGCCACGGATTGCCGCCTGCCTCCCTGCCCCGGAAAAGGCTCCAGGCCAGATTGAACAGGAAGACGATCTGTGCCGCCCCGACGACCAGAGCCATGATGGTGATGAATATGTTCAGTGTATGGGCCGAGGGAGGAACGAAAGCCGTCTCTCCCATCTCGAAATAGCGGCGCGGCACGCCGAGCAGGCCGAGATAATGCATCGGAAAGAAGATGGCATAGGTGCCGAGGAAGGTGATCCAGAAGTGGATCTGGCCGAGTGTCTCGTCCAGCATGCGTCCCGTCACCTTCGGATACCAGTGATAGATCGCCCCGAAGATGACGAGGATCGGCGCGACCCCCATGACCATGTGGAAATGCGCGACGACGAACATCGTATCCGACAGCGGCACGTCGACGACGACGTTGCCGAGGAAGAGACCTGTGAGCCCGCCATTGACGAAGGTGACGATGAAGGCGAGCGCAAAGAGCATCGGCAGCGTCAGGTGGATGTCGCCGCGCCACAGCGTCAGCACCCAGTTATAGACCTTGATCGCCGTTGGGACGGCGATGATCAGCGTCGTGGTGGCGAAGAAGAAGCCGAAGGCCGGGTTCATGCCGCTGACATACATATGGTGCGCCCAGACGACGAAACTCAGCGCGCCGATGATGACGATCGCCCACACCATCATGCGGTAGCCGAAGATGTTCTTGCGCGCATGCGTGCTGATCAGGTCCGAAACGATGCCGAAGGCAGGCAGCGCCACGATATAGACCTCCGGATGACCGAAGAACCAGAACAGGTGCTGGAAGAGGATCGGGCTACCGCCGCCATGCTGGAGCTGCGTGCCCATCTCGACGATGGCGGGCATGAAGAAGCTGGTGCCAAGCACGCGGTCGAAGAGCATCATGACGCAGGCGACGAAGAGCGCCGGAAAGGCGAGCAGCGCCATCACCGTCGCAGTGAAGATGCCCCAGACGGTGAGTGGCATCCGCATCAGCGTCATGCCGCGCGCCCGTCCCTGCAGCACCGTCACCACATAGTTCAGGCCGCCCATGGTGAAACCGATGATGAAGACGATCAGTGAGCTGAGCATCAGGAGGATGCCCCAGTCCTTGCCGCCTGGCGTGCCTGACAGAACCGATTGCGGCGGATAAAGCGTCCAGCCGGCCCCTGTCGGGCCGCCGGGGACGAAAAAGCCCGCGACCAGGATCAGCACCGCAAGCAGATAGATCCAGTAGCTCAGCATGTTCGCGTAGGGAAAGACCATGTCGCGCGCGCCGACCATCAGCGGAATGAGATAGTTGCCAAAACCGCCGAGGAAGAGCGCGGTCAGGAGATAGATCACCATGATCATGCCGTGCATGGTGATGAACTGGTAATAGTGATCGGCATCGATGAAGGAGAGAGCGCCGGGAAAGGCGAGTTGAATCCGCATCAGCCAGGAGAGCACCAGCGCCACCAGGCCGATCGAGATGGCGGTGATCGAATATTGCACGGCGATGATCTTCGCATCCTGGCTGAACACATATTTGGTCCACCAGCTGTGTGGATGATAAAGCTCGACATCCTCGACTTCGGCGGATGGGATGCTGCCGGATGGAATCTCGACCATGATCTCTCTTCCCTTTCCTTCCCCGATGCGGCCTTCGGCCGTCTTCGCCGGTTTAGTTCGCTGGCGGCGGCTCTCCCGATGATGCCGTAAGCTGGGTGAATGTCTGCTGCTGATCGAGCCAGGTCTGATAGTCTGCGGCGTTGTCGACCACGACGGTCCCGCGCATCTGCGGATGGCCGACGCCGCAAAGTTCGGCGCAGAGAATTTCGAAGGTTCCCGTCCGTGTCGGCGTAAGCCAGAAATAGGTGACCATGCCGGGGATCATGTCCATCTTGGCGCGGAATTCCGGCACGTAGAAATCGTGGAGCACATCGACGGAGCGCAGCAATATGTGCACCGGCTTGTCGATCGGCAGGTGCAGCTCGCCGCCCTCGATGATGACGTCATCGAGGCCGCTTGCGTCGTTCTTGTCGAGGCCGAGCGGATTTTCGGCGGTAACGTCGCGCGTCTCGGCGCGGCCGAGCTTTCCGTCAGCGCCCGGCAGGCGGAAGCTCCACAGCCATTGCTGGCTGACGACCTCCACCGATGCGGCATCTGGGGGCACCGTGATGAACTGTTTCCACACGATGAGGCCGGGCGCCAGCATGGCGGCGACGCCGACCGCCGTTCCCGAGGCGAGCAAGACTTCCAGCCTGCGGTTCTCGGGCTCGTAATGCGCCCGGTTGCCTGGCTTGTGCCGGAAGCGAAACACGCAATAGGCCATGAAGGAAATCACCGCCACGAAGACGATACCGGTGATCCAGAAGGTGATGACGAGCGTGCTGTCGATATAGCTCCAGTTGGACGCGATCGGCGTCCACCACCACGGGCTCAGCACATGAAACAGCACGGAGCCGACGACAACAAGGACGAGGATCAGCACGACAGCCATTTCCGCTCCTCCCTGAGCAGTCGACCGTGAAACCGTATTCCGCAAAAGTCCGTATTTATTATCGCACAGATAGAAAATATCGGCAATTACGGCGATTTAGGCAGGGGCCACATAGTCCGCGACCCGCCATTCGGAGTATTGCCGTCATCTGGAATCTTGCCCGTCATTTGGAATATTGCTTGAGATAGGCGATGAGATCGGTGATTTCCTGATCATCCTTGAGGCCGACGAAGGCCATTTTCGTGCCCTTCACCTTCACTCTCGGATTGTGCAGATAATCGCGCAGCGTCGCCTCGTCCCAGACGAGCCCGCCGTCGCCGGCCGCCTTCATCGAAGCTGAATAGGCGAAATCGGGATGCGTCCCGGCCTTCCTGCCAAGCACCCCGTTCAGCGACGGACCGACCTTGTTCGTATCGGAATCGACGATATGACAGGTCGCGCATTTCTTGAAAACAACGGCACCCGCATTGGCATCGCCCTCCTGCGCCCCTGACTTACCAGGGGAAAGGGCAAACACGGATGCAGCGATCAGCAGAACAACACGGTAATCCACGGCAAACCTCATCCTCCTCAAGGTCGCCCAGCCACTCACACCTTCTGCTCACATTCGCGCGCCGATGGTGGTTGCTACGTCTCAAAGCTTAATCTTTCGCCGAAGCAAGTCAATCGGCTCCCCGATTCGGAGCTGGGGCGACGGATGGGAAGGTCGAATCCATCTGGCTGAGTGACCGTGCCTGCGCACCGCGGCAATGGTCTTCTGCGCAAATATCTGGCCGGCCTGCGGCAGAGCAGGCAAAAGCAGTCTGTTCCGGCAGGACGGCCCATGGCAAACTCCGCCGCGAGTGCCGGTGCAGGCGCATCGAACATGACGTCACTGGAGGCTGTCTTGCCACTGAACCGATTGGTGATCTACGCCGGCGATGTCGAGGAAACCGCCGCATTCTACGAGACACATTTTGGCTTCAAGCGCATTCGGCTGCCCGGCGACCGCATCGTCGAGCTGGTCGCGCAGGATGGCGGCGCCAATATCATGCTGCATCAGGCCGCCAAGGGGCAGCGCCGAGGCCAGTCCACCGTCAAACTGGTCTTCGATGTCGAGAACGTCGAATCCTTCTGTGCCGAATGCGCCGGCAACGGCCTGACATTCGGGCCGATCCACAAGGCGGACGGCTATGTCTACGCCAATGCAAAGGACCCGTGTCAGAACTCGATCCAGGTTTCCAGCCGGGCCTTCCGGACCTGACATTGAGCACTTGCCGAAGCCTCGGGCCCCGCATTTTCAGCCGCACAGCAGACTCAGGAGATCCTGCACGTGCAGATGAATGGCATCCGCACCCTCCTCTGCTGAGAGCGAGGTAACATCCAGGTTGAGCGTATTCGCATGCTCGGGATCGAGCACCTGCAGCGTCCGGCTGCGCTCCAGCGAGGCCTCGGCATTGACCGATTTCAGCCGCTCTCGCCGCTCCGGTATCGCCACCCGCCGCGCCAACTCCTCCGCCTCGCAAAGCAATCGCACCGGCACCAGCAATGAGCCCCGCCCTTCGGCAGCTTCGGCAATCTGCCGGAAGGTTCGGTGGCTGCGCTCATCGCCCTGAATGCCGGCATGGGTGAAGATGAAATTGGCTGACGGTGTGCTGAAAGCGACGATCGTATCCAGCACCGCCTGCCGCACCCTTCCCGTCTGCTCCCAGATAGCCTCTGGCAGCGGCTTTGTCAGATCGTGATCGAGAACGCCGAGGACCGGATTGTTGACCCAGTGATTGTCGATGATTTTTGCCGAAATGAGCGGGCTCAGCCGCTTGGCGAAGGTGAGCTTGCCGGTACCCGGAAAGCCGATGAGCAGGAGGAAAATGCCGGTCATGAGAGCGCAACTTCGATAATATTGCTTAAGCTATGCCGGCAATCTGACCGCCCGCGCCGCCGTCTGCAAGGGGCTTGAGCGAGCGCTTCAACTTCGAAGGGCTTGTTGTCAGTCGAGCCAATTTCGATGTCGCGGGGACCGCAAACGGCCGCCACCAAGATGCCATAAGGCATTGGGAAGCCGGCGGCCGGGCGCATCTCGAATACCGGATACCGACCGAAAAGATGGACAGCTTCAACGCCGCCATCGTCGGGACCATCGCAGTGACGCAGATCTTCCGGTAATCTCCGCCTACTTGCAGACGGCCCGTCCGCCCCTGCGCGACATGAGATCGAAGTGGAAATGGTTCCAGTGTTCGGGATTATAGCCCGGGCCAAGTACCGTCGTGAAATAATTGCAACTGTCGCTGCGCACGGCCTTCAATAGGCGCCCTTCGCGGAAGGAGAACAGCCCCTTCTTGCGCACATCGATCTTGTGGCCGTTCTTCAGCACGAACTTGCCGACATCGATGGCATTGCCCTTCGCATGTTCCGAAATCGGATTGTATCTCTGGCGGCTGTTGTTCATGCGCCGGCAGGAATAGCCCCCGAGCGGCTCGATGGTCTGAATGCCGGTCCAGTAACGGAAGCGGGCCGATGGTGCGAGCTCGTTCTTCACCCATTTAGCGAAGGCGAGTGTCACCTGGCAATTCAGGATCACCGCCGGCTTGACGCCGATGTTGCCGGAGAGGCCCTTCAGCGACACCGGGTATGGCACCTGGCAGGCCGGCCCGTTGGAGATCGGCGGGCGATCCTCGAAGATCACCCCCATGCGTTTCAGCTCGCGCCGGCAGGAGAGTTCCGAGGCCGGCATGGCGCCGGGATCGATGGGCGCTGCCGGCTCGCTCATCATGGGGTTGTTCGGCCGCAGCATGGCGACCTCTTCAGGCTCATCCTCCTCGGGCACGCGCGTCGGCGCCAGAACCGGGCTGCCGTCGCTCCAGGTCTGGGCACCATTGCCCCGCGCGGCGCGCACCGGTGCGCGGCTCATCTGCGCAGCCGCGACCGGCTGCGGTATGTTCCGCTGGTTGAGCTGGGTGGGATTTTCCGTGCCGATGCCGTCGACGACAGGTTCGGTGGCATTGCCCTCGGCGATCTGCTGCTGTTGCTCTTGCGCCAGGCCGACGACCGGCTGATTGCCCGGCCCGGCACCGAGCTCCTCATCCATGTTGACGCCGCCCTGGGGAACGGCGAGCGGCTGCACGCCGCCCCAGTTGCCGTTGGATGCCTGTTGCTGACGCTGTTGCGCCAAGGCTTCATCGCTATCGATCATCGGCAGGCGCCTCTGCCCCTGCTGCGGCGTGGCCATGGGCGCCGATTGCTGTGCCGGCGCGCGCATCTGCTGGCCCGTTCCGGCAAGGTTTGGCGTATCGAAATAATCGATCTGCCCCTGCGTATTGCCGACGGGCGCGCTGGCGACGGGATAGGGTTGCTGGCTCTGGACCGGAGCCATACGCATGGCCCCGCCCCGCACCGGCGAAATGGAGCTGACACGCGTGCTGCTATCGACATTTTCAGGCGGCACCAGCCCATCGCTGATCGAACAGGTCGTCAACGCCGTGGAAAGCAGGATTGGCAGGGCAGTACGCCGGAGAAGGGAAAGAAACGCCATACTTATCGCTTCCGCATGCGGCCTGTGATCGGAAAACCTCGATTCAAATTTAATTAAAAACGGTGAATGAAAGCTTTACGTGTGGAGATTGGAAGATCGAAGGGCGTTTGCTCTCGTTAGAGAGGTATCTCCACACCGCGGTATTAAAACGTATCCCAGCACATAAGAGCTGTTGCCATGAGCCGGCCTGCTCTAGCTTTCCAGCAAACTTCGAGAGGCACAGACCCTATGACCCCACCCGAGATCCGCATAGAAGACCTCCGCGCGCTTGAAGAATCCCTGCATCGGCCGGAGATACGTCGCTCCCGCGAAGCTCTGGAAGACTTGCTGGCAGATCGCTTTGGCGAATTCGGCGCGTCGGGAACGGTTTATCGCCGCGACGTTATGATCGGGCTTCTGCTGCAGGAAGACGACAGCGCCGACAACGACGAACTGCATTCCGACGACTATGCCTTGACGCCGATTTCGGCCGATGCTGCCCTGCTGACCTATCGTACCTGGTGCCGACAAGCGGATGGATCGGAGCGGCATGTGCTGCGCAGCTCCATCTGGAAACACGATGGACGGCGATGGCAGATGCTCTTCCACCAGGGTACGCCGACCCGGCTATAGCGTCGCAGCTGATTGCCGATTGAGCTCTGGCGATCCGGCAAACGCTGGTCGTTGCTTTCGGACCTATTGGCATCTCAAGCCAGCACCATAACTACTGCACCAGGCGTCCGGTCCTTACTCTGGAAAGCAGCCGATGGAAGCAGCGGTAAGCAAACTGTTCGAGCGCTATGAACGCCTTTTCCGGCAGGCTCTCGCAGGCAAAGCCGATATGGATGAGGTCGCCTCCCTCTACGCCTCTGATGTCATCGCCGCCACGCCTGCCGGGGTCATTTCCGGCAAGAATGATGAAGAGCTCAAGCGGATGATGACACAGGGCTATGAGCACTATCGCTCCATCGGCACCAAGGAGGTGACGCTTCGGCATGTTCGCCTCTCGCCAATCGACGAGAGCCACTATGTGGCGCATGTCGCCTGGAGGGCGACTTACGCCCGAAAGAACCAGCCGGACGCGAAAATCGACTTTGATGTGCACTACCTCGTGCAGCTTCTGCATGGAGAGGCGAAAGTCTTCGGCTGGGTTTCAGGCGATGAACAGGCGCTCTTGAAGCAACACGGTATTGGCTGACGCCTGGTGCCAGGCCTGATCTGCCTTCGGAGGAAAAACAAAGGGCCGCGCAATACCGCGGCCCTTTCTCGTCAGATCGTCACCAGCCTATCAAGCAGCCCGGCCGTATCGCGCACCCTGCCCCGTCTGGTCGCGCAGGCGGAATTTCGACAATAGCGCCCGCAGCTGCTGGCTTTCCTCCGCGAGCGTCTGGCTCGCGGCTGTCGTTTCCTCGACCATCGCGGCATTCTGCTGGGTCATCTGGTCCATGTGGTTGACGGAGGTGTTGATCTCATGCAGCCCGGTTGCCTGTTCGCGGGCGGCAGTCGCGATGGAGTCGACATGGGCGTTGACGCGATTGACCAGCGCCTCGATCTCGACCAGCGCGTCACCCGTGGAGCGCACCAGCGCCACGCCGCCTTCAACTTCGGCTGCCGAACTCGAAATCAGCGTCTTGATCTCCTTGGCCGCATTTGCCGAACGCTGGGCGAGTTCGCGCACTTCCTGCGCCACGACGGCAAAACCGCGGCCGGCTTCGCCGGCACGCGCCGCTTCCACGCCGGCGTTGAGCGCCAGCAGGTTCGTCTGGAAGGCGATCTCGTCGATCACGCCGATGATCTGGTTGATGCGGCTCGAACTATCCTCGATGCGGCTCATGGCCGAGACGGCATTGCGAACGATCTCGCCGGATTTGCCGGCGCTCGTCTTCGTCTCCGCCACCATGCTGCGCGCCTCGTTGGCGCGCTCGGAGGCGGTGCGGACCGTCGCGGTTATTTCGTCGAGCGCAGCTGCGGTTTCCTCGAGCGCTGCGGCCTGCTGCTCAGTGCGCTTGGAAAGATTGCCGGTCGCATCGCTGATGTCCCGGGCGCTGTCATTGACGATATGGCTGGATTCCGCGATCGCATGGATGACGCCGTTGAGCGCATCGACCGCCGCGTTGAAATCGGAGCGGAGCTTCGCATAATCATGACCGAGATCGTCGATCGCGACCGTCAGATCGCCGGCCGCAAGCCGCTCCAGGCCGGCGCCGAGCACGTGCATCGCCGCCGTCTGGCGTTCGGAGGACGAGCGCAGGCTCGCCTCGTTGCCGCGCCGTTCGCTTTCGATCTCCCGCTGGCGCTCGTCTTCACGAACGCGCAGTTCGGCGCGCTCGGCAACGGAGTCGCGCAGCACAATCAGCGATTTCGCCATCTGGCCGATCTCGTCGCGCCGGTCGGCATCCGCGATATCGACCGAAGCATTCTCATCGGCAATCGCATTCATCGCCGCCTTCAGGCGCGCAACCGGCGCCGTCACGCTGCGCACGATCGCATAGGCGATGGCAAGGGTAACGAGCGCGCCGATGAGACCGACCACGGCCGTCCAGATCGCGTTCTGGCGATAGAGCGCTGCAAGGTCATCCGAATAGACGCCGGTGCCGACGATCCAACCCCAGGGCTGAAAGCCCGCCACATGCGAGTATTTCAGTACCGGCTGGTCGGCGCCCGGCTTCGGCCAGTAGTAATCCACGAAACCCTGCCCGCTCGCCTTCACCGTATTGACGAATTCGACGAACAGGAACTTGCCGTTCGGATCCTTGTTCTGCGTCAGGTCCGTGCCGTTGAGCTCGGGCTTGACCGGATGCATCACCATCGTCGGATGCATGTCATTGATCCAGAAATAGCCGGTGCCGCCGCCATAGCGCATGGAAGCGATCACTTCCTTGGCCGCCGTCTGCGCCTGCTCGCGGGTCATCGTGCCCGCCTGCTCCAGCTTGTAATATTTGTCGAAGATGGCAAGCGCCGTCGCATCCATCTGCGCCAGCCCGGCTTTACGCTCGGCTTCCAGCTCCCGATAGGAATAGTTGAGGAAGAAGATCATCGTCGCGGCAAGCACGGCAAGCGCGAACGCGACGAGGCTGTAGAGGCGGGTTGAAATCCTGATGTTGCGCATGGGGTTCCGGCAGCTCTCATGTGTGACAATCATCAGATACTGATATGAGCCGCTTACCGGACGGTAAAACTTGATTAGAATGTGATCAAATAACGCTACGTGAGGCAATCGGGCGCAGCCCCGCTGCAAGATCAAGCATTTGAATTCGAACCGAATTTTAACGGTTGAGATTCTTCTGCAGCCGCCTGATATTTTTTACAGGCGTTGCGCAAACCTGTGTTTTTGCGCCCTTTCCCACCGGCTGGCCTTTGCATTAGGGTGATTCCAGATGAATCACCGGCCAAACGGAGAGCCCCTGATGACCGATGCCGCCAAGCCGACAGGCGAACTGACGCTACGTACGCTCGCCATGCCCGGGGACGCCAATCCGGCCGGCGATATCTTCGGCGGCTGGGTCATGGCGCAGATGGACCTGGCAAGCGGCATCCGCGCCGCCGAGCGCGCCAGGGGCCGCGTGGTCACCGCGGCGGTGAAAGAAATGGCCTTCGAACTGCCGGTCAAGATCGGCGATACGCTGTCCATCTATACCGAGGTGGAGCGGGTCGGGCGCACTTCGATCACGCTGCGCGTGGAAGCCTGGGCGCACCGCTCGCGCTACAATCAGCAGGAAAAGGTCACCGCCGGCACCTTCATCATGGTGGCGCTCGACGAAGACGGCAAACCCAAGGTCGTTCCGCAGGAGTGAGATGATGCAGGCGGCCGCGACACCGGAAGTCTACGTCTACATCCGGACCGTGATGTCGATGGTGATCGGCCTCTCGCTCGCCCGCCTGCTGACTGGCCTCGGCGGCATCGTGCAGTCGCCCGGCAAGTTCAGGGTCTACTGGGTGCATCTCGGCTGGGTCGCCTCGATGTTCCTCTTCATCATCCATTTCTGGTGGTGGGAATATCGCCTGCAGTCGCTCGCCGTCATCTCCTTCGGCGTCTACCTGTTCCTCATCAGTTTCTGCTGCCTGTTCTTCTTCCTCTGCGTGCTGATCTTCCCGACGACGATCGAGGATTACGGTGGCTACGAGGAATATTTCATCTCGCGGCGCAGATGGTTCTTCGGCATGCTGGCCGTGACCTATGTGGTGGATTTTCTCGATACGCTGCTGAAGGGCAAGCCGTATCTGGCAGCACTCGGATGGGAATATCCGGCGCGCAATGCCGTCTATATCGTGCTGTGCATCGTGGCGGCCTGGACGGCGAACCGGCGGTTTCATGCGGTGTTCGTCAGCGCTGGCCTCATCTACCAGATCACGTGGATCTTCCGGCTGTATGATTTCATTTGAGGTGTTGAGCCCTCTGAATAGAAGGCCCCATCAAGCCCGCAAAAACTGCGACCCCTTGTCAAAACTCAGCCCCGGAAAGATCTTCCCCGTCAGATCCTCCGCCGATACATCGAACTGCCGGTAGAGCATCGCCGCCGCCAGCTCCCGCACATCCGCCGTCGGCATCAGGTCCCGGTCATCAAGCAGCGCACCATCGGCAAGCCCTGGCCATCTGCCGAGAATACGCCCGCCATCGACTGCCCCGCCCGCAAGCACCGCACAGCCACCCGTGCCGTGATCCGTCCCGCCCGAGCCGTTTTCACGCACGGTGCGGCCGAATTCCGTCATCGCAAGCACCACCGTCTTCGACCAGAGATCGGCACCCATCGTGGCTTTCAGCGTCGTGATCGCCTGCGCCAGATCCTGCACCGGCCGCTTGAACTGACCGAGCTGGCCGACATGCGTATCCCAGCCGGTAATCGAGAAGCTGGCGATGCGGTAATCGCCCTTCAGCATATTGCCGGCAAGAGCCGCCACATCGGTGATCTTCTCGCCGCGCTGCCCGGAGGGTTCGGCCATCATGGAGGCGCTATTTGCCCGCATCGCCTCGTCCATTGCTTTCGCGAAAGCCGGATCGCCGGCGTAAAGCCGCATCAGGAACTGCATCTCGTCCTTGGCCGGCCCGAGATTGGAATCCGACGCCCAGACATCGACATTGTTCGGCCCGGTCAGGATCAGCTCGGTGGAGGTGTTGACGTCGATCGCCTTCCTCGCATCCGAGCGCGGGATGACGGCAAGCGCCCGGTTCAGCCAGCCGGTCTTTTCCTCCGCCACATGTTCGCCGCCGGATTCCAGCATGTCCTGCCCATCGAAATGGCTGCGCTGGTCGCGATAGGGCGTGGAGACCGCATGCACGAAGGCAAGCTCTTTCGCCCTCCACAGCGGCATGAGATCGGCGGCCGCCGGATTGAGCCCGAAATGCCCGTCGAGATCGATGAGCCCCTTGTCCGGCGTCAGCGCCAAGGTCGGCCGCAGAGCCGCAAAGCCGGGCTCGGCATAGGGCTGCACCAGATCGAGCCCGTCCATCGCCCCGCGCAGCACGATCGTCACGAAGCGCTTGTCGCCGGGCATGGCCGCAAAAGTGACCGGTGTGAAGATCGGGGCTGCGGCGAGACAGCACGCGGAAGTGAGAAAGCCGCGGCGCGAAAGCGTAAACTCTGTCATGACAGGCTCCTATCGCCGGTTGAATTCGGGGGAAGCAAGAACCAAAGTCAGGCCGCTCACCCTGTTCGGCGCCTGCGAGACAACGCGGATCGTCTCGTCGCGGGCGGCGTCCGCAAGCGTCGCCTTCAGAAATTCGCGCGGATCGACATCCTTGCCGAACTGGGCGCTGGCGCGCCGCGCCCAGGACAGCCGCTCGGAAAGCTGGCTTGCGGTAATCCAGGCGGAAAAACTCTCCTCGAAGCCGGCCGGGCTCGGCGGCAGCCATGTCGGCTGGCCCATGCGGCGAAGAGCGCCCTGCCCGAGCGCGCGCGCCATCTGGAACGCCTTGCGCCGCTTGATACGCACCTCGTCTTCAGGGCTCGGCGGCGCCTGCATCATCGCTTGCCCGTCGGTAGCGGGCGCTGCATCCTTCTTCGGCATCGCCGTCATCTCGTCGTTGTCGGCATCGTCCTGCTGATAGGCCTGCATGAAGGCCGCAACATCGCCCGCCCCCGCGCCGCTGTTCAGCGCCCGCAGGCCCGTGACGATAAAATCGAAAGGCTGGCGCGCCTTGGCGCCCTCGTCCGCCCAAGCGGCCGGATGGTCGAGCATGGCGCGGTAGACGGCGGGCAGTTCCCCATCCGTCTTCTTCCACGCCTCGCTCATGGCCCGGATCATCTCCTGCGGCGGCTGGTCAGAGATGAAATGCACCGCAAGTTTGCGGCAGATATGCTCGGCCGTCTTCGGATTGACTGCGAGATCGTCGAGCATCGCGAGATAATCCTTGCGCGTGCGCTTGGCCCCGCCATAGCTGACGCCGAGCACCTCATGTGCGCCGGGCTCCGAGATCTGCGGACGAAAAGCCGTCTCCATCGCCTGCTGGTCGACGGTCAGTCCGGTCAGCACCATCGCCGCCGAGCGCACATCGGCCTGCGTATAGCCGCTGCCCGCGCCGAGCGTATGCAGCTCCAGGAGCTCACGGCCGAGATTTTCGTTGAGCCCTTTGTTGCGTTGCATGCCGCCTTTGGAATCCGGGCCCAGCGACTGCGCCTGATCGAGATAGATCAGCATGGAGGGATGCTCGGTGGCGCTGCGCAGCAGCGTCGCAAACTTGGCTCCCATGTAAGGCCGGATCGCCTCGGCCTCGTAGAGCGGCACAATCAGCCGCATCGGCAGGCTTTTAGCAGCACTCGTGGAGAAATGATTAGTCCAGAAAGCGGCCAGCCGCTCGTTGAATCCATCGGGCGAAAGCACCGCCTGCATCAGCCGCGCATTGGCATCCATCTGGAAGAGCACCTGCGCCCGGCGCTGGAGAAGCCGACGCTGCTGCCGGCGATCGAGATCGTCGCCATCGGCCTGCCGGATCTGCTTCAGCCTGTCTTGCAGGTCGAGGATCGCAGTATGCCGCGCCTCGACGCCGCCCACGGGAAAGTCCGGCACGCCATTCGCGCCGCGCGTCACCTGCCCGATCAGATCATCCTTGGTCTGCGGCAAGGCCTCGCCCGGCCGCAGCCCGTAACCGAAACGGATCGCCGCCATCGTCGGAAAAGACAGGCTCATGACCGCTCACCTCCTCATCACCTGATGGTGACAAGGTCTCAGTCAATTGCGACGGCAAGGTGTAGGAAATGCGGCGATTTTCCGACATGGACGATTTGTAATCTATTGAAATCGTTGGATTTGAGTTGTCGGTGGCGTCACCCCATTACTTGTGGGTGGGTTTGTCAATTGCCTGTGGAACGGCACCATGGACCGCGTTGTCATTTGGCTCAGCAGCCGCGCGCGACAGACACCACCCGCGGGCTGGAAATGTCGCGCGGCTGCTCGCCCTCGACCATCACCCTGTTGCGCCCGGCCTCCTTGGCGGCATAGAGCGCCTTGTCGGCCCGCGCGATCTGCTCATAGAGGGAATGATCGGCCGAATTGGCGCCAGCGACACCGAAGCTTGCGGTGATCTTGCCGTCTGAGCCGATCGGCTCGCCGTCGAAACCGATCGGCTTGCGGTCGACGGCAGCAAAGGCAAGCCGCACCCGGTTTGCGAAATCGGCAGCCGAAGCCAGCGGTGTTGCCGGCAGGAAGATCACGAATTCCTCACCGCCGAACCGCGCCGCAAAGCCGCCCTCCGGCATCCGCGCCTGCAGCATCTCGGCAAAGGCGCGGATCACCTCGTCGCCGGGCCCGTGGCCAAACGTGTCGTTCACCCATTTGAAATTGTCGATGTCGCAGATGATGACTGCGCCTTCCACCCGGCCGCGCTCCCCGACCATGCGGTCAAAGCCGCGCCGGTTCAGCATGCCGGTCATCGGATCGCGCTCTGCGGCATCGCGATGCGCGGCGATCGTATCCAGCGTCGTTGCCGCAAGGGCCGAAAGCGCAAACATCAGCACCAGGATGGAAGCCGCCGCCTGCATGGTGAAGGCATATTGCGACGAAATGAAATCCTCGTGGCCGCCATAGGATGGCACGATGAAGACGAAGACCACATTGCGGATGACGATATCGGCAATGACGAGGCCGGAGACGGCAAGCAGCAGCTTGTCGGCCGCATGGCGCATGTGCCGCAGACTGGCGGCAACGGCAAAGCCGAGCAGCGCCACGCAGGCAAGATCATTCAGCAGGAACTCTGCCGGAATGCTGGCGGCGACCAGCGCCGCATAGAGCATGCCCGCATACATCACCCCGGCAAAGGCAATACGCAGCCGGAAATAGGAAGGCCGTTTGAAACGGGCGAGCACGGCGCCGGAATAGAAAATGAATGCGAGAAGGAACAACGCATCGGCAATGGCAGAGGCGGTGCGCTCGGCGAGCAGGCTGTCGAAAAGCGGAACGGAAAACGCGGCCGCCGCAAAAAGATAACCCGGCCCCCACAACTTCGCTTCCCGCGACCCGAACCGGCCGACGATAAGAAAGGTGCAGCCGAAAATCAGCATCATGACCGGCAGCAGGAAGGCGAAATTACTATCCATGACCCCTCGCGGCGGGACGCAATACAGAACCGGCGCTCAGACACGCTAGGACAATGATCTTAAAAAAGGAGAAACCGCCGGCACCAGAAATTCGTACCAGAACTAGGCATTACGCAGCAGACAGAGAGCCTGCAGGGTGACCACAAGGAAAGGCCGGCAGCTTTCGCCGCCGGCCTTCAAGCCGCAGGCAGCGCTATATTCGCATCGCGCCACGCGGCTCCTCGGCCTCCTCCGTGCCGAAGCGCACATTCTTCTTCTCGTAACCGAGGCCCGTAAGCACTGCCACGACGACAGCGACGATCACGGCCACTATGACCAACGCATAGGCGTAGTCGCCGTTCCAATGGGCGGCGAGGTCGGCCTGCATCGTCGCATTGCCTGAGGCCAGCAGATTGCCGAGCTGGTAGGCGAAGCCGGGGAATGTGCCGCGCACTTCGTCAGGCGAAAGCTCGTTGAGATGCACGGGCACGATGCCCCAGGCGCCCTGCACGAAAAACTGCATCAGGAAGGCGCCGATCGCGAGCAGCACCGGCCCCGGCGCATAGGCCCAGAGGGGTGCGACAGGCACGGCGATCAGTGCGGCGATGACGATCGCCCGCTTGCGGCCGATGCGCTGCGACAGCGCTCCGAAGAACAGCCCGCCGACGATCGCGCCGATATTGTAGACGACGGCGATCGCGCCGACCGTATAGCTCGAATAGTTGCGCTGGCTTTCGAGGAAGGTCGGGTAGATATCCTGCGTGCCGTGGCTGAAGAAGTTGAAAGCGGTCATCAAGAGCACCGCCCAGATGAAGAGCGGAATGTTTTCGCGCAGCACGGTGAGGAACGGACGGCGTCTCTGTTGCTGGCGTTTCAGGAAGGCCGGGCTCTCCTGCACATTGCGGCGGATATAGAGCACGAGCAGCGCCGGAGCCACGCCGACGAAGAACATGCCGCGCCATCCGATGACAGGAAAGAGCAGGAAGAACAGCAGCGAGGCGATCAGATAGCCGGAGGGATAACCCGCCTGCAGGATGCCCGAGACGATGCCGCGGCTTTCCTCCGGCACCGTCTCCATGACGAGCGAGGCGCCGACACCCCACTCCCCACCCATGGCGATGCCGTAGAGCGCGCGCAGAACCAGGAACATGGTGAGCCCGGTCGAAAAACCGGTGAGGAAGTCGAAGAGCGAATAGAGCAGCACATCCACCATCAGCGTGATGCGCCGCCCGTAACGGTCTGCCGCAAGCCCGAAGATCAGGGCACCGAGCGCCCGCATGGCAAGGGTCAGAAAGATCGCCACGGACACCGCGGGAACGTCGGTATGAAATTCCTCGGCGATATATTTGAGAACGAAAACGAGAATGAAGAAATCGAAGGCGTCGAGCGTCCAGCCGAGATAGCTGGCGATGACAGTGTTGCGCTGCTGCGGGGTCAGCGCGCGCAGGCTTGCCGATGCGGACATATGTGTTTCCTCCGTCCGAAAGCGGCGGCGAGGCGGGCAATTCCGGATGCCGTCGGAAGGGGTGGTAAGGGTGGGCACGCTGCCGGGAGACAGCGGTGCGGAAACGTCAGGGTTGCTGACTGGGTTCCATCACATCGGCGCGATTGGGGGATGCGTGGCTTTGAGCGTTAGCGCGTAGGATACCCCCCTCTGGCCTGCCGGCCATCTCCCCCCACAAGGGTGGAGAT